>JBBRAX010000002.1:0-290817 GCA_038206395.1 Myxococcales bacterium | reverse complement strand
CCGGCGCCGACGACCGAGACCGACGGTCACCTCGACGTGGAAGACATCCGCCGTGGAGTGAACCGGCTCTCGCTCGGCCTGGGCCGGACGCCAGCTCAGCAGACCAAGCCGGCGGAGCAGGAGGCCTCCGCTGAGCCAGATCCTGTTCCGCTTGCTCCTACCTTGCTCCTAAACCCTGGGAGCCCCAAAAACGAAGGCCCGGATGCCGAAGGGTTTCCCCAACAACATCCGGGCCTTCAAACTGTCGGGAAGACAGGATTTGAACCTGCGACCCCTTGGTCCCGAACCAAGTGCTCTACCAGGCTGAGCCACTTCCCGAGTTCGGGCGGGGTTTACGTGCCCTCTGGAATGATGTCAACGCGCGGGCGAAGGGTGGGCGATACTTTCCCTCTTCGGGCCGAGGTACCGTCGACGGTCCACCACGCTGGGGGAGCTCCTCAATGATGAAACACCTGCTTGTCGCGACCACCTGCCTGCTGATCGCGGGCTGTCAGTGTGGAACCCCGACCCCGTTCGTAGATGGCGGCGGCAGCGGTGGAGGCAGCGGGGGCACCGGTGGCGGTGATGGGTTCGTCTTCACCGACGGCGGCGGCACCCTTCCCGATGGCGGCACGTGCTCGCTCGCTGGGCGGGCGTGCATCGACTCGAAGTCGTGTTGCGACGGACCCTGCACGAACTCGGTGTGTACCGGCTCGACCTTCTGCGCGACGCAGGGGGCCGCGTGCACGCAGAACGTTCAGTGCTGCAGCAACAGCTGCGTCGGGGGCAAGTGCGGCTCGGCGTGCAAGGACACCGGGGCGACCTGCGCCACCGGCGGGGAGTGCTGCACCCAGACCTGTACGGCCGGAGCGTGTCAGGCGCTCGCCGGAGGATCCTGCCGCGTGCTCGGCCAGGCCTGCGGAAATGGAAGCGACTGCTGCTCGACCAACTGCATCGGCGGCGTCTGCGCCAAGGCCTACTACTGCCAGCCCAACGGCGACCTCTGCAACAACAACGCGCAGTGCTGCGGCAGCGCCTGCAGCGTTCAAGACGGCGGCGCCGGCCGGTGCCTCTCGGTCACCGGTGGTGGCGGTGGCGGCTGCACCCAGGAAGGAAATCCCTGCACCAGCGGCACGAACTGTTGCTCGCGCATCTGCTTCAACCCGGGCTCGGGCGTCTCTGTCTGTCTGCCCGCGGGCGGTTGCCGGCTCACCGGCTCGTCTTGCGTCGACGACAACGCGTGCTGTGGCGGCGGCGTGAACCCCAACGGCTCGGTGCAGTGTGACCCAGGCACCAAGCGCTGCGACAATGGCCAGTCGTGCAACGGTGTCGGCAACATCTGCGGCGCTCCGGTGCTACCGGACGGCGGCAAGATCAACGCCTCGCAGAACTGCTGCGACGGCATGATGTCCAGCTGCAAGCTCGACAGCTCCGGCATTCCACGCTGCTTCGGTGGCGGCAGCGCGATGTGCCCGACGGGCTTCACCGGCAAGGCGCCGTGCTGCATCGCCGAAGGCGCTTCCTGCCAGTTCAAGGACCAGTGCTGCGGAGGCCTGCCGTGCGTGCCGGGCGCCGACGGTGGCCTGCGCTGCACGGGCTCGAGCTGCAAGCCGCTGGGCTCGGTGTGTGCGGCCGGCGACGCGTGCTGCGCGGGTCAATGCAACCAGGGCATCTGCCAGCTTCCGGTGGTCGACGCGGGCACCACCTGCACCGCGAACGATGCGGGCACGTGCGCCACTTCGGCCGAGTGCTGCTCGAAGATCTGCGCCGCTGGCAAGTGCACGCCGCAGGTGGCCTGCCAGCCGAACGGCGGCGTCTGCACCGCCAGCGCCGATTGCTGTGTGGGCACCTCGTGTCTCGTCGCCGGCGGAGCGACCAGCGGCACCTGCCAGCCGGCGACCTGCTCGGCATTCGGCCAGTCGTGCTCCGCGCAGTCGGCCTGCTGCACGGGTCTCGCGTGCCTCAACAGCACGTCGAGCGCGCTTTGCGGAGCGATGGGCGCCTGCAGCTGCCAGGGCATCATCAACTAGCGCGCGATCAGCCCCAACTTTCGCGCCCGGCGGGCGAGGGTGACGGCGTCGACTTCCAGCTCGGCCGCAGCCCGGCGCACCACGCCTGCGTTGCGGCCCAGCGCCTCGTGAATCAGCCCCTTCTCGAACGCTGCCAGCTGCGCTCGAAATGACCGGCCGCCCGAATCGGCGGGCTGTTGCAGCAGGGCAGGGGGCAGGCGCGCGGGCTCGATGGACTCCATCGGGGCCGACAGCAGCACTGCCCGCTCGACCACGTTTCGCAGCTCGCGCACATTGCCCGGCCAGTCCCACGCCAACAGCAGCCCTTCCGCTTCCTTCGTGAAGTTCCGCGCCGACTTGCCGAACGTCTGGTTGAAGACGTCGATGAAAGACCTCGCCAGCGGCAGCACGTCGTCCTTGCGATCTTTCAGCCGCGGCACGTCGACCATGAACGTGTTGAGCCGGTAGTAGAGGTCGGCCCGGAAGTTTCCCGCCGCGACCTCCGCTCCCAGCGGCTTGTTGCTCGCGGTGATGACCCGCACGTCGACCTTTCTCACCATCGTACCGCCCACCGGCCGCACGTCGCCCGTCTCGATCACCCGCAACAGCTTCGCCTGCAGGTTCGGCGTCGTGTTCTCGATCTCGTCGAGGAAGATCGTGCCGCCATCCGCGAGCACGAAGAGCCCCGGATGATCCGCCACCGCGCTGGTGAAAGCGCCCTTCACGTGGCCGAAGAGCTCGCTGTCGAGCAGCGTCTCGGGCAGCGCTCCGCAGTCCTGCACCACGAACGGCGCCCGGCTTCGCGGCGACAACCCGTGCAGCCGCTGCGCGAGCACCTCCTTGCCCGTGCCCGTCTCGCCCTGCAGCAGCACCGTCACCTTGTACGGAGCGACCTGCCGCACCGACGCGATCACCTCTTTCATCCGCGCGCTCGTAAAGCCCGGGCCTTCGACGCCTTCGCCCGACGACAACACCGGCCGCGCGCGATCGCGAAGGATGCGCTCGAGCTCCACCGACATGCGCTGCTGCTGCAGCCGCACCGAGTGCGCCCGGCACGCTGCCAGCACCGCGTCTCGCAACTGCGTCACCGGCGCGTCCGGCGGCAGCGCTTGAACCACCGCGATCGAGTTGAAGAGCTCGACCAGCAGCTCCGGCTGCGCCTTCGCCGCGAACACCACCCGCGGCTTCAACTCGGGCGGGCGGCCGAGGTGCAGCGTCGCGGCCTGCGAGGCGCTCTCGATCAGCTGGGCCAGCGCCACCGCCTGGTAGTCATCGTCGCCGCACAACAACACCGCCGCGACGTCGCCTCGCTCGAGCAGCGTTTCGACTTCAGACGGATCCGAGCTGAACAGCAGCTGCACGTCGGTGCGAAAGGCGAGCTCGAGCGCGCGTTCGAGGCCCCGCGGAGCGCCGGCGACCACGACGCGCAGCCGATGCTCGGCGAGGAAGCGGCGCAGCTCGAGCTGCCCGTTGCCTTCGAACACCTCGAACCGAACACCCAGCGCCGACTCGTGCCGCCACCGCACTGCGCCGCGAACCCTGATCCGCACCCCCGAAGGCAGCGGGAAATCGAGGTCCACCTGCTCGCCTTCCGTCGGCCCGTCGCTCGCGCGCTTCGGCCGCGACACCAGCCCCATGCCTTCTTCCGTCACGTTCACCGACCAACAGCCATCCAGCTCCGGAGAGCAGATGACCGGAACGAACAGCGATTTGCGCTCGATGGTGTCGTTTCGCATGCCGGAACTGAAATATCGTAGCTTCAAATGTGAAGTATCGATAGTCACAGCGATTAGTAGCGCTCACTCCTCCCGCGCCCTCTGAAGGACTTCAAGATTGAAGTTTGACTCGGCTTGCTCCCCAAACAAATTCAAGCCCTTGGAGCTGGTTGAGCAATTGCTGTGAGGCCCGGCTCAACGGAGGCTTCATGGCAACAGCGGTCAAGGTCGTCGGCGTCGGAGACTTCACCCCGGGCCAGGTCGTGAGCAACGAGACGATGTCGCGGGCCATCCCTGGGTGGAGCGCGGACCTCATCCGCGAGAAGACGGGCATCCTCGAACGGCGCTTCCTTTGCGAGGTGGACTCCGAGCGCGGCCGGTCGGTGAGGCCCGCGTCCGGCCCGAAGTCCAACTGCGACATGTCCGAGCTCGCGCTTCGCGACGCGCTGAAGATGGGCAACGTCGCTCCTGGCGAGCTCGACGCCCTCTTCCTCATCACCTGCACCCCCGACCAGCCCGACTTCAACCACGACGCGATGGAGCTTCACCGTCGCCTCGGCCTTCGCCCGGGTGCAATGGCCTTCATGATCAACGACGGCTGCGGCGGCACGCCCTACGTCCTCGATCTCGTCAACAAGCTCGTCAGCAGCCAGGCGATGGGCACCGTCGCCGTCGTCGCCAGCAACTTCGCCTCGGCCTTCATCGATCGCCGCGTCTATTCCGACGAGCTCGAGCTCGACGAAGGCAAGCGCCTCTCGGGCTTCCTCTCGATGTACGTCTTCGGCGACGGAGCCGGGGCGATCATCCTTCGCGGCGGCACCGGGGCCGGGGGCATTCTCGAGTCGATGTCCGGCAACGCGCACGAGCCGCTGGTGCTTCGCCGCGGCGGTGGCGCCGACGAGCCCTTCCTCTTCGCGGGCGCGAAGCCCGTCGACTTCGCGTTCGTCGTCAACGGGTACGCGGTCGCCACCGGCTACCCGATTCACATGCGCACCTGCCTCGAAGGCGTCGGCGGCGCGCAGCTCGAGCGGCTCAGCGACGTCAAGCGCTACTACCTGCACCAGCCGAACAAGCGCGTGCTCGATCGTTTCGCGTCGCTCAGCGGCCTGCGCCAGGAACAGATCGCCAGCACCGTGCAGCACTACGGCAACAGCTCGGCGGCAGGAATGCTGGTGGCGCTGTCGGAAGACGTTCGCAAAGGCACCATCGCGCTCGGCAGCGACGCGCTCATCTGCATCGCCGCCGCAGGCGCCAACGTTCACTACGGCGCGCAGCTCATCCGGGTTTGAGGGAGGAACGCACGATGGCTTTCTTTGCTACCGCAACCACTGCCACCCCGCCGCTGCCGAACCGGCGAATCATCGCCCCGCCGGACTTGACGATCTCTGACCTGCGCGATCGGCTCGCCGCGGCGACCGAAGACGACACCTGCAAGGGCATGTTCTTCAACGGCGTGCTGTCGGCGACGAAGGCGCTGCTGGGCCCCGAAGCGCAGGCCGAGGTGCACGCGACGATGGTCGAGAAGAAGTACGTCGACTTCTTCAACTACCCGATCGCCACCTTTCTGCCTGCCGCGTTCAAGGCGGCGGCGCTGATCCAGACCCAGTCGTCCGACGCTGCGCTTCGCCGCAGCTTCGAGGCCGCGATTCGCAGAATCGGCGAGCAGGCGATTGACGACTTCCTCGGCACTCCCGTGGGCCGGACCCTGGTCACCGTCTCGGCGGGCGAAGCCAAGCGGCTGATGCGCGCCGCGCCGACTGCGTACAAGACCGCGGTGAGCTACGGCACGCGCGAGACGGTCGTGCTGTCGGACACCTCGTGCATCTTCAAGGTGCGCCGCGACTTCATGCCGCACGCGTACCACGAGGGGGTGTTTCTCGCGGTGCTGCGCGCGCTCGGCTGCCAGGACGTGAACGTGCGCGGAGAAAGGTTTGGCCTGATGGACGCCGACTACTTCATCTCGTGGAAGTGAGGAGCCAACAATGAAAGCAGCCCTTTGCAGTCTGGTGTTGCTGGTCTCGTTCGCCGCTTCGGCGGACGAGGTGACCTACGTGTTTCGCAGCGAGGAGGATCCGACGACGCCGGTGGATCCGACCGTCTGCGCGCAGTCGCCCTTCGGCTCGAACGTGCGGCTCGGCGCGAGCCTGTGGAGCATCGAGACCAGCCGGCGCAAAGGCAAAGTCATCGACGAGAAGCGCAAGCGCATCGGCCGCGCCACCGCGTGTCTCGAGCTCACCAACGTGATGTTCCCCGTCGGCCTGGTGCAGAACTTCTACGTGAAGTTCGACCTGCCGCAGGGCGCGTACGTGGCGCAGGGCACGTGCACCGTGTCGTCGAACGCGACGCCGCAGCCGTTCATCATCCTCGCGGGCTGCACGCTGAGGCTCGTGAGCGGACCCACCGGTTCGCTGGGCGGCATGGTGACCAGCGCGTCGATCTTCAACCCGCTGGCCCGGCCGGGGTTCAGCACGGGCTCGATCTGGACGCTGCAGGAATACCTGACCGACGTCCCGCACGTGCACGTGCCGCACTGCCACCACTTCAGCCATGGAGACGACGAGTGATGCCGATCGACATGCCGGTGGTGATCGAAGTGGCGCGGCCCGATGGCTCGCAGGAGCTCGTTCGGGTGGGCACCGCGCGGCGCGATGGCGGCCATTTCGTGCTCGACCTCGGGGCGCTTCGCATCAGCCCGTTTGAGTCGGTGGGCTCGTCGTCGACCCCGCCTCCGCCGCCGCAGGGGGGCACCATCGAGGACCTCGAGTACATCGCGGCCCGCGCCCGGCGCACGCTGGCCGATACGTCGAAGGCGCGGTGGCACTCGCAGGAAAGAGACCTGCTCAACCAGGTCGAGCGCGAGATGGTGAGGCTGCGCGCGCTGGAAAAAGGCTAAGCGGGAAGCCAGACGGTGAAGGTCGCTCCGCGTCCGGGGGCCGAGGTGAGCGCGATTTCGCCGCGGTGGGCTTCGACGATGCGCTTCACCACCGCGAGGCCCAGGCCACTGCCGGTCGCCTTGGTGGTGACGAAGGGCTGAAAGACGCTCTCGGTGAGCGCGGCCGGGACGCCGGGCCCCGAGTCGGCGACGTCGATGCGCGCGTGGGGGGCGCCCCTTCGTGCCTCGATCGAGAGCTTCACCCGCACCACGCCGCCACGCGGCATCGCCTGCACCGCGTTGGCGAGAAGGTTGAGCAGCGCCTGCCGCAACATCCGTTCGTCGACGGGGACCCTGGGGAAGCCTTCGCTGACGTCGACCTCCATCTTCACGCCGGTTCCGCCGTGCGTGCCTTCGATCACCTTCAGCGCGGCGGCGATGATTTTCGGCAGTTGCTCGGGCTTCAGCTCGGGCGCGTGCGGCCGCGCGAACTCGAGCAGGTCGGCGACCAGGGTGTCGATGCGCTCGGCCTCTTCGTTGATCATCTCGAACAGCTGCGCCGATTCGCCGCTGGGGGTCAGCATCCGCTTCAGCGCCGACATCGAGTTGTAGATGACGCCCAGCGGGTTTCTGACCTCGTGTGCGACGACGGCCGAGAGCTCACCCAGGGCGGCGAGCCGTTCGCGCTTCACGAGCTCGACCTGGGTCTGGGCCAGCTGGTCGTAGCTCTTCTTCAAGTCTTCGAAGAGCCGCGCGTTCGCGATCGCGACGGCGATCTGCGCCGCGATGACGGTGGCGCGTTCGACCTCGGCGTCCGTCCACTCCCGCTGGTTCTCGGCATCACCGATGACGGCGGCGCCCATCGGTACGCCGCGCAACATCAGCGGCAGCGCGACCAGGCTCTTCATCTGGTACCGCGCGTTGAGCCCCTGGTTCACCACCGCTGAGCCCATCGCCGCGTGCTCTCGCACCGGCCTTTCCTGCTGCACTGCGCGCGCGGCCAGCGACGGCGCGTCCGGTGCGAGCCGCACCGTCCGGAAGTGTTCCTGATGCTCGGTGGCCGAGGTGACGACGCCCTTCAGCACTCCGTCGGGCTGTAGCAGCCAGAGAAAGGAATGCGAGGCATTGACGATGCGCGCGAGGCGCGACGCCGAGGCCTCGAGGATCTGATCGAGGTTCAACGAGCTGGTGACGAGGCGGCCGACCTCGAGCTGCACTTCGAGGTCTTTCGATCGGCGCCTCTCGCGCTCCAGCAGGCGGGCGTGCTCGATCGCGGTGGCGAGGTGGGCGGCGCACGCTTCGAGCAGCTCGAGCTCGTCGGCCCCGAAGCCGCGATCGATCTTCCGCAGGCCGTAGAAGCTGCCAATCGGGCGGTCATGCATCATCAGCGGCAGCGCGGCGCCGTGCTTGATTCCGCGGGACTCCAGCAACGGCCGGGTCAGCGCGGGCCAGTTCTCGACCGCACAGGTGATTGTCGCGCAGCGCAGCACCGCGGTGCCCGACAGGTTCGACTCGTCGATGGGAAGCCTGCGCAGCTTCTGCAGGTCGACCGGGTTGCCGTCGCCACCGAAGCTTCCCGCGAAGGCCAGGTGGTCGCCCTCGATCAGATGCATGTGGCAACCGTAGAGCTCGAACGCCTCGGTCACCTTCTTCAGCAGCTGTTCCACAACCTGCTCGACGGGCAGGTTGCGGGTGCCGACGCGGGCGAGGTCGACCACCAGTGCGCGCTGGCGATCGGGACCCAGCGCATGATCAGGCGGCGGCATTGCGCCGTCACATACCATTGGTAGAAATCGGCCATGAAGATCGTCCGAACGAACGAGGAGGCGATGTTCGTCGTCTCTGGCTCGGCGAAGGTGCGCACGCCCGAGGGACTCCCGACACCGATCGCATGGCGGCCGCGATGGGCACGCAAGGCAGCGGCAAGCGGTTCCTCTTCAACGGCAAGAACCAGCCCGGGTACTTCGACAACGACCCAGACGCCTGACCCGCGCCTTCAGTACACCGGGTCCTGGTAGACCGAGCTGATCGACCGTTGCGCCTCGAGGAGCTCGATGTAGCTCTTGAGCGCGGCGGTCGTGGTCGGCTCCTGCGGGTCGAGCAGGCCCTTGAGCTCGTTGGCGCGCGCAATCATCCGCGCCGACACACCCGTCTGGGCCCCCGCACTCAAATACGAGATCGCGGTGTACGTCTTCCCGCTGTACGGGTCGGCGAACGTCACCGTCGGCAGGGTGGAGTTCACCTGCGCCCCGTTGCCCGCGAACCAGATGCGCGCGCTGTCCGAGAACGTCTGATCGAAGGTCATCGGAATCAGCGCTGAACCGAGGCTCGACATCCACAGCTGCACCGTGAACCCAATCATCGGGTCGACCGGGCTCGAGTTGGCGGGCAGGGCCGTCGTCGGCGCCGAGATCGGCCGGTGCTTGAAGCCCGTGCCGTCGAAGGTTGGCGCGATGCGATCCCACCTGTCGGTCATCAGCGAGCCGTACAGCTCGAGCATCTGCTTCGGGTAGAGCCGCCAGTAGTTGATCGAGAACTCGCGCAGGTCGGCCGCCACGTCCTTGCCGATGAAGTACGTCTCGGGGTCCGTCAGCTCGGCCAGCGCCGCGACCTTGTCGACGAAGCTGCCGACGTTCCGCACCCGCTCGTACCAGAAGTACCCCGAGTCGTATTCCCACGTGGTGTTGAAGAACCGCGCGCGATCGAGGCCAAGGGTGAAGCCCGGCGTGCCGTCGGCGAAGTTGTCGACGTACCAGTTCGTGCGGTTGTCATCGCCCAGGTACTCGAAGTACTTGCCGGGCTCGGGCATCATCAGCATCTCGCCAAGGAAGTCGAAGGACTGCGTGACGGCCACCGTGTACGGGCCGTAGCCGTCGGGCGAGGTCCAGAAGGCATCGTCGACGGCGCCGTCGTAGTAGCCCTTATCGAGCACGTAGAACTGCATCATCGTGCGCAGCGTGCCCAGGTACCGGCCGTAGATGCGGTCGAGGTACCAGTCGGGGTTGAAGCCCAGGCGCTCGCGGCGGAAGGCGTCGAACAGGTAGTAGTTTCGGTACTGGGTCATCACCGAACTCGCGACTTCGAATGGGTCGGCGCCGCGATCGAAGGCCTCGCAGCCCGTCGATGCCGATTCGAACTCGTCCGAGCAGAACTGGTACGGCACCGACAGGCGCTTCTGCGCGTCGACCTCGACCACGTCGGGGTACTTGCAGGTCGTCGCGACGACCTCACGCTTCAGGGTCGACAGCGGCACGGTCGCGCGGTTCTCGAGCGTCAAAAGCGACGGCAGCTTCGAGTAGTGAGAGACGACGTAGTCGTTGCCGGTGCAGTCGACGAGAATCGGCAGCGCCGAGCCGTACGAGACGGACGCCTGCAGCGCGCCGACCAGGTACGGGTCCTTCACGTCGGTGAAGACTTCGACCAGCTGGCCGTAGCCGAACTTCAGTGCCGCCGCGTCGTACTTGCCCAGGCCCTGGATGTCGGAGTTGAAGTTCGCGCCGTAGTCCATGATCGACGACTGCTGGAACTCGGTGATGCCCGCGCGAAGGCCGTTCGCCATCACCACGCCTTCGAGCTCGGCCTGGGTCGGCGCCTCGAGGTGGCGCGGCTTGGGCGTCTTGGTGCCGTTGGTGGTGCGAAGGTCCCAGTACTGCTTCGGGTAGTTCATCGCGTCATAGCTGCCCGCGAAGTTGTGCCGCAGGCCAACAGTGTGGCCGACCTCGTGCAACGCGGTCGAGAGGAAGACCTGCTCGCGAATCTTCTTCTTCACCAGCGCGGGGTCCTGCCCCTTCTGCGCGAGCGCGAAGCCGAGCACCGTGTCGTCGATGGTGGCGAAGTCGACGCCGCGGCTCGCCATGTGCTGCCGCTGCTTCTTGCGGAAGTTGCGGGCGGCCGGGTTGAACAGCTCGAGCGGGCGCACCTTCGCGGGGTTCGCCAGCACGCCGATGCCGGGCGTGTTCGGGTTGATGCCGCGCATCAGCAGCGCCTCGCCGTTGACCAGCTTCGCCTCGACGTCGCTGTCGTGGAGCTTCGCGAGGCGGCGCGCGGTCATGCCCGGCTCACCCTTCAGCACCGGCGACTGCTTCATCGCGGCGTGGCGGGAAATCAGCAGCTCGCGGGTCGATTTCGCGTTGCCCTTCTTCATCGCCGGCGTGCGCGGCAGGCCCTTCGTCCACGAGGTGTCCATGCGGCCGCCCATCTCGTTCACTTCGGCCTGCGTCACCGTCTTCGACTTCGAGCCGTAGGTGTTGGCGCCGACCCACTCGCGCACGTTGACGCCGTCGATGAACTTGTCGGGCAGAATCTCGCCGTTGACCAGCCGCACGAGGTCGCGCGCGTAGGCCGCGTAGTCGTCGATCGACGCGCCGTAGATGAAGGCGGAAGACGAGATGACTTCGCCCGTCTCGGGGTCGTTGGAGTTCGGCCCGTAGCCCAGCAGGCCAGCGGTGGTCGGCTCGTCGACCCAGTAGAGGAGGTTGTAGCGAATGTCGCCGATGCGCGGATGCGTGCCGGGGGCGCCGCACTCCACCGGGTCCGAGCTGATCACGGGGTTGTTCGTGCAGACGGTGAAGATGTCGTACGGCGAGTCGCGGCCGGTGAGGTCCTTCAAGATGCCGCGGTAGATGCCGTCGTATTGCGACTTCAGCGACGTCGCCATCGCCTTCAGGTCTTCGGGGAACGTGTCGTTCAAGTGGAAGACGATCTGCTTCGGGCCGAGGTCGGCGCTCGAGGGGTCGGCCGGGTTCTCGAGGTTGCGCACCGCGTACGGCAGCGAGCAGACGCCGGTGACCGTGCCCGCTTTCGTGTCGATGACGGCGTCGGGCGTCTCGGTGACGCAGCGAACGCCAGGCGCGGCGGATCCGCAGTCTGCCGTCTTCGTGCAAGCGGTGGTGGTCAGCGACTTGCGCCACAGGTTGTGGCGGTTGATCAGGCGGATGCGGCCGGCTTCCGTCACGCCGTAGTCGCGGTTGTACGACTTGCGCTCGGTGGTGAAGTAGCCGAACCGCTCCATCATCTTGTCGTCGTAGACCAGCGGCTCGTAGTCGCGCTTTTCGGCGCGCATGAAGCTGCTGCGAACGCGGAGCTCCTGGCTGGCGCAGTCAGCGACGGTGTATTCCATGAAGCACAGCGGCCAAGACGTGCCGTCTTCGAACGAGACCTCTTCTGGCGACGCGACCATCTTCTGCGTCAGCTCGAGGTAGTTGGCCTGAGCGTCGGTGCGCGGGCGCTCGAGGCGGAAGTGATCCGGGTCCTTTGGGTCATTCACGTAGTAGGGCACCGGATCCGTGCGAATCGGCTTCACCGACCCCGTCGAGTAGTCGGCGAGGAAGTTGAAGTTCGAGACGAGGTTGGTCGACCAGTCGACGCGAATGAACCGGCGCTCGTACCACTTGCGTTCCTGGCTCTCGACGACCTTGTCGTACTCCTCACCCGTCGACGCGTTGTATTCGCGGATGATGTCGAAGTGGCTGGTGATCTTGAAGGCCGCCACTGGCGCGCCCAGGTAGCCGTTGTCGGCGCCCGACTGCTGGTGCGGGCCCCCCTTCTCGGTGCCGCGAACGAACTCGTACGCGCGGCGGGCGGTCAGCTGGCCTTCCTGAATGTCCCAGACGATCTTCTCCATCTCGTTCTCACCCTGCTCACCCACGAAGGTGAAGCCGGTGGTGAAGGGCGTGCCGATGACGGTCTGGCGGAAGTACCAGGTGCCCGCGAGATCCGTCTTCGCGATCGCGTCGGCCTGTACGGTGCTTCGGGGCACGACGGTCTCGCCGCACGAGATCGCCGCGAGGGCTGCCAGCGAAAGAAGGATGCGCTTCATTTCTTCTCCGAGATTGCCTGCGCCAACTGCTCGGCACTGGCCGTGATCGACAGGTACAGCGTGGTGTAGTTGTTGCGGTCGAAGCTCAAGAACGGCTGCGCGACGGCCTTGCGCGTCGGCGCTTCACACTCGGCGGCGGTGGCGCACCCTTCGGTGCCTTGTCGTCCCTGCGAGGTGGTCTGCATCAGCGGTCGGTAGGTCGAGACGCCCAGCGCCAGCGTCACCCACTTCGGCTTCCAGTCGAGCTCGAAGGTGAACCACTGGTCGTGGTGAAAGGCGCTGCGGTTCAGACCGCCAAGGGCCGCGCCGTCGGTGCAGGTGTCGGCGGTGGGCACGCCTTCGACAGCGCAGGTGCTCGGCCGCAGCGGAGCGACGTGGAGCAACAGGTACGACGCCGACAGCCCCAGGCTCATCGGTAGATCCACCGAGGCGTTGAGGCCATGCACGATTCCCCAGTCGGGGTTGAAGGCGCCTGTCGACACCGGGCGGTATACCGGCTCTTCTTTTCCGTTCACGACCACCGTCTCGCCGATGCCTTTGATCGAAGGCGAGCTGCGGGTGAAGAAGTACTTCGTCGGGCGCACGGTGTAGCCGACGGACACGGGGCCGACGGTGCGGTCGAGAAACAGGCCGATCGACGCGGCGGTGACGAGGCCCGCGTTGCGGCTCGCTGAGGAAGTGGGAAGCACAGCGCGAAGGCCGGCGCCGAAGACAACCTTTGCGACTGGAACCGTGAAGAGCTTGCTGTGCGAGACGCCGAGCCAGGTGTCGCCCAGCAGCGCGGGCTCGTTGCCGGCGCCGCTGATCATCCCCGAAGGCGGCGTCTGCGCCTGCGCGATCGGAACCTGCTCGGGCGTGTCGATCAACGAGGCGCTGCGAAAGCCGCGCGCGCGAAACCGCGGGTCTGAACCCGTCAGCTCAATCTCGATCGGGACGTGGGCGCTCACGTTCAGCGGCGCGAGCCAGCGGCCTTCGAAGAAACGGCGGCCCAGCGCGAAAGAGGGGTCAAAGGAAAGGCTGAGGGTGTTCGTGTACGCCTCGGGCGCGAAATAGACGCCCGACGAGTTCGTGAGGCTGAGCTCGAGATCGAAGCCGCGCAGCCGCAGCGGCCCTGACTTCGTGATGCCTTCGTCCGGCCCTTCCGACGGCGTCGGCTCGTCTGACGGAGCGGCCGGCGCCAGCTTTGGCGACACGTTCGCCGGTGTCTGCGCGATCGCCGCCGCGCCGAGAAGAAGGAGGAAGGGCAGCGCTCTCAAGGGGCCGCGAGATAGGCCTTTCGGTGTGCGCGGGTCAAACGGACCCCTCTCAAACTTCGAGAAAGTTGCGGCAACAGATCCCGCTGGGGCGCGGTGCCACAGCGAAAGGCCTTACAGCGGGGGTGAATACCCGGCCGCCCAGTTGCATTGTCGGTCGCCGTGAGACGCCCGCTGATCGCGACCTACCGGCTGCAGCTGGGGCCCGAGCTGAGCTTTGCGCGCGCGGTCGAGCTGGTTCCGTACCTGGCGAAGCTGGGCGTGAGCCATCTCTATCTGTCGCCGGTGCTCGACGCAGCGGCGGGAAGCCTTCACGGCTACGACGTCGTCAATCACACGAAGCTCTCGCAGGCGCTGGGCGGGGAAGAAGGGTTCGGGCAGCTGATCTCAGCCGCGCACGCCGCCGCCATCGGCATCGTCCTCGACCTGGTGCCGAACCACATGTCGATCGCCGACGCGGGAAACCAGTGGTGGTGGGACGTACTCGAGAACGGCAGGTCGGGCCGCTGGGCGCACGCGTTCGACGTCGATTGGGATCCCCCCGAGCAACGCCTGAAAGACGTCATCCTGCTGCCTGTGCTTGGCGAGCACTTGAGCCAGATCCTGGCCGCAAAGCAGGTGAAGGTCGCGCGCGAAGGCGCCGTGTTCACTGTTCGCTACTACGAGCACCAATACCCGGTGGCTCCGCGCTCGCTCGGGATGCTGCTTCGTCACGCGACTTCGCGGTGCGACGAGCCGCAGCTGGGCTTTCTCGCCGACGCTTTCGCTGAGCTGCCGCCGCCGACCAGCACTGAGGCCGAGAAGGTCGAGCGCCGGCACCGCGACAAGGAAGTGCTGCGCTCGCTGCTCGACACCCTGATGCAGAACGTGCCCGCGGTGGCCCAGGCGATCGACGAGACAATGGCGCTGGTCAACGACACGCCCGCGCTGCTCGATGCGTTGCTCGAAGGGCAGAACTACCGCCTCGCGTACTGGCGCGCCGCCGAGCACGACCTCGACTACCGGCGCTTCTTCGACGTGAACAGCCTCGTCGGCTTGCGCATGGAAGACCCGCGCGTCTTCGCGGCGGCGCATGCGCTGATCGAGAAGCTCTACCTGCGCGGCGACCTCGACGGCCTGCGGGTCGACCACGTCGACGGCCTCGCCGACCCTGCCGGGTACCTCGCACAGCTTCGCGCGCTGGTGCCCGACGCGACGATTCACGTCGAAAAGATTCTGGGAAAGGACGAGGCGCTGCCCGCGTGGCCCGTCGAAGGGACCACGGGCTACGAGCACGGCGCCGAGCTCGCCGCGCTGTACACCGACCCGTCGAGCGAAGCGCCGCTGCGCGCGCTCGAGGCCGAGCTCACGGGTGACAGCCCCGCCTTCCACACCCTGGCGACTGCCGCCCGGCAGCAGGTGATGACCGAGCTGCTCGCCAGCGACGTGAACCGCGCCGCGCACGCGTTGATGCGCCTGGGCGAACGCCACTGGCAGGTGCGCGACTACTCACGGCCTGAACTGCGTGACGTGGTGGCGACGCTCGCGGCGTGCTTCCCCGTGTACCGCACGTACGTGGTGCCGGCCGAGAAGACGGTGTCGCCCGCAGACGCAGAGGTGATCTCACGCGCGATCGACGCGGCGAAGAAGGTGAACGAAAGAATCGCCGCGCCGCTGTTCGAGTTCGTGGCCGACCTGCTGCTGCTCCGGCGCACGGGCAGCCTGGAAGCCGAGTTCGTGAGCCGGTTTCAGCAGCTCACGGCCCCTGCGATGGCGAAGGGCGTCGAAGACACGGCGTTCTACCGGTACACCACGCTGCTGGCCCTGGCCGAGGTCGGTGGCAGCCCCGAACGGTTCCACCTCACGCTCGACGAGTTCCACGCGCGAAATGCCAGCACGCAAGCGCGCTGGCCGTACCGGTTGAACGCGAGCTCGACCCACGACAGCAAGCGAAGCGCGGATGTGCGGGCGCGGCTGATTGCGATGTCGCAGCAGCCAGACGCGTTCGCCGCGATGGCCCGGAAGTTCTTTGCGCTCACGCAGACGCTGCTGACCGACGGGCTGCCCGACCCGAAGCTGCGGATGACGGCGCTGCAGTTGCTGGTGGGCGCCTGGCCGCTGTCTGAAGAAAGGCTCCGCGCTGCGCTCGAGAAGTCGGCGCGCGAGGCAAAGACGAAGACGAGCTGGCTGCGGCCCGACGAAAAGTACGACGCGGCGCTGACCTCTTTTTCGAAGGCAGTGATGGCCGACGACGCGGTGCGAGGGCTCATCGACGGCTTCGTGACCGAGCTGATGCCGCAGGCGCGCGCGATTTCCCTCGGCTGGGTGTTGCTCAAGTGCGCCGGGCCCGGCGTGCCCGACTTCTACCAGGGCACCGAGCTGTGGAACTTCTCGCTCGTCGACCCCGACAACCGCGCGCCGGTTGACTGGCGGGTGCGGGCGCAGGCGATCGACGAGACGGCGATTCCGCCGCTCGAGAAGGACGAGCTGGGGCTGACGAAGATGTTTGTGACGCAGCAGGCGCTCTGGCTGCGCCGCGAAAGCCCCGCGCTCTTCGATGCGACGGCGAAGTACGAGGCCCTGGAAGTGACGGGGCCGCAGGCCGCAGCGGTCGTCGCCTTTGCGCGCGTCGCTGCCGATGGAAGCCGGGCCGTCGCGGTGGTGCCGCGCTGGCCGGGGAAGAACTGGGAAGGCACGTCGGTTCAGTTGCCTGAAGGAACGTACGACTCTCACCTCGACGCCAGGCGGGGCCTGAAGCAGGCTGTGCCACTGACCACCCTCTTCGCGAAGCTGCCGTTGGCCCTGCTGTCGAGCCGTTCATGAAACAGACGTTGGAAGTGTGGGCTCCCCGCGCGAAGGCAGTCGAGGTCGAGCTGGTCGACTCGCAGACGCGGCTGCCGATGACGGCGGGCGCCGAGGGGATGTTTCACCTTCCGACCGCCGAGATTCACGGCGGCTACCAGCTGCGCCTCGACGGGCACGGGCCGCTTCCGGATCCGCGCGCGGAAGACGTCGCGTCAGTGCACGGCCCTTGTTTCCTGATCGACCACGCGAAGTTCAAGTGGACGGACGCGGGCCACACGCCTGCCCCGCTGGAAGGCGCGATCATCTACGAGCTGCACGTCGGCACCTTCACGCCCGAAGGCACCTTCGACGCGGCCGCGGGAAAGCTTCAGGCGTTGAAGGAGCTCGGCATCACCCATGTCGAGTTGATGCCGGTGGCGACCTTCGCGGGGCAGCGGGGGTGGGGGTACGACGGGACGGCGATGTTCGCTCCGCATCGCGCGTATGGCGGGGTCGACGGGCTGAAGCGCCTTGTGAACGCAGCGCACGCGCTGGGCCTGAACATCGTGCTCGACGTGGTGTTCAACCACCTGGGCCCCACGGGCAACTACCTCGGCCACTTCGGGCCGTACTTTCATTCCGACCTTCACACTGAGTGGGGCGGGGCGGTGGTGAACCTCGACGGGCCGGGCAGCCACGAGGTGCGCCGCTTCTTTCTCGACAACGCGCGGTACTGGGTCGAGCACTTTCACTTCGATGGGCTGCGGCTCGATGCGGTGCACGCGTTGATCGACCGTTCGCACGTTCACCTGCTCGAGCAGCTCGCCAGAGACTTGAAGGCTGCCCAATGGCCGGGCGTGTTGATCGCCGAGAGCGACTTGAACGACGCGAGGATTATTCGCGGCCTCGAAGACCAGGGCTACGGCATGCATGCCCAGTGGAGCGACGACCTTCACCATTCCCTTCGCACCGCGCTCACCGGCGAGACGCACGGCTACTACAGCGACTTCGCCACTGAGCCCCTCACGCTGGTGGCCCGCGCGCTCGAAGAAGGCTTCGTCTACCAGGGGCAGCTGTCGCAGTGGCGTGGCCGGGAACACGGCGGGCCGCTGGGCTTCGCTCCGCTGAAGCGGCTGCTCGCGTACGCGCAGACGCATGACCAGGTGGGCAACGACGCGCGCGGAAGACGCCTCTCGCACATCACCGGGCTGCAGAAGGCAAAGGCGGCGATGGCGCTGGTGATGCTGTCGCCGATGACCCCGATGCTGTTCATGGGCGAAGAGTGGGCCGCGTCGACGCCCTTTCTCTACTTCACCGATCACCAGGATCCCGAAGTGGCGCGGGCGACCACCGAAGGACGCGCACGCGAGCTGGTCGGTCGAGGCGCGGCGCCGGGTGACGTCAGCGACCCACAAGCGCTGTCGACCTTCGAGAAGAGCAAGCTCGACTGGTCCGAACTCGGCCTGCCTCCACACAGCGAGACGCTGCGCTTCACCCGCGACCTGATTGCCCTGCGGAAGCGGCTCGACCCCGACACAGCCGGAAAGGCCCGCGTCAACGGCCAGCTGCTGAGCTACGAGCGCGGCCCCTTCATCGTCGCCGTGAACCTGGGTGACGCTGCCGTGCTGCCGCTGCCCGAGGGCGCGTGGACGGTGGCGGTAGACACGGGCGCTTCGATCACCTCGTCGTCGGTGTCGATTGGCGCGGGCGGCTTCGCCATCCTCTCGATGTGATCGTCGCGGAAGCGCAGTGACTTCTGCGACGACTTCAGCGCGTCTTCATCGGTGAGGTCGAGGCGCAGCGGCGTCACCGAGACGTAGTGCTCGCTGAAGGCCCAACGGTCGGTGCCTTCTTCCACGCCTTCCAGCGGCACCGCGGTGAACCAGAAATGCGTGCGGCCTGACGGGGAAGTGCCCGGGACGACCTTGCCGTCGTACTGGCGCACCGACTGCCGCGTCCACTTGATGCCTTGCGGCGCCGAAGGGAAGTTCACGTTGTAGAACAGCGCTTCGTTGTCCTTCTTCGTCAGCGTCTCGAGCACCGCCGCGATCCACGGCTTCAGCGCGCCGTACTCTTCCTGCGTCTCGCGCGGGCTGGCGCTCAAAGCGATGCCGCGAACGCCGAACAGCGCCGCCTGCTTCGCCGCCGCCAACGTTCCCGAGTGCCACATCGCCGTGCCGAGGTTCAAGCCCTGGTTGATGCCGCTGAGCACCACGTCGACCTGGCTCCAGTGGTGGATGCCCAGCGCGATGCAGTCGGCCGGGGTTCCATTCACGCGCCAGCCGTCGAAGCGGCCGATGCGGGTCGGCCGGTAGCTCAGCGGACGGCTCGCCGTAATCGCGCTGCCGACAGAAGACTGTTCCACGTCTGGGGCGACGATTCGCACTTCGCCGAACGCCGAAGCCACTTCTGCGAGCACCTGCAGGCCCGGGCTGAACACTCCGTCATCATTCGCAACGAGGATTCGCATGGGCCTTTTCGGAGCACGATCAGTGCCACGGCATGCCCATTGCGTTGCATGCCCATAACCTCAGCAGGAGTGCTGCCATGCGCGTGACAGTGGTCCACAACGAGAAGGCAGGGTGCGGCTTTTTGTCCCGTGAAGAGCTCCTGGGCGAGCTCGAATACGCAGGGCACGAGGTGACAGAACTCACCGAGCTGGATGAGCTGCTCAGCCCGTCGTTTCGCGCGAGGTGCGAGGTGGTGATCGCGGCCGGCGGCGATGGGACCCTCTTGAGTGTCGCGCGCAGATTGCTTCACTCGGACGTGCCGATGCTGGTGCTGCCGCTGGGCACCGCGAACAACCTCGGCCGCGCACTTGGGGCCTCGCGGCACCTTCCCCACCTCGTCGCGGCCCTCGCACACCCGCGCCTGCGCGACCTCGACCTGGGCTCTGCGGTCGGCAGCTGGGGCACGAAGTTCTTCTGCGAGAGCGCGGGGGTCGGCTGGTTCTGCGACGCGCTGAGCGTGGCGATCGAAGACGGCGACAAGACCCCTGAACGCGCGCGCGAGGTGTTGACCAACTACCTGCGCGAACACCAGGCGCGGCACTGGGACCTCGCGATCGACGGGCGCAACTACTCGGGCGACTACGTGATGATCGACATCATGAACGCGGGCATGCTCGGCCCGAACCTGCACCTCTCGGCGTCGGCCAATCCTTCAGACGGCCTCTTCGATGTGGTGCTGGCGACCCCGGACGATCGCCCGAAGCTGCTCGCCTATATGGGAGCGCTCTGCCGCAACGAGACGCCCGAACCGCCGCAGCTCTTCGTGAAGCGGGCGCAGCACATCCGGTTCGCGATGGGTGAACGGAAAATTCGGGTCGACGGCAAGCTGGAAGGCGACTCGCAGTTCATCGACATTCACGTGGTGCCAGGCGGGGTGAAGGTGATTGTCCCCGAGCTTTCCGATGACCCCGTGCGCGCGACGCCACCTGAGACAGAGGTGGCCGTCGCGGCTTGAAGACCCGTCGTTACTTCGCGATGTGCTCGCTGGCTTCCTTCAGCGCGGCGGTGAAGGCCTGGCTGTTGTTCAGCACATACCCCGCGACGTCAGACGAGATGATCCCACCGGCCATCGGCATTCCTTCTTCCGAGGTGCCCCTGACGACGTCGCTCCAGACCTTCGTGCCGTTCTTGTCGAACAGGTTCATGATGTAGCCGTTGCGCGACTTGGCGCGAAAGCCGAGCGCGTACTGCTCGACGCCCCAGCTCTCGTAGATCGCCAGCACGCCGTCGACCGCCAGCGCCTCGCAGAGCTTCTTCGCAGTGTCCGGGGTGATGATCGCGTCACGCAGCGTGTCTTCGTCGGCCGAGAAGTACTGCATGCCCTTGCCCGTGTAGAAGCCGTCCCACGCTGGCTTGCCGCCCGCGCCGGTGTAGCCCGCGTTCGCCGTCATTTCGGCCATCGGCATCACGGCGTACGACTGCGCCATTTCCTTGGTGATGACCTCGAAGTTCTTCTCGATGGTCAGCGTCTTCGCCTCTTCCGAGTTCGCAGTGCCGAGCAGGAAGTGCGGGTTGATGGCGTGCTGAACGACCGCGACCTTCTTCACGTTCGTGTACCCGTCTTTCTGGATGAAGAACTTGCTGGCGCAGCCCGAAGAGAAGAGCGCGATGGTGGCGAGGACGAGCGAGTAACGAAGCTTCATGAGGACTCCAGGCGATGGGTTTTGAATTGCGGGCGGAACCAACTCGACCGCCCTTCACCCGTCAACTACTGAGTCCACGTCACTGTCACCGGGGCGTTTGCCGGCGGCAGGCGGATCCACGCGTAGCGGCTGCCGATCTCTGCGAACCAACCCGACTCGGCGTTGTCGAGCGCGGCGCGCGACGCGGCTTTCGTGAGCGGCATCGCGTTCGACGACGCAGTGGCAATCGCGGTTGGCGTCCACAGCTTCAGGACGACGCCAGCCGGCGCAGAGGGAATCACCAGGCCCGCGGCCGACAGCTCGAGCTCGACGAAAGTGCCTTCGTCGTCCCAGTTGCGGAAGGTGGTCTTCGTGGGGCCGGGATACGCGAGCACCGTGAGGCGGCCCTTCGAGGCCGTGGTGCCAAGGCCGTTCACGCCGTCGACGACGTCCAGCGGCATCAGGGCGCCTTCCTTCACGAACAGGGGGATGCGCCGGCGGTCGGTCGCGTCGTAGTTGGTGAGCGTGGTGCCTCCGGCGATGGGCGTACCTGCCGGATCCCACCAGTCGACCCACCGGCTTCCCGCGGGCAGCGCCACGTCGCGCGTGCCGACGTCATTCAGAATCGGAGCGACCAGCAGCGCGTCCCCCACCTGGAACCGCCAGTCGTCCTTCCACGCGGCAGGCGAGTCGCCGATGGGGCGCATGATGGTCGGGCCGGCCTTCTGGTACGCGTCTTCGGCCAGCGAGAAGAAGAAAGGCACCAGCGCCGCGTGCAGCTTCGACCAGTAGCGGTAGAGTTCGACCGTCTCGTCGGCCCGCTCGGGCACCGTCCACGGGGTGAAGTTGCCGCGGCCGTGCAGCTGCATGAAAGGCGTCAGCGCTCCGACCGCCGTCCACCGCGCGAAGTTCGCCTGCGAGAAGGGGATGCGCGGGCCGGTGACGTCGAGGTCGTCGACGTCGAGGTAGCCGCCGATGTCGCTGCCGATGACGACGTAGCCGCCCTGGGCCGAACGAAAGAGATGGTCGAGCGCGTCGATGAGGCCGACCCAGTCGCGCCGGTTGTCGCCGACCCACCCGACCGGGCAGTGCTCCTTGCTCGCGTAGAAGCGGCCCGGGAAGCCATAGCTCTCGTCCCACGGGCGCGACATCGTCACGAAGTCCTGCCGCCCCTTCTTCAACACGCCGTGCGCGAGGTAGTCGCGGTAGTACGCCTTGCTGTACTCGGGAATCGTCTTCTCGCCCGCGAAGGTCTTCAGCTTCCGGCTGCGTTCCAGGTACTCCTCTCCGAAGTCGAGCTTCCACCCCGAGATGCCGAGCGCGAGCGCCTTGTCCTGCAGGCGGTGCGCGAACTTCAAGGCTTCTGGGTTGAAGAAGTCGATGCCCGCGCCCTGGCCCTTCCACCAGACGGTGACCTCGCCGTCGTTGACGAAGTACTTGTTGTTCTTTCCCTCGCCGAAGTTCGGCGCGCCGCCCAGGTACGCGTCGCCGCCGGGCTCGCCGTCGAACGACTGGGTGTTCACCATCGCGGTGATCCACGTCACCGTGCGCACGCCCTTGGCGCGGAAGTCGGCCACCATCTCGGCGAACTTCGGGTACCGGGTCTCGTTGGGAATGTACGAGTTGTAGTTGGTTTCCCACGGGCTATCGATGACGAGCACGCCGACCGGGATGTCGCGCGCCAGGAAGCCGTCAATGAACTCGCGCGAGTCGGCTCCAGTCGAGATGTCTTTCGAGATCCATGGAGCGAACGCCCACCGTGGAGTGAACCGCGGCGGCTCGGGCGCCTCGTCCACCACCGCGGTCTGCGGCAGCTCGAGCGTGCCCAGCGGCTGGGGAGCGCAGGCGAGAAGGGTGAGCCAGGGGAAGAGTCGCCGCATGCCTCATGACCTAGCCCAGAAGGGTGGGCCCCTTCACCTTTGAGGCCCCTCGGATTTCTAAGCGGTGAGGCGGCGATCGATCGCGTCGGCCGCGCGCAGGGCCAACGCCATGATCGTCAGCTGCGGGTTCACCCCCAGCGAGCCCGGCATCACCGAGCCGTCGCTGATGAAGAGGTTGTGCACGTCGTGCGTCTCGTGGGTCGGGTCGATGACCGACGTGTGCGGGTCCTTGCCCATGCGGCACGTCCCCAGCGGGTGGTACGCGGTGACGTCCAGCTGCCGCGCGGTGAGCTTCGCCGCCTCGAGCTTCTCGACGTCCTTCAATGACCGCAGCGTCTCGTGGCCTGCGACGGCGGGGTGCACCTGCTTTGCTCCCGCGGCGAAGAAGACGCGCGCGAGGATGCCCAGGCCCCGCTGAATCAGCGCCTGGTCGTGGTCGTTCAACCAGTACGTCATCAGTGGCGCGCCATCGAGGCCGGGACGCACGCGTCCGCGCGAGGTGTCCTTCACCATGAACCCAAACCCGAACGACTTGTCGAACTGCTCGAGCGCCGCGATGTACGAGGGGCCGAAGCCCGTCATCGCCACCCCGGTGAGTTCCAGCGGCACCGTGCTGCCTTCGAACATCAGGCCTTCGGCAGTGAAGTGATCGATCGCGTAGCCCTGCGGCACGGTGCGCGAGGGGTTGATGGCCTGGTCGAAGAGGCCGACGGCTCCCGACGCAGGGTGAATCGAGAGGTTCCGGCCGACCATGCCCGAGGTGCCGCAGAGCCCGTTCTTCTCGAGCAGCAGCGGGGTGTGAATGCTGCCGCAGGCGAGCACGACGACCTTTGCTCGCACCGTGCGCCCACCGCCTTCGACGCCGACGGCGCGCTCGTTCTCGACCCGCACTTTCGTGACTTCGAAGCCGGTCACCAGCTGCGCGCCGCGTGCGAGCGCCCGCGGCACGTACGAGATGTTGGTGCTGCGCTTGGCGTCGGTGGGGCACCCGAAGCAGCACAAGCCCTGGCCATCACACTCCGGGGCGTTTCGCTTCAGCGGGTGGTGCGAGTAGCCAAGGGCCTCGCAGCCTTTGGCGATCAGCGACGCTGGAGCGCCCATCGCCTTCGAGGTGTTCGCGCCGACGCCGAGCTCCTTCTCGACCTCGAGGTAGTACGGGTCGAGCGACTCCTGGGTCAGCTCGGTGAGGCCGAACTCGTCGTGCCAGGCGCTCAGCGTCTTGTCGGGCACGCGGAAGCAGGTGCCCGAGTTGATGAGCGTCGTGCCGCCCACCCCCTTGCCGAGCGGAATGGGAATGAAGTGGTTGCCGACCGCGCCGGTGAGGCTGTTGTTCCGGTACAACTTCTTGAGCATGTCCACGGGGCGGCCCGTGAAGTCGCCCCGCGTGAAGTGCTCGCCTTCTTCCAGCATCAGCACCGCGTGTCCGGCTTCGGCGAGCTTCGCGGCCAGCGGCGCTCCGCCGGCGCCAGTCCCGACGATGACCACGTCGCATTCCAGCGTCTCGCCCGGCGGCAGGTCGGAAGCCTTCATCACCTGGTCGTGCCACCGCGCCCGCTCTTTCTGCTTCGGCGGGTCGACGATGTAGCGGCACCCCAGCGCGGCGTAGACGGAAGGGTCGTCGAGGAACCCGAGCTTCAGCGGTGACAGCAGCGCGCGCACCATCAGCCGCGTCGCCTCGTTGCCGTGCAGCGCCTCGAGTACGCGCAGCCGCTTGCCCAGCGGAAGCGTCGAGAACCGGCCGCCGAAGCGCAGCAGTCCGCCGGTCTCTAAAGTCCACAGCATCGCGCGGTACCCGTTGCCGAGCTTGAAGGGCAGCGCCTGCAGCACGCCTTCGCACCGGTCGAGCGCCCCGTCAGACATGCCTGGCAGCAGCTGGCCGGGAGGCAGCGCAGCGCCGGCCAACGCGCGCAACACGCTCCGTTCGGGCCCACTCAAAAAACTCACTTCGCCATCGCCTCGCGCTCGAGCAGGCGGCGCTTCACGTCGAGCGCCAGCCGCGGCTTGGCGTTGAAAGGCAGCCACGACGCGACGAACGTGCCGAGCTCGCGCACGTCGAAGAACATCTGGCCGCGCGCGACGGTGTCGCCTTCCCTCGTCTTCAGCACCACCTCCATCGCGGTCATCGACTTCACCGGCGCGAAAAAGCGGGGCGTCTTCCTGCCCTCGAGCACGTACTGGCCGAACTCGACGCAGTAGGTGAGGGCGCGGGGGATGTCGACGACCAGCGAGCCCGTCGCAGGCACGGCAGCTCCGTACTTTCCGGCGCGCATGATTCCCTTGAGCGACGTGTGCCGATCTTTCAGGAACTGGCGCAGGTGGTCGGCGTGCGCATGAACCTCGAACTCGATCTTCGTTTCGCTGCCGTCCTCGGCCTTCAGCGTGCCGCGCATCGTTTCGACGAATCCGACGTTCATGGGAGCTCCTTCAAAGCGGTGGCGGCGTGGCCGCGCATGGCGGAACCGGCGCCGGCAGCGTCGCGCGCGCGAATGGCGGCGACGGCCTGCTGGTGGTGAACGGGGTCGAAAACGCCGCGCGCGTAGAGGCCGGCGAAGCCGTCTTTGCCGTTGAGGTACACGTCGCGCACCACGTTCGAGAAGAGGCCGAGCACGCGGTTGCCCGAGATGCGAACGAGCTCCTGGTAGAAGTCGTAGTCGAGCACCTGCAGCGTCGCGGGCTTCGCCTTTGCGTCCGACAACTGGTGCACCAGTGCCTCGAGCTTCTCGACGTCGGCCGCGTCTGCATTTCGCGCGGCCTGCTCTGCGCACCAGCCGAGCAGCATCCCGCGAATGCCGTGGAGGTCCTCGAGGATGCCGGGGTCGACCTTGCCGCCGAGCTCGACGAGGTGGGGCAGGAGCTCGAGGCCGGCGCCCATCAGGAAGTCAGAGACGCGGGTCGCTCCGCCGTGGCGAATCTTGACCAGGCCCCACGTCTCGAGCTTGCCCATCGCTTCGCGAATGCTCGATCGGTTGACGTCGTACTGCTCGGCCAGTTCCCGCTCGGATGGCAGGGCGTCCCCTGGGCGAAGGCGGCCCCCGACGATCGCCGCACGAAGCTTCACGGCGATCTTGTCTGCGATGCGTTCGGGGCGTTTCGACATAACTGGTCCGACCAGTTAACACGATTTGACGGCGGGGCAGAATAGGAGGAAACGAAGGGCCATGAATGCACCCTCTGCCGCCCCTTCGAGTCCCACGCAGCAGGCGTACGACCGGCTGCGTTCGGCGTATCGCGCGAACCCATTTCCGACGCGGCAGCAGAGGGAAGATCTGCTCGAGCGGCTCGAGCGGATGATGCGCGTCCACCAGGAAGCGTTCGTCGACGCGATCAACGCCGACTTCCTCGGGCGGTCGCGGCACGAGACGCTGCTGGCCGATGTGCTGGTGACGTTGGGGGGCGTGCAGGAAGCGCGGAAGAACGTCGGCGAGTGGATGGCGCGCAAACCGGTGCGGCCGAAGTGGTGGTTCCTGCCATCGACCTCGTACATCGAGTACCTGCCGAGGGGCGTGGTGGGCATCATCGCTCCGTGGAACTACCCGGTGGATCTCGCGCTCGGCCCGCTGTCCGGCGCGCTGGCCGCCGGGAACCGGGCGATCATCAAGCCGTCCGAGTTGACGCCGCGCACGTCGGAAGCGATCGCGCGCGCGGTGCGGGACACTTTCACTGCCGATGAAGTCGCGGTGGTCGAAGGCGGCGCCGAGGTGGCCCGCGAGCTCACCGGGCTTCCGCTCGACCACCTGCTCTTCACCGGCTCGACGCACGTCGGCCGCATGGTCGCGCAAGCGGCGGCGCTGAACCTGACGTCGACCACGCTCGAGCTGGGCGGCAAGTCACCGACGCTGATTCACCCCGACTACCCGATGGCGAAGGCGGCCGAGCGGATCGCAATCGGCAAGCTCTTCAACGCGGGCCAGACCTGCATCGCGCCCGACTACGTGCTGGTGAAGCAGGGCAGCGAGCAGGCCTTCGCGACGGCGTTCAAGGCGGTGGTGGCGCGGCTGTACCCGGACCTCGCGACGAGCCCCGATTACACGTCGATCGCGAACCCGAAGGCGTACGAACGGCTGAAGGGGCTGATCGCAGACGCCGAGTCAAAAGGAGCGAAGATCGAGCCGCTGGCCGTCCTCCCCGAGCAGACGAAGAGCCGGAAGTTCGCTCCGACGCTGGTGTTCAACGCGACGGACGAGATGAAGCTGATGAAGGAAGAGATCTTCGGGCCGATTCTGCCGGTGAAGACTTACGCGTCGGTCGATGAGGCGCTGGCGTACGTGAACAACCACCCGCGCCCGCTGGCCTTCTATTACTTCGACGACAACACGCGGCGCGCCAACGACGTGCTCAAGCGCACCATCTCGGGCGGCGCGTGCATCAACGACACGCTGCTCCACTTCGCGCAGGAAGATCTGCCGTTCGGCGGCGTCGGCGACAGCGGTGTCGGCGCGTACCACGGCGTCACGGGCTTCCAGACGTTCTCACATGCGCGCGGCGTCTACGTGTCGAGTGGGCTCAGCCAGGTCGGCAAGCTGCAGGCGCCCCCATACGGGAAGCTGCTCGAGCGCGCGATCGCCTTCCTGATGAGATGAGCGCCGCCGGCGTCAAAGCAGCGCTCAAGAAGCTGGGCGACCCGACGAAGGCGAAGGGCGGCGCGGCGTTCTTCAAGACGGGCAAGGGGCAGTACGGCGAGGGCGATGTGTTCCTCGGCATCACGGTGCCCGACCAACGGCGGGTCGCGAAGCAGTTCCGGACGTTGGGGTTTGGCGAGCTCGAGAAGCTGCTCGGCTCGAAGATTCACGAAGAACGGCTCACGGCGCTCGCGGTGCTGGTCGACCAGTACGAACTCGGCGCCGAGAAAGAGGTGTTCGACTTCTACGTCGCGCACCTCGCCGGCGTTAACAACTGGGACCTCGTCGATTTATCGGCGCACCAGATTGTGGGCGACTACCTGCTGAAGCGCGACCGCAGGTTGCTGTTCAAGTTGGCGAAGTCGCGCGTGCTGTGGGAACGGCGGGTCGCGATCGTGGCCACGTACGCGTTCATCCGCGCAGGTGAGTCGAAGACGACCTTCGAGATTGCCGATCTGTTGCTCGAGGACGCGCACGACCTGATCCACAAGGCCACCGGGTGGATGCTTCGCGAGGTTGGAAAGCGGGTCAGCGAGGACGCGCTGCGCGAGTACCTCGAGAAGCGGGTGTCGCAACTTCCGCGCACGGCGCTTCGGTACGCAATCGAACGGTTTCCCCCAGATGAACGCAAGGAGTGGCTCGCCCGGCCGTGAGTGCCCGGCGCGAGCCGATACACAGAAGTCTGAGAGCGACGGGTCGAATCCTTCGCTGCGCGATGTTCGATCTCCTTCGATCGAATGGGTTTCGAGGCTACCCCTCCGCCAGCCCAGGGGGCAGAGGCGAGTGAAGGTTTGAACCAGGAAGGTTGGCCGCGTCGACGGCGACGCGCTCTTGACCCGCTTGAACATAGACATCTGAGATCGTCTGGCCGTCTGCGGTGCTGATGATGAAATGCACCACACCCACAAAGCGAACGGATCCCGGCTCGCTGGCGAACAGCCCGTGCGCAACTCGCTCTGCCGCTTCCAGCATCCGCCACGTCCCCACGGCGTCGTAGGAGAACTCGACGCTGTGAAGCTCACCCACACTGGCCGCAAGCCTCTCGAAGTCGCCCACCACTTCGATTTCGAGCGAACTCGACCCGTGGCGCACGATCGCCAGGGCTCCAACCGCGGTCGGCGCGGGCAGTCGCTCGATCACGATGCTCAATTCCTTGCTCCTGTGGCTAATCGGCTGAGCCGAGCAGCGACTTCTTGTCGCCCGACGCGTCGATGGCGGTAGCACGCGTCCTTCTATCCCATCCACTCCCACAACCTTGTCCACGTCGGTAAAGCCGAACGGCGGCGACTGACCGGCCCACAGCCGGGCCTTGCAGCAGAACCTGCTTCTGCGTCGCTGCTTGTTCCTGCGCCCAGGCTTTTCAGTTTCCGGTGGGCTCGACGAGGGCCGTGGTGCTCAGCCCGCCATCGGGCTCGATGCGCCACAGCTCGTACGGCGACGACGGCGCGCCCGCATCAGAATCGAAGTTCAGCTTGCCGCTGGCGCCTTCGACATCGATCGGCGTCTTCGCCTGCATCGCCGCGACAGCGCCGGTGAAGTTGCCGGGAGCGAGCGAGAAGGGCGCCCCCATCGACACGTTCTTCATGCCGTCGACCATTCGGGGGCCGGTGATGGCACCGCCGCCGTTCGAGGCCCAGGCCGCAGACAGCATCAGCAGGTACATCGCGTCGTAGCTGTGCGAGGTGAACGAGAAGCTCGTCGGGTCGGCCGAGTACTTGGTGATGAAGCGATCGCGGAAGGACGGAAAGGTCGAGCCTGCTCCCTGCGCCGGGGCCGTGCCGAAGCTGCCGGCGAGCTCGGGCAGTGTCTCCGTCGTGAGCAGCGCGGGATCCTTGGCGCTGTCTGAGAACAACCACCGGTGACCGCTGGCGCGGTTCAGCGCCGCCTTCGTCTTCGCGAGCGTGACGATGTTCCGCAGGTCAGGCGGGAAGCCCACCACCATCGTCAGCGCGGGAGCGAAAGCGTTCAGATCATTCACCGCCTGCGTGATGTCGTCGTTCAGCTCGTAGAACACTTCCTTCACCTGGAACCGCGCCGGCAGCCGCGCACGCAGGCCGGCCGACAGCCCCTGCCCGTAGGTGGTGTTCACGTAGGCGATGCCGATGCGCGTGTCGGCCGTGCCCGCATCCCCCGTGACGGGAAACGTCGTCTGGATGAGATCCGCCATCACGCGAGCCTGCAGCGAGTCAGACGGAGCCGTGCGCCAGACGAGCTGCTTGTTGCTCTGAAAAGTGCCGATCAGCTCGGGCGAAGTCGACGTCGCGCTGATCACCATCACGTCCCTCGACGCCGCCACGTTCGTGATCGCGATCGTCTGCCCCGAGCCCGACGTCACCACCGCGGGCACCTTCAGCTCGGTCGCCAGCCACTCGACCTGCTGCTTCGCCAGCGCGTCGTCACCCCCCGTGTTGCAGAAGAGCAGCGCGAACTTCCGCCCCTTGATTCCGTCGCGCAGGTTGCCTTCTTCGATGGCGAGCGCGAGCGCGTTGAGGCCCTGCTGTTCCGACTGGTCGATCGTACCGCCGCCATCGGGCGCGCTCGACAGCGGCAGCGTCGCCGCGAAGATCACCCGGTCGGCCGAGGCGAACTCACCTGTCTGCCGCTTGCAGCCCGCGGTGAGGTTGATGCAGTACGACTCGACGCACGCCTGGGTGTCTTTGCAGTCGACGTCCGTCTTGCACTCAGTGAAGCCAGTGGCGGTGGTGAGGCTGCACGAGGTGAGCGCCAACAACGAGACAGCAACCCAGCGCATCAGAAGCTCCCCTGCAGTCCCGCGTAGGCGCCACCTGGCGCCGGCGACAGCACGACCTCGACCGACTTTGGCGGGGCCGACCCACCTTTCGGCCAGACGATGATCGCGACGATCGCAGCAGCCGCGGCGCCGACGTAGCTGACGTCGGCAATCAGGGCGCGCGTCTTCGTCTCGCGCTCCAGGCGCTTCTTGTCGCCGACCGTGGTCGCCGCCTGGAAGCTCGACTTGCTCGAGCCGGACAAGACACCGAAGGCGATGCCAGTGCCGAGGGCGGCCACGGCGACCGCCGCGACCGTGACGCCGGCAACGAGCCGCGTGCTCGACTTGCTCTGGGCGTCGGCTGCAGCCGCTTTCTCGCGTGCCTCGTACTGTTCCTTCTGCCGCCGGGACTTCTCGGCCTCGGCGTCCGCGCGTTCCTTCGCGGTCTTCGCCTCGTCTTCCAGCCGCTTCTTCTCGGCATCGTTCACCTGGCTCGTCGCCTCGTCTTTAGCGACCAGCGTGCGCAGACGATCCATCGCCAGGTTCGCCTTCTTCACCAGCCCCGGGTCGACCCCTTCCTGCCCGACAAACTGGCGGTAGTAGTCGAGGGCAATCTTGAGCTCGCCCGCCTGGTCGTACGCGCGCCCGATGTTGTAGAGCAGCACGCCCGCCGGCTCGAGGTCGTACGCCTTCTTCAGTGCCTCGGCGGCCTCGCGGTACTTGTTCTCTTTGTAGAGCCGGTCGCCTTCCTTCACCAGCGCGCTGGCCTTCGGGTTGGCGGCGTGAGCCTGCGAAAAACAGAACAGCAGCCCCAGGACTGCTGCCGGAATCAGACGGCGGCTGCGCATGCGCGCGACCCTACCTTGCGCCGCCCAGCGGAGCGAGAAAGGCGTAAACACCGGTACGACCTCTTCGAAAGGGAGCACACATGCAGCTCGGGATGATTGGTCTGGGGCGAATGGGCGCCAACATGGTTCGCCGCCTGACGCGGGGCGGTCACACCTGCACCGTCTACGACCACAGCGCTGACGCGGTGGCGGCCCTCGCAAGAGAAGGTGCCACCGGTGCGACGTCGCTCGCCGACTTCGTTCAGAAGCTACAGAAGCCGCGGACGCTGTGCCTGATGGTTCCAGCCGCAGTGGTCGACGCGTCGATCGAAGAGCTGATTCCGTTGCTCGAGAAGGGCGACACGATCATCGACGGCGGCAACTCGCACTACCACGACGACATTTCGCGGGCGAAGCGGCTCGCCAGCCTCGGCCTGCACTACCTCGACATGGGCACCAGCGGCGGCGTGTTCGGGCTCGACCGCGGCTACTGTCTGATGATCGGCGGCGAGGCGGACGTGGTGAAGCGGCTGGATCCGATCTTCATAACGCTCGCACCCGGCAAGGGCTCGATCGCGCCGACACCGGGCCGCGAGAAGCTGGGAGGCACGGCCGAACTCGGCTACCTGCACTGCGGCCCCGCCGGCGCGGGGCACTTCGTGAAGATGATTCACAACGGCATCGAGTACGGGCTGATGGCGGCGTTCGGCGAAGGCTTGAACATCTTGAAGAAGGCGAACATCGGCAAGGCGCACCACGAGAAGGACGCCGAGACGACGCCGCTGCGCAACCCCGAGCACTACCAGTACGACTTCGACCTCGGCTCGATCACCGAGCTCTGGCGGCGCGGCTCTGTGATTTCTTCCTGGCTGCTCGACCTCACCGCCGCTGCCTTCGTGAGCCAGCCGAACCTCGAGAGCTTCGCCGGCAAAGTGTCAGATTCGGGTGAGGGCCGGTGGACGATCGCCGCCGCCAACGACGAAGCAGTTCCCGCGCACGTGCTGACTGCCGCCCTGTTCGAACGCTTCGCCTCGCGCGGGGAAGACGAGTTTCAGAACAAGGTGCTGTCGGCGATGCGGTTCGGCTTCGGCGGCCACACGGAGAAGAAGTGAAGCGCCACCACTCGGACGCGCTGGTGTTCTTCGGCGCCACCGGCGACCTCGCCTTCAAGAAGATCTTCCCCGCGCTTCAGGCCCTGGCGCGCAACGGCAGGCTCGACTTCCCGGTCGTCGGTGTCGGCCGGTCGGGCATCAACCGCGAGCAGTTCGTCGAGCACGCAAGGAAGAGCGTCAGCGAGAACGGCGGCGTCGACGAGAAGGCGTTTCCGAAGCTCTCTGAAAAGCTGCACTACGTTGACGGCGACTACCACGCGCAGGAAACGTTCGCCAAGATCAAGGCGGCGCTGGGCACCGCGAAGCGCCCCGCCCATTACCTCGCGATTCCCCCGAGCATGTTCCCCGTGGTGGTCGACCACCTCGCGAAAGCGGGACTCACCGAGAACGGTCGCGTCATCGTCGAGAAGCCCTTCGGCCGCGACCTAGCCTCGGCGAAAGAGCTGAACGCGGTGCTCCACCAGAGCTTCCCGGAAGAGTCGGTGTTCCGCATCGACCACTACCTCGGCAAGGAAGCGGTGCAGAACATCCTCTACTTCCGCTTCGCCAACGCCTTCCTCGAGCCGATCTTCAACCGGCAGTACGTCGAGAGCGTGCAGATCACCCTCGCCGAAAATTTCGGAGTGAAAGGCCGCGGCAAGTTCTACGAAGAGACTGGCGTCATTCGCGACGTCATCCAGAACCACCTGCTGCAGGTGATCAGCTACCTGGCGATGGAAGCCCCGTCGTCGACCTACGCGGAGGCGATTCGCGACGAGCAGGCCAAGGTGCTGAAGAACGTGCGCCCGATCGACCCGAAGGGGCTGGTGCGCGGGCAGTTCGAGGGCTACCGGAACGAGGAAGGCGTGCCGAAGGACTCGCACATGGGCACTTACGCGGCGCTGAAGCTGCGCGTCGACTCGTGGCGGTGGGACGGCGTGCCTTTCTACGTGCGCGCCGGTAAGTGCCTGGCGAAGACGATGACTGAGGTGTTTGTCGAGCTCAAGGCCGCGCCGCAGGTGGTGTTCAGCGAGAAGGTCGCCCCGAACGAGCACAACTACCTGCGGTTTCAGCTGAGCCCCACTGTGGTGATTGCGATGGGCGCGCGTGCCAAGGCGGCGGGCGAGGGGATGACTGGGCGCCCGGTGGAGCTGAGCGTGGTCGACGACGCGAAGGGCCCGAAGGCGATGGATGCGTACGAACGGCTTTTGGGTGACGCGATGGACGGCGACGCGACGCTGTTCGCGCGCCAGGACGTGGTCGAGGCGGCGTGGGCGATCGTCGACCCCGTCATTCACGGCCCGTCGCCGCTCTACTTCTACAAGCCGGGCACCTGGGGCCCGGTCGAAGCCGACAAGCTGGTCGAGGACGTCGGAGGGTGGAACACGCAATGAAGATCATCACCGCTGCCGACCTGAAAGAGCTGGTCGAGCTCGTCGAGGGCGCGCTGATCGACGCGATCGAGATGACGTGGCACACGCCCTTCACCCTCGCGCTGTCGGGCGGCAACACGCCGAAGCTGCTCTACCAGTCGCTGGCGATGACTCCGTTGATCGAATGGCCGAAGGTCGAGCTCTTCTTTGGCGATGAACGGGCGGTGCCGCCCGAGCACCCCGACTCGAACTTCGGAATGGTGAAGGCCGCGCTGCTGGATCACCTCGGGAAGGGAAAGGTGACCGCCCACGCAATGCCGGCCGAGCAGGGCGAAGTGACGTCGTACGAGAGCCTGATTCGCGCGCGGGTGAAGGAACAGAGAGACGGCGTGCCAGTGCTCGACCTGGTGCTGTTGGGCATCGGCAACGACGGCCACACGGCGTCGCTGTTCCCCGGCTCGCCTGCGCTGAACGAGACGACGCGGCTGGTGGCGATGAACCCCGAGCCGCGCCGAATGACCTTCACGTTGCCGCTGATCAACAAGGCGAAGCGGGTCTGGGTCCTCGCTGGCCCCGACAAGAAAGACATCGTCGCGAAGACGATGGGGAAGCCGGGCGACCTGCCGATTCAGCGCTTGCGGCCCGAAGGCGAGCTGGTGTGGTGGGTCGTGGGCTGACGCAGCGTGAAGTACGAGACCTCGGGGCGGGAACCCAGGCGAAGGGCCGCTCCGCCGATGCCGTAGCCCAGGCCTCGGTTCACGTAGAGGAAGTTGCCGTTCACCTCGTGCATGCCGCGCACGTACGGCTGGCCGAGGCGATGGAACACCTTGCTCGTCAGCCGGCCGAGCTCGATCTGCCCGCCATGCGTGTGGCCTGACAAACAAAGCAGCCCCGCATTCTTCGGCAGCTTCCGCACCGTCGGCGGCATGTGGGTCAGCACGAGCCGCGAGCCCTTCGTCGGCAGCCCCGCGAAGGCGGCCACCACGTCGTCATGGCCGGACCTTTCGTCGTCGACCCCGATGATGTGCAGCGGCGCGCCCTTCACCTCGAACACCGCGTGCTCGTTTCTGAGCACTGTGCAGCCGACGCGTTGCAGGTGCATCGCCACGCCGCTCGCGTCGACCCAATGGTCGTGGTTTCCGAGCACCGCGAAGACAGGCGCGATCAGGCCGCCGAGCAGGTGCGAGATTCTCGGCACTGGGCGCATCGAGTTGGTGACGTAGTCGCCGGTGAGCACCACCAGGTCGACCTTCGCCTTGTTCACCGCCTCGACGGCCGCGCGAATGCGGGCTGCCGGGGTCGAGAGGCCGATGTGAATGTCAGACAGCTGCGCGATGCGCAGGCCGTCGTGGCGCTGGTGCAGCCCTTTGCTCTGAAACTCGGTGTGCGTCTCTTCGAAGTACGCGCGGCGCCGGTGCGTGCTGCGCACCATCATCGCGGCGGAGGCTGCGATTCCTGCGAGCAGCACGGCGTTGCTCATGGGGCCGTAACGCGGCGTCCGAACCATCCATTCCGACCAACAGGGCTTGATTGTCATGGTTCGAACACTGCCGAACTGATGGGTCTGCCTCGGGGCCGCCAGAAGGATTTCGTGTGGCTAAGTCACTGGAACAAGGGGGCGGAAAAGAATCGAAAAATCGATGTCGATCCGGACAAGGCCCATTTGTCGTGATTTCAAACGGGGGGAATTCACCTCCCGCTTTCAACCGGAGTCACCCCAATGCGCTACCTCCTCCTCATCTACTCGAACGAAGCCGCCAACAATTCCGCCCCGCCCGACGTGCAGAACAAGTCCTTTGCCGACTACATGGCCCTCGAAAAGGAGCTCGCGATGTCGAAGGCGAAGCTTGCCGGCGAGGCGCTTCAGGGCATCAGCACCGCCACCACGGTTCGCGTCCGCAACGGCAAGGTCCAGACGGTCGACGGCCCGTTCGCCGAGACGAAAGAGCAGCTGGGCGGCTTCTACATGATCGACGCGAAGAACCTGGACGAGGCGATCAAGTGGGCCACGAAGATTCCCAGCGTTCATGACGGCTCGATCGAAGTGCGGCCGATCATGGAGTTCCCGGCCTCGTAGACTGCAGGGCCGTGCCGGCCACACCCCAGGACATCACGCGCGTCTTCCGCCAGGAATCGGGGCGCGTGCTGTCGGGGCTCATTCGCGTCTTCGGCGATTTTCAGCTCGCCGAGGATGCGCTGCAGGACGCGCTGCTGCGTGCCATCGAGCGGTGGCCCGTCGACGGACTTCCAGACAACCCCGGCGCGTGGATCACCACCGTGGCGCGGAACCTGGGCTTCAACCACAGCAAGCGCGAGCGGACCTCACCTGTCATCGCGCAGGACCTGCCTGAGCTCGCCGCGCCCGAAGCACCGGAAGTGGGCCCGCTTCCCGACGACCTGCTTCGCCTGATCTTTACCTGTTGTCACCCTGCGCTCGCGCCGCAGACCCAGGTCGCTCTTGCGCTGCGGACGTTGTGCGGCCTGTCGACGGTGGAAATTGCCAGGGCGTACCTCACCGACGACGTGACGATGGCGCAGCGGTTGGTGCGCGCGAAGAAGAAGATTCGCGACGCGCGGATTCCGTACGAAGTACCCGACCGCGACGCGCTGCCCTCTCGAACCGGGGCCGTGCTGGCCGTCGTCTACCTGGTGTTCAACGAAGGCTACGCGGCAACCGATGGCGACACGCTCGTTCGCGCCGACCTGTGTTGCGAGGCGATTCGGTTGCAGCGGCTGGTCGCCGAAGCGATGCCAGCTGAACCAGAAGTGCTCGGCCTGCTCGCTCTGATGCTCCTTCACGACGCGCGACGCTCGACCCGCATCGATGGCGCCGGCGACCTGATTCCTCTCGAGCAGCAGGATCGTTCGCGCTGGAACGCAAGCCAGGTGGAAGAAGGCACAGCGCTGCTCGACCATGCGATCACCTTCGGTCGCGCCGGGCCGTATCAACTGCAGGCAGCGATCGCCGCATTGCACGCCCAGGCCCGCCGCGCTGAAGACACCGACTGGCGGCAGATCGTCCTTCTCTATGGGCGCCTGCTCCGAGCGCAGCCGACGGCTGTCGTCGCGCTGAACCACGCCGCTGCGGTGGCGATGGCCGAGGGGCCTGAAGCGGGGCTCGAGCTGCTCGAGGGGTTGGGGCAGGAGCCTGAGCTCGCCGGCTACTACCTGCTGCCGGCGGCCCAGGCGGATCTGCTTCGGCGCGCATCGCGGTTTTCGGAATCTGCCGACGCGTACCGGGCCGCACTCGCGCTGGTGAAGAATGCGCGCGAGCGGGCCTACCTGCAAAAGCGCCTCGACGACGTCAGTCGAGCCGCGACAGCAACAGCTGGCGATTGAGCTCGAGCGCCTTCGGCAGCCGGTCGCCGAACTGCTGGAAGAACTCTGTCTGCGACTCGAGCTCGGTGCGCCACTCGCCCTCGTTGATCGCGAGCGCGGCGTCGACCTGCTCGGGCGGGATGTCGAGCCCCGACAAGTCGATGTGGCCGGCCTTCGGAACCCAGCCGAACAGCGACTCGTGGCCACCGACCGTGCCGTGGGCGCGATCGACGATCCACTTGAGGACGCGCATGTTGTCGCCGTAGCCGGGCCAGAGGAACTTGCCGTCTGCCCCCTTCCGGAACCAGTTCACGCAGAAGATCTTCGGGGGGAAGACCATGCGTTTCTGCATCTGCAGCCAGTGCTGGAAGTAGTCGCCCATGTTGTAGCCACAGAAGGGCAGCATCGCCATCGGGTCACGGCGGACGATGCCCGTCTTGCCCGTCGCGGCGGCGGTGGTCTCGGACGCGAGCGTCGCGGCCAGGTACACGCCGTGACGCCAGTTGAACGACTGCATCACGAGGGGAATCGTGGTGCTGCGGCGGCCTCCGAAGATGAGCGCCGAGATCGGCACCCCCTGGGGATCATTCACGTGCGTCGACAGCATCGGGTTGTTGCTGGCGGGGGCCGTGAAGCGGCTGTTCGGGTGCGCGGCCTTCTCGGCGCTTCCCTTCTTCCAGGGGTTGCCCTTCCAGTCGGTGAGCTCTTCCGGAACCTCGCCGTCCATGCCTTCCCACCAGACTTCGCCGTTCTTGGTGACGGCGACGTTGGTGAAGATGGTGTCTTTCGCGATGCACTTCATCGCGTTCGGGTTGCTTGCCCAGTTGGTGCCCGGCGCGACGCCGAAGTACCCGTTCTCGGGGTTCACGGCCCACAGGCGGCCGTCGCTGCCGACGCGCAGCCACGCGATGTCGTCGCCGACGGTGAACACCTTCCACCCAGTGAAGCGCTTGGGCGGAATCATCATCGCGAAGTTGGTCTTGCCGCACGCGCTGGGAAATGCCGCCGCGACGTACGTCTTCTGCCCTTCCGGGTTCTCGACGCCGAGGATCAGCATGTGCTCGGCCAGCCAACCTTCTTTCTGGCCGAGGTAGCTGCCGATGCGAAGGGCGAGGCACTTCTTGCCGAGCAGCGCGTTGCCGCCGTAGCCCGAGCCGAAGCTCCAGATCGTGTTGTCTTCGGGGAAGTGGCAGATGAACCGGCGGTCAGGGTTCAGGTCGCCCGTGCAGTGCAGGCCACGGTTGAAGTCGTCCTTGTCGCCCAGCGTGTCCAGGGCCTGCTTGCCCATGCGGGTCATGATCCGCATGTTCAGCGCCACGTACACTGAGTCGGTCAGCTCGATGCCGACCTTGCTGTGCTCGCTGCCAAGCGGCCCCATCACGTACGAGACCACGTACATGGTGCGGCCCTTCATCGAGCCCGTGAAGAGCCCGGTGAGCTTGGCGTACGCCTCGTCGGGCGCCATCCAGTTGTTGGTCGGGCCCGCGAGGTCTTTCGTCTTCGAGCAGATGAAGGTGAGCTGCTCGACCCGCGCGACATCGTTCGGGTTCGAGCGGTGAAGGTAGCTGTTCGGGTGCTTCGTCGGGTTCAAGGGAATCAGAATCCCCTTCGACACCGCGAGCTCCGTCAGCTGCTTCTTCTCTTCTTCACTGCCGTCGAGCCAGACGACGTTGTCGGGCTGGCACATCTTCGACATCTGCTCGACCCAGGTGAGCAGATGCTTGTTCGTGGTGAGGTTCTGGTTTGCCATAGGGGCCGCGTACTGAAGCAAATGCACGTGCCCGGTCAAGCAAGACTGCGCCTACAGCGCCTTGGAAATTAGCGCAGTTAATAGACCGACGCGCCGTAGCCGCTGCTCTTGAACGACTGCACCTTCATCGCCTTGGTGTTGGCCGACCGGGCTTCCGGCGCGGCCGCGGCGGGGGCGGTGGTGAGGCCGAAGAACTCCTTGTTCTGGGCGCGGTCGTTGTCGAGCTCGCCGCCTGCGAACGGCGCCACGTCGTCGAACAGAAGCTCATTCTTCTTCAGCTCTTCGGTGGCGCGCCTGCCATCGCCCTTCTCGAGGAAGCCCGCGGCACGGCGGTAGTTCATCGCCGATTGCGCGCGGGTGGCGGCGACCACGGCGTCCTTGTCGCGGCGCGACTGGGCGAGAGACGAATCCGCGGTGACCAGCGCGGCCAGCTTCAGCGCGGCGTCGGCGCCCTGGCCGGCGAGCACGTCGCTGTAGTTGAGCTTCATCGCCGCGACGTCGACGGCCTGGTTCGCCAGGCCCGGCGCCTGGACGCTGACGCGCACCACCAGCTTCTCGACCTGACGGGCGGAAAAGTCGGGCATCGGAATCACCACGGTGCTGCCGTTGCTCGTCGCGGGGCGGCCCAGCACCTCACCGAAGCGAACGCCCGCGGGAAGCGTGAGCTGCAGGGTGACGTCGCGGGCCACCAGGGCCCCGGCCTGGGCGAGGTCGCGGGCGAAGATGCCGGCGATGGCGGTCGAGTCCTGCAGGAACGCATAGCTGCCGCCGCCCACTTCGGCGAGCCGCTGCATCAGGTCTTCGTTGAAGTCGATGCCGACGCCGATGCTCGTCACCGTCGTGCCGTCCTGGTGGAAGCGCTGCGCCAGCTTGGCGAGCGCCGCGGGCGAGGTGATGCCGACCGTCGGCTGCCCGTCGGAAAGAAGAATGAGGCGGTTCACCGAGAAGTCTGAACGGCCCTTGTCGAGCTGCGCTTTGCCGGCGGTGAGGCCGTCTGAGATGTTGGTGCCGCCCTCGTCCTGGATGCGCGAGATGAACGACTTGAGGCGGCGCTTGTTGTCGGGGGTGACGAAGGTGCCGGGAAAGACGACGACGTCACTGCCGTAGTGGACGACGGACAACCGATCGGTCGCTTCCAGCTGATCCACCAGCGCCAGCGCGGCCTGGCGGGCATGCCGAATCTTCGCCCCCGACATCGACCCCGAACGGTCGATGACCACCGAGAGGTTCACCGGGGCGCGCGTGGCACCCGGCACGTCGACGGCGCTGACGTCGACGCTCAGGAAGACGTCCGACGTTCCCGGGGTGACGTAGGGGTGCGAGAGCCTGCCCGTCAGAGTGAGCGAGCCCGGCGTCGACTTGAGGTCCGGCCCGGGCGGCGGCGCCGGGTCCTGCCCGGCGACCTTCACCGGCTCGACGACGGGAGCCGGCGGAGCCGCGGTCGGCCCGGGAAGCTTCACCACCAGCGCCACCAGCCCGAGGGCAGCAGCAATCACCAGAAATGTCGTCGTTCGGTTCATGGGTCGAGGTGAAACGGGCGACCCCTACAGAAGATCTCTTCAATAAAATCGCCAGCAGTGGCGGGGTATAAGCGCGCTTAAAGTGGCCGAGAAAGACGAGCTGGGCGGGACCCTTCCGAGCGTGCTCGCCCGGAAAACAGGCCCGTCGACCGAGACCGCGCCAGGGGAAGAGCTGCCCTTCGAGCCGGCCGGGCGCTTCCTACCCCTGGGCGAGAACGGCGCCGAGAAGGAGCTCGGCCGCGGAGGCCTGGGCCGCGTGCTGCTGACCCGCGACGCGCACCTCGAGCGCGACGTCGCCGTCAAGCAGATGCTGCCCGAGCTCTCGCAGCGCGGCGACTCGTACGCCACCGCGATCGCCGAGCGCTTCCTGCGCGAGGCCCGCATCACCGCGCAGCTCGAGCACCCGGGCATCGTCCCCGTCTACGAGCTCGGAAAGCGAAACGACGGCTCGCTGTACTACGCGATGAAGCGGGTGCAGGGCCGCACGCTCGCCGACGCGCTCGATGGCTGCGCGTCGCTGGAAGAACGCCTGAGCCTGATGCCGCACCTGCTCGACGTGGTGCAGACGGTGGCGTTCGCCCACTCGCGCGGGGTCATTCACCGCGACCTCAAGCCAGACAACGTGATGGTCGGCTCCTTCGGCCAGACGCAGGTCGTCGACTGGGGCCTCGCCCGCGCGCAGGGAATGACCGACGTTCCGCTGCGCGTCGACGGCAGCACCCCCGGGACGACGCTCGGCGATCGCCCCAGCACCCTGGGGCAAGGCGCAGCCCGCACCGCGAGCCAGACGATGGCCGGCCAGGCGATGGGCACGCCCCGGTACATGAGCCCTGAGCAGGCGCACGGCAAGGTCGAGCACATGGACGCGCAGAGCGACGTCTGGTCGCTGGGCGTGATGCTCTTCCAGCTGCTCACCGGCCGCACGCCGTTCGAGGGGAAGACGAACGCCGAGCTGCTCGCCGCGGTGACGACCTCGCCCGTGCCCGACATTGCTGCAGAAGAAAGAAAGGCGCCCCCCGAGCTGATTGCCGTGACGATGAAGGCGCTCGAGCGCGATCGAGCGAAGCGGTTCGCCTCGGCGGTCGAGCTGGCCGAGGCGCTGAACCTCGCGCTCGGTGTGCATGTGGATCGCAAGCGGCCGAAGGGGCTGTTGATCGCGGTCGGTGCGCTGGCGCTGGGCCTTTGCGTCTCGCTGCTGCTCTGGTGGGGGGCTCAACGGGCCGCGGACCGTGCGATCGAGTTGGGCGACAGGGCAGCCGAAGGTTCTCGCGCGGTGCTGGCCAAGGTCGTGGCCGAGCGCGCGCAGGCGGCGTGGGACGAAGGCGACGTCGTCGGTGCGGCGGCGCGGGTCGAAGAGGCAAAGGCGCTGGCCGATGTTCCGCTGGGGCGGGGCGTGGCGGCGCTGACGCGGCTCTCTGGGGTTCCGCGACGGGCGTGGTCGGTGGTGGTGCCAAATGGGTGTGCAGCGATCGCGGCGCGGGGTGACCTCGTCGCGTGCGCGACGCTGGGCGGCGTGACGATCTACGACGCAGACGGGAAAGAGACGGCCGTGCTGCCCTGTGGCCCCGGCTGGCAGCAGGCCGTGGTGTTCGCGGACGACGACGTGCTCGTCACGGGCGGGGACGACCGCACCCTTCGCGCGTGGAATCCGCGGACGAAGCAGCAAATCGCCAGCGTTCCACTTCCCGCGCAGCCGCTGTCGATCGCAGCCGCTGAAGACGGGCTCACCCTCTACGCGGGCCTTCGCGATGGCGAAGTGCGCAGCTGGAAGCGCGACACCCCAGAGACGCTGCGGGTGGCGAAGCACGATGGGCCGGTGAGGTCGCTGGCGGCAGGCTCCGCGCTCGCGTCCAGCGGCCGCGATGGCGTGCGCGTCTTCGAGCCGGGCAGGGAACCCGTCATCAAGCTCGATCGTCCGGTGACGGCGATGCGGTGGACGCCGGCGGGACTCGTGGTCGGGCTCGAACGGAACCTGTTTCTGGTGAACGAAGCGGGGGCTCCGAAGTGGGTGGGGCACCTCGACGATGTGACTGCGCTCGCGTCGACGCGCACGTGGCCGTTGGTCTCGGGCAGCGCCGACGGCACCGTTCGGGCGTGGGTCCAGGGCCGGCCAGTGGCGCGGCTGTCTGGCTTCGGCTCGGGGATCACCGCGCTCGCGGCGGATCCTTCGAACCCCGATGGGCCTGACCTGTACCTCGCGACGAAGGGCCGATCGCTGGAGGCGTGGCAGTGGCCCGCCGACGGCCGCGCGCCGGTGCTGCCCGAGCTCGGGATGGAGCCCACGTCTGCCGCGATGGCGCCCGATGGCACAGTGGTGATCGGCTTCCGCGACGCGAAGGTGATGCGGCTGGTTGGCGCGCGGAATGCGCTCGCCGTTTCAGGAGCGGCCCATTCCCTTCCCGTCACCGCCGTTGCTACCTCCGCGCACGTCGCGATCTCAGGCAGCGATGACGGGCAGGTGCTCACCTGGGGCGACGACGCGAAGGCGCGCGTGCTCGAGCAGTCGGAAGGGAAGGTGCGCGCGGTCGCGGTGTCGGACGATGGGCTGCGCGCGGCGTGGAGCACGGACGACGGCACCTTCGTGTTGTGGAGCCTCGAGTTCGGCCGCGAGATCTTTCGCGAGAAGGACACGCTGGTGAACGCGCTCGCTTTCGGCGGCTCGACACTCGCGATCGGGCGCGCGGACAAGTACGTCTCACTCGTCGAAGCGGCGACGGGGAAGCAGCTCCGCCGCCTCGAAGGCCACGACGGCGCGATTGGCGCTCTTCGCTTCAGCCCCGATGGCAAGACGCTGGCTTCGGGGGGGGATGACCGGCGGGTGACCTTGTGGAACGTCGCAACCGGCGTCGCGAACGCCCAGTTGGTGGCTTCGACCGATGGCGTCGGAGCGCTCGCTTTCAGCCGCGACGGCCAGTGGATCGCGGCGGGCGCCGACGATGGCGCGGTCTACGTCTGGAGCACCGGGTCGGCCGCTCTACATGTCGAGCTCCGCCTGCACGCCGGTGACGTGCTCGCGCTTGGCTTCGATGAAGCGGGTCGCCTGGGCGTCGCTGGCTCGGATCGCACGGTACGCTGGTTGACCGTCGAGTAGTCTGCGGCGCATGCGCGCACTCCGCTTCGCTGCACTCGCCTTCCTCGTGGGCTGCGGCGGCGCCATCACCTCTCCGCCTGACGCTGCGATTCCCGACAGCGGCTTCGACGCGGGCGTCATCGTCGAGGACTCAGGGGTTCCCGACGCAGGCACGCCCGACAGCGGCGTGGACGCGGGTCCAGTGGATGCCGGAGCCGATGCGGGCTTCGATGCGGGCAAGCCCGACGTCGGCACCGAAGGCGACGGCGACTTCATGGTGATGCCGCCGTTCACCACGCAGCCCGACCTCACCGACCAGGGCAACCCGAAGGGGAAGTTCTTCAACTTCACGATGGACTCGACGAAGTCGAGCATCTTCGACGGCGGCGACCCGACGCTGAACCCCGCGAAGCCGCGCCTGCTCACCCGGAACATCCGGGTGTACGTGCCGGCGAAATACGTCGATGGGACGAAGGCGCCGATTCTGGTGATTCAAGATGGGCCGGGGCCGATCAACGAGATCGCCTTCGCGCTCGACAACCTCACCATTGCGACCAACCCGGCGCGGAAGATTCCTCCGTTCATCGCAATCGGGGTGCAGAACGGCGGCAACGACGCGCAGGGCAGCGAGCGCGGCCTCGAGTACGACACGCTGTCCGACCGTTACGCCCGCTTCATCGAGCTCGAGGTGCTGCCGGCCGTGCTGAGCAACCCAGCGATCAAAGCGGCGTATCCGAACCTCGGCTTCACCAACGATCCCGAAGGGCGCGCCGCGTACGGCTGCAGCTCGGGCGCCGCGGCCGCGTACACGATGGCCTGGTTCCGCCCCGACCTCTTCCGCCGCGTCGTCAGCTACTCGGGCACCTTCGTCGCGCAGCAGAACAGCGGCCAGCCCGAGTCGCCCATCTACCCGCTGGGCGCGTGGGAATACCACTCGAGCCTCCAGCTGATCACCAACTCGCCCGTGAAGCCGCTTCGCGCCTTCCTCAACGTGAACGAGCTCGACAATGGCTACAGCGCGCCCGAGAGCGGCCACCACAACTGGGTGATGGCGAACAACCGCATGTCGGCGGCGCTGCTCGCGAAGGGTTACCACCGGCGGTACGTGCTCGCGAAGACGCTGGGTCACTGCGCAAGCGAGGCGTATCGAGCGACGCTCGCCGATGCGCTGATCTGGGTCTGGCGCGGCTACCCGTAGATCTTGAGCAGCTTCGTCGCCGCGGCTTCCCACGTGAACGCCGCCGCGCGCGCCTGGCCCTTCTTGCCCAGCGCTTTTCGTGCTGCTGGATCTTCGAGCAGGCGCAGCAGCTCGAACGCGAGCCCGTGGTCGTCGGCGGGGTCAACCTTCACCGCCGCGTCGCCGCAGATTTCCGGCAGCGAGCCGGCGTTCGAGACGATGGTCGGCACGCCCAGGTGCATCGCTTCCAGCGGCGGCAGGCCGAAGCCTTCGTAGCGTGAGGGAAAGACGAAGACGCCCGCCCGACGCATCAGCGCGTAGAAGACCGGGTCGGCGAGGTAGCCGAGCATCCGGACGTCGAGCCCGCGCGCTCTGGCCGCGTGCACCTCGCGCTCGAGTTCGTCGCTGCCGAACCAGGGCTGGCCGGCGATCACCAGCGTCGGGTGGTGGCCTGCGGCGCGAAGGCGATCGCACGCCTGCACCACGAGGCCCACGTTCTTTCTCGCGTCGAGCGCGCCGGCGTAGAGAAAGAAGGTAGGCGGCAGGCCCAGCGCGTCGAGGTACTGCACGGTGGTGCGATCAGGCTTCGCGACCGCTTCGACGTGGTCGACGCCGTTGTGCACCGTGTGAACCCGTGCGGGGTCGGCGTCGAAGTGCTGGAGCAGGCTCGTTCGCGTCGTGTCGCTGACGCACACCACCGCGTCGGCGACCTTGAGGCTTCGCGCGAGCCAGAGCCGAAACTGCCAACGGAACGCGGTCGACACGGTGTCCGGCAGCAGCATCGGGATCAGGTCGTGCACGGTGAGCACCAGCTTCACGCCGGCGATCTTCTGCAGCGGCAGGTTGAAGTTGCTCACCGCGTGAAAGACGTCGGGCACTTCCCTGACGAGCAGCTTCGGCGCCTGCTCGAGGAAGAAGCGGGTGCGCGACATGCGGCGCCGCGGGAACTCGCCGGATCTGGCGGCGCCCCAGCGTTCGACTTTCGCTCCCTTCGTGGTCAGCGCGGCGTGCAGCGCGCGCGTGTAGAGGCCGATGCCGGTGGTCGGCTCGTCCCACAACGACGCGTCCATCGCGATTCGCACGCGGGGCTTATAGGCGCGGTTGCCCTACATCGCCCCCCTTGAAACACGTTGCGGGAAGCGACGATGGTTCGCGCCCCCATGAGCCCTGAACGCCGCGCGCACACCCGTCATCCGGTTCGCATCCTGGTTCAGCACCACGAGAAGACGGACGCTCCGTACGAGGTCGACTACGCGTCGGACTTGTCGAAGGCGGGCCTGTTCATCGCGACGCACAACGTGGCGCCGCTGGGGAGCACGATTCATGTGCAGTTTGCACCGGCGAAGGACGCCCGCATGGTCGAGGCGTTCTGCCGCGTCGCGCGGGTGACGCCGACGGGCCTGGGTGCAGAGTTTCTGCAGATGGACCCGACGAGCGTGGCGCTGCTGGACGGCGTGCTCGACACCTTCGACGGCTCCTTCATTCAGGCGCGCAGCGCAGAGCTTCGCCTGTCCTGAGCGCAGTCGTAGTAGTTAGCCGGGCCGATGGAAGTTCATCAGCTCCTGGCGAATTTCACCTTAGGCGACGCGATGGGTCAGGCCGCGGTCGGATTCCAGGCGCTGCTGCGCCGGCTGGGGCTCTCAGGTCAGCTCTACGCGGGCGAGGTGGCTTCAGACCTTCGATCGCTGGTGAAGCCCGCGTCGCAGCTTCGGCCTGCGCGCGGCGACCTCGTCCTCTACCACCACGGCATCGCGTCCGAGTGGGCCGGACGGTTGATGCACCTCGACTGCCGGCGCGGCGTCGTGTTTCACAACATCACCCCGGCGCGGTTCTACGCGGGCACACGGCTCGAGGAGGCGTTGAACTCCGGGCGCGCACAGCTCGCGGCGCTGGCCGACTCGGTCGAGCTGTCGATCGGCGTGTCCGACCTGAACGTGGCTGAGTTGCGCGAAGCCGGGCATCGCAACGTGCACCTGGTTCCGTTGTTCGTGGAAGAAGCACGGTTCGACGCGGACCAGGCCGCCGGCGGGCTCGAGGCGGGAGCGCCCATCGTTCTCTCGGTGAGCCGCGTCGTCGCGCACAAGCGGGTCGAGGATCTACTGTCACTTCACGCCGAGCTGCTCAGGTTGCGGCCGGCGTCGCGGTTGGTCGTGGTCGGCGGCTACGCGGAAGGGCAGCAGGTGTTCGTGCGGCTGCAGGCGCGCGCCGCGGCGCTGGGGCGGGTCGACTTCCTCGGCAAGGTCTCGCACGGAGAGCTCGTCGCCGCGTACCGGCAGGCGGATGTCTACGTGTCGATGAGCGAGCATGAAGGGTTCGGCGTGCCGTTGATCGAGGCGATGGCGGCGGATCTTCCGGTGCTCGCGTTCGGAGCCGCAGCGGTGCCGTGGACGATGGGCGGCGCGGGCGTGGTGTTCGACACGAAGCACTTCGCGGCGTTGGCTGAACTCGTGGTCGCGGTCACCGAAGACGACGCGATGCGGAGGAAGATCATCGAAGGTCAGCAGCGGCGCGTCGCGGCGCTGTCGGCGCAGGCCAGCGAGGCGGCGCTGAAGGTCGCGCTCGGCGTTCATCGCGAGCCCAGTCGAGGGATTGGCAGGCGAGACACCCGCCCGTCGGTGGCGATCGTGGTGCAGCGCTTCGGCGAAGAGATCACCGGCGGAGCAGAGTCGCACGCACGGCAGGTCGCACTGCAGCTGGCGGCCGAGATGGACGTGACGGTGCTGACGACCTGCGCGACGGATCACCTGACGTGGGCGAACACGCTGGTGGAAGGCGCCGAGCGCGATGGCCCGCTGCGGGTGCAACGCTTTCGTTCTGAGGCGCCGCGGCAGATGCGCGCGTTCAACCGGTTGTCGGACGACGTTCTGAGCCGACCGAACGATCGCGTCACCGAAGAGCACTGGATCGCGGAACAGGGCCCGCGGGCGCCGTCGCTGCTGCGCGCGATCGCCGAGTCGCGCGAAGCGTACGACGCGTTCATCTTCTTCACCTACCTCTACGCGCCGACAGCCTGGGGCGTGCCGTTGGTGGGGGCCAAGGCGCTGGTGGTGCCGACGGCACACGATGAGCCGCCGTTTCGCTTCGAAGCGTTCAGCGACGTGTTCGAACGGCCGCAGGTCCTGATGTGCAACACGCTGGAAGAGCAGCAGCTGATTCAGCAGCGCTTCCCGAATGCGGCGCGCAGCCGAATCGTCGGCGTGGGCATCGAGCCGCCTGAGGCGCTCGACCGCAACGCCTTCGCTAAGAAGCACGGGCTGCGCGGGCCGTACCTCATGTACGTGGGCCGGCAGGAAACGGGGAAGGGGCTGAAGGAGCTCGTCGAACACCACCGGGGGCTCGTCAACGCGTTCCACGACGCTCCGACGCTGGTCCTCGCAGGAGGCGGAGCGCTGGATCTTGGCGGGGGTGAGCGCGTCCGTGTGCTCGGGCGAATCAGCGAGGAAGACAAGTGGAATGGGTTGGCGGGGGCGATGGCGGCGGTCGCTCCGTCGCGGTTCGAGAGTCTGTCGTTGCTGGCGCTCGAGGCGTTCGCGGTGGGCACGCCGCTGCTGGCGAACGCGGACTCGAGCGTGCTCGCGGGGCACGTCGCGCGCAGCGGCGCCGGAGCGACCTGGCATTCCTCTGAGAGCTACGTCGAGGCCGTGCGGGCGCTGGGCGGGGCGCAGCTTCGCGACCAGGCGCTGAAATACGCGGGCGCCTTCCGCTGGCCGAAAGTGGTAGCCGCGTTCCGCGAAGAGATTCAGCGCATCCGGAAGGCGAAATGAAACTGCTCGGCAAAGACATCTCGGCCGCACGGCTGATGCAGGAAATCCAGGGACGCCTCGCTGAACGCGGGCTCGGCGGAGCCGAAGAGGACTCTGATCGGCCCGAAGGCGTCGAGTCCCGGGTCGACCCCCTGGCGTTCAACCTCGAGGCGATGGCCGAGCACAGCGACCCGACCCGCGCGCTGCCGATTGAGACGCACCGCGGCGGCGTCGGCGGGCGCGCCGTCGTGCTCGCGAAGCGCGCCTTCCGGGCCACGTGCCAGATGTTCATCAACGAGGCGCTCGGCCGGCAGCAGGTGTTCAACGGCCACGTGCGTGACTCGTACGCGCAGCTTTCGGCGGAAGTGAAGCGGCTCGGTGCGCGTGTCGCGGAGCTCGAGGCCACGAAGAAGCCCCGCGTCATCAAGCCGGCTGCGCGTGCTCCTGCGGTGAAGAAGGGGCGGGCGAAGAAGAAGAAGTAGGCGCGGATCTAAGGCCGTAGACTCGCGCAGATGGCGAACCTGCTGCTGGTGATGCTGGCCCTCGGAGCGACGAAGAATGTCTCTACCGCCGCAGAGCTGCAGGCGGCGATCGGTTCGGCAGTCGCGGGCGACGAGATCGTGCTCGCCGACGGTACCTACGACTTCACAGCAAGTCCAAGTTGCAACGCGTCCGGCACCGCGACGCTGCCGATCACCGTCCGCGCGACGAACCGCCTCAAGGCGCGGGTCCGGCTCAACACGGTCGAGGGGTTCAAGGTGAATGGGTCGCACTGGCGTTTCGACGGCCTCGATGTCGTGGGCACCTGTCCGGTCGACAAAGACTGTGAGCACGCATTTCACGTCACCGGGCGCGCGACGGGGTTTCAGTTGTTGCGATCGCGGGTCGCCGACTTCAACGCCCAGCTGAAGGTGAACGCGAGCCCGGCGGCCGATGGCGGCTACGACATTCCGAACCAGGGGTTGATCGAGGGCAACGAGATCTTCGACTCCCACCCGCGCAATACCGGCAATCCGACCACGAAGCTCAACATCGACACGGGCGACGACTGGGTGATCCGCGGCAACTTCATTCACGACTTCCACAAAGGGCAGGGGGACAATATTAGCTACGGGTTGTTCTTGAAGAGCGGCAGCAACCGTGGCCTCGTCGAACGCAACCTCGTCATCTGCACCTACGACCTCACCACCGGCGGCGCGCGCATCGGGATCTCGTTCGGCGGCGGCGGCACCGGCAACCAGTTCTGTGCTCCCGCCTTCAACGTCGCGGTGCCGTGCAGCGTCGAGCACACCGATGGCGTGATGCGGAACAACCTGATCGCGAGCTGCTCGGACGTGGGCATCTATTTGAATCGCGCGAAGAACACGAAGGTGCTCCACAACACGCTGGTCGCGACGGGCGGCGTCGACTTCCGATTCGACACGACCAGCGGTGAAGCGTCGGGCAACGTGCTGGCGTCGATCATTCGGTCGCGCAACGACGGCGGGCTCACGCTCGGCTCGAACCTGACGGGGCGATCGCCCAGTGAGTTCGCGGGCTGGTACGCGGCGCCGCTGCGCGGAGATTTCCGGATCAACGGCGATGTGTCGGCGTTGATCGGCAAGGTTCCGGCACGCGCGGATGTGCCGAACGACTACTGCGCGCGCGCGCGGCCCGCCGCCGGGAACGTGGCGTTCGGGGCGCTCGAACACTCGCTGGGAAGCTGCGCGACGACGTTCACGACCGACGGGGGCACCGGCGCGGGAGGGGGCGCTGGTTCGGGAGGCGGCACCGCAGCCGGCGGTGGCCTCGGCGCGGGCGGTGGCCCCGGCGCGGGCGTCGGTGGCGGAGTCGGGACGGGCGGCGGAACCGGAACGGGCGGCGGAACCGGAGCGGGCGGCGGAGATCAGACGACGGGGGGCTGCAGCTGCAGCAGCGGCGGAGAGCTGACGTTGATTGCAGCGGGTCTGCTCGCGTTGGTGCGGCGGAGAAGAACAAAGCGCTGAGGTCGATGCGAGCGCAGACGGGTGACGTTCCGGCCCGGCCGGCGCTGCTGGCGTACGTCTCCGCTCCCAGCAGTGGGCTTCGCCAACGCACACGATTCGGGTTCGCTCCGCCGCGTTGGATCTGGCCAATTGGACGATCAGTCTCCGATCGTTCAGACCCTCCCCGTGTTCGAGTACTTGCTCATTGGATTTTCCCCCGTGGGTTCGCCGACTTGGAAATCCGACCCGGCCCCCGCCTCCCCGCAGTGCAACGATCGCTCCGGAGCACGTGCAAACCGACGGTCCGACGGTCCGACGGTCCGACGGTCCGACGGTCGGACGGTCCGACGGTCCGACGCACCGACGCACCGACGCACCGATGCACCGACGCACCGACGGACGTCACTTGGGGTCGTGGGCCCGCGGGGCGCCCGCGCGGGGGGGGGGCGCCGGCCAGATTCTCGCGTTTCTCGGGCGGCTGGGCGTTACTGCATGCCCCATGCGCAAGCTCATCATTCTCATCGCCGGTGCCCTGGTCGCGACTGCGGCGCTCGCGCAGGGCGACGCGGGTCGGCAGTTCGGGCATGTCGTGGGACTGCCTTCGATCTGGCCCAGCCCGCCTGACGCCGGGAACAGCGCCAGCAACAAGCCTGACGCCGGCTCACTGTCGATTCAGTGGTGATCGTTCAGCCGCGCTGACCCAACGCGTCGCCCAGCACCCGCCCGATCGGAGCCACCAGCCGTTCGACCTTCTCAGCCGAGATCGGCGACTCTCCGAACGGCACGAACGGTTCCGCCAGCAGCCCGCGATTCAACTCCACGCACAGCACCTGATCCGCGTGCGCCTTTGCATAGAACAGCCCCATCGTCGACGGGTGCAGGTGGTACGTCGCGTTCTCCTCCGCGACGATTCCCGCTTCCAGGTACGCCGCTCGCAACGCCGAGCACAGATGCGGCGCCGACTTAAAGCTCCCGTCGGGAGTCGCGCTGATCAAATCCACTGCCGGCCGATCAGGCCACTTCGCGTAGACCTCGGGCACGTACGCTGCGTGCAGCGCTTCCACGATGCTCGCATCCGTCTTCTCGACGCTCACCGACTTCGGCGCAAACGAGTGCAGCTGCAACGCGAGCCCGTTCGCCTTCCCGCACACCGCCGCGTACGCCGCGCTCACCACCGCGTGGTAGACGCTGTGCATCACGATCAGCATCGACGCATCGCCCGCATTCCCGATGTAGCCAGGCACCGCCGGCGTCATCCCGTCGACCAGCTTCCCGCCCGTCGCCTTTGTGATCACCCGGTTCGTGTCGATGAATGTTCGCGGAATCAGGCACCGCGCCACCACCACGCCGAAGCCGTACGCGCTCAAAGACCGACCGAGCCACTGCGCCCCTTCTGGCGCTCCGATGTCCGTGTTCACGTAGAAGAAGTGGTCGAGCTGCGCCGGCAACTCGCTCTTCAACCGCCGCGACAACATCGCGTAGTCGGACGTGCGGGTCGCTCCGTGCGGCACTTCAATCAACAGCCAGCCGCGCGGCGTTGACGCCGGCCGATGCACCTCGATGTCACAGACCCCATCGACGGAGCTCAGCGTGCTGTCGAGGTCGAGCATCAGGCGTACTCGATGCGAATCGTCTCGATGATCGTCTTCACCGCCGCCTTCACCACTTCCGTGTCGGGGTGGCGCACGATCACGTAGCCATCGCCCTCGTAGTGGTCCGACTTCGGCTGGCCGACCTTCGGCAGCTTCGACTTCACCACCAGCTTTCCGACGCGCGCGTTCGCTTCCTTCGCGCCCGTGACCCGGCGCACGCGCCCGCTGCCGATGCCGCGCAGGTAGGCACAACCCACCGAGTACTTCCGTTCGAAAGGACCGTCGAACGCGTTGTCTGCCACCGCCCGCGCCCACGCCTTGTACATGTCAGCGTCGTGCGCGAAGCCCATCATCTCGACGAAGTTCGCGCCGGGTGGACGCGCGGCAATTTCACCGATCGCCAGTGAGCCGTCTTCGCGGCGGAACCATTCCATGTGCGTAAAGCCCGTGCCGAGGCCCAGGGCCTTGATCGCCTTCCGCCCCATGATTCGCGCGTCGTCGAGATCCGGCGTCAACACGCGCGGCAGAATCACCGCCCACTGAATCCACGCGTTCTCGGTGACCTCGAGCGGCCCCGGGAAGTAGCGCGACACGTTCTCGAACATCACCTTGCCCTTCACCGTGATGGTGTCGAAGCAGTACTCGCGGCCCTTCAAGAATTCTTCGGCCAGCGTCGGGTTCTGCATGGTGGGATGCACGGCATCGATCGCGCCCTTCAGCTCTTCGAGCGTCCGGATGCGCCACGTCGCCTTGCAGCCCGCTCCCGCCGGCGGCTTCATCACGATCGGCAGGCCCACCTTCTGGATGAAGGCCACCGCGTCGGCGAGCGACGCAATCAGCTGATGCCGTGCGCAGGGCAGGTCGGCCGCCCGCAGCGCGTCCTTCATCCGCGCCTTGTCGCGGAACAAGTCCGCCGTCTTCGGGTCCGTGCCTGGAATTCCGAAGTGCTCGCGCACCTCGGCCAGCGGCACCTGCAGCGGCTCGAGCACGCCCACCACCTGGTGCAGGCCGCCGTACTTCTTGCGCACCTTCTCAGTCGCGATCACCAGTTGCCGCGGGTCGAGCGCATCGGTGACATGCACGAAGTCGGCGAACGGCGCTGCCGCTTCACCGCGGGGCTCTTTCTGCACCAGGCCGATCAGGCGAACGCCCTTCAGCTCGGCGTACGAGCGGGCAAAACGCATACTGGCTGCGGCGGGGTAGGGGGCGACGAAGACGACGGTTCTCATGAATCAAGACCTAGCCCTAAGACTTGGGCCGAGTCGAGCCAGGACATCGCGCTATTCTGAAAGGCCCATGAACGTCGTGTTCCTCGCTCCGCAGTACCCGCCGGAAATGCAGCAGTACACCCGCGGTCTCGCCGAGGTCGGCGCCAACGTACTCGGTGTCGGCGATGCGCCTCGCGCGGGCCTGCCGGTGAGCTTGAAGCCGCACCTCGCCGACTACCTGCAGGTGCCGCGCATCATGGACGAGAATGACGTCATCGAGCGCGTCGGCGGCTGGCTGCGCGGCAAGCGCGTCGACCACATCATCAGCAACTGGGAGCCGCTGCAGATCCTCGCCGCCCGACTGCGCGAGAAGTTCGGCATTCCCGGCATGTCCGTCGACACCGTCACCGGCTTTCGCGACAAGCAGCTGATGAAGGAACGCGTCAAGGCGGCCGGCCTGCGCGTGCCGCATTCCTTCCGCGTTCGCACCGAGGCCGAGACGCGCGCCGCGGCCGAGAAGATCGGCTTCCCTCTCATTCTGAAGCCCATCTCGGGCGCCGGCAGCGCGGACACGTACAAGGTCTCGTCAGCGGCTGAGTTCGAGCAGGTGCTGAAGGTGATGCGGCACGTCACCGAGGCCAGCTGCGAGGAATTCATTCAGGGCGAAGAGTTCACCTACGACACCATCTGTGTCGGAGGCGTGCCGCTGTACGAGAACTGCGCCGCGTACCTGCCGCCGCCGCTGATCGCGCGAAGCAACGAGTGGATCAGCCCAGTCATCATCACCGTGCGCGACCTGAGCCGGCAGCGGCAGGGCATCCAGCTGGGCCGCAAGGTGCTCAAGGCGCTGAACATGGGCGACGGCTTCACGCACATGGAGTGGTTCCTGACCCCGAAAGGCGAGGCTGTCTTCGGCGAAATCGGCTGTCGTCCCGGCGGAGCGCACCTCGTCGATCAGATGAACTACACCGGCGACGTCGACCTCTTTCGCGAGTGGGCGCGCGTCGTCTGCTGGCACGCGTTCGAGGGTTCGACCGAACGGAAATTCAACGCCGGCATCATCTTCAAGCGGGCCCTGGGGCAGGGGAAGATCACCCGCATCACGGGCCTGAACGACTACCTGAAGCGCTTCGGCCACTGGGTGGTGGAAGAGCAGCTGCTGCGCCCCGGCACCCAGCGCCGCAACTGGAAGAACACCCTGCTGTCTGACGGCCACGTGATGGTGCGCCACGCCGACTGGGACGAGGCGCACAAGATGGCCTTCGCTGCGGCGACGGACATCACGATGTACGCTGGCGGATGAAGACCTAACCCTTCAGCTTCTGCTCGAGCAGGTCGCCAGAGATCTTGAGGAAGTTCTCTTCGGTGACGACGCCCACGAGCCGGCCGTTCTGCAGCACGGGCAGGCAGCCGATTCGGTATCGGCGCATCAGCTGAATCGCCTCGAGCGTCGAGGTCTCGGGCGTGACGGTGATGACGTCGGCCTTCATGATTTCCGAGACGGCGGCATCTTTCGTCGCTCCGCCCATGGTGAGGAAGCGCAGCACCTGGCGGTACGAGACGAGGCCGATGAGCTTGTGGTTCTTGTCTTCGACGGGGACATGGCGAATGCGTTCCCACCCCATCAGGTTCGCCACCAGGTCGACGGCGTCGTCGGCGTGAACCGTGAACAGGTCGGTGGTCATGTGCTGATCCACCCGCATGTAGTTGTGGCTCAGCGTGCTGGCCTCGTCGAGGCGCGCGCGTTCCCACTCGGAAACGGGACGCAGAGACGCTTGCCGCTGCACCGTCGCGGCGACCAGCGCGTTCTGCCTTTCACCCATCGACCCCTTGTCCTTCATCGCCTGCAGCGACGAGAGGAACCACCGCGAGCCCGTGCGGCCGGTGCGCACGCGTTCGTCGATGGTGCCGATGTACCGCTTGATGTCGCCCTCATCGACGCCCTGGCGCCTCAGGCCTGCTTCCGCCGCGGGAATGAGCTCGTCGAGCACCAGCTTCGAGGCCAGCGTCTCGCGGCCATCGAGCCAGCTGAAGTGGGCGCCGAGGCCTTCACGCGCCGCCGCGTAGAAGTTGCCCTGCGCGTGATCGAAGTCGATGTGCCTGGTGATGTCTTCGTACTGGTGGCTGAGCTCGACCATCAGCCCGCACCAGAAGGCCGCGTTGGCGACCTCGTCGATGACGCTCGGGCCCGACGGCATCACGCGGTTCTCGATGCGCAGGTGCGGCTTGCCGTCGATGATTCCGTAGCAGGCGCGGTTCCACCGGTAGATGGTGCCGTTGTGAAGGCGCAGCGCCTTGAGCTGCGGGGCCTTGCCCTGGTTCAAGACCGCCTGGGGGTCTTCGTCGAGGTCCGTGCCGACCAACGTGCGGAAGCGGGTGATGTCTTCCTTGAAGATCTCGATGATCGACTTATCGACGAAGCGGCTGCCGAAGGTAACGCGGGCCGACTGGTCTCGCGCGTGCTGCGTCTTGCTGCGAGTGTCCACCGCCTGCTGGAACAGCGCGATGCGCGTCTCGTACCAGAGCCTTTTTCCGAACAACAGCGGCGAGTTCGTCGCGGTTGACAGCAGCGGGCCGGCGAGGACCTGGGCGAGGTTGTACTGGCGGGCGAACTGATCGGCGTCGACCTGCAGGTGCACCTGGAAGGACGAGTTGCACGCCTCGACCATCACCGAGTCGTGCGCGATGACGAGCTCGTCGAGGCCCTTGATCGAAAACTCGAAGTCGCCCCCACGAAGTTCCTGCACCGCTTTCGACAGGGCGAGGTACCGCGGGCTCGGCACCATGTTCGACATCCCGAGGTCCGACTTGCGAATGGTCGGAAGGATGCCGGTCATCACCACGTGGTAGTTCAGCTCTTCAGCGGCCTTGCGGCTCTTCTCGACCAGCGTCACGATCTGCTGCTCCATCTTCGCGAAGCCGTCAGTCTTGAAGTCCTGCGGATCCGCGTTCATCTCGATCTGAAAGGCGCCCAGCTCGGTGGTGAAGTGCGGGTCTTTGAGCTTGTCGAGCAGCGGCAGCACGCCGGCCACTGGCTGAAAGGCCTTGTCGGTGATGAAGAGCTCGAGCTCGGCGCCGATGCGCTTCACGCCCTTCTCGAAGCGCCCTTCTTCCAGCATCCTTTCCAGCGCCCGTAGGTCGGCCAGCAGCGCCCGCATGAAGTCGCGGCGGCTCTTGCCCTCGTGCCCATCGGACGGCACGTCTTTATGCGAACGCGTGTTCTCGGCCAAAACGACCCCCTGAACGGAAGATCAAAGCACGAATGCGGGACTCAGCGGACGAGGAGTTCCTGCACGTACTTCGGCAGCATCGCCCGCCAGGTCACCCAGTCATGGGGCGTTTCCTTGCCCCAGCTGTCGACCCGGTTCGGGATTCCTTGCCTTCCGAGGGCCCGGGCCATCGCCCAGGACTCTGAAATGTCTTCGGCTTTTCCTTCTCCCGAGGCCATCAGGATGAAGCAGGTGCGCAGCTTCTCGAGGTGCGGCCCTGCCAGGGTGGGGACGAAATGAACAGGGGACGAGACCCAGTAGTCGTCGACGAAGTGGTCGGTGCCGAAGAAGCGGCGCAGGTCGTAGGTGCCCGACATGGCGATCGCCTTGCTGAAGACGTCGGGAAAGCGGCAGACGGCGGCGACGGCGTGGAAGGCTCCGATCGAGGCCCCGGCCGAGACGATCTCGATGCCCGGGTTGCCGCAGTCCTTGCGAATCGCGGGCACCACCTCGTGCCTCACGTACTGGTGAAACTGGTTCAAGAGCCACTGCCGGTGTTGCGGCGAGCCTTCCTGTTCGACCATCGCGCGGCCGGCGACGCTGTCGCAAGAGTAGACCTTGATCTTCCCCGCCTCGATGAACGGAGCGAGCACCTGCATCATCAGGAACCTTTCCACCTCTTCCGCGTCGCCGCCGGCCGTGGGGAACAGCAGCACCGGCGTGCCGAAGTGGCCCCAGCGCGCCAGGGTCGCCTCGCGCTGCAGACGCTTCGAGAACCATCGTCCGGTCATCTTCACTTCTTCACCGCCGCTTTCGGGGTTTCCTGGTCAGCGCGCCACGCCTGGATCCGCTTGAAGAAGAGCTCGGTGAAGGGCTCGACCTCGTGGGCGGGGAACAGCGCGGTCACCTTCTTGCGAATCGCTTCCTTCGCCGCGTCGGTCGCAAAGAATTCCCACGCGACCTCGTCGACGTTGGCCAGGTGCGTGCCGGCGAACTCTTCGAACTGATCGGCCTCGAGCCGCTGGCGCGCGAGCTCGCCGTAACGGTCGAGCTTCTCGGCGTAGGGCAGGGGCAACCGCGCGATGTCGTAGAAGGGTTCCCAGTCGAACGCCTTGCGCATCTTCCGCTTGGTGGTGGCGCAGTAAATCGACCACTTCAGGTACGCCTTCACCATCCACGGGAAGTGGTAGTGCAGCGAGGTCACCTGCGAGTCGGGGCACGGGTTGGCAAAGTCGATCGGGTACCAGACGCCCTCCTTGCGAAGCGCCTCGCACGAGTTGAACTCCCAACCGAAGAACGCGTTGATGGTCAGGGTCGTGTCGCGAAGGACCTTCAAGTCAGCGTCCGAGACGAAGTTGCGCTGCATCGTGTAGCGGTCGTGCAGCGGCGCGTCGGGGTCGTAGAGCACCGAGGTCGTCTGCGGCCCGAAGCCGATGGTGCGCACGAAGCGGTCATACGGCTCGACGGCCTTCTGCAGATGCATCAGCGCCTTGCCCGATTCTTCGTAGGCCTTGCGCAGCGCCGCCTCGTCCTTGATCCGGCTGACGCCCTTCCACCCGCCGCCGTCGTACGGCTTCATGAACATCGGGTAGCCTATCTTCCTGCCGACCTCGCCGAGGTCGAACAGCTTCGCGTACTGGCGCAGCGTCACCTTGAGGTCGGGCAGCTCTTCGTACGACTTCGGGGGCACCATCCACGTCTCGGGAATCGGCATGCCCAGCGCCGTCATCGCGGCGTAGCTGGTGTGCTTTTCCATCGACTGCACGGCCCACGGGTTGTTGAAGACGTAGAGCCCGTCCATCAACACGCCCTTCTTGATCCACTCGCGGGTCGAGCCGTACCAGTGGGTGAGGCGGTCGACGACGACGTCGTACTTTACCGCCTGCTTCATCGCGAAGGGCTCGATGGTGACGCGCTCGACCTTGAAGTCGACGGTGTCTCCCTTCCACGGAATGCGCAGCTTCAGCCGCTTCATGATCTCTTCGAAGCAGATGGGCCAACAGATGTCGGCGCCCAGCGACAGGCCGATGTTTCGAGTGACAGACGCCACGTTCAATGCCCCCTTGAAGACTTCATTCGTAGACCATCATCAGTGGACCCGGGAAAAGCCACGACAGCCCTTCACGCAGGCGATCGCGCCAGTTTTCCCAGTTGTGACCATCGCGCGCCTCGACGTACTTGAGCTCGATGCCGGTCGCTTGCAGCATCGGCACCAGCGATCGGTTTTCGTAGATCAGCGACTCGTGCATGCCGCAGCTGACGAACATCTTTTCCGCCATCAGCACTGGCGCGGCGCGGAACGTGTTCATGAAAGAGATGATCGGTTCGAACAGCGGCCCGCGCTTGTTCTGGGTGCCGATGTCGTTGAAGGCGAAGCTTCCCGACTGCAGCAGCAGCCGCCCGTAGAACCCGGGGTAACGGCAGGCGGTGGTGAGCGAAGCGACCGCTCCGAAGCTTGCGCCCATCAGCGCGCGGGTGCGCGAAGTGCCGATCAATGGGAGTCGCGCCTCGAGGTCGGGAATCACTTCCTCGGTGACGAACTTCGCGTGGCGTGGGTCGTCGGCGTACTCGCCCAGGCGGTTGGGTGAGCTGCTGAAGGCGACGATCATCTGGGGGATCTCGAGCCGGTGAATCAGGTTGTCGAGCACGATCTTCAGGTTCGCGAACCGCATGTAGTCGTGGCCATCGTGCACGAAGAGCAGCGGGTAGCGCCGCGTCTTCCGGTACCGCGCGGGCAGGTAGACGTTGAGGTGGCGAACCTCGTTGAAGACGGTGCTCTTCACCACCCAGTCTTCCATTGCGCCGGCGCGCGCTTCGGGGTCGGGGTTGGCCCACTCGGGCACCTCGTAGCCTTCACCGTGCGCCACCGAGTTCGCGCCGAAAGGATCTCGCGCGCGAAACGGGTTCAGCGGATCCTCGATCCAGTGGCCCTTACCCTCGAGGACGACCTCGAGCTTGTACTCGACGCGCGATCGCGGCGGGATGTCGAGGGTCAGGTGCCAGAAGTCGGTGTTGTCGATGCGGTGCAGGTTCTGTGAGTTGGGCAGGCCGTAGACCCAGCTCTTGAGGTGCACCGCTTCGGCGTTGCCGCGAAAGACGAACGTGACCTTGCCGCCCTCGACGATCGGGAAGACGCGACCTTTCATGAACGCGTCAATCGCCGCGCGGTCGGGCTTGCTGGCTTTGAGCGTGTCGACGGCGAGCGTCATGACGTCCACACGGGCGTTACCGTGCCGTCGGCCTTGAGCCACTGCGTGCCCACCGCCCCGAACCACTTCTTCTTGTCGAACATCACGTACTCGCCGTGATCGAAGGCGATGCACCGGTTGGGGACGTTGCGGCGCGCGAGCCAGCCGACCCGCAGCGGGTTGTCGAGCTGAAGGCGCATCTTCGGGTTCGGCAGCGGAAGAATGCCGTGGTGAAGCCCGAGGCCTTCGTCCATCACCTCGCTCACGCCGCGGCCCTGCGGAGGGCTCTCGTGAAAGAGGACGACCTGTTCGCCGGTGACCATCGCTCCGCCGGACCAGGCGATGAGAATCTGGTTGTCGAGCAGCTCGGCGATGCCGAACATACGCAGGCGATTCAACAGCACGGCGACGTGGCCGCCCGCGATGACGAGCACCTTCGTGCTGCGAAGAATGTTGGCGATTTCCTCGCGGTGCTTCGCGATCGATTCCCGCTCGTTCTGCTTCGCCAGGTGCTCGAACTCTTCGCGCGCTTCGCGGCAGTGCTTCAAGTGCGCCAGGTCGCAGTTGCGAATGCTCTCGATCGAGACGCGCGCTTCGTCTTCCTCGTACGCGCTGCCCGCCGCAAGCCGAGCGATGTCGAGCGCTGCGTCACCGAAGCGGTTGATGCGGTACCGGTAGTATTCCTGCCGCTGGCGCAGGTGATCCTGCTTGGCGCGGTGAAGCTTCCGGTACTCCAGGTCGCTGGTGAACACCTGCTCGCCGCGCTTGTAGAGGTTCAGGTTCAACGTCTTCTTGCCCAACAGCTCGTGAAGCTCGGCGTCCTGGTCTTCGCGTTCCTGCCAGCCGGCCGTGACCAGCGCGACCCGCGCATCCAGCGCCAGCGCCTGCACCACCGTCTTCACCGACGACACGACGTGTTGGGGGCCCAGCAATGCTCCTTTCATCGCGCGCGAACCTTCACCGTCTGACCCACGGCATCCAGCATGCGGCGCAGCTCGTCGTAGTCCGGGTGCTTGAAGCGCATCCACGCGTTCGCCATGTAGCCGGCCGAGACGCCCTGCGTCGGGGTGCCTGCTGGCGGCAGGTGCGCGTCGATCATCCAGTTGCCGAACGCCTGCTCGATGCGGCCCAGGCCGTCGTAGCCGGTGATGTGGCCGTCGCACTCGGGACGCAGCGCGATGATGCCGGTCGCGAACCGCCGCGACAGCTTTGCGCCCGGCCGGTGATGAACCAGCGCCATCGCCCACTCGCGGTAGAGGTCGACGTCGTTGGCGACGTTGTAGAGATCCCACGCGCGCACGCCGGGAGGCCGGCAGCCGATCTCTGAAAACTTCAGGCCCTTCGGCCCCGAGAACCATTCCATGTGCGTCGCGGTGGTGCCGAGGTCGAGCAACTGGATGACCTTCTGGCCCATCGCGCGCACCTCCTCGTAGGCGGGAGCGGAATCGATGCGGTTGGTGGTGATGAACTGGGGGGAAATCCACCGTGTCCGCATCGCCTCGAGCACGTTCGGGTAATAGTGCGTCGCGAAGTCGTGGACGACGCGGCCGTTGACGGAAATCGTGTCGTAGAAGCCTTCGTGCCCTTCGATGAACTCTTCGACCGCGCACGAACGGCCCTGGTCGACGCCCAGCGCCTTCGCCGCGCCGGGGATCTCGGCCATCGACGTGATGCGCGAAGTGCCCGCCGCGCCCGCGCCATCGCGCGGCTTCAAGATCAGCGGGAAGCCAACCTCTTTCGCGAAGGCGATGATCTCTTCCACCGACGACGCGGCGGTCGACTGCGCGCAGGGAATGCCGCCCTTGCGCAGCAGCTCTTTCATCGACGGCTTGTCGCGGCACAGCCAGGCCGACTTCGCTGACGTACCGCGGATGCCCAGCGCGTCGCGCACGTGCGCGGTCGGCATGATGTGGGCCTCGACCACGGCTTCGATGCGGTCGATGCGGTGCCGGCCGTGAATGAAGCGGGCGGCTTTCAGCACCGCTTCTTCGTTCACCACTGAGTCGACCTGCTCATAGTGGGTCAGCTGGCCCTTGAGCTCGCCCGACAGCGATTCTTTGCTGCCTTCGCCGATGGCGGTGACGGTGGCGCCGACTTCCTTCAGCGCGCGAACGAAGTGGCGCTGGTTGGCAGGGAAGCGAGGCTCGATGAACACGACGTGCATCGCGCTTCTATAAGCCAAACCTGCCCCCCTTCAGGACGCGAAATGGGCGATCGTGGCGGCGGTGACTCGCGTGTTTCCGTTCTTGACGGCGCTGCTGGCGACGGTTGCGTCGGCGCACGATGCCAGCGTCGAGATCGACGGCAGCGCGACGACGGCGACCTCGAACAATCCGCGCGTGGGGAGCCTGGGCGTGACGGCGGGCGGCGGGCTGGATCTGGCGGACGACTGGACCCTGTGGGCGACGCTCGGCTACCGGCGCGATCTCGCTACCCGCGCAGCGGGGGTGAGCGCCAGCGGCGGCAACCTCTTCCAGCTCTCTGGTGGAGCGATGTGGTTCGGCTCGTATTTCTCAGCGCTGCTCAGCGTCAGCTACTCGCCCCCCGCGCAGATCCGCAGCGCCGTCACGGTGCCGTACACGAACAAGCAGACGGGGCAGACCAGCGCCGTCGAGGCCGTCGTCCTCAACGGCACCAGCAGCGTCGGCTTCACCGCAGGCGGGGGCTTGAGGCTCGGCAGCTTCTCTTCCTTCGCGTCGCTGTTTCTGCTGCAGGCGAACGCGCTGCACTACGACCTGACTCAGCAGTACCAGCTGCCGTCGACGCCACGCGGGCGAGCGTTCAGCGCTTACTGCCAGAACAACCCGGGCGTCCCTGCTTGCAGCCTCTTGAACGACGGCCTGCACTCCGAGTTCTGGCAGGTGCAGCTGAACGCCAGCTACACGGCGACGGTTCGCGACGACCTCGACGTGGGTCTCGACGGCGCCCTGTACCTCTACGACACCGACCCGGCGAAGGTCGGCTACTTCTCGGTGGCGGTGCTGGGGCGGACAGTGGAGGTCGGAAGCGGGTCGGCGATCGCTCCGTTGTTGGGGACGCTGAAGCCCTTCGTCGCGTACCGGTGGAAGCGCTGGTCGATGAAGGCCTCGTACCAGTTTGGGGTCTACGCGGCGGGTGAAGGCCTGAGCCACGTGGTGGCGCTGCGGCCGGCGTTCAAGTTGACGGATTCAGTGAAGCTGACGCTGTCGTTGGTGGCGCAGGGCGACTTCGGCAAGGTCGGGACGACCTACGGCGCGACCGCGATACTCGGCGCGATGTGGGTGGTGGACTGAGCCCGACGAAGCATGGGCATCGCCCAAAAGCACGTGATCGCCTGCCGGCGGCGCGCGGGACCCGAACGTCGCATCTTTCAGCGGTACGTCGCGCGCGGCTCTTCCGGATCAACCGGGCTCTCAGACCTTCTCGTTCTGCTTCGCGAGCGCGTGGACGCGGGCGTCGCGTTCAGGCTGCCGGCGCGCGTTGTAGCGGGCGATCAGGTCGTGCTTCTTGGCCACGACGTCGAGAGGCGGTGCGGGCGATTCGGAAACGATCGAGCACTCGTTGACCCACTCGTAGAGCGCGATGGATCGCACGAGCAGCCTGTCTTCCTCACCATTGCTGGGACCTTCGGCGAAGCGGACTTCCTGCTGGCGCTTGAGCAACCGGAAGTGCTCGGGCGCCACCGTGCCGAGCCGGCGTTCGAGCTCGGCCAGCACCTCGCGGTCACGCATCATCATCAAGTCGCGAACCTCGGTCTCGTCGATCGGGTACAGCTGATCGGTGCGATCGAAGTAGATGAGGTTGGTGGCGTAGAGGTGCCCCCACGCGCAGTAGTCGCAGCCGTTGAAGAACGACGAGAAGGCGGCGAGCAGGTGGGCGAGCTCGTTGCCGAACTTCTTCTCGAGGTCGGCGTAGCCCTGGGACGTGGCCCGCGCGAACTTGAAGAAGCCCGTCACGCCATGCTGCCGCATAATTTCTTCATCGAAGCTGACCGCGTAGCCCAGCGTCACGCCGGCAAACTTCCGCATCACCCAGATCAAGAAACGCTCGACGACGTTCAGCTTCCGCTGCTTCGACAAGACTGGCTTCATCGCATCACCGTCCGTTTTGCCGCGACGCTCTCGCGCTGCTCGTTAGAGGTCAGCCACGCCTCGGCCTGCGGCATCGTCGCCACCGCCTTGCCGACGGGATCACTGGCCAGGTGCATCACCCACAGCGCCATGCCGCGGAACACCGCGCGCTCGTCGAGCCACGCCGTGCGGCGGCCACCGCGGCTTAGCGTCCTCTGCAGCTCGACCAGCTCGGCCTTCGCCGCTTCGGGACACGCCGTGACCGCCGACGTATCGACGAGCACCTGTTTGATGGATGGCGTCAGCGACTTCGTGACGACCGCCGCCTCGCGAAGCACCGCCTCGCGATCGAGCAGCCCCACCCACCGCACGCAGAGGCGTGCTCCTTCGACCCGGTATTTTTCGACCTCTGGCATGGAAGCCACCCTGAATACGGCCAGCCGTCCGCTGCGGCAAGAATCCGTTCGCGCCATTTGTCAATGCGGGAGTGCGGGTTGTTCGTTTGCGGTGAAAAACCACATTCGGCGCGCTTTCGGCTGACCGCGCATCGCCTTGAATCCATTGGTTTCGCGTCAACGATTTGACGTGGGCCGAAGAACGGGGTGGTCTTCGCGGCGGCAGACACAGAGCAGAACGGCCAAACGCGTTCTGATGGAGAGGGGTGGGTCGCACGGGTCGAGATGTTTCGTGCGGGACTCTTCGGGCCAGCCTGGGTCGCAGTCCAGCCGCTGTGCGCGGGGCATGTCGCCTCACGCATTCAAGGGGGTAGCACATCATGAGAGTCATCTCGTTGGTCGCCTGCGTCGCCGCTTCGGCCGCGCTGGCCCAGACGATTCCAATCGTGCCGGTGCCAAAAGCATCGGGTCGCAGCAACATCGAGCAGCGCTACGTCTACGCACCGCCCGACAAAGGCTCGTTTACGGTCGACATGCAGCGCGGCGTGGGAGCGCCGGGCGAGGTCCTCGTCGCAGAGCCCGTGATGTGCCAGCCCGACGCGAAGGCTGGCTTGAAGGTGAAGTACGACAAGTCGAAGAACGAGGTGAAGCTCATCGCTGACTTCCACAAGTCACTGCCGTATCGCATGGCCTACACGCGCCCCGTCGACGTCTCGACGCCGTACAACCAGTTCCCTGTCTCGATCACCGACGCACGGTGGCAGATCTGGTTCGTCGGCCGGCAGTTCAGCTTCGAGTCGACCTTCTATTACTCGGCGACGACGCTGCAGCTGCTGGGCAACGAGGAAGAATTTCCGGGGGGCCCACCGCCCAGCTCGATTCCGGTCAAGGTGCCAGTGATTCACATGTTTGGGACGCCGATCTTCGAGGGCCAGCCGAACGGCAGCGGCCACATCGAGTTCACCTTCCGCTACGACATGATGCTCGACGACCGCGGCGCGGGTGGCACGTACGCGGCGTTTCTTCCTTTCAACCTCTGCAAGCCCGATGCGTACGGCACCTGGTACCTGAACGGCGGCCTGCCGGCGGCCAAGGCTCTCAACTTCGACCAGGTGCTCGACAGCATCTGGCAGGGTTACGGCATCGGTTTCGCGATGAGCCTCGAGCCGCTGGTGAAGCCTGCGTACCTGAACAGCCGCGACAACACGATGATTGGCTGGGGGGGCGCATACCCGGCCGAACTGCCGAAGGGCGTCTCGTTCAACACCACCGGTGGGTTCCTCGAGCCAGCCACGACGTGCGAGACGCGAATCGCTCCGAGCTGGCCGGCTGCATACTTCAACATTTGTGGACAGTGAGGGGAGCCACCATGAAAACGAAAACACTCTTCAGTGCTGTGCTGCTGGTGTCGTCGATGTCTCTTGCGCAGGTGCAGTCTTCGGTCGTGGGTGGCCCGATTCCCGGGCTGAATCCCGCACAGCTCGCGCTCTTCAATGCGGGCAAGGCGGCCTACGAGCATGACTTCACCGTCTCACAGGGCCTGGGTCCCACCTTCAACCAGACGGCGTGCGCGACCTGCCACGCGTTTCCCGTCACGGGCGGAGGTGAGCAGACGACGACGAACAACGTCACCCACTTCATGATCAACAACGAGAACAACTACATGCCCGCGCTCGAGCAGGGTGGCCCCGTCATCCAGAAGTTGAGCATCCAGTCGCTGCCCGGCGGAGCGTCCTGCAACATCCAGGGCGAGACGCTTCCCCTGCTGCCGAAGATCACGACCAGCAACCGTCACACGCCGCCCATCTTCGGCTTCGGTCTGCTCGACGCCGTCAGTGACGAGGACATTCGCGACTACGAAGGTCCGAAGCCGTGGAAGGCGCCGGGCGTCGCGGGCGCAGCGAACTGGGGCAGCGAGATGCAGGCCCTCATCCGACTGCAGGCGTTCACCTTCGACGTCACGAGGCGCATGCCGTCGGGGCCGCCGCGCGTGGGTCGCTTCGGTTGGAAGGCGCAGACGGGCACGCTCTTTCAGTTCACCGAAGAGCCCTTCAACATCGAGCTCGGGGTGACGACGCCCTTCTTCCCGCGCGAGAACACGCCAGACGGGGCGGCGATTCCGGCCGGGTGTGACCTCGCTCCGAAGCCCAACGATCAGCAGAGCGCCAGCTCGCTTCCGCTGTTCCACTTCCAGGCGCTGGTGGGGCCGCCGCCGCGCAAGCCGCTGACGGGCAACGCCATCTTCGGAGGCTTCGTCTTCCACGCGATTGGCTGCGCCGACTGCCACCGCCCGCTGATGAAGACCGTGAAGGACTACTACATGCCAGTCGCCGGAGGCGCGGCGATGCGGGTCGACGCCCTGTCGAACAAGGTGCTCGCGCCGTACAGCGACTTGCTGCTGCACGACATGGGTCCGGGCCTGCAGGACGGCCGGGTGATGGGACGCGGCGGCCCGCGGTTCTGGCGCACCACGCCGCTGTGGGGGGCTCGCTTCAAGGCGCGCTACCTGCACGACGGCTCGGCGGCGACCCTCGACGAGGCGACGGAGCGCCATGGCGGGGAAGCCCAGCGCTCGACGGACCTCTACAATGCGCTGAGCCCGTCACAGGAAGCGGCGCTGTTCGCGTTCATCAACTCGCTCTAAGCGTCAAGTGCCAGCGTCGCGGGACAAGCCTCCCGCGCGCTGCATCAACAGGCGGGCCTTGCCGGGATCCTGCGGCAGGCCCTTGCCGAAGTTGTAGGCCATGCCGAGCTCAGCGCAGGCACCGGCGATTCCCGCGGTGCACGCGCGCTGCAGCAGGGCTTCGCCTTCTTCCGGGGCCGACTTCCCGAGCCGGCCGTCGAGAAGCGATGAGCCGAGCCGATGACAAGACGGCTGGGAGCCGGCGTCGCACGCATCGGCGAGCAGGTCGTGCGCGCGGACGCCTGCGTCGGAGCCCGGCGACAAGGTGAACAGCTGCTCGCACGCCAGCGCCACGCCCTTGTCGCAGGCCGCGGGAAGCAGCGTGGCGGCGCGGGCGAGCAGGGCGTCACGTTCTCTCGGCTCCAACCCGGCGGCACCGAGGCACGACGAGCCGCTGCCGAGCTGGCAGCCCCGGGCGAGCAGCTTCCTTACTTCTTCGGCATGGCCGGGCGTTTCCATCAACCGGCGCGCGGTGTCGAAGCAGGCGTCGGCGTCTCCGGACTCGCACGAAGGCGCGGCCGGCGCGGGCTTCTTGCAGCCAGAGAGAAGAACCAGCAGCGCGAGGGCGAGCCTCATAGCTTTCGGTACAGCGTCTCGTAGGCGGCGACCTGGTGGTCCCACGAGAAGTCCTGCGCCATGCCGTTCTGCTGCAGGCGCCGGTAGGGGGTGCGCTGCTTGTAGGTCTTCAGCGCTTCCGACACGGCCCAGTAGAGGCCGAAGGAATCGTAGGTCTCGAAGACGATGCCGGTGCCTTCGGCGGTGCGCGGGTTCCAGAGCTCGACGGTGTCGGCGAGGCCGCCCGTCTTCCGCACGATGGGCACCGTGCCGTACTTGAGGCTGTACATCTGGTTGAGGCCGCACGGCTCGTAGCGCGAGGGCATCAGAAAGAAGTCCGAGCCGGCTTCAATCCAGTGCGCCATCTCGTTGTCGAAGGCGTTGTTGAACCTCACCTGGTGCGGAAACTGTTCCTGCAGCTGGCGGAACATCCGCTCGAAGTGGCGTTCGCCGCTGCCGGTGACGATCAGCTGAAAGCGTTCGCGCTGAAGAAGGCGGGGCAGGGCGCCGGGGAAGAGGTCGAACCCCTTCTGGCCGGCGAGCCGCGAGACGATGCCGATCAACGGCACGTCGGGAATCGATGGCAGCTTCGCGCGGGCGAGCAGCGCCTGCTTGCACCGCTCTTTTCCTTCGAGCGACTCCGGGCCGAAGCGCACCGGAATCAGCTTGTCCGCTTGAGGGCTCCACTCTTCGTAGTCGACGCCGTTGAGGATGCCCTGCACCGCGGCGCCGCGTCCGCGCAGCACGCCGTCGAGGCCCACGCCGTACTCCGCGCCGCGAATCTCGCGCGCGTAAGTGGGGCTGACCGTGGTGATCGCGTTCGCGTAGAGGATGCCGTGCAGCAGGAAGTTCACCCGGCCCTCGCGCAGCTGATCCTGGTGGAGCAGGTGCTGCGAGTCCCACAGGCCCAGGTCGCCGACGATGCTCGAGGGGAACATGCCCTGGTAGTTCAGGTTGTGAATCGTCAGCACCGTCTTCGTGCGGCCGAAGATCTGCTGATCCCACGCGAAGCGCGTTCGCAGCAGCAGGGGCACCATCGCCGTCTGCCAGTCGTTGCAGTGAACGACGTCGGGCGCGAACCGCATGCGCTGGGCGCACTCGAGCGCGGCGCAGTTCAGCACCAGGAACCGCAGGTGCTCGTCGCCGTCGTGGCTGTAGATGCTCGGCCGGTCGTACAGCGCTGGGCAGTGAACGAAGAAGACCTCGAGCGTCGAGCCCGGCAGCGTCGCCGCGAAGATCGAGACGTCGAAGCTGCGCGGGCCGACGTGAATCTTCAGGCCGCGCAGCGAATCGACGCGGCGAAAGGTGTGCTTCTTCGGGTCGATGCGTGCGTACAGCGGCAGGAAGACGCGAACGTCGTGGCCGTGCCGGTGCAGCGTGCGCGGCAGCGCGGCCGACACGTCGCCGAGGCCGCCCGTCTTTGCGAAAGGCGCGACCTCGGAGCTCAGGAAGAGGATGTTCATGGCGGCGGTGCGGTGACCTCGATCTCGACGGGACTGCTCGCGTTGCCGAACCACGCCACCATCTCGTGGACCAGCCGGAAAGAGAACGCGTACTTCCCCGGCTCGGCCGGAGCGGCTACCTCGAAAGGAATCTCGACCTCGTCCCCCGGCTTCACTGCCCGCGGCAGCTGCACCCGGTTCATCCCCCAGGTGGTGCTGTCGCGCGGGGCCTGCGACCCGAGGCGGAAGTTCTGCGCGGGGTCCCAGGTCTCTTCGCCGATGTTCTTGAACTTCAGCGTCACGCTGGCGCGCTGGCCGGCGATCAAGCTCGTGGGCACCTGCTGGGCGATGAACTTCGACTTCGCCGGGCCTTCCTGCAGGCCGACCTTCGCCCAGCAGACCTTCTTCGTGATTTTCTTCTCGTTCACCCACGCCTGCGCCGCGCGCGCCAGCGCCTGTTCGTGCCCTGGTGAGTGAATCACCGGGTCGCCCAGCGGGTAACCCGCAGGGCTCTGGCCCGAGTAGCCGTTGAGGGTGGGAATGCCGCGGCTCAGCGCCACCAGCATCGCGTCGAGCTGGTACTTCCAGTACGGGCCGCGCGCGTCGATGGGGCTGAAGAAGAAGACCTCGCAGTCCGCCGGAATCGCGGCCGAGATTTCTTCGAGGTCGACGGTCTGGTCTTTCTTGCTGAACGCGGGAGTCGTCTCGCCCTGCTCGATGACGCTGGCGAGGCCCAGCAGCACGCCGAGCACCGCGAGCTTCGAGCCCATCGCGCGCAGGTGGTGAATCGCGACGGCGGTGAACATCGAGACGCCAATCAAATAGAGAAGGGCTACCCGGGCGACCCCGCGAATGGCCTTCGCTCCGGGGAAGTAGCCCCAGATGTACTTCCAGGCAGTGAAGCCTTCCGGGTAGTCGCCCCAGAGCGTGGTGAACGCGAAGAGCAGCACCAGAACCATTCCCACGAACGCCAGCGCGCGATCCCTTCGCGAGAAGTACATGCCCACGAAGCACAGCAGGCTCGTCACGATGCCGAAGCCGATGCGCTGCTCGTGCGACATCACGATCTTCTGGAACATCGGAAACTTCTCGAGCCCTGCGTACCACCAGCTGTACGGGCCGAAGTGCAGCCACGCGCGCGGCTCGGGAATCATCGTCAGCGCTTCTTCGAACGGCCGCCCGCCGAACTCTTCGGCCGTGCCTGCGTAACGCAAGCCCACTGGCAGCAGCAGCGTCAGACACACGGCCGACAGCAGCGCGATGGTGAACGGGTGGCTCTTCAGCACGAACCAGATGCGCTCGCGGCCGTCGCGGTAGAGCAGCCCGATGCCGCCCGCGACCGCGAGGCCGAAGATGAGGAACCAGCCCAGGTAGATGCCGACGAGGATCTGCCAGGTCACTGAAGCAAAGAGCACCACCAGCCAGAAGGTGCGCTGCCTCTCGGTCAGCGCTTTGAAGTCGACCGCCAGCCGCCAGCACGCGTGCACCGCCCAGATTGAAAAGAACTGGGGAAACAGCTGGTAGTGCATTGTCTGGTTGATGCGCATGCCGGCGAACGCGAACAGCGCTGCCGCCGCCGAGGCCGCGAAGCCGTCGACCTTCAGACACCGCCGAAAGAAGTAGTACGCCGCGGTGAAGTTCAGCGCGCCGAGCGTCATCACCCACAGCTGGAACGCGGTCGCGACATCGAAGCCAAGGATTCGCCACGGCGCGTAGAACGGCACCCCGCCAAACATGTTCTCGGACCACGCGAGGTGGCCTTCGACCGGGTAGAAGAACGGAGGGCTCCACAGCTCGGCGTGGGCGGGGTTTCGAAGCACCCACTGCCAGGTGTGCTCGAGCATGAAGTTGACGAAGCGCGTGTCGCCCCAGTCGAACTGAATGAAACCCAGCCCGTCTTTCATCATCGGGTGGTGCGCCATCACCAACCCACCGGCACAGAAGATGACGGGGACCAACCAGGGAGGGAGCTTCGGCATGGGCCGGCGGCTTTTAGGCTGGTCCCGAGTCGCTTGCACGCGTGCCGACACCCCGGTAGGTCGCACCCACATGCTTTGCATCGCCGTCGTCGGAGCGGGCCACTGGGGTCCCAACCTCATCCGCAATTTCCATTCGGCCCCGGCGAGCCGCGTCAAGCATGTCGTCGACACCCGGCCGCAGCGCCTCGAAGCGTTGAAGGTGAAGTTCCCGGACGTGGCGATGGCGGGCGATGTCGAGGCGGTGCTCGCCGACCCGGAAGTCGATGCGGTGGTGATCGCGACCCCGACCAGCACCCACTTCGCGCTGTGCCGCGAGGCCTTGAATGCTGGCAAGCACGTGCTGGTCGAGAAGCCGATGGCGTCGCGGCTCGAGGACGCCGAAGCGCTGGATGACCTGGCGAAGAAGAAGGGCCTGGTGCTGATGGTTGGCCACGTCTTTCTCTTCAACCCCGCGGTGCGCGAGGTGAAGCAGCGCATCGACTCGGGGGACCTCGGCCGCTTGTATTACCTGTCGATGGAAAGGACGAACCTGGGGCCGATTCGCGTCGACGTGGACGCCGCGTGGGATCTGGCCGCCCACGACATCAGCATCGTCGACCACTGGCTGGGCGCGCAGGCGGTCAGCGTCTCGGCCGTCGGCGGCACCTACATCAACTCAGGCGTGCCCGACGTCGTCTTCGCGACGCTGAAGTACCCGAACGGCGTGCTGGTGAACCTGAAGGCCAGCTGGCTGAACCCGCGCAAGGGCCGCGACATCACGGTCGTCGGCGACCGGCGGATGTTGACGTTCGACGACACGAACCTCGAAGCGCCGATTCGCCTCTACGACCGCGGCGTCACCGACGAGAAGGTGGGTGGCATCGTCGATACCTTCGCGGGGTTCCGCGCGTCAGTGCGCGAGGGCGAGATCACGGTTCCGAAGGTTGCCGCTGGCGAGCCACTGAAGGCCGAGTGCGCGCATTTTCTCGAGTGCGTGAACGAAGGGAAGACGCCCATCACCGACGCCGCGCTTGGGATTCGCGTGGTGCGCGCGCTCGAGGCGATCACGCGTTCGATCGAAGGTGGCGGGCGCGAAGAGAGGGTGGCGTGATTCCCCTCGTCGACCTCGCGGCCAACTTCCAGCCGCTGGAGAAGGAAATCAAAGAAGGGTGGGATCGCGTCCTCGCCAGGACTGCGTTCATCCTCGGGCCCGACGTGACGGACTTCGAGTCCGAGTACGCCGCGTTCCTGGGCGTGAAGCACTGCATCGCGGTCGCCAACGGCACCGACGCGCTCGAGCTCTGCGTGCGCGCGGCGGGCCTCGAGGCAGGCGACGAGGTGCTGGTGCCGGCGAACAGCTTCATCGCCACGGCGCTGGCGGTCGCGCGCGCGGGCTGCACGGTGAAGTTCGTCGACTGCGATGCGGACCACCTGATCGACTTCGCGTCGTGCGCGAAGCAGGTCGGCCCGAAGACGAAGGCGATCTTCCCGGTGCACCTGTTCGGGCAGGTGGCGAACATGGTGGCGGTGTCGGCTTTCGCTCTGGAGCATGGCCTGGTGGTGCTCGAGGACGCAGCGCAGGCGCAGGGTGCTTCGCAGCACGGAAAGATGGCCGGCACCTTTGGCGCCTCGGCGGGCACCAGCTTCTACCCGGGCAAGAACCTGGGCGCGTACGGCGACGCCGGCGCAGTCACCACCGACGACGACGCCACTGCAACGAAGCTGCGCGCGCTGCGCAACTACGGCAGCGAGGTGAAGTACTTCCACCCCGAACCCGGCTTCAACAGCCGCCTCGACACGCTGCAGGCGGTGGTGCTGCGCGCGAAGCTGAAGCGGCTCGCCACGTACAACGATCAGCGCCGCGCCGCGGCCGAGCGCTACCACGCACTGCTCGACGGCCTGGCGACGCTGCCGCGCGAAGTCCCGGGCAACCGCCACATCTGGCACATCTACGCCATTCAGGTTCCGGCCGACCGCCGCGACGCGGTGATGAAGTCGATGCAGGAACATGGGGTCGGCGTGGGCGTTCACTACCCCGTGCCGATTCACCTGCAGGGCGCTTTTCCCGGCCACGCCAAAGGCGATTTCCCGATGGCCGAGCGCGCGGCCGCCCAGATGATCTCTTTGCCCCTCTACCCCGAGCTCACGGCGGCCCAGCAGGAACAGGTGGCCGCCGCGCTAAAGAAGGCGCTGACCTGATGCTGAAGAACCTCAAAGAGCTGTACCAGTACCGCGCGCTGCTCTGGAGCCTGACGGTGCGCGAGCTCAAGGCCCGGTACCGCGCCTCGGTGCTCGGCTTTCTGTGGACCTTTCTGAACCCCACCCTGAGCATGCTGGTCTACGCGTTCGTCTTCGGGTTCCTGCTGAAAAGCGGCCAGCCCGCGTACCCGTACTTCCTCTTCATCGCGCTGCTGCCGTGGATCTTCTTCTCGACTTCCATCGGCGCGGGCGCGAGCAGCGTGTCCGACCGGCGCGACCTGCTGACCAAGGTTCACTTCCCCGCCCAGGTGCTGCCCGCGACGGTGGTCGCGACGAACCTGCTCAACTACCTGCTCTCGCTGCCGCTGTTGATCCTGCTGGGCATGCTCTACGGGCAGTGGCCGACCTGGCACGTGGTGCTCTTCTTCCCGCTGGTGATCGTGCAGACGATTCTCATTCTCGGGATCACGTACCTCGTGTCGGCGTTCAACGTCGCGCTGCGCGACCTGCAGCACATCGTGCTCAACGTGATGCAGATGATGTTCTTCCTCACGCCAATCGTCTGGTCGATGTCGTCGGTGCCGGCCGACTACCAGCAGGTCGTGCTCTACGCGAACCCGATGGCCGCTCTCGTCGATGCGTACCGTTCGATCTTCTACCTGCACGCGTGGCCCGACCCGAAGCCCCTTGCCGCGGTGACCGTCATCTCGCTGGTGGTGCTCTGGCTCAGCGCGGGCGTCTTCGAACGCCGGCGTGAAGAGTTCGCGGAGCTGGTGTGAGCCAGAACGCCTTCGTCCTCAAAGGGGTGGTGAAGCGCTTCAAGAAGCGCGTCATCCGCCGCGAATACACGACGCTGAAGACGGAGCTCGTGCGCATCCTCACCGGCAAGCGCAAGGCGCTCGAGCCGTGGAACTACATCGAGGCGCTCAAGGGCGTGGACCTCGTGGTGCCGAAGGGCAGCACCATCGGCATCGTTGGCCGCAACGGCTCGGGCAAGAGCACGCTGCTGAAGCTGATGACGGGCATCTACACGCCCACCGAAGGCACGATCGAGGTCGCAGGCCGCATCTCGGCCCTGCTGGATCTCGGCGCCGGCTTCCACCCCGACTTCACGGGCCGTGAGAACATCCTCATCAACGGCATCATCCTCGGGATGACGCGCGCCGAAGTGAAGGCGCAGATGGAAACGATCATCGCCTTTGCCGAGCTCGGCGACTTCATCGACGAGCAGGTGCGCACGTACAGCAGCGGCATGTTCATGCGCCTGGCCTTCGCGGTGGCGACGCACGTGAACCCCGAGATCCTGATCATCGACGAGATCCTCGCCGTCGGTGACGAGCACTTTCAGCGCAAGTCCTTCGCAAAGATGACGGAGTTCAAGCAGAGCGGGAAGACGATCATCCTCGTCACCCACGACCTCGGCACCGTCAGCCGCTGGTGTGACCTCGCCGCGTGGATCGACGGCGGCGTCATTCGGATGCTCGGCCCGCCGGCCGAGGTCATCGAAGCGTACCGGCAGGCCGTGACCGCTGCCGAAGCGCAGACCGCCGAGACGGGCAGCTCGGCGTTGTCGGCGCCAGGGCTCGCGCTTCCCGAGGCGGCGCCGGCGCCCGTTGCTCTGACGCAGCTCACCGCGGTTGCGCTGTTCGATGCAGCGGGCCACGAGACGGCGGCGATTCCATCGGAGGCGGGCCTCGAGGTGGCGGTGACGTGGGCACCAGTCGACGCTCCCCTCGAGCTCACCGTTGCGCTGGTCAGCGCCGGCTCGGTTCTTTTTTCCACGACCACCGGCGTCACTGGCGTCAGCCACGCGCGGCTGAGCATCTCTCGTCTCGGAATTTGCGAAGGCGAGTACCAGGTGACGGCGGCCATTCACTCGCCCGGCGTCGGCGCGGCCGAGACGGTGAAGCGTCCGCTGACCATCACCGTCGATGCGCCCGGCGTCGGCCTGCTGCGCCCCGTGCACGTGTGGGCCCCGCGATGAGCGGGCAGACGGCGGCGGATCTTCGTTCGCTGGTCGCGCGCCGCGTGGGGCTGAAGAAGAAGGTCGTGTTGCTCGGCTCAGATCCGCAGCTGGTGCGCGCGCTCGAAGGCAACGGCTGCACGGTGCTGGCCGACCCCGAGTCTCTGCCGGCGCTGACCGCCTTCGCTCCGGACGCGATCGTCGCCTTCGACGGTTTCGCGCGAGAAGGCGGGGCCGAGAACTTCGCAGCGGTGACGCAGGCCGCTCCGAACGCCGACGTCGTCTTCTCTTTCGCGAACGCGTCGTCTGCCTCTTCGTTGCTGCAGGCCCTGGTCGGCAAGCCGCCGCCGCCAGCGCTGGCTGAGCCGGACGTGCGCGGGTGGCTGCAGCAGGCGGGGCTTCACATCGTCTCGCGCGACGTCGTCATCGGCCCGCATCAATCGACCGGACTCGCCGTCGACGCCGAGGCCCAGCTTCGCCAGCTGCTCGAGCAGCTCAACCCCGACGCGGGGGCCGAAAGGTTGCTGCTGGTCGCCCGCCGCACGGGGGCCGAAGCGGCAATCGCGAAAGAGCCTGGGCTCTTGAGCATCGTCGTCTCGTCCGCGGGCGAGCTGTCGGCGCTGCAGGGAACCCTCGCGTCGCTCGGCGCTCAGCCGCAGCGGCCGATGCAGGTGGTGGTCGTCACCTCCGGAAACCTCGAAGAGGCGCAGCGGCTCTCGGGCCTGCAGGCCGAACGCCACGGCTTCGCGGTCGAGGTGCTCGGGTCGGGCTCCGCCGACTTCGCGGTGCGCACGAACAAGGGCCTCACCCGCGCGCGCGGCCAGTACGTCGCGTTCCTCGAGGCGGGCGACAGCGTCGAACGGATCCACTTTCGCCAGCTGATGAAGTCGCTGGATGCGGGCACGTCGGCCTGGGTGATTGCCCGCCTGAAGCAGCCGGGCGTGGTGCTGCCGCAGGCGCTCTTCTCGCTGCCCGATTGGCTGCAGGCGCGCGCGACCGCCCGCTGCGCCGTGCTGATCGATCGCCTTCGCACCGGACCCTTTCCGCTGGCGTTCGCCGAAGGCATCGCCGAGGCCGAGCCCCTGTTCCTCGCCCGCCTCGCCGCGCTGTTCCCCGCGATCACCTCGTCGGGCCTGCCGTCGGCCGAACGTCCCACCGCGGCGCCCGCCTTTGACGCCACCGCGCTGCAGCTCGCGATGAAGGCGCGGCCACTGCGCGCGATCGGCCCCGTGGCGCTGGCCGGGCCTGCGGTGGTTCCGCCATTGGCCGCTCAGCTCGGCAGCCAGCTGAACCGTTGGCTCAAGCCGAAGTGACCGCTCCCGGCCGCATCGTCCTCGCGCCGATGGAAGGCGTGGCCGACGACATCCTTCGCGATGCGCTGACGCAGATTGGCGGCTTCGACTGGTGTGTCACCGAGTTCGTTCGCGTGCAGGACCTGCCGGTGCCCGAGAAGGTCTTTCGCCACTTCTGCCCCGAGCTTCTCAACGCAGCGAAGACCCCCGCCGGCACTCCTGTTCGCGTTCAGCTGCTCGGCTCGGATCCCGACAGCCTCGCCTTCAACGCCGCCGGCCTCGCTGCGATGAAGCCCTGGGGCATCGACCTCAACTTCGGCTGCCCGGCGAAGACCGTGAACCGCCACCGCGGCGGAGCGGCGCTGCTCGGCGAGCCCCAGCTTCTTCACGACATCCTCCGCGCCGTTCGCGCCGCGGTGCCGCCTTCGATGATGGTCACCGCGAAGATGCGGCTCGGCATCCTCGACCCTGATCTCGCGATCGACTGCGCGCAGGCGCTGGCAACTGGCGGCGCGCAAGAGCTCGTCGTCCACGCGCGCACGAAGGCCGACGCGTACCGGCCTCCGGCGAGGTGGAGCTGGCTTCAGCGAATTCGCGACGCGGTCTCGATTCCCGTCATCGGCAACGGCGACGTGTTCACCGTGGCTGACTACCACCGGCTGCGCGACACGACGGGCTGCGTGGACGTGATGATCGGGCGGGGCGCGGTGTCGGACCCTTTCCTCGCCCAGCGGATTCTCGGGCAGCGGGGCTTCGACCCGTCGCCGGAAGACTGGGAAGAGCTGAAGCCGCGGGTCGGGTGGTTCTGGCGGCAGGTGTATGCCCGCCACGCGGACAACCCGAAGCGCGCGGCCGGACGCTTGAAGATGTGGCTCAACCCGCTGCGCCGCACCTTCGCCGCGGCCGAGCTGCTCTTTCAGACCATTCGAATGGTCGACGACGCCGTGGAAATCGAAAGGGTCCTCGCGCAGCAGCTGGGCGCCGCGCACGCCCCGGCGCTATCCATGGGCGCGTGAGCCATCTTCCAAAGCTTCCGTTGTCGGTGCTCGAGCTGGCCAGCGTCGGTGTCGGCTCGACGGTTCGCCAGTCGCTGCTGAACATGATCGACCTCGCCCAGCACCTCGAGGCGAAGGACTTCAACCGCTTCTGGCTGGCCGAGCACCACAACATGCCGGGCATCGCCAGCTCGGCGCCTTCGATTCTCATCGGCCAGGTGGCGGCCGCGACGAAGAAGATCCGCGTCGGGTCGGGTGGGGTGATGCTGCCGAACCACGCGCCGCTGGTGGTGGCCGAGCAGTTCGGCACGCTCGAGGCGTTGTTTCCGGGCCGCATCGACCTGGGCCTGGGGCGCGCGCCGGGCACGGACCAGGCGACGGCCCGGGCGCTGCGGCGAAGCGAAGACGCGCTGTCTGCCGATGACTTTCCAGAACAGCTGGCCGAGCTGATTGGCTTCTTCAAGGGCACGTGGCCCGAGGGCCACCCGTACGCGCAGATCAGCGCGGTGCCGGGCCTGGGAAACGGGCCGCCGATCTGGCTGCTCGGCTCCAGTGGTTACAGCGCGCAGGTCGCCGCAGCGCTGGGGATGCCTTTCGCTTTCGCGCACCACTTCAGCGCCGAGAACACGCTTCCCGCGCTCGCGCTGTACCGGAAGAACTTCCGGCCCTCGGCGATCCTCGCCAGGCCGTACGCGATGATCGCGGTGCAGGTCATCTGCGCCGAGACGGACAAGAAGGCGCAGTACCTCGCCGGGCCGATCGCGCTGTCTTTCCTGCGGTTGAGGGAAGGACGCCCGGGCCAGCTGCCGACGCCGGAAGAAGCAGCAGCGTTTCCGTATTCGCCCGGCCAGCGCGCGGCGATCGCGCAGCGGCAGGCCGACCAGGCGGTGGGCTCCCCTCCGTCGGTGAAGAAGCGACTGGCCGAGCTGCTGGAGGCGACGAAAGCCGACGAGCTGATGGTGACCACCCTCGTTCACGCCCACGCCGATCGCGTGAAGTCGTACGACCTGCTGCACGGGCTCTTCAGCCCCACTTGAGATCTTGTGCCTCAGGTTTGGGCGGCAGGTCGAAGGCGCGAGCATTGGCCCCGCCGTTGCTCATTCGCTCGTGTCCAACGCTCCGATCTCGCGCCCGTCGCAGCCGTACCTCGTGCCCCTAACGCCCCAGCCGACGGGAAGCCTGGACAAGCTGCGGGCGAAGATCTCGAATAACCTGCACCTGGGCATCGGCGCCTTCGCGAAGAAGGGGTTCGACTTCGTCACCGCGACTGCCCGCAGCCATTTCGTCTTTCGCGACGTGAACCAGCTGGGCGTCGGAGTGCGGGTCTCGGGGCTGGCTCCGAAGATCAGCAACTCCGGCGGGCGAATCTTCCTGGGCGATGACGTGATCTTCGACTCGAAGGTGACGCCCATCTACCTCGAGCTCACCCGAGACGGCGTGCTGCGCATCGGCGAGCAGACGTACCTCAACGATGGCGTCTGGCTCGGCTGCACCAGCGCGATCACCATCGGCGCCCGCTGCCTGATCGGGCCCGGCGTCCGCATCTTCGACAACAGCTACCACGGCCTCTACCAGCGCCGCGTTCTTCCCAATGCGCGCCCAGTGAAGATCGAAGACGACGTGTGGATCGCGACCAACGCGATCATCCTCGGCGGCGTCACCATCGGCCGCGGAGCGGTGGTCGGCGCCAACAGCGTCGTCTCGCACGATGTCGCTCCGTACACGATCGTCGCCGGGTCTCCTGCGAAGCCGATCAGCGCGCTCGATGCGAAGATCTTCGAGGCGTCCCAGCAGTTGTGGTCGCGCCGCCGGTCATCCTGAACCACATCAAACCAACCGTCAGTCGCGCAGGCCCTTGAGCAGCGACGACATGTCGTCGGCGTGCTCTTCCTCGAGGGAGAGAATCCCTTCGAGCATGGTGCGGGTGGTGGAGTCGCGATCGCCGAGCCAGTTGATCATCTCACGGTACGTCTCGATGGCGATGCGTTCAGCGATCAGGTCTTCCTTGATCATCTCGCGCAGGGTGGTGCCAGCGACGTACTCGCTGTGCGACCGGGTCGCGAGGCCCGCGGGATCCAGGTTCGGCGAACCGCCCAGCTCGACGATGCGCTTCGCCAGCTGATCGGCGTGGCCCTGTTCTTCGGCCGCGTGGGCCTTGAACTCGGCCTTCACCCCTTCTGACTCGATGCCTTCGGCGGTGAAGTAGTGGCGCTTGTACCGCAGCACGCACACCAGCTCGGTCGCCAGGGCGCCGTTGAGCATCTCGCACACGGCCTTCGCGTCGATCGGGTAGTTGGGCGTCACGGCACCCTCATCGATGTTCTGGCGGGCGCGCTCGCGCACCGCCTTCACGTCAGAGAGGAAGGCTTTTGGCGAGGTCGATTCGGCAGCGGCTTGGGCGTTTTTGTCCATGGTGCGCACACCGAACGCAACACGCATGCCGCACTTTTCCCCAGCAGGGCGCTGCCGGATGCGAGGCAAATCGCCACACGCCGGTGAAAGTGGGATCAGCTTGGAGCAGGCGGGCGCTGCGACCGCCGCCAGTCGAGCTGATTGGCCACCACGGCCTCGAGCAACGTGTGCATCTGGTCGGGCGGGGTGTGATCCGTCACGTGCACGAACCCGGCGGTCGTCTCCTTCGTCCCGCCGAACGCATCGGCCAGGTTGAAGCCGAGGTAGTTGCACAGGTAGGCGCTGCGGTCGGGAGCGTACGCCGCGTCCGACCTGCTCGTGCCGACCTCGCGCTGCGCTCCGAACTTCTTCAGCGCGCCGTCGATGACCTCCACCGGCAGGTCGGTTCGCAGCTCGTCGCGCGCGCCCTGACGCACTACCCCGGGAGTGATCGGCTTGTTGTCCCCGTCCACCCCACCGCCCACCCGGTTCTCGGGCTGCTCTTCGACCTGCGACTCGCTGGACACGCCCATCGACAGAATCACGTCGGGCGGGCTGCGCTTCATGTCGGCGACGAACTGGTCGACGGCGCCATGGTTCACGTCGAGGCGGCGGTACTCGACGATCGCGCCCTTCACGCCGAGCTCAGCCAGCTTCTGCGCCATGTTCGCCGACGGGTTGTCGGTGATGCCCATGAACGCGCCGTAGCCCGTCACCACCACCCGCAGCGGCTTCTCGCCAGGCTTCAGCCCCAGCGCCTCGGGCTTGTAGAGCGCGAGGTGCGCCGAGGTGCCCTTCTTCGTGGCCGCGCCGCCGTTGAAGGTCTCGGGGTCGTACGGCCGCACGTCGCCACCGAACACGAGCCCGGTCGTCGACGCCGGCAGCTGCTTCTGAATCTTCTCGAGGATCGCGCCCGGAAGCTCGCCGCGCTTCACCGACACCGACAGCGCTTTCCCGTCGATGGTGAGCTTCAACACGCCGTCGCCCGTTGCCTTGCCCTTCAGCGAGAAGCTGTTGTCGAACAGCCCGACCTTCGCGTTCAGCCCGGGCACGTCGAGCTTCAGGTTCGCGTAGCGCCCTTCGATGCTCGTCACCGAGCCCAGCGCCTGCAGGTTCACGTACGCGTTCGGCTGCCCCATTGCCGACAGGTGCTTCATCAGCCGCTGTTTCGTCGGGTCGTCGAAGCCGGAAGACGCGTTGATGATCTCCGCGCGCTCGGTCGCGTCGAGGCCGCCTGCGTCGCGGGCCTGAAGCATCAGCTTGTCGAGTTCTTGCGTGTCGACCTTGCCGTCGTTGGCCTTGTACGAGGTCAGCGCCTGCCGGATCTTGTCGATGTTCATAGGGGACCAGCACACTACCGGCACGCAGGCCCTCAGTGCTAACCGTCGCGCCCACGATGACGACCGAACGGCTGCGCTGGCTCCAGCAGACCTACGAGAAGGCGAGGGCGAAGAACCCCGAACGCAAACCGTTCGTCACTTCCAGCGGCGTGGTGCGACCCGTCATCGACGAGCCGCCCACGACACCAAACCTCGGCTTCCCCGGCGAGTACCCCTTCACCCGCGGCGTGCAGTCGACGATGTACCGGTCGCGCTTCTGGACGATGCGCCAGTATGCGGGCTTCGGCTCGGCGAAGGACGCGAACCAGCGCTACCACTACCTGCTCAAGTCGGGGCAGACGGGCCTGTCGGTCGCCTTCGATCTGCCCACGCAGATGGGTTACGACGCTGACAGCGCGCGCGCCGCCGGTGAAGTCGGGAAGGTCGGCGTCAGCATCGGCTCGGTGCGCGACATGAAGGTGCTGCTCGACGGCCTGCCGCTGGGCGAGGTCAGCACCTCGATGACGATCAACGCGACGGCGCCGATTCTGCTCTGCCTCTACGCCGCGGTGGGCGACCAGCAGGGCGTGCCGATGTCCGCGCTGCAGGGCACCGTGCAGAACGACATCCTCAAGGAATACATCGCGCGCGGGACGTACATCTATCCGCCTGCTCCGTCGCTGCGGCTGATCACCAACATGTTCGCGTTCTGCGCGAAGAACGTGCCGAAGTGGAACCCGATTTCCATCAGCGGGTACCACATTCGGGAGGCCGGCTCGACGGCGGCTCAAGAGGTCGCCTTCACGCTGGGCGACGGCATCGCGTACGTCGAAGCGGCAGTCGCGGCAGGTCTTCAGGTCGACGACTTCGCGGGCCGCTTGAGCTTCTTCTTCAACGTTCACAACGACTTCATGGAAGAGGTCGCGAAGTTCCGCGCGGCGCGCCGGCTGTGGGCGCGCATCATGAAAGAACGGTTCAACGCGAAGGATCCGCGCTCGATGATGCTGCGGTTCCATGCGCAGACGGCGGGCAGCACGCTCACCGCGCAGCAGCCGCTGAACAACGTGGTGCGCGTTTCGCTTCAGGCGATGGCCGCGGTGCTGGGCGGCTGTCAGTCGCTGCACACCAACTCGTGGGACGAGGCGCTGGCGCTTCCCAGCGAAGACGCCGCCCGCCTCGCGCTTCGCACCCAGCAGGTGATCGCGCACGAGACGGGCATCGCCGACACGGTCGATGCGCTGGGCGGCTCGCACCACCTCGAGCACCTCACCGACCAGCTCGAGTCGCTGGCCGATGGCTACCTGAAGAAGATCGACGGCATCGGTGGCATGGTGCGCGCGATCGAGCAGGGCTACCCGCAACAGGAAATTCAGGCGGCCGCCTACGCCGCCCAGCGTTCGCTGGAAGACGGCACCTCGATCGTCGTCGGCGTGAACAAGTTCCAGGTGAAGGAGTCGCGGCCGCTGGGCCTGCTGAGCGTCGACGCGCAGGTCGAGGTCGATCAGAAGGCGTCGCTGAAGGCGCTGCGCGCGAGCCGCGCGAATGGGCCGGTGACGGCGGCGCTCGACGCCCTGAGGCGCGGCGCGCAGACGCCCGACGAGAACCTGATTCCGTTGATCTACACCGCGGTCAAGGCCGAGGCGTCACTGGGCGAGATCTCGAACGCGATGCGCGAAGTCTTCGGCGAGCACCGCGAGAAGGTCTTTCTTTAGCGAGCCCTGCCACGCAGGATTTCGCGTGGTGCCGCCGAAGTGAATCGTCGACTTGTGGCGGGTTACAGCTCAATCGCCGGCTGCGGATCCGGCTCGACCGGCAGCGGCGGTGGCGCAGGCACGACGGGCTCGGGAGGAGGCACAACCACCGGCTCTGGCGGAGGCATCGGCGGAGGCGGCCCCACCTCCATCGGCTCCGGTGCGCGCTTCGAGCCGCGCCCGAAGATGAGCCCGACCTTCAGCTGCCAGATGACGCCGCCGAACCCAGCCCCGGCGATCTGCTGCTTGCCGATGCTGCTGCTCGACGCGACCGGCACGTTGATCGCCAGCTCGGGGAGGATCTTGAAGAAGTCACCGATCGCGAACTGGTAGCCGACGGTGCCGCCGACCGCGAACAGGTACACCGCCGCCGAGCCCGACTGATCGCCCAGCGCGAAGAGCATGTTGTTGATGCGCGGCCCGAAGATGAGCTCGTTCGCGCGGAAGTGCTTGATGCCGATCAGAATCGGCACCGCGAGATTGAAGTACGACACCGACGTGCCCGAGCCGCTGGTGTTCCCGCCCAGGAAGATCGCCCCCAACGACGGCGCGATCGAGATCGCCAGCCGCTCGTGCTCCGGCGGCGTCAGCAGCACCTTCGTCTGCAGCTCGAAGAGCGACCAACCGCCGCGGATGCCCAGGTCGAAGCGATCTGTCACGCCGTACCGGAAGGCGACGTCGAAGTGCGGAATCGGGTCGGCCTGGGTGGGGGCGCCCGAGCCGTTGATGTTCGCTCCGTAGATGCCCGGCTCGGCGGCGATCTGGAAGTTGCCCTTGCCCAGCGTGCTCGCGGTCTGCACCGAGCCCATCGACAGGCAGCCCGTGGCGGTTGACAACACGCCCGACACGAGCAGCAGCCGGGAGCATCTCCTGAGTTTCATCTGCGTCCATTGTGCCCGACTTTTCCGGTAGCTTCGATTTCCATCAGTGTCTGACCCCATTCAAATCTGGGTACGCAACGACAAGGGCAAGGTCTGGGGGCCGCTGATGCCGGCCACGCTCGAGCTGCTCTTCGACAACCAGCTCATCCCTGGGCGCGTTCAGCTTTCGCTCGACGGGGCGAACTATGTCTATCCCGCGCGGCTGCCCGAGGTTCGCGACGTGGTACCCCAGGAGCTGTGGGGTGAGGGGGGCGCGCCCGCTGCCGCTGCGCCCGCACCCGCAGCCCCTTCGAAGATTCCCGGGGGCCCTCCGTCGCTCGCTCCCGCCGCTGCACGTCCGCCTCCGCCGTCCCTGACGCCGAGTCCCGGCACAGTGCCCGGCCCTCCGCCCGCACGGCCTGCGGCTCCCGTCGCTGGACCCGGAGCCGCCGCTGCTGCCCAGGCCCGCGCCGCCGCCGCTGCCGCTGCCGGCCCTGTTCGCACCGCCGACAAGCGCCAGCTGATGCCCGACCTCGGAGCGCCGGTCGTCGCGCCACCTCCCGCGCCGATCGCGGCGGTGGTGATGCCGACCCTCGAGCTGCCGCCGGCTGGCTCGCTGCAGACTTCGTCGGCGCTGCGCCTGTTCTACCTGGCGGCTTCCAGCGACGCGACGGGCCTGCTCACGTTGACGCTGTCGGATCGCACGGTGCAGATCCACTTCCGCAAGGGCAACCCCGAGTTTGTCGACTCGACGCACGCGGAAGATCAGCTCTCGACGTTTCTGGTGAAGAACCAGCTCGCGACCTTCGAGCAGCTCGGCAAGGCAGAGAAAGAAAAGGCGCGGTTCGGCGGTGAGCTGGTCGGCGCGCTCTTTGGTCTCGGCCTGTTGAACCCGGGCACCGCGTTTCAGCACCTTGGGCAGCGCGCGGCGTCGATTCTCGTGCGTGGGCTCTTCGCCGAGCACGGCACCTTCACCTGGGAAGTAAAGGATCTGCCGTCGCACAAGGCGATGCCACTGGGCAACCGGTGGGCGGTGGTCAGCGAGCAGGTTCGCAAGCTGCCCAGCGCCGACCTTCGCCGGCGCCTCAACGCGGCCATCGATCTTCCAGTGATGAAGTCGGGCGGGCAGGTGGCGGTTGCGGATCTGCGGTTGTCTCCGCAAGAGACGCGCGCCCTGTCGTACTTCGACGGCGTGCGGTCGCTGAATCAGCTGATGCACGATCTGCCGAACGAGGGGGATCACCTGCTGCGCGTCGCCTTCCTCCTCAAAGACTTCGACGCGGTGTCTTTCGCTGCCGTTCGCGTGCCGGCGCCCGAAGCTGTCGCGCCGCCTCCTCCGCCGCCCGTCGCTGCGCCTGCTCCGAAGCCGCCAGTGGTTACTGTTGCTGCTGCTGCTGCGCCGCCCAGGCCGGTGGCGCCGCCTCCTGTTGCAGCGCCACGTCCGCCTCCGCCCAGGGTCGTGGCCGTTCCACCGAAGGCGCCCACTTTGAGCGCGGCGCCGGCAACCCCGTTGGATCCCGCGGCCGAGATCAAACAGCTGACCGCGACCTTCGAAAAGATGAAGACGCAGAACCACTTCGAGGTGCTCGGCGTGCCGCTGACCGCCGACGGCGGCACAGTGAAGGCGGCGTATTTCAAGATGGCGCGCGCGTATCACCCCGACACGGTGCCGCCGGGCGCTCCGCCGCAGCTGGCCAAGCTGAAGGAAGACATCTTCGGCCGCGTGGGCGAGGCGAACCGCACGCTGGCCGACGACAAGCTGCGCGCCGAGTACGGCGAAGAAGTGAAGAGCGGCAATGCCGGCGAGAAGGTCGACATCGCGGCCATTCTCGCGGCCGAAGAGATGTTTCAGAAGGGCACCATTCTCGTGAAGGCGCGCAAGTTCCCCGAGGCGGTGAAGATGCTCGACGGCGCGATCAAGGGCGCCGACGAGGCCGAGTACTTCGCCTGGCGCGGCTACGCGAAGTTCTTTGCGAACGCCGACAAGAAGGCTGGGCACCTCGAGGCGATGAAGGACATCAACGTCTGCCTCAAGCGCAACGACAAGGTCGCCGCGGTCTGGTACTTCCAGGGGCACATGTCGAAGCTGTTGGGCGACCTGCCCGCGGCCAAGAAGTTCTTCAACAAGTGCATTCAGCTTCACCCCGACCACCTCGACGCCCAGCGCGAGCTGCGGTTGATGAAATAGGACCCATGAAACGCCAGCCCGCACCGAAGAAAGCCGACCCGAAAGAGCTCGTCGCGAAGCAGGGCACGCTCAGCGGGAAACAGCGCCGCCAGCTGCGCGCGCTGGGCCACCACCTCAAGGCCGTGGTGCTCATCGGCGCGTCAGGGGTCACCGAGTCCGTCGTCGCGGCCACCGAAGCGGCGCTGCGCGATCACGAGCTCATCAAGGTGAAGATTGGTGACGGCCCGGCTGACCGGCACGAGGCGTCTGCCGCGCTCGCCGACGCCACGCAGTCTCAGCTCGCCCAGCTGCTGGGCCGCACCGCGCTGCTCTTTCGTCAGCGAAAGGTCGGCTCGAAGATCGCGATCGGTTAGTCGCCGAAGGGCGAGACGCCCACGCTCAACATCGCGGTGGCGACCTTCGACCACGGCATGCCGCCCACGTTCGCGCCAACCCACCAGCGGCCCAGCATCACGCGCACGCCAGCGTCGACGTTCACGAACGGAGCGACCCGGAAGAACTGCGCGTCCAACCCATCTGAAGTGGCGTTGAAGGCCGCGGCGCCGAAGCCGATGCCAGCGCCGGCGTTGAGCTGAACCCGGCCCTTCGTGTGCGCGCGGAACTCGCCGAGCACCGCCCAGGTGTGGTGGTCGCTTCCGGGCAGGGCGAAGGTGAGCAGCCGCAGTGACGGAGTGAAATGTTCCGCCAGGTCGACGCCGATTCGCGCCGACAACGCTGGCGCCGGAGCGCACAGACAGCTCGCCGACACGCCACCGCCCACCTCAAGCTCGAGCCGGGGATCAGCAAAGGCGACCACCGACGAAGACACGGCCAACAGGAAGATCCATCGCTTCATGTCGGGTTGGTTGCCGCACCCCGCCGAAGTGATCAACGAACCGCGTCACCCGCCAGCTTCGCCGCTTCCTCGAGGGCCACGAGCATCGTTTCCCCGTAGTACTGCTTCTTCGATTCGCCGCCGGCCGCCGCCACGACCTCGGCGGGCTCGAGGTAGCCCAGGTACCCGTTGGCCAAGGAGATCAGCCTGCCCGCGCCCGCCGCAGCCTCGAGGCGCGCGCCCGTCGGAAGCGAGGCCTCGACCCCGGCCGCCACCCAGACGAATGGGCCGATTCGCAGGGCAGAGACCTCGGCGGTGCGCGACGCAGAGAGACAGACGAAGTTGCTCGCCGCCACGCGACTGAACGAGGGGACGAGCCGCGCCGCATCGGGGTGGGGCAGGGTGACGACCGCGCGAGAGACAGCGAGCGTCAACGGCTGTTCGACGGCCACCGTGGCTGGCAGCGACTTCTCGATCAGCTCGGCGAAGCCTCCGACCGTCTGACCCGCAGGCGTCGACGCGTTGCCGCCGCTTCCCTGCAGCACCAGCGTCACCCCGGCATCGCGGCGGTCGGCCAGCGCGCCCGGATAGTCGGGATCCACCGCCTCGGCCTTTCTGGCGACCAGGGTCGGATGCGCCGCCACCACCAGCCATTCGGCGATGGGTTCTGTTCCGGAAGTGAGCGTCAGCCTCGAGAGCCTTTGATCGCACGCGTCTCCACTGCGCGCCCGGCACAGCTCGGCCTCGACGCTGCCCAGGGCGAGCTGGGCGGGAACCAACGTCGCGCCCGCCCGCAGCAGCGCCTCGACCGCCGCGCGAACCAGCGCCGCCTTCGCGACCTCGCGATGAAGGCCCGTGCCGGCGAGCTGCGCCAGCGGCCGTTCGTCATACCCACCCATCGACGAATGGCTGTGCGTCGCGACCACCCACGCATCGGCGAGCCCCGACTTCGCACGCACCTCGGCGACGATGGCGTCGGACACGAGCAGCACGTCGAGGCTCACCACCGCCGCCTTCACTTCGCCGACCTGCAGCACGACGGCCCGCGCCCGCAGCGGCCGCGTCGCCCGTGAAGCGCTGGGCCGCATCGGCCCGTAGCCCGCGACAGTGACAGGAAAGGGTGGCTCGACGTCGACCGTGGCGGCCCCCGCCAGCAGCGCTCCGGAAGCCCGCGTGGCCGAGACCTGCCTCGCCGGCTCGCGAAGCCAGCGCCCGCACCAGTCCCACGACGCGAGCGCGTACGCGCCACCGATCGCGAGCAACGCGGTCATCCCCACTGCCTGAAGTCGTCTGCGCCGCACCGGAAGAGCGAAGATACCGCCCGCAAAAACAAAGGGCCCGGTCTTCGAGAACCAGGCCCTTCGGGCGCACCCTCCATTGCTGTGGGCCCAGATTTCCCGGCCGGGCCACGCGATGGGTGGAAGACCCGGCCCACGGAAGCCGGGTGCAAACTCATTTCAAGGGACGCAGGTCTCGTTGGCCCCGGTCGACGACGGGCAGTACGCGACGGGCGGCGCGGGCCAGACGTAGAGGAAGTTGAAACACATCTCTTCGGCAGTGTCTTCGCCCCACTTGACGGGCGCCGTCGCGCCGACGGTGTTCCAGCGGCACTTCGTCTTGATCTTGTCGCCCGGCTTGAACTGGAAGTTCGCCTTCTCGAGGTACTGCGCGTTGAAGCTGTAGTTCGGGCGGTCGGTGACGACAGTGTTGCCGTTCGTCGACGTCAGCGCCGTGCCGCGCAGGTGCATGTGCGGCCAGACAGTGAACACGTTGTAGGTCGTGTTGAGGAAGCTGTAGTTCTCGCACGTGCCTTCGGCCTCGGCCTTGGGGCAGTTCGGAGGCAGGGTGAAGCTCTGCGGCCCGATGGCGAGCACGCCGCCTTCCTTCGGGCGCAGCGTGCTGCTGAGGCAGATCTTCGCGCCCGAAGAGTCGACGCCCATCACGTTGCCCGAGTTGTTGTAGTGAATCTGGATCACCATCTGGTCGCCGTTGTTCAGCGGCATGCCGACGTCTGAAGGCGGCTCCATCGCCCCTGCGCCCGGCGCCCACGCGTAGAGCACCGACCAGTCGGCCTCGATTCCGCAGTTCGCCTTCGTCGCCGGAGCGTTCTTCCCGAGGTCGCGGAACAGCACCATGTGGTGCAGCACCCGCGCGTCGTCGATCACCTTCGTCACCTTCACCGCGTGGCGCTTGCCCGGCAGCGAGATGGTCGTCGCGAAGCATTGGTAGAAGTCCGTCTGCGCGGGGATGGTGAAGGCCGGCGCGACAATCTTCAGCTCGGTGGTTCCCGGCGGGCAGTCATCCGGCCCTGCGTCGGACGGCATTCCCGCATCCATCAAGCCCGCATCGGGAAGCTCGCACGTGCCCATCGGCGCTCCGGCGGCCGCCCAGCTCTGGAAGCCCGCAATCTCGTGCGCCGCGAGCCGCGGGTTCGGCGCCTGCGGCATCGGCGCGACGGTGTCCGCTACGCGCAGCGCCATGCGCTGGAACATTTTCTGGCCAGGGTAGGTCGGGCTCACGGCCTGCGTGTCCTGGTAGGTGACGAGCGGCATCGGCGCGCCGAACCTGGTCGGGTTGCTGTGGCAGTCCTGGCAGCGCGCCGAGAGCACCGGCTGAATGTCGCAGCCAAAAGAGCCCGCATCGCCGGCGAAGCCGCCGCCCGTGCCCTGCGTGCCACCGCCAGTTCCCATCATGATGCCGCCGCCGGTGCCCGAAATGCCCCCGCCAGTGCCTGCCGCGCCTCCACCCGTGCCTGCCGCGCCTCCACCCGTGCCCGTGGGGTTGCCGCCTCCCGTGCCTCCGGTGCCGGGGGGCGAGCTGCTGCAGCCGACGAGAAAGACAAGGACGAGTGCGAGGTGCGCGAGCCGGTTCATCATGGCGCGCACCCTAAACGACTGCGCCTGCTCAGGGCGAGGGGGGCAGCCGCGAGTCCAGGCAAATGGTCACCGGCCCGTCGTTCACCAAGCAAACCTTCATGTCCGCGGCGAACACGCCTTCTTCCACGTTCAGCCCGGCCGCCCGCGACTTCTCGCAGAACAGTGCGTACAGCCGCTTCGCTTCGTCGGGCGCCATCGCGTCGAGGAAGCTCGGCCGCCGCCCCTTTCGCGTGTCGGCGAAGAGCGTGAACTGGCTGATCGCGAGCATCGCGCGGCTCGTGTCGAGCAACGACCTGTTCATCTTCCCGGCGTCGTCTTCGAAGATGCGCAGCATCGAGATCTTCTCGACCATCCACCCGACGTCTTTCTCCGCGTCGCCCGTGCCCACGCCCAAAAGCGCCACCAGGCCGGGGCCGATCTTCCCCACCGTCTTCCCGTCGATGTCGACCTTCGCTTCCGACACCCGCTGCAGCACGGCCCTCATGCTCGCCAGACCACCCGCTCGGAAAGGGGGCGCTGCATCGTGCGCGCGAGGATGAGCAGGAACTTCGGATCATTGACGAGGTAGCGGCGCCACATGCGCTTCGGCTCGCGCGACAGCCGGTACGCCCACTCGAGCCCGTTCTTCGACATCCACAGCGGCGCGCGCTTTACGGTGCCGGCGATGAAGTCGAGGCCGGCACCGATGCCCAGGGCGACCGCCGGTGCGTACTGCGGCATGCAGCGGTGCATCCAGATTTCCTGCTTCGGAGCGCCCAGCGCCACCAGCACCACGTCTGGCTTCGCCTTCTGAATCTTCTCGATCGCGCTCGCGTTCTCCGAGGCCGCCGGATCCACCGACACCTTTGGTGCGTCACAGCCGACGACGTTGGTGCCGTACCGCTGGTGCACTTCTTCCGCCGCCTTCTCGGCGACGCCTGGCCCTGCGCCCATGAAGTAGACGCGCCACTTCCGCTTCGCCGCCATCTCCATCAAAGGAAGAATCAGGTCGGCTCCGGAAATCTTTTCGGGCAGCTGCTCGCCGAGCAACCGGCTCGCCCAGACGAGGGGCTGCCCATCGACCAGGGACAACGCAGCGTCCTGGTACGAGGCCCGAAACGCGTCGTTGCTGTCGGCCAGCACGACGTGGTCGATGTTGGGCGTCACCACGTAGCCGCCTTTTTTTTCCTCGACCAGCTCGCCAATTGCTTCGAGGGCTCCCGCGAAGGTGAGCACGTCGATCGGCACTTCCCCGAGCCTCAGGCGCTTCATTGGAGCCGGCATGCGACGGGCAGTTACACGTCCACACAGAATGAGGACAGTGGTATTCGAGCGGCGTGAGCTTCAGCGTCGAACAGGTCGAGACCTTCGACGCGCTTCGTGATGAGTGGGATCTGCTCGACGCCACCACGTCGCCCCGCCTGCCCTTCACCAGCCCGCTTTGGCATTCGCTGTGGTGGCAGCACTTCCGCGAGAGCCGCACCTTTGTTCGCGACTCGCTGCGGCTGTACGCGATTCGGGATCCACAGGGCCGGCTGAGAGGCGTGGCTCCGATGATGCTGACCGAAAGGCCGGCGGTCGGCCCGCTGCGTGCCCGCATGCTGCAGTTTCTCGGCGCCGACCCGAACGTCACCGAGATTCGCGGCGTCGTCTGCTCCGCGGAAGACCAGCCGGCTGTCGTGGAAGCCCTGCTGAACCACATCGAGGCCCATTCGACCGGGTGGGACTGGTTGTTTATCGGAGGAATCCTTCAAGCCGGCGACGCGTACCGGGTGATCAACGAACGTCAGGGCGTGAAGTGGGGCCGCGAGATTCCCGACTTCTTCCTTACGATGCCGGGCGACTGGGAGACCTTCAAGGGCACGCTCTCTCGCAACATCAAAGAGTCGATGCGCAAGTGTTACAACTCGCTCAAGCGCGACAGCCTCGAGTTCTCTTTCGAGGTCCTGACCCGCCCGGACCAGATGGACGCGGGGCTCGACCACTTCCTGCGCCTGCACTCCGCCCGGGCCGCCGCCACCGACACCATCACTCACAAGGACGTCTTCGAGTCCGGCCCGGCCCGCGCCTTTCTTCGCGACTACCTTCGCCAGGCCGCGGCGCAGGACAAGGTCCGCATCTTCCAGCTCGTCATCACCGGCAAGGTCGTCGCCACCCGCATCGGCTTCGTCGTCGGCGACGCGCTGTACCTCTATTTCTCTGGTTTCGACCCCGAATGGGGCAAGTACAGCGTGATGACCACCACCGTGGCGGAAGCGCTCAAGTTCGCGATCGCGAACAGATTCGCCACGGTCAACCTCTCGCCCGGCAACGATGTGTCGAAGACGCGGTGGGGGCCGAAAGAACTGATGCTGCGCGAGGCCGTGGTTCCTTCGCCGTCCTTCCTCGGGCCCCTTGTCTACCGGGCTTACGTTGGGCTCGACAACGCAAGGCACGACAAAAGCTCCCGGTTCTCGAAGGTGATTGCTTTTGCCACCCGCCGGACGTGAAGCTCTAGATCTGCCTGTTCTTCTGGTAACATAGAACACCCACACAACATCCTACAACCGCGGCGGATAATGCTGCAGTCAGTGGCCTGTCGCTTGCGAACGCGCACCTCATGAACTCTCTGTTGGGCACACTCGCACCGGGCATCACCGCCAAGTTGAACCTGGTGGCTGATCTCGCGTGGCTGCTCGCGTCGGTGGTGCTCGCCACGCTTTGGTCGGGCCGAAGCCTCGACGGGGTCGAGCTGATCTGGTTCGCCGTCGCCGCCACCGCCACCTGGCTCATCACCAGCACCGCGGTTCGCCACTACGACCCGGCGTCTGACCGCGAGGTGATGGACGACGTCGCCCTCGTCAGCATCCTGGTGCTCGCGGTCTGTACGGTGCTCGCCCTGGTCAGCCTCGCGGGCCCTGAAGCCGCGTCGCTTCCGCGCGTTCCCCAGTTCCTGGTCACGCTGTGGCCGATGACTTTGCTGTTCCGCGTCGTCCTCTTCCGCCAGCTGTCTGAGCGCGAAGGTCCCCTGGACGAAGTGCTGATCATCGGCACCGGCCCGATGGGCCGCATCACCGCCGAAGATTTGATGAAGCGCGGCCGCCGCAAGGTCGTCGGCTTCCTGCGCTTCGAAGACGAGCAGCGCCCCGACAACCTCCGCGCGCCATTTCTGGGCGTTACGTCCGACCTCGAAGGCATTCTTCGCACGGTGCCCGTCAGCGAGGTCTACGTCGCCGGCAGCAACCTGAAGTACCCCGAGGCGATGCAGCAGGCGATCAAGACCTGCGAGAAGTTCGGCATTCCCTTCGCGCTGCCCGCCTACAGCTTCCGCCTCGACCGCGCGCGCCCGGTGGCGAGCAAGGCGATCGTCGACGGCTACCTGCACTACGTGTCCGTCGACGTGAAGCCGGGCCAGATGGCGCTCAAGCGGCTCTTCGACATCGTCGCGTCGGCGTGTGCGCTGTGGGTGCTGCTGCCGATGTTCGGCATCGTCGCGATGATCATCAAGGGCAGCTCGCGTGGTCCGGTGTTCTTCAAGCAGCAGCGGGTCGGCATCCTCGGCAAGCCTTTCAACATGCTGAAGTTCCGCTCGATGGTGACGAACGCGGAAGAGCTGAAGGCGAAGCTCGAGAAGCTGAACGAGATGTCGGGCCCGGTCTTCAAGATGAAGAACGACCCCCGCGTCACCGCCATCGGCCGCTTCATCCGCAAGTACTCGATCGACGAGCTTCCCCAGCTGATCAACGTGCTCCGCGGTGACATGAGCATCGTCGGCCCGCGCCCGCCGGTGCCGCCTGAGGTCGCCAAGTACGAGGCCTGGCAGCGCCGCCGCCTTTCCGTTCGCCCGGGCCTCACCTGTATCTGGCAGGTGTCCGGTCGCAACCAGATTTCCTTCGAGCAGTGGATGTACCTCGACATGCAGTACATCGATCACTGGTCGCTGAAGAACGACATCAACCTGATTCTGAAGACCGTGCCTGTCGTGCTCACCGGGCGCGGCGCGAGCTAGACGAACCTCGCTTGAGCCAGGCCGTCAAACACTCCAACGACGTGCTCGTTGCCGTGCGAAACCTGGCCAAGCTGGGTGGCTCGCTCGGGATGACCCTGGTGCTCGGTTTCCTCGTGCGCCCGTTGCTGCGGCGCTGGCTGGGCCCCGACGCTTTCGGCCCGCTCGACACGGCCGATGGCTTCACCGCCACCTTCTTCATCGTCCTCACGCTGGGCGTCGACGGCTACATTCGCAAAGAGATTCCGCTTCGGCCCGCGCACGCGAACGACTTCCTCGCGTCGATCTTCCTGCTGCGGCTCACCCTGACGGTGCCCATCTTCATCGCGATGTACGCGGTGATGGCGTACTTCGCGTGGCCTGCGCAGGTACAGGCGCTGGTGTGGATCCTCGGCGCGGCGCAGTTCGTGACGATGATGAACTTGAGCTTCGCCGCGCTGCTCCAGGCGCACACCACGGTCGACGGGCTCTCGATCATCAATGTCGTCTCGAAGGTGATGTGGGGCGCGCTTGCCCTCGCCGGCGTCGCGCTGGGGTACGGCATTCACGCGGTGGCACTGGCGTTGCTCGTGTCAGAGGCCGTGAAAGGGATCGTCTGCCTCGCGCTGTGCCGCAAACACTTCGAGCTGTCGTTCGCATCCTTCGGCTGGGGGCCGGCGAAGGTGATCGTGGTCGCGACGCTGCCCTTCTACCTGAACACCGTTTTTCACACCGTCTACAACAAGGTCGACGTCGTGCTGTTGCGGCAGATCACCGAAGGCCGCCTGGGCCTGGCCGCCGCGAACCAGGAAACCGGCTGGTACGGCGCCGCGGCGGGCCTGGGCGGGTTGTCGATGCTGCTCGTGCCGCTCATGGCCGGCGTGATGATGCCGCTGCTCGCGCGCGCGAAGGGCTCGGACCCGGCGGAGTACGACCGCCTGATCAAGCGCTCTCTGGAGCTCGTGCTCACCGTCGCGATTCCCATCTCTCTGGCATTGGGCCTCGGCAGCGACGTGCTCATTCGCCTGATGCTCGGCGAGGCGTACATGCCCGCCACTCTCGCGCTGCGGCTGCTGTCGCCTGTCTACCTCTTCATCTACGTCAGCATCATCAGCGCCGTCGTCTTGCAGCTGGAAGACAGGGCGTGGACGCTGGCGATGATGTCGCTGGTCGGCCTCTTCGTGAACCTCGTCGCCAACCTCTTCGTCATCGGCCCCGCCATCGACAGGTTCGGAGCGTCCTACGGCGGCGCCGCCTGCGCGCTCGTTCAAATCCTCACCGAGGCCGGCGTCGCGATCGCGATGGTGACGATGATGGGCCGCCGCAGCCTCGACGCCCGCACCGGGACGATGCTGCTCAAGACCGCCGTCGTCTGCGCCGCAGTGATCGGCCTCGACTTCACCCTTCGCCAGCAGCTGCCGTCGCTGCCCGGCCTGCTGCGGATGGCGCTCAACGGAATTGCCTATGTCGCAGGCGTCGTCGTCACCGGCGCCGTCAGCCCCCGCGAGATGCTCGCGTTTGCCCGTCAGGCTTTTCGCCGGAAAAAGGCAGAGCCTGCCCCCGCCTAACGGTAATGAGGTTCCTCCCATGAAAGCCCTTCGCCCCTTCCTGCTGCTTCCCCTCGCGCTCGCCGCGTGCCGGCACGACCCCGGTGTGTTCTTGAGCGCGGACGAGTACGTCGCCCCGGTGGTCAACGAGGCCGAGTACGTCATTCGCCCCGGCGACGTGCTGAACGTGCGTGTCTTCCAGCAGGACAACATGTCCGCCCGCGCGCGGGTGCGAAACGACGGGAAGATTTCGCTGCCTTTCTTGAATGACGTCACCGCGGCCGGCTTCACGCCTGTCGTCCTCGGCGCGCAGCTACAGACCCGCCTGAAGGACTTCATCAACAACCCCGTCGTCACCATCTCGCTGGAAGAAGTGCGGCAGCTGACCATCGCCGTCCTTGGCGAAGTGCCGCGGCCCGGCATCTACACCTTCGACCCTGGAGTCGGCGTCGTGCAGGCCCTCGCCGCCGCCGGTGGCTTCACCAACTTCGCGTACCGCGACGTCTTCGTGATGCGGATGATGCCGTTGGGCGAGAAGCCGCTTCGCATCCGCTTCGATTACGAGCGGCTCATTCGCGCCGACGGCAAAGCCGCCACCTTCGTGCTGCGCCCCGGCGACTCGGTGCTCGTCGAATAGAAGATGGGCTTCCTCGCGCTCATCCCGCTGGCGCTGCTCGCGCAGACCCACACCCGCTGGGAAGCGTCGGTGCAGGCCGAGGTGCGCGCGCGCACGGCCACGCCGCAAGACACAAACCGAGGCGGCAACTGCGGCACCGCTGATGGCGGCGTCGTCATCGGCACCTGCAGCGGGTCGGTGGCCGACCTCGAGGTTCGCCCCCGCCTCGCCGGCGCCATCTTCAACGGCCCATGGACGCTGGCCGGCAGCTACAGCCCGACGCTTCGCAGCCGCGAGTTCTACGAGACGCAGCGGCTCGGCCAGTCTTACGTCGAGCACTCGCACATCCTCACCGCCGAAGCCGTGTGGCAGAAGGAAGCGGCCGCCCGCGCTTTCGTCGCCGAGTACTTCAACTACGGCACGCTCGATCTCTCGACCTTGAGCCGCGACACGACGGGCGGCACGGGCGGGGTGATGATTCCTCCGGTGCGCAGCGGCCTCGGCGTCGTCACCGACCTGACCAGCGACACCAGCGCGGGGGTTGACTGGTATCTGACCCGCCGCCACACGCTGACCACCACCGCAGGCTTCCTCTACGGCGGTGGGGCCGACGAGGTGTCACGCGCGAGCCTGCCCCTGCAGTCGTCGATTCGTGGGCTCGCCCGGCTCGCGTACCTGCTCTCGCGGCTCGACACGATTTCCGGGCAGGTCGGCGCGCAGTACGTGCGGTTCTACCAGGCGCCAGCGACGAACCTCGCTCCGGCGAACCCCGGCGCACGCATCGTCATCATCGAAGCCTCGGCCAACTACGCGCGCGTCATCTCCGAGCGCACCGGGGCCAACCTCAGCCTCGGCCTCACCGCCGCGACGGGCCAGGTGCCCAACCGCGACCCGCTGAGCCCCGACGTCTTCACCAGCGTCAATGGCGTCGCTCCGCTGGTGGCAGGCAGCATCGACCACCGCATTCCCTTCAGGTCGCAGCGGTTCGACCTTCGCGCGAACGCAAGCTACGCGCCTTTCGTCGACAGGTTCGCCGGCAGCGTCTACCAGCGCGTCGAAGCAGGGGCGGCCGCCAGCTGGACCCACGTCAACCACGTCTCGGCGGGGGTGAGCGCTGGCATCGCGCGCTCGATTCCCGTCACCAACGAGCCGGTGCTCACCACGCTGTCGGGCGACGCGCGCATCGGCTACGCCGGAGACCCCTGGTGGCGGGTCGACCTCACCGGCCGCCTGTCGCTCAACGACCAGCCGCCCGTCACCCCCGCCATTCCTGACCCGATGGCAGCGCCGTACTACGCGTTTCCCGACAAGCAGTGGCTCATCGGCCTGTCGATCACCTTCTTTGCTTCAAGTACGCAGCCCAGAACGTTTCAAGGGGAGTAAGGAAGGGGCACTTTTTTCGAAGGAAAAAGACCATGGCATCGAAGGCGACCCCCATTCCGAAGTCCGCGCTGCTCGTCGAGGATGACCCGCCGCTGCGCAAGCTCGTCGCGGGCTACCTGAAGCTGCTGAACTTCATCGTGGTCGAAGCCGCCGACGGCAAGAAGGCGATGACCGCGCTCGGTGAGCAGCCGTTTGACCTCATCTGCCTCGACCTGATGCTGCCCGAGTCGTCGGGCTACGACGTGCTCGAGTTCATTCGCAAGCAGGGCCTCGCGAAGGTGCCGGTGCTGATGATGAGCGCGCGGTCGCTGCCCGAAGATCGCGCCCAGGCCGAAGAGCTCGGCGCGACGCTGTACCTGATCAAGCCCTTCACCCGGTCGGACTTCACCAAGGCCGTCAAAGCGGTGCTGGAGGAAAAATGAAGACCGAGCTGCTGCCGCCCACGAAGGACATGCCGTCGGCCGAGCTGCAGCGGCTGTGGTTCGCGACGCTGAAGAAAGACTGGAGCTCGCTGGTGGTGTTGCCCGCTCACCCGGGCGGCCAGGCCCAAAACGTCGCCCGCGCGCTCGCGCAGGTCGCCGCGGTTCACAAGGACGCGCCGATCAAGCTCATCTCGGGTGAAGGCGCCGACCTGCAGAACGCGTCGCGCCTCATCATCGACATGACGACCCACGTCGCGTCGGGCGGCCTCGTCATCCTTGTTCTCGAGTCGGTGGTCAGCAACCCGGCCGGCATCCCCGTCGCCCTCGCGGCCGACGCGGCGCTGCTGTGCATTCAGCTGGGCGAAACCGACTTCGAGTCGGCCGAGCGCACGGTGGAATTGCTGGGTGAGTCGCGCTTCGTCGGCGCCGTTACGCTTGACCTGAAGGCGTAGCGGCCGTCGCGGTCTCAGGTAGGGCGACCGCCGGGTGCTTCGGCTCGCGCTGTTCTTCGGGCTTGGCGCCGCCCGTCTTCCCGCCGCGCAGTGAGCCGAAGGTGGTCGCGTAGACCTGCGTGAACTCGGCCCCGATGAAGAGCACCATCGCCGAGTAGTAGACCCAGACCAAAAGCACCGCGAAGGAGCCCGCCGCGCCGTAGCTCGAGGCGAGGCTGCTCTTGCCGATGTAGAGGCCGATCAGGAACTTGCCGATGTTGAAGAGCACCGCGGTCACCGCCGCGCCGAGCCAGACGTCGCGCCAGGCGATGCGAATGTCGGGCAGGAGCTTGTAGATCATCGCGAACAGCACGGTGACCACGCCGAAAGAGACGAGGAAGTTGGTCGTCTGCCAGACCTGCTCGAAGGCGCCGGCGTGAAACAGGTTGCCGACCGCCGAGATCCCCGCGCTGAAGACCAGTGAAGTCAGCAGCAAGAAGCCGACGCCGAGCACCATCCCGAACGAGAGCAGGCGGGTGCGCAGGAACGCGATCACGCCGTTGGTCGGCTTCGGCTTCACGCCCCAGATGTGGTTCAGCGCGGTCTGCAGCGCGGCGAAGACGCCGGTGGCCCCGAAGATGAGAATCACGATGCCGATGATGCTCGCGATGGTGCCGCTGCTCGTCTTGCTGGCGCTGACCATCATCTCTTCGATCACCTTTGCGCCCGACTCACCCACCAGGCCTTCGATCTGGTTGTGGATCTCACCGCGCGCCGCTTCATCACCGAAGATGAGGCCCGCCAACGCGACCGCGATGATCAACGTCGGGGCGATGGAAAAAATTGTGTAGTACGCGAGGCTCGCCGCGTGCGTGGGCACGTCGTCGTCGATCCACTCGCTCACCGTTCGCTTCACCACCAACCACAAGTCCTTCGCGGCGCTGGAAACCATGGGTGCAGCGCTGTTCACAGGCTGTGCCGGACCCCATCCGTCTGTAACGGCTCGTTCTTCCCCGGGCGCGCGCGCCCACCTGGGACGAAAGGCCCCCCGAAGCCAGCCTTAACAGTTCTTCAGCCCCAGCCTTACGGACCCTTCACAGAGGGTTCCTAAGTTGTCTTCAACGCGGCGGGCATCACCCTGGTGCCGGCGAGGCAGTTGGAGGCAGAACATGTTCGGGTTTCTCATCGGTACGCTTTCTCTCATCGGGCTGATCAAGGTTGTTCGCCGGGGTGGCGGTTGGAATGGGCACGGGCGTCACGGTGGCCCGCGCCGCTGGATGATGCGCCGCCTCTTCGAGCGCCTCGACACCACCCCCGGCCAGGAAAAGGTCATTCTCGAGGCAGTCGACCAGGTCGAGCAGAACGGACGCGCCGCGCGTGACGCGTTCTTCAGCGGCCGCGCAGACATCGGCCGGGCGATGCGCTCGGAGCACTTCGACACCGCCGCCGTGAACGAGACGTTCGAGAAGCAGCAGGCGGCAGTCGACGCCTTCAAGAAGACGGTGCTCGAGAACATGCAGAAGATTCACGAGGCCCTCACCCCCGAGCAGCGCCAGGCGGCCGGCGACCTGCTCGAGCACGGGCCCCGCGCGCTTCACGGCGGCGACTGCGGCGGTGGCCGGCACCACGGCGGCCGCGGCCGTTGGGGCGGCGGTTACGACCGCGGCATGGGCAGCTCCGTGAACCTCTGAAGTCCTCCTCCTCTTCTCTCTTCTCCAAACAAGGAAACGAAAGTCATGCGCAAAGGTCTGATCGTGTTGTTGAGCCTCGGAGTGGTGGTTGGTTTCGGTTCTGGCTTCGCCCGCCTCGCCCACCGCGGCGGTGGCTGCCACGACCGCTGGAGCAACGGGTATGACAACCGGTACGACGGCTACGGCCGCAACGATCGGTTCGATCGCTACGATCGGTACGACCGCAATGCTCCGGCGCCTGCAGTCGCAGTTCCTGCCCCGGCTCCCGCAGCGGCCCCGGTGTACATCGTGATTCCTGCGGCCCCCGCGGCGGCAGCACCGGTGATTGTGAACAACGCGCCGGCGCAGGTCGCTCCGGCCCCGGCCACGCCCGCGGCACAGTAAGGTCCCCCAAACGCCATGTCCTCCCGGGTACTGCTGATCGATGACGACGCGAGACTTCCTGAGCTGCTCGCGTCGTACCTGGGACAGAACGGGGTGACGTTGACCGCCGCCCCTGACGGCCCGCGTGGCCTGCAGGCACTGGAGCAGGGCGCCTACGACGCCGTGCTCCTCGACGTGATGATGCCGGGGATGGACGGCCTCGAGGTCTGCCGCCGCATCCGCAGCAAGAGCAACGTGCCCGTCATCATGCTGACCGCCCGTGGCGACGAAACCGATCGCGTGGTGGGCCTCGAGCTCGGCGCCGACGACTACGTCGCCAAGCCTTTTTCTCCCCGTGAGCTGCTGGCGCGCCTCAAGGCCGTGCTGCGCCGCTCGCGCCCAGAAGTGTTGTCGGAAGAGCTGGCCGCTGGTGACGTGAAGGTCGACATCGGCTCGCGCATCGTGAAGGTGAAGGGCGCTGCCATCGAGCTCACCGGCATCGAGTTCGATATCCTCGTCGCCCTGATGCGCCGCGCCGGCCGCGTCGTGCCTCGCGATGCGCTGTTGTCCGAAGCCGGCCGCAGTGACGTCGTCGTCGGCGAACGCACCGTCGACGTCCACATTTCCCACCTGCGCCAAAAGCTCGGCGACGACCCCCCGCGGCTGATCAAGACCGTGCGCGGGGTCGGCTACGTGCTCGCCAAAGACTGATGCGTCAGCATTGGCGCCATCGCCCGCTGGGACCCATCGGACGCTTCGTTCGCACCAGCCTGCGCCGCAAGCTCTTCGCCTGGTTCGCGCTCGCGATCCTCGTCACCACCGTCGCCGTCGCCGTGACGATGGCCGTGCTTTCCAGCGGGCAGCAGAGCACCTGGCACCAGAACTACGACAACGGCCGCCGCTGGGTCGGCAAGCAGTTCGCCACGAAGTGGGACGCGCCGGCCGAACGCGATGCGTTTGCGCGAGAGACCGCGGCCGACCTGATGCTCGACCTCGAGCTCTACGACGCCGCGGGAGTTTCACTGCTCAAAGTCGGCGAAGGCTGCGACGGCAACGCGATCGACGTGCCGATCATTCGCGGGGGTCAGAAGCTCGGTGCGGTGCGCGCCTGCTCGGCCGATGCGCGCCCGTTCCGGCCCGAGCGCGGCCTGCTGGTGGTCTTGATCATCATCTTCGTGCTGTGGGCGGCCTCGGGGAAGATTGCCCGCCGGCTCGCGCGCCCGCTGGACGAGCTTGCTGGTGTGGTGAAGCGCATCGGCGGCGGCGACCTGAAGGCCCGGGCCGAGCTGCACACCTTTGACGAAATCGGCGTCGTCGCCGGCGCAGTGAACGAGATGGCGGCCCGCATCGAGAAGCAGCTGACGGATCAACGCGAGCTGCTCGCCGCCGTCTCTCACGAGCTGCGCACGCCGCTGGCTCGCATGCGCCTGGTCTCTGAGATCGCGCGAGATGGGGGGGCGACGCCGAAGACCTTCGACGACCTCGACCGTGAGGTGGTCGAGATGGACGCGCTGGTCGGCGAGCTGCTGGCCAACTCCCGCGTCGACTTCGGCTTGCTGCAGACGCGCGAGCTGTCGGCCCGTGACGCCGCCGTCTTCGCCCTGGAGCGCGCCGGACTTCCGGTTGACCTGCTCGAGGCCGACGCAGGCATGACGGTGAAGGCCGACCCGACGCTGCTCGCGCGCGCGCTGGGGAACCTGATCGACAACGGCAAGAAGCACGGCGGCGCGGTCGACCGGTTCGTCGTTCGCAAGGGTGACCAGAGCCACGTCGTCTTCGAGATTCAGGATCGCGGGCCGGGCATCGCCGAGGCCGACCTCGCCCGCGTGTTCGAGCGTTTCGAGCGCGCGGGTGAGAAAAAAGCAGAAGGGCTGGGCCTGGGGCTGAACCTGGTGAAGCGAATCGCCGAGGCCCACAAGGGCACCGCCTTTGCGCAGAACCGCGCGCAGGGTGGGGCGACGGTTGGCATCTCGTTGCCCGTGGCCTAAGCCGCCACCCATGGTCCGCGCACTGGCTGTCGCTTCCTTCGCCCTCGTCGCTTGCGGGCCTCCCGCCGGGCCGACGTACCACCAGGACGTCGCTCCGCTGCTCGCGGCGCGGTGCACCAACTGCCACGTCGCCGGCGGCATCGCGCCCTTCGCGCTCACCGGCTTCGAAGACGCGAAGACGATGTCGAAGGCGATGGTGCTGGCGGTCGAGTCGGGCCGCATGCCGCCGTGGAAAGCAGGCCCCGCCGACGTCACCTACCTTCGCAACCCGACGCTTTCGGCTGAGCAGCTCGACACGCTGAAGAAGTGGGACCAGGGCGGAGCCCCCGAAGGCGACCCGCGCGTGACGCCGAAGCAAGTGCCTGCGATTGGCGGTGGCATCGAGCGCGTCGACCTCGAGCTGTCGATGCCAGAGGCGTACACCCCGACGCAGTCGCCCGATGACTACCGCTGCTTCGTCTTGAAGTGGCCAAAGACGGAGGCCGTGTATGTCACGGGCTTCAACGCGGTGCCGGGCGTGCCGCAGATGGCGCACCACATCGCGCTGTACCTGGTGCCGCCTGATGCCGCGGCGCTGCCGCCGCAGTGGGACGCAGAAGACGCGACGCCCGGCTACAAGTGCTTCGGAGGCCCCTTTGGTGATCGGCCTCAGCAGTTCGCCGTCGAGCTCATCAACGCGTGGATCCCCGGCTACCAGGGCGTGAAGCTGCCGCGCGGCCGTGGAATCCTCGTGCCGCCGGGCGCCACCGTCGTGCTGCAGATGCACTACAACGTGCAGTCGGGCGCGCAGCCGGACCTTTCGAAGCTGCAGTTCACCCTCGAGCCCACCGTTGAGAAGCGCGCCACCTACCAGCCGCTGCTGGACGTGACGTGGGTCGCGGGCGGGATGCGGATCCCGGGTGGTGAGAAGAGCGTGGTGCACCAGCTGGTGTCCGACCCGCGCGACTTCTTCAAGCTGCTGGGCTCACCGCTGGACAACTCGAAGGGCTTCAACATCGAGGCAGTGATGTTCCACATGCATCGGCTCGGCAGCGTCGGAGAGCTCTGGCTCGAGAAGGCTGACAAGCGGCGCATCAAGCTGATCTCGATTCCGAAGTACGACTTCCACTGGCAGCTCGAGTACTACTTCGACCAGCCCGTTCGCTTCGAAGAGGGCGACAAGCTTCGGGTGCGCTGCACCTTCGACAACTCACAGGAACGCACCGGCAAGGTGAAGCCTGAAGACGTGAACTGGGGCGAGAACAGCGACCAGGAGATGTGCGTCGCCAACCTGCTTTCCACCGAGTAGTTCCGGTCGGTTACAGCAGCAAGCAACTGGGGCAGGGTGGGGTACGACAATTCCCCATGGTCTCTGTTCGCCCAGCCCTTGGCACCTGGCTCGACTCGCTTCGGCGGGCGGCGACGGGTGCTCCGATCGCCGAGACCAGAATCAAGCGGTACGAGCAGCCAGTTCCGAAGGTCGCCCGCAACCCGAACCACGACACCTTCGAGACGGCCGCGGATGAGCTGAAGCACGGCATGCGGCGCGACCTCAACAGCGCGCCCCGCGATCTTCGCAGCGCCCGTCAGGACGCGACGCCTGCTCCGAAGCCGGGCGCGACGAACGCCACCCAGTTCCTTCACCGCGATGGCTTCGAAGCCGCCGCGCGCAAGCCCGTCGAGCTGAGCCCGAAGCCGCCGCCGTCTTTCAAGCCGGCCGTCGCGGTCTTCCGCTTCCGCTAAATCACGTCGAGCTTCAGCCCCTTGACGCGCTTGTTCTCGTCGGGGCCGTGGAGCTCCATTTCCAGCGCCATCTCGAGCAGGTCAATCAACGCCGCGCGGGAGTCGGTGTCGTCAGCGCTCATCACCGTGAGCTCGATGGGCAGCTTGTTCTCGACCGGAACGGGCTCGGGGTCGATGGGCTTGCCTGACGGGTCGAGCTCTTCGACGAGCAGATCGCCGTCGCGATGGATGGTGTAGCGCCTGTGCATGGGGTGATCTTAGTCTCCCGCCCGCCGCATGCCCCGCTCGCTCACCAACCTCGCCGCGCTTTTTCTTCGGGACGCTGCCGCCTTTCGGCAGATGGTGAAGTGCCCGGTGCTGATCTGGAAGGCGCCCCCCACCGATGCCTCGGGGATGAGCTGGCAGGGCACCCACCCGGGCGTCGGCCCCTCACGGCCCCACGAAGGGCAGGCGCTGGTGTTCGACGTCTGCAAGCAGCCCGGGAAGCAGAACGCCTTTGCGATGGGGGTCACCGTCGGCCGCATCGCCACCAATGACGTGCCGCTGGACGACGTCAGCGTCAGCCGCTTCCACGCCTGGCTTCAGCAGGATGCGAATGGCTGGGTGCTCTGTGACGCCGACAGCAAGAACGGCACTTTCTGCGAGGGCAAGCGCATCGAGCCGAAGCAGAAGGTGCCCGTCAAAGACAAGGCGAAGCTGAAGTTCGGAGAGGTCGAAGTCACGTTCCTCGAGGTCGACGCGCTGATCGCGATGATGGAAGCGATGATGCAGCAGCGCTAACCGTCGAACCGGTAGCCCTGGCCGCGCACCGTGACGAAGTGGCGCGGCTCGTCAGGCAGTGGCTCGAGCTTCTGGCGCAGCTGGCTGATGAAGTTGTCGACAGTGCGCGCCGTGCCCTCGTAGCCGTAGCCCCACGCCGCGGCGAGCAGCTCGTCGCGTGAAAAGGCGCGCCCCGGGTGAGAGGTGAAGTGCAGCACCAGCTTGAGCTCCTGCGCGGTCAAGTCCACGGGCCCACCGTCGCGGGTCACCGTCTTCGCGCGAAGGTCGACGTTCACGCCGGCGAACTGCACCACGCTGGTGTCGCGCGTATGGCGCCGCAGCACCGCCCGCACCCGGGCCAGCAGCTCTTGCAGGCTGAAGGGCTTCACCACGTAGTCGTCGGCGCCCAGGTTGAGGCCGACGATCTTGTCTGACTCCATTCCCTTTGCCGAAAGCACCAGCACCGGAATCGTCACCCCGCGCGTCCGCAGCTCTTTCAGGACTTCGAACCCGTTCAGCTGCGGCAACATCAAGTCGAGGATGACGAGGTCGGGCGTCTCGTCGATCGCCTTCTGGAGGCCGGTGCGGCCGTCTTGCGCCTGCAAGACCTCATAGCCCTCGTACTTCAGGTTCATCGACACGCCGGTGAGGATCGACAGGTCGTCCTCGACGACGAGGATTCGCTGGGGGCTGCTGTCTGCCATGGCCTCCTCCTTGACCCCGGACCCTAGGTCAGTCCTTCACTGGCAACAGTCGAATGGTGAAGGTGCTTCCCCTTCCCAGCTCGCTCTCGACGGTGATCTTCCCACCGTGGGCATGAATGATGCGGTTCGCGATGGCCAAGCCCAGGCCCGACCCTTCTGTCTCGCGGGTGAGCAGGTTGTCGACCCGGTAGAAGCGCTCGAAGATCCGCTTCCTTTCGCGGCGCGGAATCCCCACCCCGTTGTCCCTCACCGAAACCTTCACCCACTTGCCTTCGGACCAGGCGCGCAACGCGATCTGCTTGTCGTCGCCGGTGTACTTGAAGGCGTTCTGCAGCAGGTTGAGCAGCGCACCCGCGAGCGCGTCGCGGTCGACCTGCACCATCGGCAGGCCCTTCTCGACCTCGACGGTGAAGTTCATCACTGCGCCCAGGCGCTGCGTGTTGAACGCGTTCACCGCGGTGTCGACCAGCGTCTGCACTTCGAGGGTGTGAAGGTCGTACTGCTTGCGGCCGCCCTCGATGCGCGCCCAGTCGAGCACGCGTTCGATCATCGACGACAGCCGTTCGGTTTCCCGCGAGAGCATCTGCAGGACCTGCTGGTGGTCGCCCTCGTTCGTCACCCGTCCCATCGCCAGCGTGTCGATGAACATCCGAATCGAGGTCAGCGGCGTGCGCAGCTCGTGGCTGACCAGCGACACGAAGTCCGTCTTCATGCGCGACAGCCGCGCCTCGCGGTACAGCGTGCGGCCCGTGTAGATGACCCCCATCGCGAGCGCCAGGTAGAAGACGCCCAGCAGCACGCCGTACACCGCGCGGTTTCGCGTCGACGCCTGGGCCACCGGGTCTTCGCCTTCGGCCACCGCCACCAGGCGGAAGTCCTGCAGCGGCGGAGCGAGCACCACGCTCGCCAGCTCCCTTGGCCCCAGCGCCTCGCGCACCTCGTTCACCCCCGACACCAACCGGTTCAGCGGACCCTCGGGGGCATCGCGCTTCACCGACTTGAGCTCGTAGTGCGCAAGCTCGCCCACCGGCGCAGAGGCCTTCAGGAAGGCGTCGATCGCCGAGGCAGCGACGCGCGCGCCCACGACCTCGTCGCCGTCCTTCAGAGCGACCAGCAGCATCGTCGCCTGCGGGGTCGCGACCGAGAAGAACACCGGCCGGTTCGGCAGCGCGGCGAGCTCTGCGCCCATCGCCGCGACCGCCACCTTCAACTTCGGGTCTGACGATTCGGCCACCTCGTCCTTCATCGAGAACCCCACGTCGGAAAGCTCGACCCCCCCCGACGTGAGCACCAGCCGGTGCGCCTGTTTTTCGATGGCGGCGCGCTCGAGGGTCAGCCGCAGCTCGCCGACGACCTTGGTGAGGCGGCCGCTCCAGGCAGACTCGATGCGCTTTTCCACCGCTGCGCGCTCGTTGATGATCGCGACCACCCCGAAGCCGCTCAACCCGGCCGACGGCACCGCGACGAGCAGAATGAGCCAGGCGAACGTTCGCCTAAAGCTCATCAGGTCGTCGGTGGGTTGGGCCATGATCAGCCTGTCAGGCCCTTTGCCTCGGAGCCCCGAAACGTGTTCTGGAGGCCCGGCATAGCATCTGCACATGCCCGGACACGAAGTCGCAGCGCGGCGTTGAAATTTGCGCAGTCCTGCACGTTTGAGGGGTCGAAGGTGGAGCCTAAGGGCAGTCCAATCGCCGCAATCGCGGCACCGATGTCAGGCTTTCGAAGTGGCAGGAAGGGGAGACTCGAATGAACTGGTTCAAGCGATCGATGCTGGTGGGCGCCCTCGCGTCCGGGATTCTGTTCAGCGGCTGTGACCCGGCGAAAGGGCCCTCGCGGTCGACCTCGTCGGGCTCGCTGGCCCTGTCGTCCGATGACGCACTGCTCTACGCGGTCGACACCGACACCGGCACCCTGAACGTCATCGACACCGCGACGGACACGAAGATCGCGACCGTGAAGGTCGGCGACCAGCCGGGCCGGGTGGCCGTCGGCGGCGACGACACCATCTACGTCACCAACCGTGGCAGCAACTCGGTCAGCGTCATCCGCAAGGGCGAGTGGACGGAAGTGAAGCAGATTCAGGTCGGCACCGAGCCGGTGGGCATCGCCGTCTCACCCGACAACAAGATGATCTACGTCGTGAACTCGACCTCGGCCGACAACGCCGAGTTCGGCACACTCACCGGCATCGACGTCGCCACGCTCAACCCCACTTTCGACGTGCAGGTCGGCGCCGAGCCCCGCGGCCTGGCGCTGCTGGGCAACGACCGCGCGGTCGTCACCCTCTATAAAGAAGGCGAGCTCGTCGAAGTCGACCTCACCACGCACAAGCCCATCTCGAACGCGATCGGCATCTACGACCAGGCCAACGCCTCGAGCAAGACCAGCAACAACAGCGGCTTCAGCGCCTTCTCGACCTTCAAGGCGCGCGCGCTGACGACCGTCGCCGCGACCAACGACGGCACCCGGCTCTTCGCCCCCGTCATCTGGGCCCGCGAAGATCCGATCGCGAGGAAGCCGAACAGCGCGGGTGGCTATTACTCGTCAGGCGGGCCGTGCAACGTCGGCGCAGTCGCCACGGCCGGCCTCGTCGTCGCAGATCGCGGCACCGGCCCAAACGGGGGCCAGCTCGAGCCGCAGGTCGACGACCTGACCGCATGCACCAACAGCGGCACCAACACCTCTGACAAGAACTACCCGGCGAGCACCATCTCGACCGGCACCAGCGGGCGGTTCGGCGCCACGGTGGTTCCGATTCAGGCCCCGGTCGCGATCGCGATCGACCCGACGGACACCTGGGTCTTCGTCGTCAACAAGGAGTCGTCGAACGTCGCGATCATGCCAGCCTTCCGCCGCGACCCGGGCGAAGAGAACAGCTTCCAGACCAACGGCAGCTCGGTGCGTACCACCGTCGCGCTCAACGCCGACCCGAACGTCAGCAGCGGCCCCGACGGCCTCGCGCTCAGCCGCGACGGCAAGCGCGCGTACGTCTACAACCAGTTCGATCACCGCGTCGACGTGCTCGGCTCGAAGGGCTCGGGCAGCGCCGCCAACATCGAGAAGCTCAAGTCGATCACCGTCACGTCCGACGTGCTGTCACCTGAAGTCGTCGTCGGCCGGAAGATGTTCTTCAACGCCACCGACCCGCGCTTGAGCTCGCCGTCCACCAACGTCTCGTGCGCGACCTGCCACCTCGAAGGTCTCGAAGACGGCCACGTCTGGAAGTTCCCCGACGGGCCCCGCCAGACGCCTGCGCTCGCCGGCCGTCGCCTGCGCCAGACCCAGCCGTACCACTGGAGCGGTGAGTTCGCCGACAGCCAGGCCTTCCTGACCCACACCATCAAGGAACGCATGGGTGGCACGGGCCTCGTCACCGCGAAGGAGTCAGAGAACCTCGTCGACTTCATCGAAGCGCTGCCGGCCCCGCAGAACGCCAACCTGAAGCTGGTGCGCACGGAATCGCAGCTTCGCGGCGCCGCGGCGTTCACCAAGGCGAACTGCAACAGCTGCCATGCGGGCGCGCTGCTCACGAACCTGAAGAGCGAGCAGGTCGGCACGCTGGTCACCACTGGCCGCAGCTTCGACAACGGCATCGTCATCACCAACGGCATCGACACCCCGTCGCTGCTCGGGCTGGCGCGCACCGCTCCGTACCTGCACACCGGCACCGCGGCGACCCTCGACGACCGCATCAACAACAACCCGGGCGACAAGCACGGCGTCACCTCGACCCTCAGCGCCACCGAGCGCGTCGACCTGATCGCCTACCTGAAGACGTTGTAGCGGTAGACTGCCCGCCAATGATTCGCGTCGCGCTCCTGGCGGGCTTGGTTTTCAGCGGGCTCGCGCTCGCACAGGCGAACCCCGAGGAAGAGTGGGGGACGCTGCCGGTCGACCCGAATTCGCCAAAGCCGCCGCCGGTGCCTGTTCCGGCAAGCCGCGCTCCCGCTGCAGCAGCTTTGGCGCCGCGGCTGGGCATCGATGTCGACCCCCGACCTCCGCCTGAGCCGAACACGGTCAGCATGTTCGCGGGCCCGACGCTCGGGCAGTGGAAGCGGGGCCAGGCCATCTACGTGGGCTTCCCGACGCTGGGCCTGCGCCTTGCCATCGGCCTGCTCGATCGCCTCGACTTCGCGGTTGGCTTCGAGAGCTTCTACGGCGTGATGAACGAGTTTCACGTCGGGCTGAAGGTGGGGCTGATTCGCGGCGCCCACTGGAACCTCTCGGCGGCGGCCGACGGCATGCTCGCGTTGTTCGGCCAGCGCGCTTCGAAAGAGGAGCGGGGCCCTCGGTGGATTACCGGCCATCGGAACTTTGGGGCCAACCCGGGCCTCGTTCTCTCGTACCAGGGTGAGAGCCCCCGAGCGGCGCGCCTCTTCGTCGATTTGCGCTACCTGATCGCCTTCGACACCGACACCTTTGCGAAGGATCCGCTCAATGGGGTGCCCCCCGACCTGATTGTCGGCCACAACGCGACCCTGCACTTCGGGGCCGAGATGCCGTTGTCGGCGCGCACGTCTTTCATGTTCATGCTGGGGCTCGACTTCCATGGCCGAAGCGACGACGCGATCATCATGCCGGTGGCGATGCTGGGGCTGGTCACCGGGCTCTGATTTCGAAGGCCTCAAGTGCTATGCACGGCCGGCCATGAAAAAAGCCTGCGTCTACGGCGCCGGAAGCTTCGGCACCGCGGTGGCCACCGTGCTCGCCAACAACTTCGATGAGGTCGTCCTCTGGGGCCGCGACGAAGCGCTGATCGCCGCCATCAATGGCAAGCACGAGAACACCAACTACCTGCCGGGCCTGACGTTGCCGCCCAACATCGTGGGCTCGACGTCGATCGAAGCGGCCGCGAAGGGCGCTGAGATCATCGTCACCGGCACCCCGTCGCACGCCACCCGCGAGCTGCTGGGCAAGGCGCTGCCGTTTTTGCCGAAGGGCGCTCCGATTGTGTGCGTGGCGAAGGGCATCGAGATGGAGTCGCTGATGACGATGACCGAGCTCCACGAGCAGTGCCTTCCGGAAGAGCTTCACCCGCAGATTGCGGTGCTCTCGGGCCCGTCGTTCGCGAAAGAGATGGTGATGGGGATGCCGACCATCGTGACCATCGCCGCCCGTTGGGAGAAGACGGCCCAGCGCGCGCAGAAGATGTTCCAGTGCAACACCTTCCGCACGTACACCTCGACGGACGTCGTCGGCGTGCAGGTGGGCGGGGCGCTGAAGAACGTGATCGCCATCGCCGCGGGAATCGCCGATGGCCTGGGCTTCGGGCACAACGCACGCGCTGGCATCATCACGCGCGGGCTGGCCGAGATCACGCGTGTCGCCGTGCGCATGGGCGGCAACCCGCAGACGCTGTCGGGCCTCGCCGGCATGGGAGACCTGGTGCTCACCTGCACCGGCGAGCTCTCGCGAAACCGCCGCGTCGGCATCGCGCTGGGCAAGGGCCAGAAGCTGGAAGACGTGCTGAAAGAGATGAAGCAGGTGGCCGAAGGCGTGAAGACGGCCAGAGCGGCGCGTGACCTTGCGGTGAAGACGGGCGTCGAGCTGCCCATCTGTGAGCAGGTGTACCAAATCATGTACGAAGCGAAGAGCCCCAAGGCCGCGGTGCTCGACTTGATGGGCCGGACCCCGAAATCGGAGTTGGTTTGAACTTCATGAAAACTGTAAACCTGCTGGGCGCCTCGCTGCTCATCGTCTCAACGCTTTCCGGCTGCAAGTGCGGCCCGACGACAGTCGAGAAGTTCCCGAAGCTCGAGATTCCGCTTGCCGACGGCACCACCGAGCGCACCCAGCTCGAGTTCAACCAGGTGCAGATCGCGGTGAAGTCTGTTCGCACCATCAGCATCCGAAACGGCGGCACGCTGACGATGACCATCTCGAAGGCCGTCACCGCGGCGCCCTTCGGCGTCGAGACGACGCTGCCGCTCGAAGTCTCGGTGGGCTCGAGCGTCGACCTCGCGGTCTCGTTCACCCCGACCGAGCCCGATCAGCGCATCACCGGCGAGCTCACCCTCACGTCTGACGACCCGGCGCGCGAGACGGCGAAGATCACCTTGTTGGGGCAGGGCATCACCGCCGTCGCGCGCGTGACGCCGAACCCAATCGACTTCGGCGACGTCTACCTGGGTGAGAGCAAGAAGGTCTCGGTGACGATGAGCAACGCGGGCACCGACGACCTCGTCGTGAAGGGCGCTGCGTTCGGCGCCAACACGCCTGCCACCGTCACGGGCGACCTCACCAAGCTGAAGGCGTCGCTGGGCATGGGCACCACCGTCACCACCGAGCTGACGTTTGCTCCCACCGCTGCGCAGACGCTGACGGGCATGGCGAGCCTGGAAATCAGCCTCGATCAGATGCAGGGCGGCGCGATCAGCATTCCGATCAGAGGCAAGAGCATTCAGGCGCTGCCGAAGCTGTGCTTCAAGGCCGACAACACGGGCATGGAACAGTGCGCCGACATCGCGCAGAGCTCGTTGAACATCTCGGCCGGCGCCTTCTGCGACAACCGCCTCTTCAGCTGCAACGGCGATGGCGGCTTCAGCGGAAAGCTGTACGTGAAGAACGAGGGCAACTTCCCGGTGGCCTACTCGCTGCAATGGGACGCGCTGCCGTACTCGTCGCCGCGCTGCGATGGTGGCTCGGGCCTGTCGGACTTCGAGTTCTCCAACGCCGCGCTGACTGCTGACGGTGGCCGCGTGACCAAGTTCTCGGACGCAACGGTGAAGCTGCCGAACGGGGTGACGGCGCCGAAGCCGTGGGAAACGGCTCCGGTCACGGTGACCTACCGCGCGACCTCGCGCTGCCGCGATGACGGTGCTGACCAGGCCCGCCTGTTGTGGACCCGCCAGCCGCAGCCCGACGCCGGTGAGCCCATCGGCTCGAACCGCATGCCGGGCACGCTGTTCCTCACCCTCAACGCCTCGTCGAAGCTGCCCCACGCCGACCCCAGCGCGTGGAGCTGCGGCACCGCTGGCTCTCCTGCCACGCTTCCCTGTGAGGCGACCTTCTTCGGCGTGAACAACGGCGGCGACGCCCCCCTGAAGGTGACCAAGGTCGAGCTGTGGGAAGAGTTCGACAAGTCCTTCGGCGATGGCGGCGGCCCCACGGGCGGCATCTTCCAGCAGTGCGACAGCATGAACCCCAGCGGCGCCTGCGCGGCCTTCAACTGGAAGAACGTCGACGGCGGCAACCCCAACCAGTACGCGCCCCACGCGCTCGGCGCGACCACCAACCCCGCGAGCCCGACCCAGCTGCCGATTGGGCGCTTGAGCTTCGGCGAAGCCTGCCTCGACGGCGGCCTGACCTCGTGCGCGAACACGCCGTTCAAGATCTACGCGGTCATCTCCACCGATGATCCGTACCAGCCGACCGTGACGACGCCGATCAGCGGCTACGGGAACTAGCCATTACGACAGTTCAGAAGTTCGTGCACCGCTGGGACGCCGCCGCAGCCCCATTGGCTGCGTTGAACTTCCTGCGGCGCCGCGCCTTGATCCTGGCCAAACCTCCTCGCGGAGATCTGCCAAGAATCACGGGTCCAGGGGACTGGGACGGCCTCAGCGCGCCTTCACCCGGCGCTGCTTCGCCCCGCCAGGGTTGATTCCCTTCAGCGACCAGAAGGTCTTTCGCTGGGTGTTGGTGACCGACACGACGATGCCGTCGTGTTGCAGCTCTTCGAGAATCTTCACCAGCTTGAGCACGGTCATGCCCACTTCCCTGGCCAGCAGCTCGGCCTCGGCGCCGTGGTTCTCGCGCCGCAGCACGAGGATGACCTCGCGCTTCAGCTCGGCCTTCTGCAGGCCGTCGAGGTCCTGCGTGCGCCACGCCTGAAGGATTCCCGCGACCAGGAGCACGAGCACGAGAATCGCCAGCGCCGGGTAGATGATATGGGTGTTCTTCTCGAGCAGCTCGAAGTACGCCGGGTCGGACGCGCTGACAGGCTTTACGTAGAAGCCTTCTTGCGGCTGCGCGAGCAGCGCCCGGACCACCGCGGTGTGCAGTTCGGCGATCACGGTGGGGTTCTTACTTCGTTTTGACCTGCTCCAACGCCTTCACGGGCAGACGGGGCGTCGGCGCCACCAGCGGCTCGGGCCTGGGCGGCGCCGCGACGAGCTCACCCCAGCCGCCTTCGATCATCGCCTTGAACATCCACTGGCCGTCTCTGCGCTGCACCACCGCGCCCGACAACCACCTGTCCTTCGCCTTGCCGATGATCTGCTCGTTCGCCTCTTCGACCATCGCGAGGCTGTCGCTCAGGAAGGTGACCTTCGTCTTCTTCGACAGCTTCAGGTCTTTTGGCAGCCCAGCAGACCGCTTCATGGTGTCGACCCAGGCCTGGCGTTCCCACTGGAGGGTGACGGGCACGCCGGCGGCGGTGTCGGTGATCATCGTCAGCGGGAAGTCGATGCGGGCGGCCAGCGCGTCGATGTCGCCCTTCTTCAGCGCTTCGTCGCAGGCCAGGTACAGCGCGTCGACGCCCTTCTTGTCGCCGCCCTTCGTCACCGCGCGGGCCTTGAAGCCAGGCGGCGCGACGGGCGTGCCGGCATCCTGGGCGAACGAGACGGCAGCGACGAGGCTCACAGCCAGCGCGAAGGTCTTCATGACCCACCGAAGTACTACTGCCGGAAGCCCACCGAAAGGCCAATCACAGTGGTACAAGTCTGCCCCAGGGGCCGTGGACTTCGTCATCTCGAACGCGACCGTGGTCACGATGAACGCCGAGCGCGAAGTTCTGCGCGACGCCGAAGTCGTGATTGTCGATCGCCGCATCGTCAAGGTCGGCCCTGCCACGCGCGGCGGGAAGACGGGGCTTCGCCAAACGCTGGATGCGCGCGGCAAGCTGTTGGTGCCCGGCTTCATCCACGGCCACCTTCACGCCTGCCAGACGCTGTGCCGCAACCGCGCTGATGGGCTCGAGCTGCTCGACTGGCTCCGCGAACGCATCTGGCCTTTCGAAGCCGCCCACGACGCCGCGTCGATGCGCGCCTCGGCCGACCTCACCTTCCTCGAGCTCATCAAGTCCGGAGCGACCGGCCTGCTCGACATGGGCACCGTGCGTCACTACGACCAGGTGTTCGAGTCGGCGCGCGACTGCGGCATTCGGCTCACGGGCGGCAAGGCGATGATGGACCACGGCCAGGGTCTGCCGGCGGGTCTGCGCGAGACGACGGAAGCGTCGATTTCCGAGAGCCTCGCGCTGATGACTCGCTGGCACGGCCAGGAAGACGGTCGGCTGCGCTACGCGTTTGCGCCGCGCTTCGTGCTGTCGTGCACCGAGGGTCTGCTGAAGCAGGTGGGCGAGCTCGCGAAGAAGCACGGCGTTCGAATCCACACCCACGCATCCGAGAACCCCACCGAGTGCGATGTCGTGCGCGAGAAGACGGGCATGGACAACGTCGCCTACTTCGAATCGCTGGGCATGCTCGGCCCGCACACCACGCTGGCCCACTGCGTGTGGCTGACGGCGAACGAGCACCGCGTGCTGCGCGAGACGCAGACCTGTGTGTGTCATTGCCCGGGCAGCAACCTGAAGCTTTCGTCGGGCTACGCGAAGATCCCCGAGCTGCTGGCCGAGAAAGTGAACCTCTCGCTCGGCTCCGACGGAGCGCCCTGCAATAACAACCTCGACATGTTCGTCGAGATGCGGCTCGCCGGGCTGATTCACAAGCCGCGGTCGGGCCCCACCGCGGTGAGCGCGCAGCAGGTGCTCGAGATGGCGACGCTGGGTGGCGCAAAGGCGATCGGCATGGAAGCGGAGGTCGGATCGATCGAGGCAGGCAAGCGGGCCGACCTCACGCTCATCGATTTGTCAGGGCCGCACGCGACGCCAGGTGGCGAAGACATCGTTTCCCGGCTGGTGTTCTCTGGGCGGTCGTCCGATGTGACCGACGTGATGATCGACGGGCGGCTGGTGATGAAGAATCGCGAGGTCCTCACGTTGAACGAGTCACGCGTGCTCGCCGAAGCCGAGAAGCACGCGACGCGGCTGGCCGAAGCCATTTCGTAAGGGGGTCGTTGATGCGGTTCGCACTCATCGTTCTGCTCGCGGCTGGCGTCGCGCGCGCTGACACTCTCGCGAGCCGGGGCACGCAAGACAGCAAGCTGCGGCTGCTGCCCGTCAGCTACCACGGCGCTGCGCCGGTGCCGTCGCCTGCGGCCCCGATGCGCGCGGCGGCCAGTGGAAGCCTGGTGATGCTGGGGCTCGGGCTCACCGGCGCAGGGCTGGTGCTCGGCGGCGCAGGCTTTGCGGTGCTGTACCTGTGCCGCGAGGGCACGACCTGCAACAGCCCGACCACGACCACGGTGGGCTGGGTGTTGGCAGCGCCGGGAATTCTGCCCCTGATTGTCGGCATCGCGATTCTGTACTTCGGCAGTGGCAGCAGCCGCAGCTCGCAGCTGGTGCCCGAAGAGAAGGTGGGGCAATGGGCGTTCAGCGTCGCTCCGTTGAGCGGCGGCGGCTGGTTGGGCGCCCGCCTTCGCTTCTAGAGGCTGCCCACTGCAGTGGGCACCTGGTTTGCGCTACTTGCGGAGCGCGCGTGCTCCAACGCCGCCTTTCCACCCAGCCATTCCAGGCGGTTGGGTTCAGGTCGTGGGCTTGCAGTCGGCACCTGCGTCAATGCGCACGCTGCTTCCTCTTCTCATCTGCGTCGCCCTCTTCGGCTGCGAAGGCGTGGTGGGCGAGCTGGGCGTCGAAGGGGCCGGGGTGCCGCCTCCCGTGCCGCCCCTGCTGCCCGTGGGCAAGCCGGCCGTCACCACCTTTTCCTGCACCCCTTCGAGCGGCCCGGCGTCGCTCACTTCTCTCTGTACGATTGCGGCGGCGCACGGCGACCAGAAGCCCGTCACCTGCTCGCTGACTGTCAGTGATGGCCGCGCGCCACTGCTCGACGCGGCCGCGTGCCCAGCCGAACTTTCAGTCGTCTTCGATGCGCCCGGCACCTTCACCCTCACGCTCGAGGTGCGCGACGCGATTGGGCAGCGCGCCGAAGCGAAGCAGACGATCGTGGTTGCGGAAAAGCCGAACGCGGTTCCTGTCATCGCGAGCTTCGCGGCGACTCCCGCCGCGGGCACCGTGCCCTTGAGCACGTCTTTCACCTGGTCGGTGTCGGATCCCGACGGCGATGGCTTGAGCTGTTCGATCGATGTCGGAAATGACGGCAGCGTCGAGTACCCGATGCTCGACTGCGCGTCAGCTTCACGGGCTCACACGCTCACGATGGCGCAGGTGGCCGAGGTGCTCTTCGTGGTGCGTGATGCCCGCGGGCTCGCCGCGCAGTCCGTCATCACGCTCACCGCGCGCGCGCCTGTCGGCGACGTGAGGATTTCAAAGGTCGAGTGGGCGCAGTCGGTGGTGCTCGAGACGCTGCGGCTGGTGCAGGGGAAGCCAGCCCTCTTCCGCGCGCACGTGCTGGGCGACAAAGCGGGCCTGGCGAACGTCGTGGTCGAGGCCGAAGGGTTCAACGCATCGGGCACGTCGCTGGGCAAGCTGAGCCTCGTTGGCCCGGCGGCGCCGCCCGTCGCTGTCGTGCCGGCAGACCTCAAGCAACAGTGGACGGCAACGGTGCCGGCGGCGTGGGTCGAGGTGGGCCTCGAGATTCGCCTCAAGCTCGACCCGCTGGACGCGCTGCCCGAGACGGACGAGTCGAACAACGCGCTGGTGGTGAAGCCTTTGGTGGGGAAGGGCAACATCGTGCAGCTGACGAGCGTGCCGGTCGTGCACCAGGGCAACACGGGCGCGCCGAAAGACATCCAGGCGATCATGACGGCGCTGTGGCCGGTGAAGCAGATCGCCAACACCAACCGCGCGCCCTACACGTTCTCGGGCACCCTGCAGGCCGGCAACACCGCGGCGTGGGGCGACCTGCTGCAGGACATCGCAGGCGTGCGCCAGGCCGACGGCAGCAACCGCAACTACTATGGCTGGGTGAAGGTCGGGTACGGCTCGGGCATCGCGGGCATCGGCTACATCGGGCAGGAAGCGGCGACTGGCCGAGACGACTCGCTGGACACCGCGGTGCACGAGCTCGGCCACAACTTCGGTCGCAACCACGCGCCGTGCGGTGGCGTCGCCGGGGCCGATGCGAACTTCCCGTACGCGGGCGGGAAGATTGGCAGCTGGGGTTACAACGCAGCCAGCAAGGCGCTGGTGAACCCGGCGAACGTCGCCGACCTGATGAGCTACTGCGACCCATCGTGGGTCAGCGACTACAACTACAAGGCGGTGCAGACGCGGCTCGAGACGCAGGCGTTCGTGCCACCGCAGGCGCCGTCTCTCTTCGTCCCGGTCGTGCTCGTCGCGGGCTCGATTCGCGGCGATGACGTTTCGTTGCGCCCCGTGCAGCGGCTGGTGGCGGCGAAGTCGGTGGTGGCAGACGGCGCGTGGGCGGTGAGGCTCGTCACCGCCGACGGCTCACCGACACTTCACCCGTTCACCCCCGATGAAGTCGCCGACGCCGACGACGGGCTGATGCACTTCACGCTGACGCTTCCCGACCCGGGGTCGCTTCGCGCGATCGAAGTGCTGCACGGCGCAAAGGTGATCAAGCGCACGCTGGCATCGGCGATGGCGCCCACGGCGGCGACCCTCGCTGTCGAGGCGAACCGGGTCAGGCTCCAGTGGGAAGCGCCGGCGACTGCCGCGATCGCCCACCTCGCCGAAGACGGCACCCGGACGACGCTGGGCCTGTGGCTGACGGGTGGCGACGTGCTGATCCCGACCGAGGGCCTGCCGGCCGGGCACTTCGAGGTCAGCGTCTCCGACGGGCTGAACGCGGTGCGCACGGTTCGTTAGCCGCCTGCCACCCCCCGCGCAGAGGGTCAGAAATCCCAATCAAGTCAGCAGGTTGAGGCATGGCATCCTCGCTGCTATTGAGGCGCCAACATCGTTGCGCTAACCCCTGACCGCCAATCGGCTGCCGGACCCCGTCTGTGATTCGACCCCTTTTCTCCGCCACGCTCGCGATGCTGTTGTTGGCCGGTTGTCCCGGGCCGCAGCCTATTGAGCCGGATGCGGGAAAGAAGGACGCCGGCCCGCCGATCAAGCCGATGGAAAAGCCCGACGCCGGCCAACCGAAGCCGCCTCTCGATGCGGGCCTCGTCTACCCGCCGGCGACCGCGGCCGAACCGTGCCCCGACGAGAGCTACGGCCTGGACGTCGACCCCGATGCTGGCGAGCTGGGCGATGGCGGCGCCGACAACCAGGTCACCTTCGGCCTCTGCGTCGCGCTGCGAAAGCTCACCGGCATGGCGCGCCTCAACGACCTGCCGGCGTCGGGGCTGGTCGGCCTGCGCTTCGAAGGCAGCGCGTACCTTTCGGAAATCGAGAAGGCGCCCGACCCGTTCGGCCTGCTCGAAGTGCGGGTGATGAAGAGCCGATACGACGCGCTGAAGTACCACCCGCCAGGGGTCGCTTTGAACCACCGCGGCTTCGAAGAGTTCGGCCCCATCGACCTCACCAAGGACGTGCAGCGCGATCTGTCGGTGCGCAGCCACCTCATTCGCGGCCAGGCGAGCTTCGCCACGCTGCCCTTCGTCTCGCAGGCTTTTCCGCCCGACGTGTCTTTCACCGCCAACGGCCTGCCTCCGTCGCAGACCGTCGGCTCGTCAAGCGTCGGCGGCGCGTACGAGACCGCGCTGCTCGAAGGCACCTTCGCGCTCTACCTGTCGACGCCGCCGGCCGCGCTGGGCGGCACCGAGCTGATTGCGTTTCCACTGGCGAGCAGCGTGTCGCACTTCGCTCCGACGCTCTTCGACATCGACCTCAAGGCGCACGAGCTCGAGGGTGAGCTGCGCATCGATGGCGAGCCGCTGCCTGATCGCCTCGTTGGCGCCGATTACCAGCTCGAGTTTACGACCACCGGCGAGCAGACGCCGACGGTGCGCACGCACCACGAAGGCGCGGTGGCCGACTTCCACAGCCTGATTCCCGAAGGAAAGTACGGCGTCTCGCTGCTGCTGGAATCGTCGCCTGATCGCCACTTCCCCTCGCAGATCTACAACAAGCAGGTCGCCCAGCAAGTCGACCTCACCACCGGCAACAAGACGGTGAAGACCAACCTCACGACCTACGTGGTCGAGGGCGGCATTCTGGTCGACGGCGTGCCGGTGAAGCCAAGCCCGCTCTACAACTACACGATGTACTGGTACGGCTTCGGCAACGCCGTCGAGTCGTGGAGCCTTCTTTATTACCAGGTCGTCCTCGACACCGCGACGTTCGAGCTGCGCGTCTTCCCGGGCAACTACTACGTGATGCTCTTCGTCGACGCGAACTTCGCCGAAGATCTGGTCGAAGGCTGGTTCCTCGTCGACAAGTACTTCCAGGTGCAGTCGAACAGCACGACGATGCCGATCGAGATCGACACCTCTCTCTTCCAGGGCCGGTTGTTCATCGATGGGAAGCCGCCGCCCGCGGGGCAGCCTGCGGGTGAGCTCTTCTTCCGCGGCTCCAGCCGAGGCACCGAAGGCGTCTACTCCAAGCGCATCACCTGCGCGGAAGACGGCCAGTTCCAGCTGCGGATCCCGAAGGGCGCGTACGAGGTGTCCTTCTACATCGATCGAAAGACCTTCCCCGAGTACGCGACGGGGCGGCAGCGCCTGGTCTCGCGACTCGAGCTCGAAGAGAACCAGACGCTCGACCTTCACTACGACACGGTGCTGGTCCACGGCCCGATGCGCGTCGGCGGCGAAGTGGTGCCCGACAGCACCGCGCTCGAAGAGACGGGCCTCAAGATGGTGCGCCAGCAGGACAGCCGCGAGTTCACCTGGGCCTTCAACGGCGGCACGCCGAACTACCGGCTGCGCGTGCCCGAAGGCGACTACCAGCTGACGTACACCATCGCGCGCGATGTCTGGCCCGACGTCGCTTTCGGCTCGGCGCTGATGGGCATCAAGCTGCCGGCGCACCCGAAACCGAGCGCTCAACCGCCGAAGTAGGGCAATGGGTCTTCGCGCAGTGCGTGACATAGTTCGCGCGCGTGCCGGCCATCGAGCTCCAGGGGTTGACGAAGAGCTTCGGCGCCGCGCTGGTCGTCGACGGCGTCACGGTGCACGTCAACGCGGGTGAAGTGGTCGGCCTGCTGGGGCCCAACGGCGCGGGGAAGACGACCACGCTTCGAATGCTCGCGGGCCTCATCACCCCAAGCGGCGGCTCGGCGCGGCTATGCGGCGTCGAGGTTGCCAAAGAGCCGCTGCGCGCGCGCAAGCACCTGGGGTTTCTCACCGCGAGCACCGGGCTCTACGACCGGCTGACGGTGCGCGAGATTCTGCAGACGTTCGGGCAGCTGTACGGGATGACGAAAGAGGCGATGGCGACGCGCATCGACGCGATGATTCGCGAGCTCGACCTGGCCTCGTACATCGATCGCCGCTGCGGCACGTTGTCCAGCGGGCAGAAGCAGCGCGCCTCGATTGCCCGCGCGGTGGTGCACGACCCCGAGGTCTACGTGCTCGACGAGCCCACCGCCGCGCTCGACCCCGTCGCCTCGTCGGCGATTCTCGACCTCGTCCGCAGCGCGCGCGACCGCAAGAAGGCGGTGCTCTTCTCGACCCACCGCATGGAAGAGGCCGAGTTCCTTTGCGATCGCCTGGCTTTTCTTCGCGCCGGAAAAGTCGTCACCGAAGGCACCGCCGAACAGCTGCGCATCGCCAGCGGTCAGCCGACGCTGACGGGCGCCTTTCTTCACTTCGCCCGCGAGGCCACCGCTTGAGCATCTTCTGGACCCTGCTTCGCAAAGAGCTCACCGACAGCCTTCGAGATCGCCGCACGCTGCTGATGATGCTGCTGCTGCCGGTGCTGCTGTACCCGGGCTCGATGCTGCTGGTCGGCACGGTGATGGCCGCTGGGAAGGCGCGGCTGGCGACGGTGCCGCTGACCATCGGCGTTGCCTCCACCGACGCGGCGTCTTTCGTCGGCGCTGCGCCCGCACACACCACGTGGAAGCAGATGTCGCGCGCGGAAGGCGAGGCGGCGCTGAAAGAGCAGGAAGTGTGGGCCGTGGTCGACGTTGCCGCTGGCGCCTTCGAGTCGGTGAAGAAGGGCGAGCAGGCAGAAGTGACGGTGCTCTACACGAAGCGCCACGACCGTTCGATGGAAGCGCTCGACCGCCTCAAGAAGATCCTCGAGGCCGAGGCGAGGCAGACGCTGAGAGTGCGCCTGGTCGCCGCCGCGCTGCCCGAGAAGTTCGCCGACCCGATTCGCATCGAGCCGCACGACGTCGACTTCCAGAAAGACCTGGGGCCGCTGATTGCATCGCGCATCCTGCCAATCATCCTCGTGATGATGCTGTTCATGGGCGCGCTGTACCCGGCGATCGACGTCACGGCGGGTGAGAAGGAAAGAGGAACGCTCGAGACGCTGCTGGTCGCTCCCGTTCGGCCGATTCAGGTGATGGCGGCGAAGTACCTGACCGTCGCGGCGATCGCGTCGCTGGCGTCGTGCGTGAACCTGGCGGCGATGGCGGGCACCTTTGCGCTGGGCTTGAGGCTGGACAACGGCATCAACACCACCTTGAGCTTCTCGGCCGGGCAGGTGCTCACCATGCTCGTCTGCCTGCTGCCGGCTGCTTTCATGGTCACCGGCGTGACCCTGGCGATCGCCTCGCTGGCGCGGAACTTCAAAGAGGCGCAGTCGCTGCTGACGCCGGTGACGATCGTCGGAATCCTGCCGGGGATGATGGCGCTGATGCCGGGCATCGAGCTCAACGCGTTGACGGCTGCCGTGCCCCTGTTGAACGTGGCGCTGATGGTGAAGGCGGTCGTGCTAGGCGCGGCGCAGCCGCTTCACGTCGTGATTACGGTCGGCTCGATTGGGCTCTGTTCGCTGGGGGCGCTGAAGCTCGCGGCCAACGCTTTTGCCTCGGAAGCCCTGCGCTTCGGGGGAACCGAGAGCTGGCGGGAGCTGTTCAGGCGCAATGGCTGAAAGTCACAGGGCGGGCGGGAAACAAACTGGGTAGAGTCAGTCGTTCGTTTCAGGACACAGGAGAGCACCGGACATGTGGGACAGGTTCAAGCGGGCAATGCGCAGCTTCGTCGGCTTCTTCGTCAGCTCGATCGAAGACCCGGAGCTCATCCTCGAGCAGAACATTCGTGACCTGAATGATCAGGTTCCGAAGATGAACGAGTCGATCGCGATGGTTCGCGCGAACCAGACGCTGCTCGAAAAAGAGAACATGAAGTACCGAAACGAGGTCAATGATCTCACCGCCAAGGTGAAGGCCGCCATTCAGGCCGGCCGCGATGACCTCGCCGCGCAGTACGCGACCCGTCTGCAGATGGACAAGGGTGCCCTCGCGCGCAACGAGCAGCAGCTGGCCACCGCGAAGTCCGCCTACGAAAAGGCGTTGAACGTGAAGAAGGCGTTCATGCGCGAGAAGGACAAGAAGACGGGCGAGGCGATGAACGCGATTCGCGATGCCCGCCGCGCCAAGTGGCAGGCCAAGGTCGCCGACGCGATGGAGTCTTTCGAGGTCGCTGGCGTCTCGGCTACCCACGACGAGATGATCCGCAAGGTCGAAGAGCAGACCGCGGTCAACGAGGCCCGCATGAACATGGCCCTCGAGTCCGTCGACCACCAGGCGGTGCAGATCGAGGAAGAGGCCGAGAAGATCCAGGCCAACGAGCTGGTGAAGCAGTTCAAGATGGAAATGGGCCTCAGCAGCCCGGCCCCCGTCTCGGACGTCGCGTCGGGCGGCGAAAAGACCATCGGCAAGAAGGTCGAGGTCAAGTAGCCCACTGAAGCGCGCCGTACTCGTTCTGTTGTTGGTGCTCGCCGCCGCAGGGTCCGTCTGGGCCTGGTCGGCGGGCTACGTCGATCGCGTGCGCGACCGCATCTGGGGCCACCCGCCCCGGCTGTCGGCAGGTGATTTCCCAGCGGGGGTCAGCGCTCCGCTCGACGACGTCGCGTCGGTGCCGCTGAGGTCGACCCTGGTCGGCTTCGTGGCCCGCGGCTCGGTGTCCGGGCTCATCTGGGCCGCCAGCGACGGGCAGACGTTCAAGGGCTCCTACGCGCTCGATGTCACGGCGGTGCCTTTCGAGAAGGAAGACGAGCTGCGCCGCGCGCTGATGAAAGGCGGCGACAACGGCGGCGTCGACCTCGCGGCGATGTCGGTGTCTCACCTGGCGATGGAGGCGGCGTCGCTGCGAGATGCCGCTCCCCGTACGGTGCTGCTCCTGGGGCGAAGCCGCGGGCAAGACGTGCTCGGAGCGACCAAAGACATCACCACCCTCGCAGGCCTCAAGGGCAAGCGCATCGGAGTGGAGCTGCGTTCGACCGGTGGTTACTTCCTGCTCTGGGTGTTGTCGCGGGCCGGCCTGACGATGCGCGAGGTGACGATTGTGTATTTCGACTCGGCGAAGGACGCTGGCAAGGAGCTCGCGGCGGGCAAGGTCGATGCGGTCGCAGGCTACGCAGGCGACGTCGAGCCGGCGGTGAAGCAGCTGGGCGGCAACATGCTCGCCTCGACGGTCGATGCGCCGCACCTCGTCGCCACCGTGCTCGTCGCCCGTGGAGACTTCGCGGCGCACTACCCCGATGCGATTCGCCGGGTGCTGCGCGGTGTGCTGGACGCGAACGCCACCGTCTCGAAAGACCCTTCGGTGGGGGCGCGCGCGCTGGGGGAAATGGCGCCGTGGCTGGGCGACCCGGCCGAAGCGATTCGCCAGGCGCCGCCCGCGTCGGTGCGCGACAACCTGTCTTTCTTCGGCCTGTCGGGCGAAGCGCCAGTGACGTACTTCGAGCTGTTTCAGAGCGCGTCGGCGCTGGGCACGCGGCTGTGGAAGTCGCCCCCCGCTCCGCAGGCGGAAGACACGTGCGATCTCGGAGCGCTGAAGTACGTTTCGTCGACTCGCGGGCCCTGAGACATCGTGGCGAAGACTTCAAAAAACTACCTCAAGGCGGCGCTGCTCATGCCCGCCAACCTCTTCGCCCTGGGCGCTGGCGCCGCTGCGTCTTTTGCGTTGGGCGATTGGACGCCGCTGGCCGCCGCGGCCGGCGCGTCGGGTGCCTACCTCGCCCTGCTTTCCGTCATCCCCAGCTTCCGGCGCCGGGTCGCCGAGAACTACGACCAGCAAGACCTGCTCGAGTCGGGCAGCCCCCAGACGCGGGAACAGCTCGTGAATTCGCTGGCTCCCTCGCAGCGCGAGCACTGGATGGCGCTGAACGAGCTGAAGGACAAAATCCTCGCCAACTACCGGCTGCTGCCCGGCGGCCGCGTGATGGCCGCGTCTTCCGAAGGCCGGCTCGACGGGCTGCTGACTTCATTCCTGCGCCTGCTCTCGACGCTCAACAGCTACCGCAAGTACCTGAACACCGCCGACCGGAAGTCCATCGAAGGTGAGCTCGCCGGGCTCGAGGCAGAGGTGGCGCAAGAGACGAACCCGCGGCTGAAGGACGTGAAGTCGCGCCGCATCGAAATCATGAAGAAACGCGTGCACCGGTTCGTACAAGCCGAAGAGAGCCGCGAGGTCGTCAGCCATCAGCTCGCCAGCATCGAGGACGTCTTGAGACTGACCCACGAACAGTCGATTGCCATTCGCGACCCCGAAGCCGTCGAAAGGCAGCTGGAGTCGCTGACCACCGAAGTCGAAGCCACCGAGGAGACCGTGCGCGAGATGGAACGCTTCATGGAATTCTCGGACGAGCTGTCGTCCCACGCGCCACCGGTGAAAGTGCGATGAGGTTCTCGCTCTTCGTCGCCGTCGCGCTGGTCGCGGCGGGCTGCAGCAAGTGCGGCAAGGGAACCAGCACCTCGGCCGCAGGCATCGAACGGGTGATGCCGGCGAAGGCGGGCGGCATCGTCGTCGTCCCGAACCTGCACGCGCTGGGCGAAAGGCTCGCGGGCCTCGAGAACCTGAAGGTCGCTGCGTTTGCCGCGCAGCTCAGCGGCTTCAAGGACGCGCACGAATGGGCCGATGCGCTGGTGCTGCAGCTGGGCATCGACGTGCGAAAGAAGGAAGCGCTCGAGCTGGCAGGGCTCGACCCCACGGGTGCCGCGGGCGCGTTCGGCATGGTCGACGGCTCGAACTTCCTCGTCGTGCCGGTGAAAGACGAAGCCAAGCTTTCCGCGGTGCTGCTGAAGCTCGCCACTGCCAGGCTCGGGGCGGGCGTCGCCCAGGACACGAAGCAGGGCGATGTCACCGTGCACGGGTTCGCGGCCGCTGCGGGCTCGGTTTCCCGTCTCGCCTGGGTGCGGGCAGAAGGGTTTGCGATCATCGCCGTCGACGAGTCGGTGCCGAAGCTCGGCGCGTGGGCGAAGCTTTCCGAGGTGGGGTCGCTCTCGAAAGACGCGACGTACACCGCCGCGCTGGGCCGCCTGCCGAAAGAACGCGACCTCGTGCTTCACCTGCCCGCTGGGTCTCCGGCGCTGCGCGGCTCGGTTTCCGGCGTGACCGCTGCGCTCGCGCTTCGCCCCGAGGCGATCACGCTCACCGCCGACGCCGCCTGGTCCGGCGACCCGAAGGCACTGGCGCTGCTGCTCAAGCAGTCGGGCCCTGACCTGCTCGGCTACCTGCCCGGCGACGCGTGGCTGGTGGCGAAGTTCGCGGGCGACCCGATGCAGCTGGGCCCGTGGATTGAAAAGGTCGAGCCGAACCTGAAGCGCGCGTTCACCGAGGCCGGGTTCGACGTCGACGCCGAGGTGCTCGCGAACCTGAAGGCCGGCTCGCTGGCGGCGCTGTCGCTGGCCCCGAACGTGAAGATGACGGGCATGCCTGCGCTCGACCTGCGCAGCACCAACCCCTTCAACTACGTCCACCTCTCGGGACTGACCGAGGTGAAGGACGCCGCAAAGGCGGCAGCGACGCTCGAGAAGTTCACCGTGCTCGCGCCGAAGCTGGGCTCGCAGACCGCGAAGTCCGACCGCAATGGGCAGCCCGTCTACCTGACCACCTACGCTGCCGGCGAAGGCGTGCACTTCGCGGCGAAGGGGTCGAACGTGTTCTTCGCGTCTCCGGCGCCGCGGCTCGATGCGCTGCTGGCGTCCGACGGCAAGGCGGTTCCAGTCGCGAAGCCGGCGCTGAAAGAGGTGCTCGACAGCCGCGCGGTGACGGTGGTGGTCGACCTGCAGAAGCTGGCCGCCGCGGTGCGTGAGCTGCCGAGCGCCGCGTGGGGCATCGGCGGGTTCGCGATCAAGGCGACGACGCTGCGGTGGCTCGACGCGACGGCCGACCTCGAGGCGATCACGGCCGGGTTCGAGTCGAAGCAGGGTTCGATTCAGGCTCAGCTGGTGCTCGCCCTGACGCCGCCGCCCCAATGATCGAAGCGAAGGCGCTGCGCCGCAGCTACCAGGACGGCGAAGGGCACACGCTGACGGTGCTCGACGGCGTCGACCTGTCGATCGCCGCGGGTGAGTTCGTCGCCATCATGGGCCGCAGCGGCAGCGGCAAGTCGACGCTGCTGCACATCCTGGGTGGGCTCGACGCCGACTACGCGGGCGAGGTCACTGTCGCGGGCAACCGGCTCACCGGGATGACCGACGACGCGCTGTCACGCTTTCGCAACCAGCAGGTCGCCTTCGTCTTTCAATCCTTCCACCTCGTGCCAGGCCTCAGCGCCGCCGACAACGTCGCGCTGCCCGCCTTCTTCGGCGGTGACCTCTCTGACGACGCGGTGAAGTCGCGCGCGCACCAGGCGCTGGAAAGGGTGGGGCTGAAGGCGAAGGTCGAAAGGTTGCCGGCGCAGCTGTCGGGCGGTGAACGGCAGCGGGTCGCCATCGCTCGGGCGCTCTTCACCAAGCCCAAGGTGCTGTTCTGCGACGAGCCGACGGGGAACCTCGACGGCACGACGGGCCGCGAGGTGATTGCGCTCTTCAGCCAGCTGAACGCCGAAGGGCTGACGGTGCTGGCGGTGACCCACGAAGACCGCGTCAGCGCGGCGGCGAAGCGGGTGCTGCACCTGAATGAAGGAAAGCTCTCGTGAAGCAGGGCGCGCTCTTCAAGCTGGTGCGGATGTCGATTCGCCGCGATCGGCGCGGCGCGGCCTCGAGCATCTTCGGCGTCGCGATCGGCATTGCCTCGCTCGTCTTCTTTGTCGCGCTCGGCCTCGGCATCTCGCGCGTCGTGCGCGAGAAGGTCTTCCCCGTCGAGGCGCAGCTGATCGAGGTGGTGCCGCCGCAGGTGACGCTGGGGGGGATGTTGGGCGGCAAAATCGACCAGGCCGCCGTTGACCGCCTGCGCGCGCTGCCAGGAGTGACCGACGCCTGGCGGAAGATGAGCCTGCGGGTGCCTGCGGTCAGCCGGTACAACGGCGATTTCTTCGGCGCGAAGCTCTACCTGGGCATCGAGGTCATCGCCGTCGGCGTCGACTCAGGCCTGGTGAAGGGTGACGTGCAGCTGGGCGAGTTCGTGGACCCGAAGCCTGGGGATCCGATTCCCGCGCTGCCGGCGTCGCGGCTGCTGGAGATCTACAACAAGACCTTCGCTCCGGCCCGCAGCCTGCCGCAGCTGTCGCCGACGATGGTGGTGGGCTTCGGCTTCCCAATAGAGATCGGCAAGTCCTTCGTCACCCAGACGACGACCGGCACGGTCACCAGTGGATCGCTGCAGATCGTCGGCGTCTCCGACCGGGGCCTGCTCGCCGGCCTCACGATTCCGCTCGCGAGCGCGATTCGCTTGAACGCGGCGGCGGGCATGGACTCACAGACCTTCACTGCGGTGACGCTGCAGGCGAAAGACGCGTCGGCGGTGCCGGGCCTCGTCGCGGCGGTGAAGGACATGGGCTTTCGCGTCGACGACCAGGAAAGGCGCATGGCCGAGAACGCCGGCGCCGCGGTCACCGTCACCACCCTCGCGATGGGCCTGCTGTCGGCGCTGATCTGCCTGCTCGCGGCGATCAACATCGCCCACGCGCTCTCGGCGTCGGTGCGTGCCCGAAGCAAAGAGCTCGGGGTGATGCGCGCGGTCGGGGCCAGCAAGGCCGACGTGCGTGGGCTGGTGCTGATGGAGGCTGCCACCCTCGGGCTGATCGGCGGCGTGCTGGGCACCGCGGTCGCCGTCGCGGCCACGATCGCGCTCGACGCTGCCGCCGCGCGGATGCTGCCGCAGTTCCCCTTCAAGCCCGACACGTTCTTTCAGCTTCCGTGGTTCCTGGTTGCCGGGGGTATGGCGCTGGGCGTACTCAGCTCTCTGGTGGGCGCCTGGTTTCCCAGCCGCCGCGCCGCAGCGATCGACCCCGCGAGGACCCTGGCCGGATGAACGTGCGCGCCGCTTTGATCGTCAATGGTCTGTGCGCCCTGCTGTTGGGCTGGCTGTACGGCGGCGACGCGCTGGATTCAGTGAGGTCACAGTCGGCCGAGGTCTCGGCCTATCTCGAGCCCCCCAACCTCGTCTTCGCGCTGGTGAGCCTCTTCGCCACGGCGGTCGGCTTCGGCGCGACGGTGTTGGGCTTCGTACAGAAAAAGGACCAGGCGTGGCGCGGCTTCCGGCTGATGCCGATCGTCACGGTGGTGGTGCTCTTCGTCGACTTGTTCTTCTTTAGCGCTTCGAAGTCACCGCTGAGCGCCGCCGACCGTACGGCGCTGACGCTGCAGAGCTTCGCCGAGGCCGCGAGCCAGGCCTCGAGCCCGGAAAAGCTGCCCACGTCGCCGCGCGAGCTGCAGACGATGGTCGAGCAGTTCGGCGCCCCCCCGTACCTGCTGCAGGGCCAGCCCGCGAAGGCGTGGACGGTGGTGGTGCGCGAAGGCTGCACCGGGCCGGCCACCGAGGTGAAGGGCGAGCCGCTGGGCACGCTTGTGTACTGCCTGTCGGCCGACAGGAAGCAGGCGTGGATTACCGCCGTCGCCCTGCCGGTGGGCACCTTCTTCGGCTCGCCCGAGTTGTTCGGCCGCCATGGGGAACCAGCGGTCGGAATGGCGTCGGTTCGGCCTCCGGACGAAGGGTCGACGGCCGCGGCGGACGAGGAAGAAGGGCCTCCAGGGCTTTCCGACGGGGTCCCCTGGCTGCAAACTCCTGATTCCGGTCGTTGACGGTGTTTGAGGCGGGTCGATAGATTCGCCAGTCGTTTCGCTTTCTTCCCCTTCAAGGCCCACTTCCCTACTTGAACGCCCCCAAGAGAAACCCGATTCCCTTCGGGAAGTACCTGCTCCTCGATCGGGTCAACATCGGCGGCATGGCCGAAGTGTGGCGCGGCAAGACCTTCGGCGCCGGTGGCTTCGAGCGCGTGGTCGCGATCAAGCGCATCTTGCCGAACATCGCCGAGGACGAAGAGTTCATCTCGATGTTCATCGACGAGGCGAAGATCACGGTTCAGCTGAACCACGCCAACATCGCGCAGGTCTACGAGCTGGCCCAGATCAGCAACTCGTACTTCATCGCGATGGAATACATCTCGGGCAAAGACATGCGCGCGGTGTTCGATCGCTGCCGCAAGAAGGGTGAGCCGGCCCCGATTTCGCTGACTTGCTACTCGATCGCCAAGTGCTGTGAAGGGCTCGACTACGCGCACCGCCAGAAGGACAGGCAGGGGCGCGACATGACGATCGTCCATCGCGACGTCTCGCCGCAGAACGCGCTCATCAGCTACGACGGCGAGGTCAAGGTGATCGACTTCGGCATCGCGAAGGCGGCCGGCAAGGCGACGAAGACGCAGGCCGGCATCTTGAAGGGCAAGTTCGGCTACATGAGCCCCGAGCAGATTCGCGGCCTGCCGCTGGATCGCCGCAGCGACGTGTTCGCGATCGGCGTCTGTCTGTACGAGATGCTCACCGGTGAACGCCTCTTCGTCGGCGACTCGGACTTCTCGGTGCTCGAGAAGGTGCGCAAGGTCGAGGTGCTGCCGCCGACGACCTACAACCGGAAGATTCCCGAAGCGCTCGAGAAGATCGTGATGAAGGCGCTCGCGAAAGACGTCGACGATCGCTACCAGTACGCCAGCGAGCTCGGCGACGACCTGCAGCGCTTCCTGATCACCAGCGAAGCCATCTTCAGTCGCAAAGACCTCGCCCAGTACATGAAGGCGACGTTTGCGGAAGAGTACGAGCGCGAGAAGCAGCGCATGATGGAGTACGGCGATATTCGCGCGCCCGAAGGGATGTTGGCCGCGGCCGAGATGGGCTTTGGCATGGGCTCGGTGCCGGCGCCCAACCAGGCGGTGCTGGGTTCGAGCTCGATCACCAACGCGCCCACGGGTGCCGCCGCGCACGCCGCTCCGCAGCTGTCGCCTCCGGTGGTGAGCCCGGCGCCGACCGTGGGCACGCCGCGCATCAGCGCAAAGAACAGCCCGCCTCCGCCGCAGCTGGCGCCGGCGAGTACCCCGACGATGGGGCCCGGGCCCGCGCGCACCCCCAGCCTCCCTCGCCTGACGGCCGTCGCGCCGATGCTCAGCAACGAGAAGGAAGAGAACGCGCATACGATGCTGGTCGACGGCCAGGAGATGTTCGGTGGCCAGCCCGCAGGGCAGACCGACAGCGACGCCACGGCCGATGCGATCGGCAACGACGCGACGCTCTTCTCGATGCCTGCGCGCCAGTTCAACGGCGACCAGCGGCCGACCACCCAGCACCCGTCGCCTGGCACGCCCGACGAGCTGATGACCGAGCAGGTGCGTCCGCCGTCGAAGGGCCAGCCGCTGCCCGAGAACTTCGGCAGCCCCATCGAGGAAGAGGAAGAGGGGGTGGGCAACCAGACGATGATGATGCCGGCGAACAGTGGGCCGGCGCAGATCACCACCGCTCCGGAAGGCCGGCCGGCCGTGCCTCAGCGGCGCAAGAGCGGCGGTAAGCCCTCGATGCAGGCGCTGGCTCCCGTCACCAGCAAGGGCCCGAAGGCGGCGGCTGGCATGGTGACCAATGTCGACGACCCGATTGTCTTGCCCGGCTCGGGGCGCGGGAAGCTCTTCGGAGTCGTCGGTGGTCTCGCGGTGGTGCTGATCGCGGTGATCGCCATCTTCGCGCTGCGCGGCGGCGCGAAGGGCCTGCTGTACGTCGAGATTCCTTCCGACGCCGTCAGCGGCGTGAAGGTGAACATCAACGGCAAAGACATTCGCGAAGAAGACGACAAGCCGCTGAAGCCCGGCCCGCACCTGGTGCCCGTGGCGGCCGGCAAATTGACGGTGATGGTCGTCGCCGATGGTTATGACCCCGTCATCGAGACGGTCGATGTGAAGGAAGGCAACGAGTACACGCGGCTGATCACCAAGATGAAGAAGAAGTAGCCGCCGACCGTTGCCCACAAAAGAGCAACCCAATGGCCAAAACCAAACGCAGCAAGAATGACCCGCTCGGCGATCTGCCCGCGTGGGCCCAGAAGCTCGCCCAGCGCTACTACACGCGCACGGTCAGCACCTTCCTCGTCTACGGAGCGGTGCGCGATCTGCAGCCGGTGACGGCCGAAGACGGCTCGCCTGGCTTCGGGAACCTGCGCGCCTTCTTGTCAGACGAGCTGTTCGGCGGCCGCGACCACGTCCTCTTCTACGACCGCAGCTCGGGCATTCGCGCGTCGGATCCAGAGACGCAGAAAGACCTGATGAGGGCGATGGCCGGCTACGACGTGATGTACGGCACGGACTACGCGAAGGTGATGCCGCGGGATCCGGGCCGCGCGCTGCAGATTCTCGAGAACTACCTGCGGATGCGCGTCACCGACGGGAAGTCGATGGCGCTGATCATCGACTACGCCGAGACGCTGGCCCCTGCGGGCGACATGAGCCACCTGTCGGCGGAAGACCGGTTCGTGCTCGCGACGCTGACGAAGTGGGCGTCGGATCCGCAGCTGCTGGGCGGCGACGTGAGCGTGGTGCTGATCATCGAGAACCTCGCCGAGGTGAACCCGCGAATCACGCGGAACCCGTACGTGGCGAACATCGAGATCTCTCTTCCCACCGAGCCCGAACGGCTCGACTTCGTGAAGTGGAAGCTCGAAGGCAAGAAGCTGCCGACGATCTCGGATCTTCCGATGGCGGCGCTGGCGAAGATGACGGCCGGCTTGTCGCGCATCAACCTCGACCGGGTGCTGACGGAAGCGATCGAAGGCGGCATGCGCATCACCGCCGACGTGCTGAAAGAGAAGAAGAAGGAAATCATCCAGGCCGAGTGCCACGGGCTGTTGGAGTTCATCGAGCCGGCGCACACGCTGGACTCGGTGTCGGGCCACAGCATGGCGAAGGGGATGCTGCGAAACGCGGCGGCGGCGCTGAAGAAGGGGAAGATCGAAGTGATGCCGATGGGCTACCTGGTCTCGGGGCCAGTCGGCACGGGCAAGACGTACATGGTGACGTGCTTCGCCGGTGAAATCGGCGTGCCGTGCGTGAAGTTCCTGAACTTCCGCAGCCAATGGCAGGGCGTGACAGAGGCGAACCTCGAGAAGATCTTCAACCTGCTCAAGGCGCTGTGGCCGGTGGCGGTGATGATCGACGAGGCCGACGCCTTCCTCGGCAACCGCGACTCGGGCGGCGACTCGGGCACCAGCAGCCGGATCTTCGGCAGCATCGCGAGCTTCATGGGCAACACGGAGTACCGCGGGAAGATCATCTGGTTCCTGCTGACGTGCCGCCCCGACCTGCTGCCCATCGACCTGAAGCGCCAGGGCCGCGCCGAAGAGCACATCGGCCTCTTCTACCCGCAGACCGACGCCGAGCGCGTCGACCTGTTCCAGGCGATGCAGAGGAAGACGAAGGTGCCGGTCGAGGTCCCGAAGTTCGCCGAGCTGACCAAGGGCCGCACGCTGTCGGGCGCAGACGTCGAGGCGATTCTGGTGCGCTCGAAGTTCCGCGCGGTGACCGAAGGGCGCGACGACGTGACGGAAGCCGACGTCGACGCGGTGCTGAAGGACTTCATGCCGCCGACGTACCCGAATGAAATCGAGCTGCAGAACCTGGTCGCAGTGCAGGAATGCACGAGCCGGGCGCTGCTGCCGGAAGTGTTCGCGAAGCTCGACCGCGACTTCGTCACGCGGCGCATCAAGGAGCTCAAGATTCTGATGGAAGAGCGTTGAGCGCGTACGTCCCCTCGAAGATCAAGCCGAAGCTGAGGGGCGTGTTCCACTTCATCGGCTTCTGCACGGCGGCCGTCTCGTCGACGGCGCTGATCTTCTCGCCGCAGACGGGCGAGAAGTACGTGGGCGGCGTCATCTACGCCGCGACGCTGGTGATCATGCTGGGCCTGTCGGCGCTGTACCACCGGCCGATGTGGACCTACGGCGCGCGGCGAGTTCTGCGGCGCATCGACCACTCGGGGATCTTCTTCCTCATCGCAGGCAGCTACACCGCGTTCTGGACGCTGACCCCCGAAGCGAACCGATCGAGCTGGCAGATGATCGTGATGTGGGCGTGCGTCGCTGTGGGCGTGGTGACCTTCGTCTTCTGGACGGACATGCCCCGGGGTCTGCGTGCGGCGGTCTATGTCGTGCTGGGGCTGTCGACGATGCCGCTGGTGCTCGAGCTGCCGGCGGTCTTCGGCTGGGGCACGACGGGCCTGGTGATGTTGAGCGCCGTCATCTACATCGGCGGCGCGGGCGTCTACGCGCGCCGGTGGCCGAACCCGGACCCGAAGGTGCTCGGGTACCACGAGATTTTCCACGGGATGGTGCTGATCGCGGCGGGGATCCATTTCTGGATCATCGCCGGCAACCACTGGGCCGCCTGACCTTCAGTTCTTCGAGACGGTCAGCGTGTACGCGCCTGTCTTCACCGGAGCGAAGTACGGCGTGCTGATCCAGATCAGCACCTGGGTGCCAGCGTCGAGGTGCGCGGGGTAGCCGAAGCCGCCGTCGGGCGGCTTTTCAGACTCGTAGACCCCGTCGTTCATGAAGGTGGCTCCGGCCGCCGGGCAGCCCGCGGTGGCGTGGAGGCTGCCGTTGAAGTTGCGAATGCTCACGCCGAGGTTCGAGTTCGTGGCCGCGATGTCGAAGTAGTAGTCGCCCGTGCTCGGAGCGACGAAGCGCAACGACTCGTCCGGGGCGTCTGTCCATTCCAGCCGCGTGCTCGTGATCCAGTTCGGCAGGCCCGTGGTGTCGCCCGCGTAGACCGCGGGAAGGGTGGTGTTCAGCACCACGTGCGGACACGCCGTCGACGCGTTCACCAGGTGGCCCCCGGCTCCACCGCCGGTGCCAGTTGAGCCGCCGCCGGTGCCGGTACCGCCGCCGGTGCCGGTTGAGCCGCCGCCGGTGCCGGTTGAGCCGCCGCCGGTGCCGGTGCCGGTACCGCCGCCGGTGCTGGTTGAGCCGCCGCCGGTACCAGTTCCGCCGCCCGTACCGCCGGTAGTGGTGCTGCTGCTGCCACAGCCGATCGCCAGAACCGTCGCCGCCAGAATCAGAGTTCGCATCTGGCGTTGCTAGCGCAGCGCGCGCTACTTGACCAACCAGACTGCAGACTTGAAGACGCTGGCGAGCTGCGGGCGGCCTTCGGGCTCGAGCGTGGTGGCCGCTGCGTGAAGCGTACCGCCCAGGGTGGGGACGACCTTGAGCTTCCCCTGGAAGGTGGCGCCGGGGCGAAGGGCGGCGAGGTGAAGGGTGATCGCTCCGTCTTCGGTTTCGAAGTGCGAGATGGTTCGCGTGGCGACCAGCGCGTTGAGTGAAGGCGAGTCGGGCTGAACACCCGCGGGCAGTGCGAGCCGCAGCTTGGTCGGGGTGTTGGCCGGCGCCGCGACGGTGAGCTCGAGCTCGGCCAGCTCACCGACCTTCAAGTCGTCGGGAAGCTTCGACGTCAGCTCGAGGCCGGCGGTGAGCTCGTCCTTCCACGGCGTGTGCGCCATCAGCGTCAGCGAGAAGCCCAGGCCCGGCACTGCGGGCTCGGCGGTGACCTTCCAGGTGTGCGCGCCGCTGCTGCCTGGAACCAGTGCTTCGAGCGTCAGCACGTCGTGCAGGTGCGCCGCATCGAGCACGCCACTGGTGACTGCCTTGCCGTCGCGCTCGAGCGAGATCTTCACCCCGGCCGGCACCGGCGCCTTGAAGAGCGTCGTCACTGCCCGCAGCGCCGCGAGGTTCGCCTGCCCATCGCCCCAGCCGTACACCGGCGAGTAGTTCGCCAGCAGCCAGGTTCCCAGGTCTGCCACCACGGCCGCCTGCTTCTCGTCGGCCTGCAGCGCGAGCACTGCCAGCGCCGTCGCTTCCGCCGTCGACGGCACGTTGCCGTCGGCGCGCACGACGCCCGTCTCGACCTTCAGGTACTTCGCGCCGTCGGTGCCGTCGGTGATGCCCTCGAGCAGCTTCTTCTGCAGCGCGTCGGCGATGGTGCCAGTGGCTGCTCCGCTGGCGAGGATCGCGGCGGCCGTGTAGCTGTCTTCGATGCGGGCGAGGTTGCGCTCGAAGGCGCCGCTGGCCCGGATCGCCACCGCTGCCGCGCGCTGCTTCTGCGCCGCCGTGGTGTTCGCCGCGCGCACCGCCTGCACGCACCCCGCGGTCGTCACCAGCAGCCGCTGCAGCGTCCACCCGTCGTTGCCCTGGCAGGTGCCATCGGGCCGCTGCGCCGACGCGACCTGCGCGGCGAGCCTCTCGCCCAGCCGCGCCAGCACCGGCTTGTCGGGGTGCGCCAGCGCCGACTCGGCCAGCAGCACGGCGCTCGGGTAATCCGGCGCGCGCGCGTGGCGCATCGTGCGTTGCGTCGAGACGACGGCGAGATCGCGGATGACGTCCATCGCAGGCTCACTGCCCAGCGAACGAAGCAACGCCGGCGCGCGGCCGGTAAGCAGCAACGTGTACGCATCGTCGGCGACGCCGCCGCGGTGGGGAGCGGCCGAGAGCTCAGACCGGACCAGCGCGAGCGCTCCGGGGAAGACCTGCAGGCGAATCGTCTCACTGCCTTCGAGCGCGTCGGCGGGACCTGCGAACTCGACGGACCGCGGCGAGGCGAGCGTGCTGCCCGCGGTGACTGTCTGCAGCTGCCCCGCGGGCTTCACGCTGATGGTGCGTTCGACCGCGTCGGTGTTTCCAAGCACCGCCTTGAAGGTCGTGGTGCCCGGGCGCGACGTCTTCAGCGTGACGTACTGCACGGTGTTGCCCTCGGCCGGCAGCTTCACTGCGCCGCCCGTCGCCGACAGCACGCCGTTCTGCGCCGACAGCTTGAGCGTGGTGCTGATGTCGTTGGTGGTCGTGTTGATCAGCTGAACCGGCAGCCGCACTTCATCGCCCGCGATGAGGAAGCCGGGGATGACGGGGTCGACGTAGGTGGGAAGGGTGCCGAGAAAGGAAGTCACTGCTCCCGCCTGGCCGCCCTGCCGGGAGTGGGCCAGCGCGAGCACGCGCCACGAGGTCAGACGGTCGGGCACCTTCACTGGCACGGTCGCGCGGCCCTCGGCGTCGGTGACGATCAACGGCTCGAAGAGGAAGGTCTCGGGGAACCAGGCACGCGTTGCCGCGGGGGCTCCGCCGCCTTGGTCAGCCTCGGGCGGCGCCGCAGACTCGGCGTCCATCGCGACCACGGGTGCCGGCGGTGCCGCTGAAGGTCCGCCACGGCCAGGGCCCATTCCCCCGAGCGCGGCGTAGCCGTCGCCGCCGCCCCCGAAGTTCTGCATCTTCTTCTTCATCAGGCCGGAGCTATCGCCCTTCCGCCCCATCTTTCCTTCTTCCATCATCGGTGCGGACTCCGCCATCGCGGTGGGCGGCGCAGCGAAGTAGGCCGTCTTCGAGTCGTTGCCGGCCAGCGAGTCGGCTGACATCGCGAAGAGCCGGCGGATGCGGTCGCCCAGCATCACGAGCAGCGACAGCACCACGCAGCCAATGAGAAACGCCGAGACGAACCCCTGCACGAACGATTTCTTGCTCACGGCTTCTCCTTCGACACCCAGGCGGGCCAGTTCTCGACGTCTTCGGGCAGGCGGGTGCCGTTGACGACGACGGCGCGCGGGTCGGTGAGGCTGACGAGGTCGTACGGCAAACGGTGGAGCCGCAGCGGCCGGCCCCACGCGTCGTTGGCAGGCGTCTTCTTCTTCTCGAGGCTGTCGATCGCCTTGCCCCACAGGCTGGCCATCGTCTTCGGCGTCATCTTCTCGGCCTCAGGCGCCGACGCTTCCCACTGCCGCGTCTGCGCGTGCAGCTCTTCGAGCGCGATGTAGAACTTGTCGGTCAGCGTCTCAATCGGGTCGAAGAGCGTCTCGCCCGACACAGACACGGCGCTCTCGAGCTCAGCAGCCGGCGGCAGCGCGCTCACCTTGAGCAGCGTCGCGGCAGTGGCGTTCTTTCCTCGCACCCGGCCCATCGACAGCGCCTGGGCATCGAGCCCCGGGAAGCCAGTGGTGAACTGCACCTGCGGCCGCAGCGGAGACAGCTCGTCGGTGCCGGGCAGGGCGACCAGCTGCGCGAGGCTCTCGTCGACGCCGAACAAGCCGACCGCCGCGGGTCCCGCCACCGCGCCGGTGCGCGTCTCGAGGTTGAGGCGAGCGATCTGCCCCGGCGCGTAGCGGTCTTTCTCTGCCTTCACCGACACCTGCAGCAGCGCCTCGGGCTCGACGAAGAGGTACACGCTCGCGGTGCCGCACTGCACCGTGGCCCAGCCTTCGAACTCCTTCGGCAGATTGAAGCGGACCTTTCGTGTCTTCGCGTCCAGCTTCTCTTCCTTCACGTCGCGGATCATCGTCAGGGAGGCCTTCTCGGGCAGCTCGCCCTGGTAGGCGGGCCCGCGCAGCACCTCGACCTCGACCGTGGCGCCCGGCTTCACCAGCTGCGAGTCGACCCGCAGGCGCAGCGCGGGAATCTCACCCGGCGTCAGCAGCAGCTTCGTCGAGCCGACCAGCGAATCACCGCGGCGGGCCGTGATCAGGAACTCGTAGCCGACGCGCGTGGTGGCCTGGGGCCGCTGCGCCTCGTACTTCGCCGGGGCCTGCACCTGCAGGTGCGCGAAGCCGACCGCCGACGACACGTCGTCTGCTTCCTCGTCTTCACGCGAAAGCTTCGGCAGCTCGAGCTTCTGCATCCGGCCCTGAATGCACGAGAGCGCCGCGTCGGTGAAGCGCGCGTCGCTGACGTTGGGGATCCACGCGAGGTCGACGGTGCGCGAGCCCGCCTTCTTCGTCCACGTTACCTTTCGCGTCAGCGCGCCGGACTCGACGGTCGGTGGAAGGCAGTCGCGAACGGTCACCATCGCGTCGGTCAGTGCCTCCTCGAGTCCAGCCGGCACGTCGGGCACGCCTTCCGCGCTGGCGGTGAGCTTCGGCAGGTCGCTGTCGTTGAAGCTCCAGGTAACGTCGAAGAGCCTCTCTTTCCCGGCGCTCAGCTTCACGGTGCGAACGATGGCCTCGACACAGCGGCCGAGCCGGGTGGCGGGCGACGCCATCCCTGCGATGACGCCACCTCCCGAAGCGCGAATGCCGAAGTGGGCCTGGCCACCTGTGACGTCGACGAAGCGGGCGCAAGCTTCCAGCGGCTTCTCGAGGCGATCGAAGGCGAGGCGATCAGCCAGGGTCGGCTCGCTGCTCTCGTCGTCGAGCAGGTTGTAGAGCTCGCCGCGCGTGACGACATCGGCACGCGGAGGCGGGCGAAACGGCTGCGCCGGGATGACGACGTTCACGGGAGGGCCGGGGTCGATCTGCAGCGAGGCGACGCCGTCTTCGTCGACGGCTGCGTTCACCCCTTTGTCCGTCGGCTCCCACAGCCGCTTCACCGTCAGGTGCACGCCGGTGAGCACCTGGCCTTCGGCGCTGGTCGCGCGCAGGTAGAGCCGGTTGTTGAAGCCCTGCACGAGGCCGCCCGCAAGCTCGGGCACAGCTGAGACGGCAATCGCGTCTTCCGACAGCAAGACGACGGCGCTGCTCTCGACGCGGTCGCCGCTGCTGTCAATCGCGGAAACCTGCGCGATGAGGTTGCTCTGCTTCTGCAGGTCTTCGGGCACTGCGGGCAGTTCGACGCTGAAGTGGCCGCTGGCGTTGGCAGTGACGACCTTCGGCAGCGCTTCGCCGTCGACCCACGACGTCGGGGCCGGCCACTCGCCGTCGATGTTCCACTTGAGCTCGAGCTTCGCGTTCGCGACGGGAGCGCCCGAGCTGTACCGCACGTCTCCCTTGAGCACGGGCTTCTCGCCGCGCCCGTAGAAGGGCTTGCCCGGCGAGGCCTCGACGCGGAAGCGGGGCAGGGTGAACGGCTTAACGGTGAAGGTGCGCTGGCCGACCGCGCCGCCCGAGGCCCACTCGAGGCGCCAGGTCCCGCTCTCGGCGCCGGAGTCGATGGGGAAGGTGCCGCTGACGATGCCCCACGGACCCGCGGGCGCCTTCTCTTCGAGCAGCAAGGTGCCCTGGCCGTCGTAGACGCGCCACGTGCCGGGCCGGCCGTCGAGCGGAGTCAGATCACTGCCCTTCAGCGCCACCGCGCGGAACTTCACGGTGTTGCCCGGCTCATACAGGGGGCGGTCGGTGATGACGTGAACGCGGGCCGGCGCGTAGAGCGGCAGCGGGACGTCGAGCGCGCTCTCGCCCAGGGAAGACGTGACCTTCGCGCGCAGCAGGTAGTCGCCGTCGTTCACCTTCGGCAGCTCGATTTCCGCCATCTGCCGCTCGTTCATGCTCGACCATGGCTTCTCGGGCTTGAGCTCGGTTTCCTTCGTGCCGTCGACGAGGAACAGGCGGGGCGAGAAGCTCTGCAGGTTCGCCGTCTGCACCGCGTCGGCTTTGCCTTCGGTGTAGTGGGCGCGAACGCCGACGGTCACCGTGCTCTTGCCTCCACGTGCGAGCGAGCCGGCGTAGACGTTCACCGTCTGGTGAAGATCGCCGTCGGGGCAGCGGTCGAGCCAGAGCCCGTGGCGAAAGCCGGTGGTGAGGCACACCTGCGTCGAGACAATCACCAGCAGGGCAGCCAGCAGGCCACCCAGAATCAGCCACTTCTTCATGGGGACAACCCTCCTCGCCACGACACCTGCCAGCACTCCGCAGTTCCTACTTCGACTGACGAATCGCCCAGCGGGCAACGGCCTCTTCGAGATCGACGCCGGCGCGGGCTGGATCCAGGCGGTTGCCGCGGCTGACGGCGACGACTTCGTCGAAGGCATCGCGAACGCCCGACGAGCCGCCGTGCACCGCGCCGGCGAAAATCACCACCCGCTTCTTCTGCATGCGGGCGAGGCGGCCGAGCGCGTATGGGCCCTTGAAGTACGCCGTCTGCGGGTCCAACTGGCCTTCGCCGGTGAGCACCAGGTCGCACTCGTTCACTTTGGTGAAGAGGCCCAGCGCCTCCGAGATGACGTCGAAGCCGCGGCGCAGCTGCCCACCACAGAAGGCGCGGAGGCCGAAGGCGAGACCCCCGGCGGCCCCTGAACCTGCTTCCTGTTCGAAGGCCTCGCCGCTGGTTTCGCGGCTGATGCGGGCAAGCTGGTGAAGAAGCGTGTCGAGCCGTTCGATGTCGTCGTGATCGGCGCCCTTCTGCGGAGCGTAGATGCGGGCCGACCCTTCTTCGCCCAGCAGCGGGTTGCGGACGTCGGTGAGCACCTCGAGCGTGGCGCCGGCGAGGCGCGGGTCGAGGCCCGACTTGTCGATCTTCTTCAGGCGAGCGAGGTGGCGGGGGCCCAGCGGCAGGTGGGCGCCTTTGTCGTCGAGGAAGGCGACGCCGAGGGCAGAGGCCGCTCCGACGCCTCCGTCGCACGTCGCGCTACCGCCCGCGCCGATGAGAATGCGGCGAGCTCCGGCATCGAGCGCGGCGAGAATCAGCTCGCCGGTGCCGTAGGTGTGCGCCGTCATCGGATCGCGGTCGGCCTTCTGCACCAGGGCCAGGCCGGAAGCGGCGGCCATCTCGATCACCGCGGTCTTGCCGCCGTCGAGCAGCCCCCAGCGCGCGTGCACCGGCCGGCCCATTGGGTCGGTGACCCGGGTGAAGCGTTCTTCGCCGTCGCCCGCGGTCAGCAACACGTCGACCGTGCCCGCACCGCCATCGGCCAGCGGCACCACGTCGACCTCTGCCTGGTCGTGCACGCTGGTGAAGCCGCGCATGATCGCCTGCCCCGCCTGCAAAGCAGTCAGGGTGCCTTTGAATTCCTGGGGGGCGATCAACACTTTCAGCGTCATGGCGGGCGATGCAATCGAACTTCAGGCCGGTCAGTATAGACAGTGAACGATGCGCTTCCTGCTCAATCTGCTGTGGGCGATTTTCGGTGGTGGCTTGATTACCGCCGTCGAGTACCTGCTGGTCGGGCTGGTGTGCTGCCTCACCATCGTGGGGATCCCCTTCGGACTTCAGTGCTTCAAGCTCGCCGGCCTGGCGCTCTTCCCGTTTGGCAAGGACTTCACGTCGGAAGGGAAGGGGGCGGTCAGCTTCGGGCTGAACATCATCTGGCTGGTGTTCGCGGGAATCTGGATCTTCCTCACCCACCTGGTGCTGGCGGTGCCGCTGGCGTGCTCGATCATCGGCATCCCTTTCGCGTACCAGCACGTGAAGCTGGGGATGCTGGCGCTGGCTCCGTTCGGGACGCGGATTCGGGAACTGCCTTAGGGCGTCTTCGCGGTGACGACGTCGAGCCGGGCCTTGCTGCCGGGCCAGACGATCAACGACGTGCCGACGCGCATGCGCTTGGCGCCGCGCTCGAGCACTTCATTCCAGTTCTTCAGGTCGGTGATCGAGACGTCGAAGCGCTGGCTGATGCTCCACAGCGTGTCGCCGCTGGCGACGCCGTAGGTGACGCGGGTCTTGGCTCCGACCTGTTCGATCGCGACGGTGCCCTGGGCGATCGATTTTCCGGTCGCAGCGCCTGCGGGTACTTCGTCTTCCGGTCGCACCGCGGCGACTGTCTTCCGCGCGTGCGCGACCTGGCGCTCGAAGCTCGGGTCGGCTCTTCCTGCTTTGAGCGCGCGGGCGCTGGGCGTGGGGATGATCAGCTCAGAGTTGACCTTCAGGCTCTTGGCCGACTTGAGCCCGTTCATCTTCAAGATCGCTTCGGAGGCCGAGTGGTAGGTGGCCGAGATGGCGGACAGCGTGTCGCCCTTCTTCACCTTGTGGAACACGAAGTTCAGCCGTTCGCCTGGCGTGTATTTGGCGAAGTTCTCGGCGAACAGCGCCCCTTGCGTCTTCGGAATCTTGACGAGGTACGGCTCTTTCTCGGAAGCGGGCGGGGTGCACCAGCGCTTCACCTCGGGGTTGTAGAGCGCGAAGTCTTCGAGGCTGATGTTGGCAGCGCGGGCGAGCACGTCGACGTCGACCTGCGACGTGAGCTTCACCTCGTCGTATTCCAGCGGCGCCTCGTACTGGAACTCGTCCTGCGAGAAGCCGAAGGCCTCGGGGTGTTTGGCCACCAGCGCGCAGGCGATCAGCTTCGGCACGTAGTGCTTGGTCTCTGTCGCGAAGCCCTTCTTCGCCTCGGAAAGGATCCAGAAGTCGGTGGTCTTCTGGGCGGTGATCATCCGCCGCACGCGGTTGCCGCCGGTGTTGTAGCCAGCCCAGGCGAGGTACCAGTGGCCCAGGTCGCCGTACAGCTGGCCCAGAAACCGGCCCGCGGCGTAGGTCGACTTCACCGGGTCGCGGCGCTCGTCGACCCAGAAGTCATTCTTCAGATCGAAGTCCTTCGCGGTGCCGGCGATGAACTGCCACGGCCCGACCGCCGCCGCCCACGACTTCGCCTGGGTGTTGAAGCCCGACTCGATCATCGACAGGTAGACGAGATCGCGCGGCAGGCCCTGGCTCTCGAGAATCGGCTGCATCAACGGCAGGTAGCGGGTCGACCGTGACATCCACCGGCGGAACCACTTTCGGCCCGCGCCCTGGAAGAAGTGGATGTACTGCACCACCAGCGGCTGCATCTCGACGGGAATGTCGTACCTGTCTTTCACCGACGCGACGTCGAAGCTCTTGAGGTCGGTGACCGGAGCGAGCTGAAAAGGCAGGTCGTCCCCGAAGTCGTCTGCCGCATCCAGCGACGACTCGAGCCGCATGCGCACGGTGCTGCCGTAGCCCAGGTGCCGCAGGCTGAGCCGCAGGGCGAGGTCGCTGCGGGGCGAAGGCTCGATCGCGTTCTCTTCGAGCGCCCGCATTTCTTCGAGCTCGGTGGTCGGGGGCTCTTCGGCTTCCTGAGCCACCGCCGCTGCGGCGGGAACTACCGGCGTCTCTGCCTGCACTACCCGCATCCCCGCGGGCGGCGGAGGCATCGGCAGGTCGAGGCCGGCGAGCAGGAGGGCGAGAGGGAAAAGCAAAGGGTCCTCGAGTATGAACGCGCCCGACGCGCGGTCAATTCCGCCTGGGCTTCTTCGACGGTTCCGGCTTGCTGGCACCCTCGGGCAGCGGCTGTCCATGGCCCGGCCCGAGAATCTTTGCCACGTAGCCCTCGAAGACGAAGTGGGGCGAGTTCTCGACGTCGTGGCAGCCCAGGCACGCCTTTGGTTGGTTGCCCTTGTCGATGTTGTGGGCGGACGCGTCGGCGACGTGAAGCGAGCCCGGCCCGTGGCACGACTCGCAGCCGACGTGGTCGCGGCCGGTGACACGGTCGATGCGGCAGGTGCCGCCGGGTTGCTGCCAGCCGGTGACGTGACAGCCGATGCAGTCGAGGTGGTGGTTCTTGCCGATCTTCTCGAGCGTCGGGTACGCCTCGGCGTGCTTCGACGCCTTCCACACCTCGAACGCTTCCTCGTGACAGTCGAGACACGCGGCGTTGCCGACGTAGCCGGCCTTTCCCTTCTCGGGCGCCGGGCAGTCTCTGCCGTGCTCCTTCGCGTACTGCAGGTTCAGCTGCCCGACGTCGCGGTCGTAGGCGGTGACGAGCTCGACCGCGGCCGGCAGCGTCGGGAAGTTGGCCTCGATGGGGATGAAGCGAACCGCGAACACGTTCTTCCCTGCAGGCTCAGGAAGCGGAGCGGCGGCGAGCGCCTCGCGACGTCCAATCACCTCTTCGAGCTTCGCCTTCCGCAGGGCCTTCAGTTGTTCAGCGAGCATCGGCTCGTTCACCTGGGCGCGAAGCAGCTCGATGCGTTGATCCAGCGCGGCCAACTCACGTTCGGCATCGGCGGCGCCGCGCAGCAGTTCGAACTTCGCCGCGTTGTCGTTCACCGTGAGCTCGATCGTGAGCAGCGTGCGGCCTTTGCTCTGCAGCTGCGCGACCGGAGTGGCCCCGCGCACCAGCTTGCTGGCCTCGCTGGAAAACTCGTCCTTGCTGCGGGTGGCGATCGCGAAGTCGACGGGAAGCGCGGCCGCCTTGCTCACCACGTCGAAGGGAAGCTGAATGAGGGCGAGCACGAAGGACGCTCCGGCCGAACGGGCGGCGGCGGCGCGGGGGACGAGCTGGTCGAGCGAGTCGGCGTTGATGACGGCAGCCTTCGCGCCGCCGCCGAGGTCGAGCAACTGCAGCTGCGACGGCGGGAGCTCGGGCAGCCCGAGGGCGGTTCGGAACGCGGGGCCGCGCGCGTCGTCGAGGGGACCCACGGCGCGCGACTGAAGCCCCATCAACTTGAAAGCATCGGCGAGCGCGCGGGCCTTTCTTTCCTGCTGCGGCACGGCTTCGGCGGGCACGTCGGTGGTGCCGAAGAGCGCGTCGCCCGAGTCGATGAAGAACACCGGCTCGCCTGTCTTGCGCGCCTCGACGACCTGAAACGCGGTGCGCGCGATGCCTCCGCGCATGTTCTCGGAACAGCCGCACGGCCCCAGGTAGCCCTTGAGCTCGGCGGTGACGAAGAGCCGCGCGTGGCGAACGGCCGGCGCCGGCCGCACTTCCTTCTCACGCGTCGCGCAGCCCAGCAGCGCCCCGAAGAGGGCGATTGCCAGCAGCGGCCTCACCAGAGAATCGAAGACACCAGCTCGTCGACCTTTTCGCCGAGCGCCTCGAGGCCATTGGCCTTCGACAAGAACCCGTCGGCCCCGACCTGGTCGGCCAGCTTCTCGAGCTCGTCGTCGTTCAGGGAAGAGAAGAGGACGATGGGGATGTCCTGCGTGCCGTACTCGTTCTTCAGCGTGCGGCAGATGTCGGTGCCCTTGGCTTCGGGCATGTGGATGTCGGTGAGGATCAAGTGCGGACGAAAAGCCTTCAGCAGCTTCTCGAATTCCTGCAGTGTCGACGCGGCTTCCACTTCGTAGCCCCGGGCCTCGAGCACGGACTTTTCCATCGCGAGGGTGATCTCGCTGTCGTCGATGATCAGGATCTTGCGGCGTTCCACGGGCGGGCACGTGTAACAAACCGCGCGCATTTGCAACACACCGTTGGTAAGGGTTTCGGCCGTGAGCGTTCAGTGGGGCCCGTTGATGGTGTGGCAGTGGCTCGCGGCGGCCGGGGTCTTCTTCGGCTCGGCGGCGATCGCGCTCCTGCTTCAGTGGGTGGTCTTGAAGGTGGGTGGCCGCTTTGCGCGCCGCACTCCCTCGGAGTGGGACGACCACCTCGTGCTGTCGGTGAAGGGCCCGCTGGGCCTCATCGCCTGGGCGCTGCTGCTCAATGCGTCGGCGGTGGTGGCGAACATCCCCGACGTAGGCGGCTACAAAAATCTGCTCGTACGGTCGCTGACCATCATCGGCGTCGTCTGGTTCGCGCTGCGGGTGTTGAAGCTGGTGACGGTGTGGGTCGGAGGGCGCGACGCGGAGCCGGGCGGGCGGTACCGCAGCATCCGCACCCAGTTCGAGTTCACGCGAAGGCTGCTCGAGTTCGGCATCTGGCTCATCGGCTCGGCGATCTTCCTTTTGCAGTTCGACGTGGTGCGAAACGTCGGCGTGTCACTGCTGGCGTCGGCAGGCATCGGCGCGGTGGTGCTCGGCCTCGCGGCGCAGAAGTCCTTCGCCAGCCTCTTCGCGGGCATTCAGCTCTCCATCACCCAGCCGATTCGCATCGGCGACGCGGTGGTGATCGAGAAGGAGTACGGCACCGTCGCCGAGATTCGGTTCACGTACGTCGTCGTGCGCACGTGGGACAACCGGCGGCTGATCGTCCCGATCGCCTACTTCCTCGACAAGACCTTCGAGAACTGGTCGCTGGCCGAGAGCACGATGTTGAGCACGGTGATCTTGAAGGTCGACTTCACCGCCGACGTCGACGCGTTCCGGGAAGAGATTGCCCGGCTGCTCTGCGACGAGAAGGTGAAGGCGATGTGGGACGGTAAGACCTCAACCGTGCACGTGACCGACGCGGACGACAAGACGGTGACCCTGCGGCTGCTGGTGGGCGCCTGCGACCCCGACCGGGCTTTCGACCTGCGGTGCCTGATCCGCGAAGGGTTGATTCGCTTTCTTGCCAGCCACCCACAATGGTTGCCTCGGGCTAGAAGCGAGTTCCTGGCCAGCGGGCCCATTCTTGAATAACGGCAGGCGTCTGCCGTCTGATGCAGCGGAGGTTTTGCCAATGAGAAGGACGCTGGCCATCGCAGTGCTTTTCACCACCCTGGCCGCCTGGGCACAGGAAGGTGGACGCACCGACGGCGCCGAAGGTTCCGAGCAGGGCAAAGGCGGCTACGACAAGCCGTCGGGCAGCAGCCGCCTGTCTCTGGTCGTGAACTGGGGCGCGGAGGTTCCGGTGGGCCTCTCGCCTCCGCTCTCAGGCTCTGCCCCCAGAAACGGGCCTCCGCTGTACCTCGGTGGCACCTTCTCGGTGTGGATGTACCCGTGGTTCCTGCTCGATGTGCACGGCAGCTACGGGTTCAACACCGGCCGGGTCAACGCGCTGGTCGGGCCGCGGTTCCGCACGGCGACGTGGCCGGTGAGCGCGAGCCTCGGCCTTCGGGCGGGCGCCATCTATGACCCGACGGTTGGCCTTCGGTTTGGCCTGTCGCCGGTGGCGAGCGTCGAGATGATCTTCATCAAGCACCTGCTGGTCGGCCTCGACGGCAGCTTCGACATCCCTATCGCCGGCAACGGCTCGGCCCTTCGCATTGGCCTGGTCGCCGGGTGGCGGTTCTAAAGTCATGCTCGCTCCCGTGCTCTTGATGGTGTTGACGCAGGTGGCCCCGTCGCTGCCTCGGCCGCCCGCGTTTCCGCAGGGGCGGGTTGAGACGATCAACGTCGTGAGCTGGAACAGCAACGACCTGCCGAAGGTGTTCGAGCGCTCCGAGCAGCTGCCGCTGTCGGACGATGAATTGGTGAAGTTGGCGAAGGCCGGCTTCGACGCCGCCGACATGGTGAAGATGATTCAAGAGCGGCGGTGTGCCTGCGACGCCAGCGCCGACGGCCTGATTCGCCTGAAGAAGGAAGGCGTGCCGAAGGAAGTCATCAACGCGGTCTCGCTGCATGGCCTCAAGCCGAACCGTTCGCTGGTGCTGCAGCTGACGATGGACTTCACGGGCGAAGGCCGCGAGGCGCGCAACAGCTTCCTCTACGTCTTCATCGACGACGGCGGCATCACGCGCGTCTTCTCGGCGAACCTGAATGACTTCCTGTCGCGCAACAACCCATACGACGTGATGACCGATCGATCGGACCTGTTGATCACCAAGAAGGTGCGCCGCATCCAGATGGCGGGCGAGGTGCCGCTGAAGACGTACGGCGCCCATCAGGTGCTCGTGGCGACCAGCGCGAATCCGGCGATCACCCACCCGTCGCAGCTGAACGACAACGAGCGCCGCACGGCGCAGAGCTACACCCTCGACTACCCCCGCGCGTCGTTGCAGAGCGTCTGCCGCCTCACCGCGGGGTACAAACGCGACGCACTGCTCGCCTACCAATGGCGCTACATGGGCAGTCGCTTCGAGTGCGAGTGGAACTGAACATGGAGACCACAATGACGAGCCGCACCCTGATCTTCCTCGCCGTCCTCGCCCTGTCGGCGTGCACCGGCCCGCGCGCGTACACCCGCGGCACGTACGAAGATCCGAACGTGATCGAGATGCTGTCTGACAAGTTCAACGAAAACGATCTGCAGCTGATCGCCAAGAAGATGGCCGACTCGATGGGCGCCGCGGCCGGGAGCTTCGCGCCGCCTCCCGCGCGGCCGCTGGTGGTGATCCGGACTTTCAAGAACTCGACCAGCGAGCACATCGACATGAAGTCGCTGCAGGACAAGATCTTCGTCGCGCTGTCGAAGACGGGGAAGTTCACCTTCCAGGACGTCGCGGCCCGCAAGGACGTGGCGGAAGAGTACGAGTACCAGGGCAGCGGCTACGTCGACGCCGAGAAGGCGAAGGGCCCGGGCCAGCAGTCGGCCGCGGACTACGTGCTCACCGGCGAGGTCAGCTCGATCATCCAGGAAGTCGGCGACGACAAGCTCGTCTATTACAAGATGACCTCGAAGCTGACGAACCTGCGCACCGGCGTCATCGAATGGACGGACGAGAAAGAGCTGCGCAAGAAGTTCGAGAAGCAGGGCGTGAGCTGGTGACGTCCTGTCCCGGCTGCTCAATGGGCCGTCGTCTCGCCTGCGTGCCCCATGCGGGGCCCGCAAAACGGCTCGACTAAAGCGGCTGCTCGTCATCGCGGCCGTCGCCCTCTCGGGCTGTGCCCACTACGTAGACGCCACGAAAGATGTTCGCGCGGCGTACACGGCCTACGACGCGCCGAAAGCGCTGAAGCTCCTCGAGCAGAAGTACGGCGAGCAAGACGGGCCTGATCGCCTGTTGGTGCTGCTCGACAAGGGCATGGTGCTGCACGCCGCAGGACGCTGGGCCGAGTCGCGCGATGTGCTCGCGAAAGCCGACGAGCTCGCGCAGAAGCTCGACTTCACCTCAGTGACGGAAGAGACGGGCGCGCTGCTCGGAAACGAGACGGTGCGCGTCTACCGCGGCGAAGACTTCGAGAAGCTGATGATCAGCGTGCTGCAGGCGCTGAACTACGCCGCGATGGGCGATGACGAAGGCGCGCTGGTCGAGATCCGCCGCTGCAACGAGCGCCTGGAAAAGATGAAGGCGCAGAACAAGCCGTACGAGCAGCTGGCGATCGCCCGGTACTTGAGCGGCATGCTCTACGAAGACCAGCGCGAGTGGGACTCGGCGGCGATCGACTACGTGGCGGCGGCCGAGCTGCAGCCGAACCTTGGCGTGCTGAACGAGGCGACGCTGCGGCTCACGAAGAAGACCGAACGGGTCGACCTCTACGAGCGGATGGCGAAGAAGTTCCCGGGTGTCGAAGTGGCGGCTCCCGCTGCGGCCGATGGGCAGGTCGCGGTGGTGATCGAAGCGGGCGAGGCGCCACGGAAGGAACAGGGCAAGGCGAAGGGCGGCCCGGCGACCTTCGTCGCGGTGCCGGTCTACAACGGGCGGCAGGCGCCGGTACCGGCGGCGGTGGTGACCTTCGGTTCGGGTGAGGTTCGCGCCGTTCCGGTGACGTCGATCGACAGGGTCGCCAAGCTGCACCTCGACGATCGCATCGGGAAGCTGGTGGCGAAGTCACTGGCGAGTGCGGGCCTGAAGGCGGGCGTCGCGGCCGGCGTCGGCGCGCTGACGAAGAGCCCCGAGCTCGGCGTGCTCGCGTTCGCCGCGCTGTCGCTGACGCAAGAAGCCGACACGAGATCCTGGCTGTCGCTGCCTGCCGAGTTTCAGGTGGCCCGCGCTCGCTTGCCGGCCGGGAAGCAGAAGGTCGTGGTGCGCTTTCGAGGGAAGACCACCGAGCACGAGGTCGAGGTGGTGCCGGGCCGGCTGAAGGTGCTGGTGCTGCGCCGGTATTGAGAGGCGCAGAGCGAGCCGATGACTTAGCAATTCCTGCCTCAATTTCGCCGCCTCGAGCGACTACGTCGGGTAGGGAGGGTCTCCATGACCCGGGTGGCAGTGTTGAAAGAGACGGTAGCGGACGAACAGCGCGTCGCGCAGGTTCCCGATTCCGTTCAGAAGCTGATCAAGCTTGGTGTGACGGTGGCCGTCGAGCGCGGCGCGGGTGAGGCCGCGGGCCTCGACGACGCCCAGTTCGTGAAGGCCGGGGCCACCATCGAGCCCACCGCCGCAGCGACCCTGGCCGGTGCCCAGGTGGTGCTCAAGGTCCAGCGCCCCAGCGAAGAAGAGGTGCGCGCGCTGCCCGCCGGCTGCCTGCTGATCTCGTTTCTTCAGCCCGCCACCGCCGGCGCGCTCTTTACCCAACTGGCCAGCGCGAACGTCAACGCGATGGCGATGGAGAAGGTCCCGCGCACCACCCGCGCCCAGGCCGTCGACGCGCTGTCGTCCCAGGCCACTGTGGCCGGCTACAAGGCCGTGCTGCTGGGCGCCTCGCATTGCCCCCGCCTCTTCCCGATGCTCACCACCGCCGCGGGCACGCTGACGCCCTCGAAGGTCCTCGTCCTCGGAGCGGGCGTCGCCGGCCTTCAGGCGATCGCCACCGCCAAACGCCTGGGCGCTGTCGTCTTCGCGTTCGACGTTCGCCCGGCGGTGCGCGAGCAGGTGATGAGCCTGGGCGCAAAGTTCGTCGAGGTCGAAGGGGTGGGGAAGGAGGCCGAGGCCGCCGGCGGTTACGCCGCGCAGCTGGCCGAAGATCAGCAGCGCCGGGTGCTCGAGGCGATCGCCAGGCAGCTGCCCGAGATGGACGTCGTGATCAGCACGGCGCAGATCCCCGGCAAGCCGGCACCGCGGCTCATCACCGCGAAGATGGTGGCGATGTTGAAGCGCGGCTCGGTGATCGTCGACCTCGCCGCCGAGTCGGGCGGCAACTGCGAGCTGACCAAAGCCGGGCAGACCGTCGTCACCGAGGGGATCACGGTGCTCGGCCCGACCAACCTCGCCGCCACCGTGCCGCTGCACGCGAGCATGATGTACGCGCGCAACCTGCTCACCTTGCTGACGCTGCTGGTGAAGGACGGCACGCTCAAGCTCGACCTCGCCGACGACCTCGTCGCTGCGATGCTCGTCACCTTCGACGGAAAAGTTCGCCCATGACCCACACCGCCATCGCTGAGCTCTACGTCTTCATCCTCGCCGGCTTCGTCGGCTTTCAGGTCATCACCCGGGTGCCGCCGCTGCTCCACACCCCGCTGATGTCCGCGACCAACGCCATCTCGGGCATCTCGCTGGTCGGCTCGCTGGTGGTCGCCGGTAGCAGCCGCAACGACCTGGCCACCGTGCTGGGCGTGATCGCCGTCACCTGCGCGACCATCAACTGCGTCGGTGGCTTCATCATCACCGACCGGATGTTGAAGATGTTCAAGGGCCCGAAGCTGAAGGCCGGAGAACCGAAGTGACCCCACAGCAGATCCTCACCGACCTCGCGTACCTCGTCGCGTCGGTGCTGTTCATTCTCGGCCTGCGCAGCCTCACCAAGCCCGAGACGGCGCGGCGCGGAATGCAGCTGGCGGCGATCGGCATGGTGGCCGCCGTCAGCGGCACGCTGCTGCACCACGAGATCGTCAACTACGGCTGGGTGCTGGTCGGCCTCACGCTGGGGACGATCATCGGCTGGCCGCTGGGCACCCGGGTCGCGATGACCGCGATGCCGCAGCGAATCGCGATCTCCCACATGTTTGGCGCGCTCGCCGCGACCCTGGTCGGCGTCGCCGAGTACTACTCGCACCACCGCGAAGGCCTGTCGATGGCGCGGCCGATGATGGGCGCGCTCGGCTTCGAGGTGCTGTTCGGCGCGCTGACGGTCTCGGGCAGCTTGGTGGCGTTCGGCAAGCTGCAGGAGCTCATCTCGGGCAAGCCAATCACCTTCCCCGGCCAGAACTTCGTCAACCTCGCGCTGTTTTCCGGAGCGCTGGGGCTGTTCGGCTACCTCGTCTACGACCCCACCCAGCAGTGGGCGTTCTTCGCCCTGGTCGGGCTGTCGTTCGTCATCGGCCTGTCGATGGTGCTGCCGATCGGAGGAGCCGACATGCCAGTCGTCGTCTCGCTGCTCAACAGCTACGCCGGCCTCGCGGCCTCGGCGACGGGGTTCGCGATTGGAAACAACGTGCTGATCATCTGCGGCGCGCTGGACGGCGCGTCGGGCTTCTTGCTGTCGGTGCTGATGAGCAAGGCGATGAACCGCTCGTTCGCCAACGTGCTCTTCGGCGCGTTCGGGTCGGCCCCGAAGGGGGGCGCGGCGGCGCTGGCGTCGGGTGAGATGAAGTCGATCTCGGCCGAGGACGCCGCGGCGACCCTGGCGTTCGCCCGTTCGGTGGTGGTGGTGCCCGGCTACGGCCTGGCGGTCGCGCAGGCGCAGCAGCTGGTGCGCGAGATGGCCGAGCAGGTCGAGAAGCGCGGCGGCGAGGTGAAGTACGCGATTCATCCGGTCGCTGGCCGCATGCCAGGGCACATGAACGTGCTTCTCGCCGAGGCCAACGTGCCATACGAGAAGATGGTCGAGATGGAAGAGATCAACGACCAGTTCCCCACCGTCGACGTGGCGATCGTCATCGGCGCCAACGACGTGGTGAACCCGGCGGCCAAGCGGGATCCGAACAGCCCCATCTATGGGATGCCGATCCTCAACGTTGACCAGGCGCGGCAGATCTTCGTGCTCAAGCGGGGCAAGGGCACCGGCTTCGCTGGCATCGAGAACGCGCTGTTCTTCGACGAGAAGACCTCGCTGATCTTCGGCGACGCCAAGGCCACGCTGCAGAAGCTGGTCAGCGAGATGAAGACGCTCTGAGGCTGCCCCTTCGTCGTCAAACCCCAGCTGCCTGAGCCTGGCGGGCGCAGTTGGGTCAGCTCGCGCGGGCACGGACGACGACGCGACGTCGGCGAGGGACCGCTGCCCGGGAGCTGACGTCAGGAGTGCTGTGGCGCGAGACCGACGGCCTGACGCAATTGCTGGTGGCCGATGGCGAGGGTCTTCTTGAGCAAATGCCAGCGCGCCGAGCCGCCCACGGTCCTGGCGATGAACGCGTGCGAGGCTGCTTTATCGACGAAGCAGTGGGTGAGCGTTCTGGGGTCGACGAAGTTCTCGGCGATCGCGTTGGCGATCAACTGCTCTTTCGAGCTGCCGCTGCCAGTGCTGCCGTATTGCGCGATCAGCAGATCCTGACCCGCCTTCGCCATCGGCTGGGTGAGCAGATCGCTGAACGCGTAGGTGCGCTCGCCCTCGGCCCCGTAGAAGGTCTCAAAGGCCTCGCGCATCCACGCGGCATCGAACTCGAGGTCCGCGCGCGCGTCGATCGACTTCAAGTACGACCGCACCATCTTCGCGCCGTTGTTGGCACCCTGGCCAGCGCAGGGATCCATCGAGACCGCGGTGTCTCCGAGCGCGAGAACGCTGCGACCAGAGGGCAGCGTCGCGACGGGGCCGCGGATGCTCGGCAGGACTTCACCGGTGAGCCAGCCGCGCTCGTCGGCCAGGACGCAGTCCTTCACCCACGCGTGGTCCCACGGGAACCGCTCGAGGATCAGCGCCTTCATCCGTGCGACGACGTCATGGCCGTCCTTGCAGCCGCGAAAGCGGTCGAGGCCTTTTCCCTGCTTCGCTTCGATGAGCAGCGCCCAGGTCGCGATGCCGTCCTTGTGCAGGTATGGCGTCCAGAACGCCTCGCCCTCTTTGGGGCTGATGTTGAACTTCACCGGCAAGAACGGCACGCCTTCGATCTTCATCGCCGCGTCCTTGACGATCGCCATCGACAGGTGCCGCGGAGGTTCCTGGCGCACGCTTCGCGCTCGATCGCGCTCGAACAGGTTGCACAGCGGGCCGCGGCCGACTGCGACGAACGTCAGCTCGTGCTCAGCGGTGATGGTGTCGAGGCGCTCCACGTCGACCGCGCCGACGACGACTGTGCCGCCGCCTGCCTCGAGATCTCCCATCCAGCGGTGAATCTGCATCCGCATGTCGACGGCCATCGCCGGCCCATCGACAGTCGCGACTGCGGTCAGCACCCGGTTCTTCGCGCTCAGGCTCATCGTGAGGTGCACGCCGCCGACCATCGGTACCTGCGCTTCCCAGTGGCTCAAGCCGAGCTCTCGCTCGAGCTGCACGGCATCACGAAACCGCCCGGCGCCACCGGTGGGCGTCGAGTCGTTGAGCCACTGTTCCCGGTTTCGATCTGAGTAGAGGGTGACGGCGTGGCCACGCTTGCGCAGGCCGTGGGCCATGCACAAACCGACGATGCCGGATCCGACGATGGCGACTTTGCGGGGCATGCCCGCTGTCTAGATTCGGCTCAGCTCAATGACAATCAGTCTGAAGGGGCCGAACGACTAACCGGCTGCGCTGGCCTGCTCTTCGCGGCGCGGCGTGGCGTTCGCGAGGCACGCCATCACCGACTGAATCAGCACTTCGGGGTTCACGGGCTTCTGCACGAGGTTAGCGGCGCCAGAGTTCTCGGGCAGCTCACCGGTGCCGAGCAGGATGAAGGGGATGTGTGATTGATCGATCGACAGCTGCTGGCAGATGGCCGCTCCGCCGTAGCCCGATAGCTCGACGTCCGAGACGATGCAGTCGGGGTTCGGGGCGCGGCCGTTCGAGAAGCGGGCGAGCTCGAGGTAGTCGCAGAGCCCGAGGCCATCGCGCACCGCGATCACCTGGTAGCCATGCACCCTCAGCGCGCGGGCGAGCTGTTCGCGCACAATGAGATCTTCCTCGGCGAGCAATACGAGCTGGGTCATTTGCGGATCTCTGGTGTGAGGGTGTGTGACAGTCGCGTGCATTCGATGTGCCGCGAAGCACCCCTCTGGCCAGCCGCCGATGTCAGAGGCAGGACTCCCCAGCTGGGGAATACCGCTCAGCTATTTCGTCGCAGTCTTCAGCATCTTCATGAACTCGGCCCGGGCCGCTTCCACCGTCTTGACGGGGCCCGTCAGCTTGAAGAACACGTTGCCCCTGGGGCCCTCGATGATGGCGCCCAGCAGCTTGTAGCCGGCCTTCGGCGTCTTCGGCCCCATCGGCCCGCCCATCGAGCTGGCGTACGTGCCGTCGACCTCGATGGTGGTGACGTCGAAGCCCGCGAGCTTTTCCTTCTTCCGCAACGGCGTGCCCTTCGCGTTCTCGAACTGGCCCACCCAGCGGTCGACGTTCGCGTCGACGCCGCCGCCCTGGCCTTCTCCGAAATAGAAGACGCCGCACTCCGCGCCGTCGGTGTCGCCCTTCGCCGCAGCGACCAGGTACGTCGCCGCCCGCATCTGACGCGGCGCGTCGGCCTTCCAGGTGGTGGGCTGTGTCCAGCTGATGCCTCCGGCGGAATCGGCGAGGGCGGGCACTGCGAGCAGCAACGAGACGAGAAGCGTTTTCATGGCGCGGACCCTACCAGCTTCAAAACGTGCGCGAAGTGCGCGTCGGACACCGGCTGCACCGACAGCCGCGAGCCCTTCGCCAGCAGCGGCATCTTTAAAAGCGCCTTCTCGGCTTTGAGCACCTCGAGCGAGAGCAGCCGCGGAAAGCGCTGCACGAACTCGACCTCGATCATCCGCCAGCGCGGGTTCTTCTTGTCGCTGGTCGCGTCGAAGTAGTCGGAATTCGAGTCGAACTGGGTCGGGTCGGGCAGGTCGACGCGCAGGATTCTGGCGAGCCCCGCGATGCCCGAAGGCTTCGAGTTCGAGTGGTAGAAAAACGCGAGCTCGCCGGGCTTCATCGCGTCGCGCATCAGGTTTCGCGCCTCGTAGTTCCGGACCCCTTCCCAGCCCGTCGTGCGGTCTCGCTTCAGGTGGGCGATCGAATAGACGTGCTCCTCGCTCTTGATCAGCCAGTGGCTCATTTCGGCTTTTTGGGGTGGCTGCGCGCGTGGCGGCCCACCGGCTTTCCTTCGGGCCGGGGCGCGACCTGCTGCGGCGGGCCCGGGTCGGCCTGGCGCGCTTTCTCAGCGGCGATCGCTTCCTTGAAGACCGTGGTGTCGCGCGGAACTTCGGCCCGCGGAACCCTGGCGCGCGTCAGCTTCTCAATCGCCGCCAGCATCTCGGCGTCATCGGGCGACGCGAAGGAAGAAGCGCGGCCCGTCGCCTGCGCGCGGGCCGTGCGGCCGACGCGGTGCACGTAGTCCTCGGGCACGTGCGGCAGGTCGTAGTTCACCACGTGACCGATGCCCGCCACGTCGATGCCGCGCGCCGCGATATCGGTGGCGATCAACACCCGGAACCGGCCCGCGCGGAATCCTTCGAGCGCGAACTTCCGCTGCGGCTGCGAACGATCGGCGTGGATCCGTTCGACCTTGTGATCCGCGCGCAGCAGCGCCGCCGTGAGCTTGTCGGCCTTGCGGCGCGTACGGGTGAACACGAGCGTGCTCTCTTCGCCCTGCGCCAGGAGCGTCAGCAGCAGCGCCGTCTTCTCTGCTTGAGGAACTTCGAACACCACCTGTGAGGCCTGCGCCGCCGTGGTTCCGCTGGCCGCGACTTCGACGCGAACCGGGTGGTGCAGCGCGACCTTCGCGAAAGCCTCGACCTCGGCGCCCATCGTCGCGCTGAACAACATCGACTGCCGCTTCTTCGGCAACCGCGCGAGCACGCGGGTCAGCTGAGGCTTGAAGCCCATGTCGAGCATGCGGTCGGCTTCGTCGAGCACGAGCACTTCGACAGCTGCGAGCGAGATGGTGCCGCGCTGCAGGTGATCGACGAGGCGGCCTGGCGTCGCGACGACGACGTTCGCGCGCTTGAGCTCTTCGATCTGCTCGTTCACGTCGTCGCCACCGGTGACGGCAGCCACCGAAAGGCCACGCGCTCCGGCGAAGCGCTGGGCGTGGCGGGTGATCTGCACCGCGAGCTCGCGCGTCGGAGCGAGCACCAGCGCCACGATTCCCTTCTTTCCCGACAGCCGATCGACGATTGGCAGCACGAACGCGGCCGTCTTGCCGGTGCCCGTCTCGGCGCAGGCGATCACGTCCTTGCCCGCCAGCGCCGGAGGAATCGCCTGCTGCTGCACCGGGGTGGGGTGGGTGTAGCCCGCACGCTCGATCGCCCGCTGGCTCGCAGGGGTCAGGCCAAGCGCGTCGAAGGCGGGGCCTTTAGAAGTCATGGGGCTCCCCTTACCCCGTCTTGGCGGGGCGCGACGGTCGGCGTTAGCCTGTCGAAAGCATGAAACGCATCTTCCGCCCCCAGCCGTTTCTGGGCGTCGCGATGGCCCTCGCGGCGGTCTTCTGGATCTCGGTGTTGGCGTTTCTGGTCGTGAACCCGACCGTGCCCTTGAAGACCTTCGCGTCGACCGCGTTCTTCGTCATCCTCTTCGTCGCGTCCGTCTTCTACTACGTGCGCACCGCGATCCTCGTCGACGGCGAGGGCATCACGTACCGCGGCATGGTGCGCGAGACGCGGCTGCGGTTCGCCGACATCCAGCGGCTGGCGGTGCTGCCGGGGCTGATCACCCTCTACACGGTGCACGCCGGAGCGCAGACCTTCTCGTTCAGCAGCTTCTTCCAGCGCCACAAAGAGCTGGTCGAGGTCCTTCGCGAGCGCGCCAAGCTGCGTTGATTTTTTTGAAATTCTGACGCCCGCTGTCCGTCTTCCTTTCTTGACGGGCTCAAGGGGGCCCCCCTATAGCCCGTCGCGTCCATTTTCAGCCGCCGTCTGGAGTGCAAAACCATGCGCAGTCCCATCACTTTCGCCCTCACCGCCGCCCTCACCCTCTCGGCCGTCGCCCACGCTGACATCAAGCTTGGGTACGTCGACCTCCAGCGCGCCCTGCAGGAAGTCGCTGAAGGCAAAGATGCCCGTACCCGGCTGAAGACCGAGCTCGACAAGAAGAAGGCCGACTTCGAAGGCGAGCAGGCCAAGCTTCGCGACGACAAGGCCGTGCTCGACAAGCAGGGCAGCATGATGAGCGAGGAGGTCCGCAACCAGAAGTTCACCGAGCTCCAGAAGCGCCTCTTCGAGCTCACCCAGCGCGCCGAGAAGCTGCAGGCCGAGATGGCCCAGTCGGAACAGAAGGAGCTGAAGAAGATCTTCGAGAAGATGGACCCGATCATCGCGGCGATCGCGGTGCGTGAGCAGCTGACGATGGTGTTCGAGAAGACGGACTCGGGCCTCGTCTACGCCCCGGCCAGCCTCGACCTCACCAACGAGCTCGTCCGCACCTACAACGACAAGTACCAGGTGAAGGGCGCGGCCGCGGCTGCACCGAAGAAGGACGCTGCGGCGCCCGCTCCGAAGAAGTGAAACGGCTGGGCGAGCTCGCCGCTTTGGTGGGCGGGCAAGTCGAAGGCAACGCCGCGCTCGAGATTCATGGCGTGGCGGGCCTCGAGGAAGCGGCGGCCGGTCAGCTGTCGTTCTTCGGAAACTCCCGGTACAAGAAGGCGCTGGCCGCGACGAAGGCCTCGGCGGTGCTGGTCGGGGCCGACGCTCCGCCGGCGCCCACGGGCGTCACGTACGTCCGCGTCGGCAACCCGCACCTGGCCTTCGCCCGCGCCTCTCAGGGGTTCTACCCGCGGCGCGCGTACCCAGCGGGCCGCTCTGACCGCGCCTTCATTCATGCCGAAGCGCAGGTGCACGACGAAGCGACCGTGATGCCCTTCGTCACGATTGAGCGCGCCGCGGTGGTCGGTGCCCGCGCCGTGCTTCACCCCGGCGTCTTCGTCGGCGAGCACGCGCGCATCGGCGACGACGCGGTGCTCCACCCGAACGTGACGGTCTACGACCACTGCCTCATTGGGAACCGGTGCATTCTTCACGCGGGCGCGGTGGTGGGCGCCGATGGCTTTGGCTTCGCGCTCGATCCGTCGCTGCCCGAGCACGTGAAGATTCCTCAAGCAGGCATCGCCCGCCTCGAAGACGACGTCGAGCTCGGCGCCTGCAGCTGCATCGACCGCGCGACGCTGGGCGAGACGGTGATTGGCCGCGGCACCAAGATCGACAACCTCGTCCAGGTCGCCCACAACGTCACCGTCGGCCCCTTCAGCCTCTTGTGCGCGCAGTCGGGCATCTCGGGCTCGACCAGGCTCGGCAAGGGCGTCGTGCTCGGCGGCCAGGCGGGGCTCGCGGGACACCTGAACGTCGGCGACCTCGCGCGCATCGGGGCGCAGGCCGGTGTGCCGCAAGACGTGGAGGCAGGGGCCCTTTTGATGGGGACTCCGACGATGCCGATGCTCGGCTGGTACCGCGCATCGGCCACGTTCGAGAAACTTCCCGACATGGCCAAAGAGCTGCGCGCCCTTCGCAAGCGCATCGAAGCGCTGGAGAAAGAGAAATGAACGACGAGAAGAAGCCGGTGATGGACGTGATGGAAATCCAGAAGCTGCTGCCCCACCGCTATCCGTTTCTGCTGGTGGATCGCGTCACCGAGCTGGTGCCCGAACAGAAGCTGGTCGCGCTCAAGAACGTGTCGATCAACGAGCCCTTCTTCGGCGGACATTTTCCCGGCCACCCGGTGATGCCCGGCGTCCTCATTCTCGAGTGCATGGCCCAGGCGTGCGCGCTGCTCGGCTACACCTCGGGCGGCATCAGCCCCACCACCCACGTCACCTACCTGATGGGCGTCGACAACGCGAAGTTCAGAAGGCCCGTGGTGCCTGGCGATCAGCTGGTGCTCACCATCGAAGTCATTCGCCACAAGGGCATGGTGTGGAAGACGAAGGGCACCGCGACCGTCGACGGGAAGCTCGCGGCGCAGGCCGAGTACCTGGCCACGGTGGTCGAGATCGGGAAGGTGTGACGATGGCAATCCACCCGACGGCGATCATCGACCCGAAGGCGCAGCTGGACTCGACGGTCGAGGTCGGGCCCTACGTGGTCATCGGGCCGAAGGTGAAGATTGGCGCCGGCACCACCATCGGCCCGCACACGGTGATCGAAGGCGACACCGCCATCGGCCAGCGCAACCGCATCTACCAGTTCGCTTCGATCGGGGCCGACCCGCAGGACCTCAAGTACGCCGGCGAAGACACGAAGCTCGAGCTCGGCGACGAGAACCTGGTGCGCGAGTTCGCCACGCTCCACAAGGGCACCGAAGGCGGCGGCGGGCTGACCCGCATCGGCAACAAGAACCTCTTCATGGCGTACAGCCACGTCGCGCACGACTGCCAGGTCGGCAATGGGTGCGTGCTCGCCAACAGCGTCGCGCTGGCGGGCCACGTCGAGGTCGGCGACTTCGTGGTGCTGGGCGGCCTCGCCGGCGTTCACCAGTTCACCCGCATCGGGAAGCACGCCTTCATCGCCGCGGGAGCCGTGGTCGTGATGGACGTGCCGCCGTACTGCACCGCGCAGGGCGACCGCGCCGAGCTCGCAGGCCTGAACTCGGTTGGCCTCACCCGCCACGGCTACACGGCCGAACAGATTCAGCGCATCAAAGAGACCTACCAGCTGCTCTTCCGCAGCAAGTTGGGGCTCAACGAGGCGCTGTCGCGCATCAAGGCCGAGTTCGGCGCCTACCCGGAAATCGCCTTCTTCCTCGACTTCGTCGGCACCAGCAAACGCGGACTCACGCGGTGACGAAGACGCTGGGCCTGATCGCCGGCAGCGGTCGGCTGCCGCTGCTCTTCGCTTCCGCGGCGCGCGAGGCAGGGCACCAGGTTCACGCGGTGGCCCACACGGGCGAGACGGACCCGTCGCTGTCCGCGCTGGTCGACTCGCTGGCGTGGGTAAGGGTCGGGCAGATCGACGCGATCATCGAGGCGTTCAAGCGCCGCGGAATCAGCGAGGCGGTGATGGCGGGCGGCATCGGGCGCGCGCGGTCGCTGACCTCGGCCCGGCCGGATACGGGGATGTTGAAGATTGCCGCGTCGCTGCGCTCGCTTCGTGATGACGAGCTGCTTCGCGCGATCGCCAGGTACTTCGAGACGCGCGGCATCAAAATCGTCGCCGCCACCGACTACGTGAAGCAGGTGATCGCGATCGAAGGGCACCTGGCCGGGCCCGCGCTCACGCTCTCACAGGAAGCCGACGTGGCCCTGGGCCGCGAGGTGGCAGGGCAGCTGGGCAGCGCCGACGTGGGCCAGACGGTGGTAGTGAAGGGTGGGGTGGTGCTCGCGGTCGAGGCCGTCGAAGGCACGGACGAGGCGATTCGCCGGGCCGGGCGGCTGGGGGGCACGGGCGCCGTGGTGGTGAAGCGCGCCAAGCCCGGGCAGGACCTTCGGTTCGACCTGCCAGCGGTCGGCCCGGTCACGCTCGAGGTGATGCGCGAAGCCGGAGCGGCGGTGCTGGCGATCGAGGCGGGGAAGACGGTGCTCCTCGACGGCGAGGTGCTCTTCAAATGGGCCGGCCGGCTGGGCATCTGCGTGGTCGGCATCCGAGTGGAGTAAGACCTCGGTCAGGGGCTATGGCCGCATCTGCGCCGTTTCAGAACCGGGAGCTGAACGGCGAGTTGCTGCTCGAAGAGCTTTCGGACCTTCGCCTCGCCCAGATTCAGCAAAAGCACCTCAACGACTGCGTCGCGAACCTTCGCGGCCTCGCGGGGATGCGCGTGTCGGAAGCGTCGCAGCAGCTCAAGGCCCTGGCCGCAGGTCGATTTGCAGGGCAGCCCGCGCTCGCGTCCTTGCTGGTGCGTTGGGCCGCGAAGCTGAAGACGGAGTTCGATGTCTCGCTGCTGGTGGGGCACCTCGAACGGCTGGCGCTCACGGGCGCGGTGGTCGCCGCGCTGCGCCGCGCGTCCGAGCGGTTGCCGAAGGGCGGCCGATGAGCGGCTGGGATGCGCTGGGTGAAGAGGCGAAGGAAAAGCTGAACGCGTGGCCGGCGAAGGCGCGCGCGCTCTTCAACGAGCTGGTGGAAGACGCTCCGTCTGAGCTGCAGCGCGAGCTCTTGCAGCGCGCGGTCGCCGCAGGTCACAGCCTGCCTGAGATTCATGCGTTCGCCGACGAGCTTCGCGTGCTGGGCGATGAAGAGGCGTTCGACGCGTGCACGCTCGATGCGCACGCGCCCGAGGGCTACACGGTGGTGCAGTTGCTGCGCGCGGAAGCAGACCCGCTGTACGCGTACGAGCTCAAGGGGCACTCGCTGACGCCAGCCGACGACATCAGCGGCGAGCACCCGATGCCCGAGCCGCTGCCTTACGTGCCTCCGGCGCAGAGCTTCGGGTTCAGCGGCAGCGGGTCCGGCTCGCGGCCGCGGCCGAACTTCGACATCAGCGACGGCGGCGAGAAGACGGTGTCGAAGGCGCGGCCGCTGGGGTTCGAGGCGTCGGCGAACCCGGTGAGCGGCCGGCACGCGCGCGTCGACTTGAACGACCTCGGTGGCAGCGTCGACGCGAGCCCGCGCGCGCGGCCGCAGTCGGGGCCTTCGCTTCCCGCGGTGCCTGCGCCGGTCGCGAACAAGCTGATGGAAGATTTGTTGAACGACGCGGGGCGCGCGCTGGGCGTGACGTACCGCGAGCAGGACGTGGACGACGCGGCGCTGACGCTCGAGGCGGCCCTGGCGTCTGCGGCGGCGGCGGTGGGGCGGGGGATCCCGGTGCCGATCGCCCTGGGGCCGGCGTTGACGCAGCATCGGCGGCTGGTGCTGATGCTTCAGACCGCGACGTCCACCGGCAAGCGCACGTGGCAGCTGTACGACCCGTTCTCGGGCGAGCTCTATTGGGTCAGCGAGGGAGATCTGCTGTCGCGCACCGAGCTGCCCTTTTCGATCAAGACCAACCGGCGGATTACGCGCATCGCGCTGCCGATGGTGAAGGCCAGCGCACTGTGAGGGGCTTCGACATGATTCGGTGGTTCAGCGTCGCGGCAGTGTGCTTCTCACTCGGCGCGTTCGCCGACGCGGTGGATGTCTCGGTGACCTCGGGCGCCCAGCTGGGCAAGGGCAACCCGTCGGTGAACATCCACATTCAGGAAAAGATCATGGGCTTCCGGCTCAACCTGAAGCGCAGCGACGGGAAGGACATCGAGGTGAAGGGCGGCGGCAAGGTCGGGCAGACGCGGGTGGTCGAGCTGCAGCAGCCGGAAGGGAAGTTCAGCTACACGGGCGCGCTGACGATCAACCTGCCCAACGGCATGACGTCTGAAATGGCGCTGCAGTTCGACGCGTCGCTGTGGGGCCCGCTGCACATGAAGGCGGAAAAGAGCGACATCGACTTCGAGAAGCGGAGCTTGAAGTTCACGTTGTCCCGGCCCGCGGCGAAGGCGCAGCTGAAGGTGCTGATGGACACGGGCAAGTACGCCTTCAACGGCGAGATTCCGTTTAGCAATGAGCCGGCGAACACGCCCCTCACGGTCACGTGGCCGGAAGCGAAGGGCAAGGTGATGACGGTCTCTCTGACGGCGTGGGACGCCGAGTCGTACTTCACAGGCGTCGAGTTCTCGCCTTGGCAGATCAACGTCGCGCACGAGGAAGTGAACTTCGCGTCAGGAAAGTGGGACCTGAGCAGCGAAGAGGCCGAGAAGCTCGAAGAGAGCTACGTGAAGATCACCGACGCGGTGAACAAGTACGGCCAATACGCCGAGGTGAAGCTCTACGTCATCGGGCACACCGACACCGTCGGGAAGTCGGATGCGAACCGAAGCTTGAGCTTGAATCGCGCGCGGGCGATCGCGTCGTGGCTGCGCAAGCGCGGGCTGCGGATCGCGGCTTTCGTCGAAGGGTACGGGGAAGAGGCGCTGCTCGTCGGAACCGCCGACGAGGTTGCTGAGGCGAAGAACCGCCGCGCCGACTACATCATGTCGATCGACGCGCCCACGCTGGGCAACGTCCCGTTCGCGCCGAAGTGGACGCGGCTGTAGCGGCTACGGCAGAGGTCGGAACCGCAGCTGCACGGTCTGGCCGGACTTGATCACGACGGTCTCTCTCTGAATCCGCTTCGGGTGCTCGAGGCGCACCGCGTACGTCCCGGGCGGGAGTTGCACCGAGTCAGGGCCTTCAATCACCCTGAGCTCTTTGTTGTTCACGAACAGCGTGCCGTACGGCCGCGCGTCGATCGCCAGAGTCCCTTTCGCGATCGCAGTGGGCGTCTTCTGCACCGGCGCCGGCTCGACGTCGGGCGTCGGCTTCTCGGCCACGACGACGGGTGCTGGTGCCGGCTCGACGGGAGCCGGCGGCTTCTCCGCGATGGCGACCGGCGGCGGCTGCGCGACGGGCTTCACCGCAACCGCTGCATCCCTTTCGGCTTTCTTGGCGCGCGATTGCTGCACCGCGATGCCGAGCCCTGCGATCAACCCGACCGAGACGCACGCGGCGAGGATCCACGGCAGCAGCGACTTCTTCTGCGAGGTCGGCTCGGTGAGCGTGCCGCTGATCTCCTGGCTGATGTCGGCGTCCGGCGGCGGCAGCACGAACGGCGCCGGTACCACCACGTCGCGCGGCGATGGCACCGTGCTCACCTTCTTGATCTGCGGCTGGGTCGGCACGCGCGGCCGGCCGCCCACGAACTCCTCGAACTTCTCGGTGGGCCGCGCCAGCGGGTCGCCATCGTCGAACAACAGCGCGACCCGCGGCGCCGACCTTATGCCCGGCATCTGCGACGTCTTCGGGCGATCCATCGGCAACGGCGTCGCCGTCTGCTGCGTCGCCGGATCATGAATTCGTGCGTGCTGCTTCGTGTCTCCGAACGCGTACGCGTCGACCACCGGCGTGCGCGACGCCTCGGCCTGTGGCACCACCACCGGCTCGGACTCGCTGCTCAACGCGCGGTCGGCTGCCTCGAGCTCGTCGCGGAACATCTGCCGCAAGAAGAGGCCCACGTTCGCGTCATCGGGGCTCGACGAGCTCTTCAACACGAAATGCGCCAGCGCGCGGTCGAGCTCTTGCGACGTCTGGAACCGGTCGGCCACCGGCCGCGCCAGGGCCTTCAGCACGATCTCTGACAGCTCGGCCGGCACGTCGGGGTTCAGCCGCGCCGGTGACGCAATCAAGCTCTCTTGCACCGCGCGCAGCACCGCGATGTCGCTGTCGCCCTCGAAGAGCCGCCCGCCCGTCAGCATTTCCCACAGCGTGATGCCCAGCGCGAACACGTCGGTGCGCGCGTCGACCTTCTCGCCCCGCGCCTGCTCGGGCGACATGTACGCGAACTTCCCCTTCAGCATCCCCGGGGCGGTGAAGCTCGTGCCCGCCTTCGCGATGCCGAAGTCCGTCAGCTTCACGCCACCGTCGAAGCTCAACAGCACGTTGTGGGGCGTCACGTCGCGGTGCACCAGCGCCAGCGGCTTGCCCTTGTCGCTCAGCGTGTGCGCGTAGTGAAGGCCGCGCGCGACCTGGGCTCCAATCTCGGCGACGAGAATCGGAGGGAAGGGCATCGCGAGCTCGCGGCAGCGGCGGCGCAGCTCCCACAACGAAGCGCCGTACACGTACTCCATCGCGATGAACCAGGCGTTGTCGTGCTTGTCGAAGTCGAAAATCTGCACGACGTTGGCGTGGTTCAGCCGCGACGCGAGCCGCGCCTCGGCCTTGAACATGTCGATGAAGCCCTGGTCGCTCGAGAGGAATTCTTTGATCCGCTTGATGACGACTTCTTTCTCGAACCCTTCGGGCCCTACCGCGGTGCACAGGTACAGCTCGGCCATGCCGCCTTCGGCGAGCTTGCGCTTGACCAGGTAGCGGCCGATGGATGAACCGGGAAGGACCAGTGCCACAGCTTAGGGAAGCTCTAGCCCTTGACCGCTGCTTCCGCGCCCGTCGCCTTCGGCATGATGTTGAGGCGCTTCAGCTCACCGTTCAGCTTCCCGGTGGCCATGAACGCCCACATCTTCCAATCGGCGATGAAGCTGAAGCCCGGGTAGGTGAAGGTCGCGGGTCGGTTCTTCTCGACGAAGAAGTGGCTGACCCACGCCCAGGAATAGCCCGACACGAGGGCACCGATGAGCGGCTGCCACGAGAGCGTGACGACGGCAGACAAAATCATCAGGAACGCGATCGTGGTGCCGATGAAGTGCAGCGTGCGGGTCAGCGGCAGGCCGTGCTCGCCCAGGTAGAAGGGCCAGAACGCTTCGAAGGTCTTGTATCTTTCGGGGGAGCTCACTTCTCGAAGATCGCCTTAACGAAGCCGAAAAGGCTGCTTTTCCGCGGCTTGAGGTCGTCGATCTTCACTTCTTTGCTCGCGCCGGGGGCGTCGGGCTCGATGTCCAGGGTCGGCTTCTGGCGCCGTTCGGGGTTCAACGACATCGCGCTGAACTCGTCTTCGCCTTCGTAGGAAATCTGGGCGCGGGGCCGATCGCCGGCCTTCGAGGCCGTGCTGCCGGTGGGTTTTGAATGGGGGGGAGACATGGCCAAAACCTTAGGTGAAGCGTGCCTCTGCGATCAAACGACAGCCGACCAATGAATTGACCCCTCTGGGACCTCGTGCGACCTTGTCGCACGTCAATGCCCCGCCTTCTTCTTGCGCTCGCGCTGGCCGCCACCGCCGCATGCGGCCCTGTGATGTCTACCTCGCACCTGCTCGACGCCGACGTTCAGCTCGAGGCAGCCCGTACCGCCCAGGCGGACAAGCTGGCCCCCTATGAGTGGACGGCCGCCAACCTCTACCTGCACAAGGCCCGGGAAGAGGTGGGGTACGCCGACTTCGAGCAGGCAGTGACCTACGCCTCGAAGGCTTCGAAGTTCGCCAACGCCGCCCGCGATGTCGCGATGAAGGCCGTCAGGAAGGACGACCCAGAACCTTGAAGCACCTCATCTCAATTTGCGTCGCGGCCCTTCTCGTCGCCGGCGCCGGCTGTGTCAGCGGCGCGCAGGTTCGCGCCAGCGCCGACGTCATCAAGGTCGACCTCGAGCGCGCGCGCCGCAGCGGAGCGATGCGCTGCGCTCCCCGCGAGCTCGCCACTGCTGAAGCCAGCCTCGAGTTCGCGCTGGGGGAGCTCGACGAAGGCACCTCTTTCCGCGCTGCCGAGCACCTGAAAGAGGCCGAAGCTGCCGCGAAGAAGGCGCTGCTGCTCTCCAAGGACTGCGGCCCGAAGCAGGTGCTCGTCAAAGAGCAGCCGCAGCTAATCGTCCGCATCGAAGAGACCGACAAGGACGGCGACGGTGTTCTCGACAAGGACGACAAGTGTCCCAGCACCCCGGGCCCCGCCGACAACCAGGGCTGCCCGGTTCCCGCGGTGGGCGATCGCGACGGCGACGGAATTCTGGACGACAAGGACCTCTGCAAGGACCAGGCGGAAGACAAGGACGGCTACGAAGACGAAGACGGCTGCCCCGAGGTCGACAACGACAACGACGGCCTGCTCGACGGCGCCGACAAATGCCCCAACGTGCCGGGGCCGATTCAGAACATCGGCTGCCCCGTCACCGACAAGGACAACGACGGCATCTCGGACGACAAGGACAAGTGCCCGAACGAGGCCGAAGACAAAGACGGCTTCCAGGACGAAGACGGCTGCCCGGACTTCGACAACGACCAGGACGGCCTGCCCGACGACAAGGACAAGTGCCCGCTGGAGCCCGGCCCGAAGGACAACGAGGGCTGCCCCGACAAGGATCGCGATGGCGACGGCATCGTCGACCGCGATGACCAGTGCCCCGACCAGTTCGGCGTGAAGGAAGAGAAGGGCTGCCCCAAGAAGTACACGATGGTGGTGGTCACGAAGGAACGCATCGAGATCAAGAAGCAGATCAAGTTCGCCACCGGCAGCGCGAAGATCGTCGGCGCTGAGAGCGAGAAGATCCTCGATGAGGTCGCCCAGGCCCTACAGGACAACCCGGCGATCAAGAACATCCGCGTCGAAGGCCACACCGACAGCGATGGCTCGGATGTCGCGAACCTGAAGCTCTCTCAAAACCGGGCCAACTCGGTGATGGCGGCGCTCATCAAGCGCAAGGTCGACCCCGCGCGCATGCAGGCCGTTGGCTACGGCGAAGAGAAGCCGATTGCCTCGAACATGAGCAAAGCGGGCAAGGCCGAGAACCGGCGCACCGAGTTCAACATCGTCAACCCGTGATGTGACGCGCAGTGAAGAAGGAAGACGTCACGCAAGATGAGTCTTTTCTCGATGGTCACTGCAAGGTGGCCTACGCGCTCGACGAGAAGGGCCAGTACGTGGTGGTGCCTACGCGCGGGTTCGCCGACGAGGTCGCGGCGACGACGGTCGCGCTGCGCACGCAAGACCGGCTGATTCAGCAGGCGTGGGACGACGCGAGACGGGGAGCGGCCAGCCCGCTCGCGTACCACCTGGCGGTGAAGCACTGGACGCTGAGCCTCGCCGCCGCGCAGATGCGGATGACGCGGCTTCGCGTCTGGTGGCACCTCAAGCCCGCCGGCTTCCGTGGCCTCTCTGACGCGCTGCTCGCCCGCTACGCGCAGGAGCTCGACATTCCCGCCGCGCAGCTTCGCCTCTTGCCCGATGCGCCCGAGCTCGCGGTAGGAGGGCTGTAGTGGCTGACCTTCCCTTCAAGCACTTCCATTCCGCGCACTGCGAGAGCGGCGTCACCGCCTCGCTGGTGAGCCACCACGGCCTGCCGTTGACCGAGCCGATGGCGTTTGGAATCGCTGCGGGGCTCTTCTTCATCCACCTGCCGGTGAAGTCGGTGTTCGGCGCGCCCAACACCAACTTCCGTTCGGCCCCCGGCGGCATCTTTCGCAAGGCGTGTCAGCGGCTGGGCGTGAAGTACGAGCTTCGCACCTACCGCGATGTCGAGAAGGGCACGCGCGAGCTCGAGCAGCTGGTTGCGGGCGGAACCCCGGTGGGCGTGCAGACGAACGTCTTCTGGCTCTCGCACATGCCCAAGCGCTTCCGCTTCCAGTTCAACGCCCACAACCTGGTGGTGTTCGGGAAGTCGGAAGAAGGGTGGACGGTCAGCGACCCGGTGCTCGAGGTGCCGTTGATCTGCACGGCGCCGTCGATGGCGCGGGCGCGGTTCGCGAAGGGGTTCCTGGCTCCGAAGGGGAAGCTGTACTTCGTGAAGGAGACGCCGGCCGCAGATCCAGCCCGCCTGCGCTACGCCGTTCGCACCGGCATCATCGAGACCGCGAAGGGCATGGCGCGCATTCCGATTCCGTTGTTCGGCGGCAAGGCGATTGGCCTGCTCGCAGATCGAATGGAGAAGTGGCCCACCCTCTACGCCGACCCGCAAGACAGCCTGACCCAGCTGTCGAACGTGGTGCGGATGCAGGAAGAGATCGGCACCGGCGGCGCGGGCTTTCGTTACCTGTTCGCGGCGTTCCTTCAGCAGGCGGCGCCGGTGCTCGACGACGTGAAGTACCTCGCCTTCTCGGAACAGCTGACCGACATCGGCGACACGTGGCGGCAGTTCGCCGCGAAGTGCGCGCGCATCTGCCGGAACCAGAAGGTCGAGCTGCCTGCGTTCGCCGAAGCCGCGGCGCTGGTGCGCGAGTGTGGCGTGCGCGAGCTGGCGCTGTTCCGCGAAATTCTCGAGCACGAGCAGCGCAAGGCCCGGCCGGTGGCGATGCTTCCGGCCTAGTACGACAGTTCAGAGGTTCGTGCACCGCTGGGACGCCGCCCCATCCCCATTGGCTGCGTTGAACTTCCTGCGGCGCACAGAAAGTGCGCCCCGGTCGTTCGCCTTGCCACTGGGGCGGCTCGACGTCCGATCGGGGCACGGACTTCTGAACTGTCGTACTAGCCGTGAAGCTTCTTCGTCTGCGCAACCAGCTGCGGGCCGATGTCGGCGGGGCTGTGAATCGGTAGGTCCGTCAGCACTCCGACGATCTGCGCGATGCGATCGTAGGGCGCGATGAAGGGCGGCGCTCCGACGGCGGGCAGCAGGGCCTTCAGGCGATCCATCGCTTCGTTCACCGGGTGGTTCACGCTCTTGCTCGCGTTGAACCAGAAGTGCAGCACCTTCAGCGCTTCCATCTTCTCGCGGTCGGGCTGCGCGGCGGTGGCGATGATGCGGCGGGCGTAGGTGAAGAAGCTGGCGCCGTGGCGCGACTCGTCGGCCGCGATGTGTTCGACGATCTTCGTGATCAACGGCTCGGGCGCGCCGCCCACCATCTGCAGGTACGCGTGCGCGGCCACCATCTCGCTGATGATGTTCGTGGTCAGCGTGCCCACCTGGGACTTCATGAAAGGCGCCGACGCGCGGCCCTTCAAAACGAACTCGTCGGTCTGCGTTTCTCCCGCCAGCGCGAGCCACCGCATCAACACCAGCGGGTGCCGCGTCTCTTCGTAGAACCACACCGAGATCCACTGCGAAAAGTCGGTGTCGGTGCCGAACGCTTCCATGAAGCGCTGCGTCGCCGAGAAGGTCGTCTGCTCGGAGTACGCCATCTCGCGCACCACCGCTTTCAGGCCGGGCGTGGCCTTCGCTTGGTCGAAAGAGGCCCAGGGAAGCTCGTCCACCTTCCACCGCACCGCTTCGGCGGCCTCCATCACCGGGGGGTAGAGCGCGGGCGTGTCGGGCGAGGCCGCGGCCAGGGCGTCCCCCTCGGTCTCCGTCTTCGAGATCGCCTGCGTCGGGCAGATAATCCGCGCCGCCTCGCACCCGCGGACTTCGCTGCCCGAAACGGGCGCACGCTTGAGCTTCGCGGGCCCGGTTTTGACGACGAAATTGGCCGGAGCGACCGTCGCGCAGGCCGCGCACCGAATGCAGGTCCGGGCGTCGATCGCGTACGCGCTGATCATCTGCCGCGCCCGTAGCACCAAACGAATTACGGGCTCAATTCTTCTCTCTTTTCCGTCTATACAACGTCCATGTCTCAGGCCGTGCCGGCACCCAGCAACGAGGACGCCAAGCCCCAGTTGCGGGAGCACTTGAAGGCGTTGATCCTCAAGAGCTGTGACGTGCAGAACGTGAGCCCGGCGCAGATTGCAGATGACGCCCCGTTGTTCGGAGGGCCGCCGATGAACCTGACCAGCCTGGATGCGGTCGAGATCGCGGTCGCGATCGAGTACCAGTTCGGCGTCGACCTGCAGAACGCGAGCTCAGTACGCGAGTACTTCGCCTCGGTGAACGCGATGGCGAACTTCATTGCCGCGTCGGCCGAGCCCGAAAAAGTACGCGCGGTGCTGAAGCTGTAAGCATGGGCAGTTCCGTTCATGTCGACATCCGGGCGGTCGCCGCGTTGTCCTGTTTCGGCTCCGACCGCGCCTCCCACGTCGCCGCATTAAAAGAAGGCCGCACTGGCATCGCCCGCACCACCGGGGGCGAGTTCGCCGGAGTCCTCGCCGCCGTCATCCCCGGCGACGACGTCACGCCGCAGCGCCCGTTCACCCTGACCGATCGCATCGCCCTCGCGCTGATCGACGCCGCGGGCCTGACGCTCGACGAAAGAGAACACCTCGGTGTCTTCGTCGGCACCACCACCGGCGTCGCCGCCAGCGAAGAGATCGCGTACTTCCAGCAGGGGGCGCTGGCGGTGAACAAGGCGTGGACGATGCTGTGCGGAGGCCCCGGCCGCATCACCGCCCACCTCGCTGGCCAGCTCAATGCGCAGGGCCCGCTGTTCACGTACACCACCGCCTGCACGTCGACCGCGGTGGGCCTGATGATGGCGACGCACGCGATTCGCCAGGGCACGATTCAGCGCGCGGTCGTCTTCGGGCTCGACACGCTGATGCGCATCTCGGTCGAAGGCTTCCGGCTGCTGAAGCTCTACTCGCCGCAGGTGTGCCGGCCCTTCGATCGCGACCGCGACGGGCTGCAGCTGGGTGAGGCCGCTGCGGGAATCGTGCTCGAAGGCCGGACGGGGGAACGCCGCAGCCGCTTCGAGGTGCTCGATGGAGCCGTGGTGCACGACCCCGGCCACATCGCCGCCGGCTCGGCCGACGGAGCGACCGCTGCCCGCGTCATGAACCAGGCGCTGGCCCGCGCGAACCTGAAGACTTCGGACGTGACGGCGATCAAGGCGCACGGCACCGGCACCAAAGTGAATGACATGGGTGAGCTGCTCGGGCTTCAGCGGGTCTTCGGTGCGACCCCGCCGCCCTTCGCGTCGCTCAAAGGCATCTTCGGTCACACCCTGGGCGCGTCGACCGCGCTCGAGGTCACCGCGTGGCTGTGGGCGCTCGAGGCCGGCTTTCTTCCGGCCAGCGCGGGCTTCACGAACCCAGGCGAGCAGGGGCTCGTGCCGCTGCGAACCTCGCAGCCGACGCACGGAAGGCCGGGCGTGCACCTGTTCAACTCTTTCGGGTTTGGCGGCACGTCGGCCTCGTTCCTCGTCCAGGACCACGGGGCATGACGGCTGCGCTTTCGATTCTCGGCGCCTGCTCGCGCGCCTGGCCTGCGCTGCCCGCCCACCGCGGCATCGAGACCGAGTTCGAGGCGCTGTGGCCCGGGCGTTTTCGGAAAATCGGCCGCTTCATCAAGCTCGCGCTGACGGCGGCGGCGCTGACGATGAAGCACGCGGGGCTGACGAAGCTGCCGGCCGCCCGCACGGGCGTGTTCCTCGGGACGGGGCTGGGCAACCTCGCCGACCTCGTGCCCTTCGTGCAGTCGCTGTACGACGGGCAGAGCATCCCCAGCCCGATTCAGTTCGCGAACTCGGTGGGCAACTCGGGCGCCTTCTACATCGCGCAGGCGTACGCGCTCGAGGGCCCGGTGCTCGCGATCTGCCAGGACGAAGTGAGCTTCGAGGCGGCGGTGCTGAACGCAGCGTTGCTTCTTCGTGCGGGCGAAATCGATCTTGCGCTGGTCGGTGGGCTCGATGTGTTCGTGCCTCCCGCGTCCGAGCAGCGCGCCCGACTCGGCCTCGACGTCGCCGATGAATCGGTGGTGCTGGGCGAAGGTGTCGGCTGCTGGCTACTGTCCAGTGCGGAAGGCCAGGGCTACGCGCAGCTGCTCGACGTGACGCTGAAGAACGCACCTGCCCCCCGACGGAGTGATGGAATCGCGCCACCCGGAATCTTCCCGACGTCTTCGGCGTTCGCGGCGGGCGCCTTCGTCGTCTCGGACGCCGCGCCGGGTGCGCTCTACCAAGCTTTCTCTGCGACCCGCGAGGGTCTGCTCGGAACCATCACCGTGAGGAAGTCGAAGTGAAGCGGGTCCTCCTGATTTGCCACACCCAGACGGGGCAGCTGCGGCGATGCGCAGACAGGCTGCTGGCTCCGATGCTTGCGGCCGGCGACGTCACGCTCGATGTGTTCGACCCAAAGCCCGTCACGCCGTTTCCGTTTCCGTGGCCGGTCTCGAAGTTCCTCGACGTGATGCCCGAGTCGGTGCTCGAGGTGTCGCAGCCGATGCAGCCGCAGCCGATTCCGGGCGAGAAGTACGACCTGGTCATCTTTGCGTGGCAGGTCTGGTACCTGGCGCCGTCGCTGCCCATCACCGCCTTCCTCGCGTCTGAGCAGGCGAAAGTGCTCAAGGACACGCCGGTGGTGGTGCTCTGCGCCTGCCGGAACATGTGGCACGTCGGCTGGCTGAAGCTCAAGGCCCGGCTCGATGCCCTGGGCGCGCGGGTGCTCGACCACGTCGTGCTCTGCGACCAGGGCCCCACCTGGGCGACCTTCATCTCGACGCCGCGCTGGATGTGGACGGGGAAGAAAGGCGCGATGGGCCCGATTCCCGAAGCCGGGGTGTCCGAGGCCGACATCGCGACGCTGACGCCCATGGGCGAGAAGGTGCGCGACGCGCTGAGCGCCGGCCGCCTGTCGAGCTCCATTCTTCGCGGCACGACGCCGGCGCCCATCGCGGTGATGAAGAAGTACGTGCTGCCCGAGTTCCTGGCAGGCCACGTCTTCGGCTGGTGGGCGCGCCTCATTCGCGCGGGCGGGCGGGTGTCGACGGGCCTTCGGCTGCCGATCGAGGCATTGTTTCTCGCCTGGCTGTACGCGGCGATCGTGACGTTGCTTCCGATTCTGGTGCTCACGGCGATCGTGGTACGGGTGGGCTTCAAGGGCTGGTTCGAGGCCCGGATCTCGAGGCTCCTCGCCCCGAGCGGAGGAGAAGGGTCGTGAAGGCGTACATCACCCAGATTGCGAGCTTCCTGCCCAACAAAATAATAACGAACGAAGAGATTGAGAAGGTGCTGGGGCAGGTGGGTAAGCGCCCGTCGCGCACGCGCCGCCTGGTGCTCGACTCCAACGGTATCAAGGCCCGGCACTACGCCATCGACCCCGCCACCGGCCTGCAGACGCACACCAACGCGCAGCTATCGGCCGAGGCGGTGCGGCAGGTCGAGAGGCAGACGGGGTTGAGCCTGCTGCCCGACCTCGGGCTGCTCGCGTGCGGCACGACGTCGGCCGACCAGCAGATTCCCAGCCACGGCTCGATGGTGCACGGCGAGTTGCGGGCGGGCCCGTGCGAAGTGGTGTCGATGTCGGGCGCGTGCTGCACCGGCACCGCGGCGCTGAAGTACGCGACGATGGCGGTGAAGTCAGGCGACCAGCCGCGCGCCATCGTGACCGCGTCTGAGTTGATCAGCCCCCTGATGCGCGCGCGGCACTTCGAGCCAGAGCTTGCCGAACGCGTCGCTGCGCTCGAGAAGAACCCCACGCTGGCCTTCGAGCACGACTTCCTGCGGTGGATGCTGTCAGACGGAGCGGCCGCACTCCTGGTCGAGCCCGAGCCCATTCAGCGAGGCACGATGGCGCCGATGCGCATCGAGTGGGTCGAGTCGTTGAGCTTCGCGGGTGAGGCCGAGCCGTGCATGTACCATCTGGCCTCCAAGAAAGACGGCAAGCTGATCAGCTGGAAAGAGGTCGAAGACTCGCGCGAGTGGCTGCGGGGCGGCTTCTTCAACATGGGCCAGGACGCGCGGCTGTTGTCCGAGCACATCGGCCTGTTGATGAAGAAGGGCCTCGACGCAGTGTTGAAGAAGCACCCGCTGAAGTCAGAAGAAGTCGACTGGATGATCAGCCACCACAGCTCGAACTTCTTTCGCCCTGAAGTGCACAAGCGGCTGGCCGAAGCGGGGCTGCCGCTGCCGGAAGACAAGGTGTTCACCACGCTGAGCGAGCAGGGAAACATCGGCTCGGCGTCGGCGTTCTTGTCGCTTGAGGCGCTGAGCAAGCGGGGCAGCCTCAAGCCCGGGCAGAAGGTGCTGCTGTTCGTGCCCGAGAGCGCGCGGTTCAGCGTCGCCTTCGTGCTGCTGACCGTCGTCTAGCTGCGGACTTTTCCGCTTTCCGCGGCGGTCGACGTCGCGTCGCCGATGGGAGCGATCGGCTCCATCGTGAAGATCTCGTTGTCCTTCGTCGACGCCTGAATCGCCGACACGCCGGTGAGCAAATCGTCCAGCTGCTCGCCGAGCTGGTCGGGGCTGGTCATCGTCAGCACCTGATCGCGCAAGAGCCGCACGGTGTTCTCGATCAGGTTCATCTGGCCGCGCGCGCGGGCGAGGAACTTTTGAATCTCTTCAATCGTCTCGAGGCGCTTCTCGAGCACGTGCTGGTTCTTGCGCGCGATCTCGCGCACGGCCGGGTCGAGCATCCTTTCTTCGACGCTCTTCTGGGCCTGCATCTGTCGCTGAAGGTCTTTGAGGTCGACCGCCATCAGGTACGACTCGGCGCGGGTGCAGGCCGACGCGAGCTGCACGAAGCTCTGGTGAAGCTGCGACAGCTTGTCGAGCTCGCTCTGCAGCAGGATCGCCTGGAAGCTCGGGTTGGTCTGCATGTCGCGCTCGATCTCGCGCTTCAGCTCGTCCAGCGCGTGCGCCCGCTGCCACTCGCGCTCGGGCAGCGCTTCCATCAGCTTCGCCACCCGCGCCCGGTCGGCCTTTTCCTTCTCGGCCCGTTCTGCTTTGTCGACCGCGCGCCTGAAGAGCTTGAAGTCGGGCCCAAGGATCAACCAGATGGCCTCGGCGCCCACTGCTGCCGCGCCGATGACCCAGTCGCCTGTCATTGCCGAGGCCACCAGCGCTCCGCCGAGCAGACCCAGGTTGTAGACGTTGGCGAACGCGGCCTTGAGGTAGTTCGGGCGATCGCCAAACGCCATGGCCTACAGCCCCACTCGCACGTTGCCCTTCACCTGCAGCTTGTGCAGCAGGTCGAGCACGTGGCTCTCGAGCCGCTTGAACTCGGTGGAGTTGCGGATGCTCGGATCGCGCGACTCGAAGTACGGCACCTCGATGCGCTCGAGCACGCGCGCGGGGCGGTGGCTGAGCACGAAGATGGTGTCGGCGAGGAACACGGCCTCACTGATGTCGTGGGTGACGAAGAGCACGGTGTTGTCCTGCTTCTTCAGCACGTCGAGGATCAACCCCTGCATGCCCCAGCGGGTCTGCGGATCCAGCGCGCCGAAAGGCTCGTCCATCAACAGCAGCTTCGGCCGGTTGATCAGCGTGCGGGCGATGGCGACGCGCTGCTTCATGCCGCCCGACAGCTGCTTCGGCAGCGCCTCGGCGAAGTCCTTCAGGCCGACCTGCTCGATGATGGCCAGCGCCTGCTCTTTGCGTTCTTTGGCCGGCACGCCCTGCAGTTCGAGCCCGTACTCGACGTTCTTCCGCACCGTGCGCCAGGCGAAAGACGTGTACGTCTGGAACACCATGCCACGGTCGCGGCCCGTGCCCGATATCGGCGCGCCGTCTAGCAAGATCTGCCCCGAGTCCGGCTGCAGCAGGCCGCAGATGGCCTTCAAGATCGTGCTCTTCCCGCAGCCTGACGGCCCCAGGAACACCGCCAGCTCGCCGCCGCCCGGCTTGTTTGCGATCGACAGGTTCACGTCTTCGACGGCCTGCACCGTCTTCCCCTGGCGGTCGGTGTAGCTCAGGTACAGGTTGTGCAGCTCGAGCTTGGGAACCGTCGAGGCGGCGAGCGCCGCGGGCGCGGGGTCAGACATCGGCCTCCCTCCAGCTGAAGAGCAGCCGGTTCACGCCGCGAATCGCGACGTCCGTGATGATGCCAATGATGCCGACCACCATGATGCCGGCGAAGCTCCATTCGGGCTTGGTGTGCTGCGAGGCCAGCTGAAGGATGTAGCCGATGCCGTTCTGCGGGTTCACGATCTCAGCGAGGATGATGTACGTCCACGAGATCGCGTTCATCACGCGGAAGCTGTCGAAGATCTGCGGCATCGCCGCGGGAATCAGCACGGTGCGAATCACCTGGAACCGCGTCGCGCCCAGCGTGAAAGACGTCTGAATCAGCTCTTCGGGCACCGCGCGAATCGCGTCGACGACGACCGGCAGCAGGAACACCACCGTGCCAAGGAAGAGGAAGGCAATCTTCTGCGACTCGTCGATGCCGAACCACAAGATGAGCAGCGGGATGAAGGCCGTGATCGGCAGGTAGCGAAGCGGAGCGACGATCGGGTCGAAGAACCGGTTCACAGCCTGGAACGTACCCATCGCAATGCCCAGCGGCAGCGCCACTGCGATGCTCAGCGCAAACGCCTTCAGGATGCGCACCGTCGACGTGCCGATCGCCTGCAGCAGACCCTTCTCGTACACGAGGTAGATGAGGCTCTTCAAAACCTCGTCGGGCGCGGGCAGGAAGAAGTGCGACACCAACGGCACTGTCTCCCCGTTGCGCGTCACGTTGACGTAGCTGCAGAGGCACCACGCCCCCAGCACGAGGATGATGCTCGACGCGCCCAACAGGCGCGCGGTGCCTTCTTGGATGTTGCTTCGGACGCCGAAGAGCTTCGGCTTCGCGCGCTTGATGGGCGGCATTCGTGGGGGCTCTCTACTGCGGGTTCAAGACGACCTTGATGTCGGTGCGGCGATTCAGCGCGCGCCCGTCTTCCGACGTGTTCGCCGCCACCGGGTTCGCCGAGCCCTTGCCCTCGGTGACAAACCGTTCTTCCGGAATCGCGAAGTTCGCGACCAGGTACTTCTTCACCGCTTCGGCGCGCTTGGTCGACAGCGACTTGTTCGCGCCTTCGTTGCCGCGGGCGTCGGTGTTGCCTTCGACCTTCAGGTACGTGCTGCCGAACGCGAGCATCGTCTCGCCCAGCGAGTCGAGCGTGAAGTAGCTGCCCGGCATGATCTCGTCAGAGCCCGTGGTGAAGTGAATCGAGAGGCTCTTGTTCACGATCGCCCGGTCGGTGAGCTTCGGCTTGTCCTTGAAGGCGAACGCCTCTTCGACCTTCTGGCTCTTGTACTGGTCGGCCAGCGCCGCGACAAAGCGGCCGTCGTGCCAGTCTTTGGCGTCGACCACGCTGGTGATGACGCCCTTCTTCCGCCAGATGACGAAGGCGCCGTTGAACAGCGAGGTGAAGTACGCCTTCGGGCCCGAGAGGCCGAAAAATTGGGCGTTGTCGGCAAACGCCGTCAGCTTGAGGCCCGACAGCATGCCCGACACGTCATCGGTGGTGAGCTTGAGCGCGTCGCCGATGAGCTTGTTCGTGCCCTGCGGGTCTTCCTTCATGATCGAGATCGCGTCGAACCAGCCGTTGACGAAGTCCTGCACCGTCTTCGGCGCTTCGTTGATCAGCGACTGACGCGCGACCAGCGTGTCGGCGATGACGTTGGTGGCGGCAGTCGTCGAGACGAGCACGTGCGCTTCGTTCTCTCGCGCGGCGACGGCGCCCGACAAGTCGGGTTCCCACGTCACGGCGGCGTCGACCTTGCCGGCCTTGAAGGCAGCGGCGGCCTTCGGCGCTTCATCGGTGAAGACGAGGTTCTTCTCGATGCCGTTGCGGTCCTCCGGCGAAAGGCCCGACTGCGAGAGCAGGAACAACAGCAGCCAGTGGCTGGGCGTGAACTTGGTGGTGGCGATGCGCTTGCCCTTCAGGTCTTCGACGCTCTTGATCGTCTTGAGGCTGACGATGCCGTCGCCACCGCGGCTCCAGTCTTCCTGGATGATCGCCTTGGCGAAAATCTTCTGGTCGGCGAGCACGCTCGCCTCGCGCGCGAACGAGTCGACCGTGTCCCACATGATGTCGATGTCGCCCTTGATGAACGCCGCCAGCTTCGCCGCGGGGTCCTCGAGCAGCACGAACTTCACGTCGAGGCCGTACTTCTTCTTGTACAGCGACGAAGCGCTGCCCGGGTCCATGCCGCCGTTCGCGACGATGCCCGGCGCGTGGCCCGCCCAGGTGTTGATGCCGACGACCAGGGGGCGGCTGAGCTTGCCCGAGCCCAGCGCGGTCGCGCCGTTGGTGTTCGGTGCGTTGACGGGAATCTCGCCCGTGCGCGGCGCGTCGACGTTCTTGTCGCCGACGAACTGGAAGTCCTGCCCGTTGACGTCGGCGTCGCCCGGCTTCGGGTCGCCCACCTTGCCCGCGCCCGACCACGCGCGAAGCTGATCGCCGTACTTCTTGAAGCCGATGAAGCCGCCGACGCCAAGCACGACGAGGACGAGGAAGATCTTCGCAAACGGGGTCAGTTTCATGGTGACTCCTTCAGTGACTGCTCAGACGTCGATAGAAAAGTTAGGCGAGGGGTTAGACCTTCGGGGCGGTGGCCGCTCCGAAGAAGTCGAGCACGCGCTGCACTTCAGACTTGCGGGCCGTCGCAGCGTTGGTCGTCGTGGCGAGCCCGGCCGTGCGCTTGTCGATGTCGGCGCGCAGCCCGGCGATCTTCTCGTTCAGCTGCTTGATCTGCTCTTCCGCGGCGCTGATGCCCTTCGCGGTCTGCTCGCTGTTGATGCGAACGAAGGTGTCCAGCGCCTGCAGCTGGGTGTTGGTCGCCTGGATGATGCTGACCACGTCGATGCCAAAGGCCCGCAGCGAGGCCTCGACGATCTGCTTCTTGATGTCGTGCGGCGTCGCCTCGGGCAGCCCTTTGAGCAGGGTCTCGGCCTTCGTCACGCGCTCGAGGCCGGCCGGGTCGAGGCCGCCCTGGGTGAAGATCTCGTCGAAGTTGATCTTGGCGCCGGCGACCGGGGCCGCCATCTTGTCGAGCTTCAGGTTCGACGGAGCAGGTGGGGGCGCCACAAACGCCCGTGCCGCTCCTTGAGGAGCGGTGGCATTCGCGAGCTCGGCCACCAGGTCTGCGGCCGACTTTTCACCGCCTTCCGTGCCGGGCGTTTCTTCTTCCGACTTCGCATCGGGGTTCTCTACGAAGAGCCCCAGCAGCTTCTTCCCAATCCCCTTCGGTTCGGCCATTTGCGGGCGTTGTTTAGCAGATGCGCCTTTTGCACGACTCTTAAAATCTGCTACGGGCGCGGGACCATGGCCAAGTTCGAGGTTCACATTCCGGCAGCCCAGGCGGGCGGTTTCGCGATGACCTTGAAGGTCTCGGCCGACAACTGGATGTCTGCGCTGAAGGCAGGAATGACGAAGCTCGGCGAGCAGGGCTCGTCGGTGCAGAACGTCATGGTCGACATCCAGGAGGACAACTCGATTCATGTCACCGAGTCGCGTTCGGGTCGCGTGTTCCGGATTCGCGAGCTGTCAGAAGAAGAAGCCGCGCAGGCGCCGGTGAAGAAGCAGTCGCAGATTCGCCAGCCGGCCGCTGGCGACAAGACGCAGATCGCCGCCAGGCCGGTGCCCGCCGCGCCCGAAGAGTCTCCGACGATTCGCGGCCCGGCGCTGACGCCCGACCAGCTGAAGACGCGGCCCGGCAACCAGACGCCGGCTCCCGTGCGCCGCAAGGCAAAGAGCTCGCCCCGCATCGAGGTCGATCGCCTCGCGATCGAAGAGCTCGAGCACCCGACGAAGCCTGTCACCTCGCCCATCGGTCGTCAGAAGTCGAGCCCCAGCGTCCAGAAGGACATGAAGGTTCAGGTCGAGGACATGCTCTCGGAAGTGTTCGAGCGCGTGCAGGAGCTGAGCAAGAAGGCGACGGCGGAAGAGGCGCTGTACTTCCTGCTCGACCTCGCGCTCGAGAAGGTTCCCGCGGATGCCGGCAGCGTGCTGCGCGCCGACGCGGCCAGCGGAGACCTGGCCTTCCTCGCCGCCCGCGGCCCGAAGGCGAAGCAGCTGCTGTCGTCGAAGATCACGATTCCGGCGGGCACAGGCTTCGCCGGGTTCTGCTCGGCCGAAGGGGTCTCGGTGGCGGTCAGCGACGTCGACAAGGACCCGCGCTACTACGCCGCCGTTTCCGAGAAGGTCGACTACGAGACGAAGTCGCTGATCTGCGCGCCGATGATGACCCACGGCCGCAGCTTCGGTTGCCTGCAGCTGATCAACCGGAAGGGCGGCGGCATGTTCCTCGAGCACGAGGTCGGCTTGCTGTCGTACCTCGCGCACCAGGCCGCGCTGTACATGAACGACCGGACGTAGGCCCGTCACGCCCCGGCTTCACCTGCCGCCGTCGGGCGGAAGCTCCTTGAAGATCAGGAACTGAAGAATTTTCTCGGCGCTCTGCTCGCTGATGCCCGAGCCCGGCCGCCGGATCATCTTCCCGACGTAGCGCTTCCAGCCTTCCTGGCTCAGGTGCGCGTTCAGCGGCTTGTCGAGTGTGTGGCACTTGCTGCAGCGGACGCCGAAGACGCCGAAGTTCTCGCGCTGCGCCTCGGGCCACGCCTCGGGATCCGACGGGCCGGCGCGCGCGGGCAGCATGAGAAGCAGCAGCCCCAGCGCCAACGTCCGGCTCGCGCGGCTCACCAAGACTGAACTCCCTTCCGCCACTCCACGCGGCTGCGTTCGCCACCCTGCTCGTAATCGTCGATCCACCTGCCGTGCTTCTTGCCGCGCTGGAACTCGCCCTCTTCGGCCTTTCGTCCGCTCGAAAAGAGACGAACGAAGCGGCCGTGCTTTTCACCGCCGTCGGTCTCGCACCACGCCTGCGCGCCTTCGGCCAACGCAGCGCGGATGAAGCGCGAATCATCGGGGCAATCGAAGCTCAGCGAAGCGAAGGCGGCGCCCTTCTTCATCGGCAGCTGCACCGTCTCGACGGGAACAGCAGGCGGCGCCACCGCCGCCACGGGTTGTGGCGCAGGCGCGGGAGCGTACTTCCCGATGGCCGTCACGTCGTCGCGCGACACCGACGCTCGCTGCATCAGGTTGCCGGGGATGCGGGCGTTGGGCAGAGCGCCCGTCGGGTCGAAAGGCACGGGGCTCGGCCGGCCGGGACCTGCATCGGGCGCGTAGAGCGCGATCGGGTTCGCGTTCACGCCTTCGAACGCCCTGTACGCCGGCACCACCACACCTTCGGCGGCACCTTCTCCATGTCGACGCATCCGAGCGCGACGACGCTCAGGGCAAACCAATGCCCGGCCCAGTTCGTTTTCATTCGGCCCCTTTCTGGCCGTCAGGCCTTCAGTCGTTGAAGTGCGGCCAGCCGGCGCACGAACTCCAGCACCTCGTTGAGCTCCTTTTTTCTGCTTTTCTGGCCTTGCACGGAAGCTCTGAGCAAGCCGAGGACCACACCCCAAGTCCCCGGAGACTGGAGGAAGCGTGCTGCGATTGGAACGAAGGAAAGGGCATTCTCGAAGCGAAGGCGCCGAGGACGTTGAAATCTGGCCATATGAGCGACGAGAAGCTCCGGAGGTTGGTGTTCGTGCTGGTGTCGACGCAGCCAAAAGCTTCAAGGGTGTGGGTCGGTGAACGTGACCGACAGCGGCATCGGGCTGGTCGCGACGGGGCCGCTGGATGGATCACCGCAGGAAGGTGAGCCGATCGAGCTGCAGTTTCCGCTGCCGACGGGTCAGCAGATCTTCGCGCGCGGCGTGGTGCGGTGGCGGCTCGCGTCTCCGCGCGCGTAGGCCGGCGTCACGTCGTTCGGAATTAAGTTCGAACACGACGCCGAACCTGTAGGCGAAGCTCTTCCGCGTTCTCGAGATGGGTGAGGTGCGGCCGGTGGGCGGCTCCTACTAGGTGAAGCGCGTCGACGTGCGGGTGGTGGTCGCGAGCAACCGGGCGCTCAGCGATGAGGTCGAGAAGGGGCGGTTCCGCGCCGACCTCTACTACCGCCTCAACAGCTTCCTGGTCGAGGTGCCGCCGTTGCGCGAACGCGAGGAAGACATTCTTCCGCTGGCGCGCACGTTCATCGACACGTTCAACAAGGCGCTGGGCAAGTCTGCGAGTGGCTTCACCGATGAGGCGCAGGCCACGATGTTGAAGTGGCGCTGGTCGGGCAACGTTCGTGAGCTGCGCAATGTGGTCTAGCGCGCGGTGCTCCTCTCGGGCCCGATGGAAGCGCTGGGCCGCGATCGCCTGCCGCGCGCGATGCAGGGTTCGGCGCCGGTGGGGTCGGCGAAGAAGGGGAAGTCGCTGAAGGGGAAGTCGCTGAAGGCGCAGCTCGAGCACCCAGAACGGACGCTGATCGCCGAGGCGCTTGAGCGAAACGGCGGAGTGCTGCGCCGCGCCGCGAAAGAGCTCGACGTCGACCCGCAGACCTTCGCGCGTCGGGCCAGAAAGCTGGGCGCGCTGTGAGTCAGTAGGGCTTCTGGCCGGTGACGTTGCCGGGCGGGCTGTAGTCGCAGACCCAGAACTGCCACGTGGGGAAGCTGGCTCCGAAGGGGCTGCCGGTGGTGCAGATCTTCGTCGCGCACCCGAGGCTGGTGGTCGAGCGCCAGACGATCTGCGTGTAGTGCCCGCAGACCGCGCCGGTGGCGCACGTGTTCGTCGCGTAGGTGTAGTCGTTCTTCTCGATCGCCCACGAGTTGACGACGTCGGTGGGGGGGCGAATCGGATTCCCCGCGGCCGCGTAGATGTTCTCTCCAAACGGACCGCGGTTCGGGTTGTGCGCCCACTGGCAGTTATTCGCCCACGCCTGCGCCACCGCTTCGGCAGAGATGCTCCACGCCATCGGCATCAGCGCAGGGCTCGGCACCGGCATCGCGGCAGCGCGGACCGCGTTGTGGAGCGCCACCATCTGCTGCGCGATTCCGCCGTCAGACGTCCCGGCGTCGCTGCTACCGCCATCGGGCTTGTTGCCGCCGTCGTTCGAGCCGCCGCCGGATCCGCCACCACCGTCGAGCTTGATGCCGCCGTCGTTCGAGCCACCGCCGGATCCTCCGCCGCCGTCGAGCTTGATGCCGCCGTCGTTCGAGCCACCGCCGGATCCGCCACCACCGTCGAGCTTGATGCCGCCGTCGTTCGTGCCACCACCGCCGCCTGAGCTTCCTCCGCCGGTTCCCGAAGCTCCGCCGCCGGTGCCCGGAGCTCCGCCGCCAGTGCCCGAAGCTCCTCCGCCAGTGCCACCTCCGGTGCCGCCTCCCGTAGCGGGACCGCACGACGCGATGAGGACGACGGCAGCGCACAGCAAGAAGGGGAAGCGCATCGCCGTGGACTGTATTCGGGCGTCACCAGCGCGTCGACGCACACACTGGCGACGTGACACCGAGGCGCGGAGTTTCGCCTTCGGCCCGGAAATCAGATGGGCTCCGCATCGCGGGAGACGTACCGCTGAAGGCGTGCCGTTCGGGGTCGGCGGCCCGATGCAACTTTGCGAAGGAGCACCGCTCGGATGCCGATCGCCCGGGGGTTCTTTCGGAGTTCGTTGGGCTCTTGGCGGATGCACGAGCGCTGCGTCGTCGAGCTTGCTGGGAGGGATGCGGAGCACCCCACCACCGCCGGTGGTGGTCTGGTGCTCCAGTTGAGTGTTCTCCCCACCGCTGGGCGATGGTCGCCGCACCCAGCGACAGGTTCGCCTCAGAAGTTGAGACCCCTTCCCCGTCAATGCCCGAGGAAGGGGCGAGAGAACCCGCGGAGCTTCCGATTTCTCGAAGGTGCTCCGCGGCAACGATTTCCTGGAGGCCATCCGGCTTCGGTCTGGGCAAAGAGGGGGTCTCCCGCGAGCGTGGAGTTTCGCTGCGCCGCCGCTCGCCCGGCGAAACGCCGGCTTCGCTTGATCACGTACTTCCGGGGCGGCTCATCCCTCGACTGCTCTCGGGATGAACGGGGCGCGGCTGTCGGGGATGAACGGGGCGCGGCTGTCGGGGATGAACGGGGCGCGGCTGTCGGGGATGAACGGGGCGCGGCTGTCGGGGATGAACGGGGCGCTGCTGTCGGGGATGAACGGGGCGCTGCTCTCAACCCTTCAGCAGCTCGCCGAGCACGACAGTCGCGTACGAGCCGGAGGGCAGGGTGAACGCGAGCCAGGCATCGTCACCCGCAGCCTCGAGCGTCGCATCGGGAATCGGAATCCGCAGCAGGCGCCGCGCGCCTTCCGTCTGCCCACCGCCCGCTTCGAACGACTCGATCGTCAGCCCCTCGTCCTTCAGCACCGCCGCCTCGTCCGCGCCGACGTCGCCTTCCGCCGCGCGCATCGAAGGCCCGAACATCGGCCCGGTGGCGCTGACCTCGAACGCGTCCATTCGCGGCTGATCCACCGCGGCGTCCGCACACAGGAACTCGCCGCCACTCTCGTGCTTCTTCAGCACGTCGCCGAACAGCGCCGTCGAGAACTGACCCGCATCCATCCGCTGATCGAGCACCCGGTTGAAGAGCTCCGACTGGTACGCCGACAACAGCAGCTTCCGTTCGAAGTCCGGCCGGCCGCGCCGCCCACCCGCTGCCGCCTTCAGCAGAATCGATTTGCCGCGGGCCGCGTTGGTGCCGGCCGCTCCGAAGCGCTGGGGGCCGAAGAAGTTCGGTACGCCGCGCGCCTTCAGCATCGCGAGCGTCGCCTGTGCCGCCGCGAGGTCCTTCACCTTCGCGATGCGAATCTTGAAGCGGTTGCCGTTGAGGTGCCCGCCCTTCAGCTTGTTCCGGTGCCGGCTCACCTGCAAAAGCCGCACTTCCGGATCCACGAATGACGCGAGCTCGGCCTCGCGGCCCGGCTTCGCCTGGACGCTCATCCACTGTCGGGTCAGCGCCTGCTTGTCCTTCAAGCCCGCCCAGCTCACCGCGCCTTCCGGCAGCCCCAGGTGCCGGCTGATCCGCTTCGCCGCATCGGGCGTCGCCACGCCACGCTTCTCGACATGCAGGTAGACGTGCTCGCCCTCACCGCACGGCAGGTAGGCCGGAAGCTCATCGACCTCGAAATCTTCCGGCGTCTCTTTGAAGTGCCCGCCACAGCCGGGCAGGTCGGCGGTGAGGAACCTCACTGCATGTCCAGCGTCGCGAGCAGCTCTTTGACGCGCCGGGCGAGATCTTCGTCCGCGCGAGACTCGAGCAGCTCACCCGCCTGGAACAGCAGGAAGAACATCACGTCCGACAGCGCCTGCTTGAAGGTCGCTACCGGCTCGCTTCCCAGCGACGGGGCGTGACGGCGGTACGCGTCGAGCACCGTGATCTCGGGCAGGCTGCCGTCGGGCTGAAACTGCACGCCGCTGAGCATCGGGCTCGGCGACAAAGTGCCCGAGCTGAGCGCCGCGTTCGCCGACTGCATGAAGTCGTCGAGCTTTCCGCGCCGCGCCACTTCGTTGCGGACCTCGCGGAAGATGAAGTTGAAGACGTTCAACACCTTCGTCTCGTCGCTCGAAGGCCCCCGCCACGACGTCTCAGTCGCCGCCGTGGGCGCGGGCGACGACGGCGGTGGAACGGGCGGAGCAGCCGGCGGCGGCGAACCGGCAGATGCGATCGGGTGCGGCGACACCTGCGCGAAGCCCCCTTCGATCAGCCGGTACACGACGCGCGTGATGTCGAACTCACTCATGCGCGCCGCCTGGCCGAGCTCGAACACCGTCTTGTGTCCGTCGAGCAGCGCCAGCACCTTGTCTTCTTCTGGCTCGAGCTTCCCGTCAGACGGCCGCTTCTTCCCGACGTGCACTTTCGGGTTCGCAATTTTTTTCCGGAAGTGCGCCATCTCGTCGATCTTCCGGATGCTGTCCATCAACAGGCTCTGCATCGAGATGTTCAGGTTGTGCACCTGCTTCTCGTCGAGCTCTTCGTCGATGGCGGTGAAAGCGCCGTCCTTGCACAACATCATCGCGTGGAAGATTTCGCTGACCTGCTCGGTGACGCACTTCCACAGGTCGTGCGCCTGCATCAGGTTCTTCTCGACCAGCGCGCGTCCGACCCGGCTCGGTGGCGTGTCATTCAGCACGCCTTCCAGCTGCGGCCGCGTCACGTAGCCCAGCCGCACCATCACCTCGCCGATGCGTTCGGCGTGCGCGTCCGAGTGGGCCCACCGCACTTCACCTTCCTTCAAACCCAGCTGCCGTTCAGCGTCCGTGCTCTGGAGCTTCAGGAGCCCCGTCCAACGCGACTGGCCGAGAAAGGCGATCAAGTCCGACAGCGGGAAAGCGCCACAGTCACCCGCCATCACCACGCGCGGCCGCTGCTGCACGACGCCGCCCACCGCAGGCGTCCGAAGAAAAACTTTGTAGTCCGGAGACGTGTTCGCCAGCGACCAAATCGACTGCGGCTGCAACGGCGACGAGCCGGGGCTGACAGGCGTCAGGCCGCCCTTCGCGTCGACGACGAAGCGCGGCGAATCCATCAGTTGCTGGGCCAGGCGTTCTTGCCTTCCGTCCACTCGAGCTCGTCATCGATCGCGGCGCCAATCGCTTCCGCCGAGATGCCGAGCGTCAGCTTCCGCCCATTCAAATACAGGCTCGGGGTGGCGTCGACGCCCGCCGTCTTGCCGAGCTCCTTCGAGGCAGTCAGCTCGTCCGCGTACTTGCCCGACGCGATCGCCTTCGCCAGCGCCTTGTCATCGAGGCCGAGCTTCTTCGCCGTCTCTTTGATCATCGGCTCCGAGATCGTCATCTGGTTGTCGAACAGCGCGTCGTGCATCTGCCAGAACTTGCCGTTGTCGCGAGCGAACAAGACCGCCGTCGCCGCCGGCACCGCGTGGGCGTGACCAGAAAGAGGGAAGGGCTGGAAGCACAGGCGCGCGTCTTTGCGGCCCTTCAGCGCCTGGTCGAGCATCGGCCGCGCCGCGTTGCAGTACGGGCACTCGAAGTCCGAGAACTCGACCAGCGTCACCTTCGCCGTCGCAGGACCTACGCACATCCGGTCGTCCGGCTTGAAGGCCGTGCGGCGCGCGTTGAACGACTGGTTGTACTTCGAGAGCGAGACGATGATTTCTGTGGCCGGCGAGCCTTCCAGCGCCTGAGCCGCCGCCAGCACTGCGAGCCGTCGGGTGTGTTTGCAGGCCCCCGCCTTCAGCGACGCCGCCACCGTCATCGGGCGGCCGCACCAGTCGAACTCGTCGGTGAAGACCGTCGCCAGTTCCTTCTGGGCAGACGCCGGGAGCTTCGAGAAATCGAGCCCGGCGATGCCTGCCAACACCCGCGCCGGCTCGGTGCCCTGCTGCGCCGCCACGGGAATCGCCACCAGCAATGCTGCGAGAAGACATGGCTTCACGATGCGGCGCGTTGTAGCGACCCACTTCTGGCTTGTAAAGGAACGCTCGCCCATGAAACGACTCCTCTTCATCCATACGGGTGGCACGCTCGGTATGACGGGGCGGCGGCCCGATGCACTCAAACCGGGCTCGTTCTTTCGCACGGTCAAAGACCGTGTCCCCGAGCTGCTCGAGTTGGCCGAAATCGAGCTCGAGCTCTTCTCGAACCTCGACTCGTCCGAGATTCAGCCGGAGCACTGGTCGAAGCTGGCCAGGCTGCTGCACAAGAAGCTGCCGGAGTTCGACGGCGCCGTCATCACGCACGGCACCGACACCCTCGCGTACACCGCCTCGGCGCTGTCCTTCATGCTGCCGAACCTCACCAAGCCGGTGGTGCTCACCGGGGCGCAGCGGCCCCTTCGTGAGGTCCGCAGCGACGCCCGCTTGAACCTCATCGACGCGGTGACGAGCGCGCTCAACGGCCCGAAGGAGGTCACCGTCTGCTTCGACTCGCACCTCTACCGCGGCAACCGGGTGCGGAAGGTCAGCGTCGCCGAGTACGACGCCTTCGAGAGCCCCAACTTTCCCGTGCTGGGGACGCTGGGCGTCGAGACGCGCTTCGAGACGGGGCTCGAACGCAAGGGCAAGCCGCAGCTGGTCGCCGAGCTCGACCCGCGTGTGTTCCTGCTCAAGATCTTCCCGGGCCTCGACCCGAGCATGCCGATGTCGTTGCTGCCGAAGGTGCGCGGCCTGGTGATCGAAGCGCACGGCGCGGGCAACTTCCCCTTCGCGGCGGAACAGGGCCGTTCGCTGCTGCCGCTTTTCAAAGAAGCAAAACGCCGCCGCGTCCCCGTGGTGGTGGTCAGCCAGGCGCACCGCAACGGCGTCGACCTCGCGATGTACGAGTCGGGCAGCGCCGCCTTGAACGAGGGCGCGATCAGCGGAGGCGACATGACGCCATCGGCCGCCGTCGTGAAGCTGATGCACGCACTGGCGTGGCATCGCAGCGGCGCAACCCTGAAGGCATACATCGAGAATCCAGTGGCAGGAGAACGCAGCGAGCTAAAGCCCAAGAATCGCTGACCTGAAACGAAACCAGACGGTACTTGCTGGGCTGCTGCGCCATTCTTAGTATTGGAGGCGAGCATGTCTGAGGACAAGACGTCGGTACATTCGATCGCCGACCTCCTCGGACAGGCGAAGGCGGTCAACAACGCCTACCTCATCGTGATCAGCGCCAAGTCGCCCGCGGGCATCGGGCGCATGATCAAGCTCGAGCGCGCGGAAGTGGTGATGGGCCGCAGCAGTGACGTCAACTGCCAGGTCGAAGACGACGGTGTCTCGCGCAAGCACGCCAAAGTCAGCCAGGCGCCCAACGGGCAATTTCAGCTGGTCGACCTGGGCTCGACGAACGGCACCTTCCTCAACGGCATCAAGGTCTCGATCGCGACGCTGCAGGACGGCGACAAGATTCAGGTCGGCAGCAACACCGTCTTCAAGTTCTCGATTCAGGACAAGCTCGAGGAAGAGTACCAACGCAACATCTACGAGTCGGCCACCCGCGACGGCCTGACCCGCATCTTCAACAAGAAGTACTTCCTCGACACGTTGAAGAAAGAGTTCGCGTACTGCCTGCGTCACCGCGTGCCGCTGTCGCTGGTGATGCTCGACATCGACTACTTCAAGAAGATCAACGACACGTTTGGCCACCCGGCCGGCGACTTCGTGCTGCAGAAGGTCTCGAACAAAGTCGGCGAGACCGTGCGCCAGGAAGATTTGTTCGCGCGCTACGGCGGCGAGGAATTCGCGCTGCTGCTGCGCGAGTCGAACGACGACAAGTCCGTGCGGTGCGCCGAGCGCTGCCGCCGCGCCGTCGATGGCCACGAGTTCCACTTCAACGGCACGCCGATCAAGGTCACCATCAGCCTGGGGGTCGCGACGCTGTTCGACACCGACTTCGCTCAGCCCGAGGACTTGATCGCCGCAGCCGACAAGTACCTCTACCGCGCCAAGCGCGGTGGCCGGAACCGCGTCGAAGCGATGCAGATTTCCGGCGCCTGACCGTTAGTTGATTCCACCCACGATCACCGTCGCCCATTGCGCGATGTGGTTCGAGGTCGCGAAGTCCTGGAAGGGCAGACAGAACGCCGGGTAGCTGGGATCTTCGCTCAAGGCCACCTTGTCGGGGTCGACCGCCACCATCCAGAGCCAGGTCAGCCCGCCGCTCTCGCGCAAGCCATACGCACGCGTCGACGAGAAGGTGACCCACTGCAGCCTTGAGCCGGCCGTCGACGTGCGCTGGAAGTTGAAGGGGCTCCACTTCGGAAACGAGTTCGTCAGCTCGACCTTGCCGTTGTCGCGCTTGCCAGGCGCGTTCGCCTTCTTCAGCTCAACCAGCGACGCGTTCGCCGCAAGCCTTGCCGCGAAGAGCCTGGCGTCGGGGTCGCTGTCGCCGTCGCAGTTGAGGTCGGCCTGCGCGCCCGTTTTGCAGTTGCTCTCGTTGAACACCAGGTAGTCGCTGCTCGGAGCGATCGCCGGGTAGTACCGGTTCTTCCCCGCCACATACGGCGCCACCTCGACAGGCGCATCCCAGCCCGAGACGTTCTTCTTCACGAAGCGAATCGCCCCTTTCGTCGGCCACTGCAGCGATACCGCCCGTGGCCCTTCGCGCGTCACGCTGGCGTAGGCGATGGTCTGGTTGTCGGCCGACCAATCGGGGTGATCCGTCGCGCGGTCTTTCGTGCCGGTGTTGGCGATGCTCTCGACCAGCGCTCCCGTCGTCCCGTCCATCACGCGCAGGTTGAAGTCCGTGCCGCGGTCATCGACACCGACGAACTTCGTCGAGTCCACGTTCCACGAGGCGAAGAAGCTCTTGTTCGGAGCAGGGAACGCGGTGGTCGTCGTCTTCGTCGCGACGTCGACGATCGCGATCCGCCCATCGGTCGCACCTTCGGCCTCGACCACCATCTTCTTGCCGTCGCGCGACAACGCGTGGCAGCCGACACAGCCGTTGGGGTTGTTCGCGATGGTCGCGTCGACGAACTTCACCGCCTGGGTCTGGGTCGGCGAGGCGAAGTCGAACCGCATGATCGATTTGGCGGTGGTCGACCAATAGTAGAGGCCGCCCTGAATTTCGTCCTGCGAGAAGCTGATGTTCAGCGCGGCCGATTCGCCGACTTCGGCGCCCGTGTCGTCCGTGCCCTTCAGCTTCAACGTCACCGACGGGCCGCCCCGGTTCGCCAACGCCAGTGCGCGCCACGCCGCTTCGTCGGGCAGGTAGATGCAGCCGCCATTCATCGGCGTGGTGCAGCGCAGGTAGATGACGACGTCGGTGAACAGCCCCTTCAGCGACAGCTCGAACACTGTGTTGCCGTTTCCGGGCAGGAAGTGCACCTCGAGCTTGCCGAGGTTGGGCGGAATCAAGGCGCGATCGTTCGGGTAGACGAGCTCAGGGCTGCGCGAGGCGACGGGTGTCTTGCCGAAGATCATGCCTGGGTCGGTGGGCAGGTTCATCGACGCGGGATCGCGAATCACCTTCTTCAACGACACTGTCACCGGCGTGGCGCCCTTCACCGTCTTGTAAGTGGCGGTGACCGACGTCTTCCCTCCGCGGTCGAGGGTCGATTTGAAGGCCTTGCCCGTGAAGCCGCCCAGCGAGGCGTCGTCGAGCGCGAACTTCGCCGTCGCCGTCACGTCCTCGGTGCGCCCTCCCGCGAAGGTGGCGACTGCTTTGTAGTCGGCCATCGCCGCCGTCGCGCCGTCGGTCTGGTAGGTCGCGTCGGCCGGCGCGACGGTGATGCTCAGCGGCCCGGTTGGGTCTCCACCGCCACCGGCGCCACCGCCTCCGTCGGTTGCTGGCGCAGGGCCCCCGCACTGACAGCCGGCCAGCACCAACACCCACGTACCGAAGATCGCGCGTGCACCCATGGCGCGGACCTTACCGCCGCGACACCGCAGCGAAAGGAGCACGCCGTCGTACCTCTGCCTACCGGATGGCCGGCGGAACCGCGGCAGCGATCGACGGCGGCTGAAGCGGCAGGCGATCGGCCGCGTCGATGAACTCGACCCGGTTTCCGCCGCGCGCCATCGCCGCGTTCAGCCCATCGGTGGCCTGCCGCACCAGATCCGAGAAGCCGTACTCGTGGCCGGGCGCACCTGCCGCCACGCCCGCCGAGATCGTCGGGTTCAGCACCTGCTCACCGCGCTGCAGCGTCGCCTTCGATACGCGCTCGCAGATTCGGCGCGCCACGATCAACGAGCCCGCCAGATCCGTGTGCGGCATCAACAGCACCACGCGATCGGGCGCCTGCTGCACTGGGAAGTCGGTGTCGCGCAGCGAACGGCGAATCGCCAGCGAGAGGCCGCCCATCAGCTGGCCCCGCAGCTCCTCGTCGACCTTCACCGGCAGCGGGTCGAACGCGATCAAAGCGAGCGCCAGCGGGAAGCCATAGCGGCGCGCGCGCTTCACCTCGACGAACAGCACCTCTTTGAAATGGGCGAACGTGTAGAAGTTCGTCATCGGGTCGAGAATGCCTTCGCCCGGGCGCATCGTCGGCAGCGGATCCTCGTCGGTCGCGTCGCGGTGCAGCTGCAGCTCGGACAAACGAACGCGCAGGTCGTTGGGGGAAATCGGCAGCGGCAGCACGGCGTCGGCGAACGGGGCCTTGAAGCCCTTGCTCTGGGCCGCCATCAGCAGCGCCTGGGGCCTCGCGTTGCGCACCGCTCGCGACAGCCGCGAAGGCGACGCCAGCGATGGGCCGAGCACGACGACGTCCTCTTTGCTCAGCTGGTCCACGGCGCGGGCGGCAGAGACCTTGAGGCCGGCCTTCTTCAGCCCGGCGCAGATGGACTTCCAGCGCGGTTCTTTCGGTTCGATGACGGCGGCGAGCTTGAGCTTCACGTTTGGTCAGACCTCACTTCGCAGCACGGCTGAATCCCAACTTACGAAGGGACTCACTCGCAACGTATTTCACTCTCGAGCTCGCGTCTTTTTCTGCAGCGTGGGTCAGGGGGCCCACCGCTTCGGCCCCGCCCAGGTCGCCCAGGGCCCGTGCACAAGCCTCGCGCACCTCTTCCGCCGGGTCTTTCTTCAGCGACCGGCCCAGGATCCCTGCGGCGCGCGAGTCGCCCAACACCACCACTGCCTTTGCCGAGGCCAGCCGCACCTCGGGCGAGCCGTGCTCGAGCAGCGCCACGACTTCCGGCATCTTCGTGGTCAGGTGTTGCGCCGCCACCGCGCGAACCGCCGCCGCCAGCACGGAGGGCTCGACGTCTTTGAGCGCGGCCGTGACGAGCTGCGCCGCTTCCGCCACGCGGGGCATCTGACCGAGCGCGTCGATGGCCGCCGCCCGCTGCTTCGGAGACTTCGAGGCCAGCGCCTTCTTCACCTCGTCCATCGCGCCAGCGCCCGCGCAGCCGCCCAGCGCGCCGATCGCGGCAGAGCGGACTGCGTCGTCGAGCCGCACGTCATTCACCGCGGCGCGCAACGTGTCGGCACAGGCCTCCGAGTCGCTGCGGCCCAGGAACTCGACCCACTTCAGCCGCAACGCCGTGGGCACTTTGTTTGCCGGGTCGAGCTTCGTCTTTGCGTAGAGCCCAAGCGTCAGCCCTTCACCGCGGGCCAGGGCGCGCGCCGCCGCGTGTCGAACCGAGACGTCGGCGTCGTCGAGAAGCTTCTCGAGCTCCGACGCGCCCAGGGGGCCGATCTGCGAGAGCAGGGTGATCGCCTCTTTTCGATCGTTCAGCGGGCTGGCGGGAGTCAGCCGCGCCTTCTGCTGGTCGAACGTCACTGCCCAGATCGCCAGCAGCCGGTTCACCCGTTCGGCGTCCGCTTCCTTCGCGACCTTCAGCACTGCGGCGCCCGCGGCCGGCCCACCCGCCGCCGCGTCTTCGACGAGCGCCATCGCCGCCGTCGCGTCCGACTCGGGCTTCCGGCTCGCCATCGCGTTCAGCACCGTGCGCGCATTGGCGTTCTCGAGAAACGCTGACAGGTGCAGCAGCGCCTCACGCCGCACCAGCGCGTCGGAGGAATAGAGCTCGACCTCGAGCGCCTTGCGCAGCTCTTCCCGCTTGCTCCAGCAGAGGGCCGCGGACGATGGGCCCATCGAGCCGGCCCCTGCGAGCAGGGTGGCGGTCGTCTGCTTCTTGCTGCCGGCCAGGTGCACGGCGGTCAGACACGGCAGGTTGTCGCGGCCCTCGAGGATCCACCGCGACAGCTCGCGCAGGTCAGAAAAGCCGCGGGTCGACATCGCGCGGATCGAACCCCAGCGCACCTGCCAGTCGGGGTCTTTGAGGATGTCCTCGAGCAGGTCCTGCCGGGTCGCCTCGTCTTTCAGGGACGCCGCCCAGCTGCCGCGATCGTTCGTGTTGTCGGTGAGGCATCGCCCGCAGAGCACCGCGCGCTGGCGGGGATCCGTCAGGTGCTTGAGGCACGATTCTTTGCAGCGCGCTCCGAACGCGCGGTTCTGCCCCCAGGTGGGGGAAGGGAGGCACAGGGCGATCGCCACGACGGCGAACGCGCGCAATGAGGCGCGGAACCAGCGCATGGGTGGGCCTGATGGTAGCGTCTTTGGTGCCCAAGCATGCGCGCGATCACCTTCCTTCTCTGCCTTCTTCTGTGTGCCTCCGCCGTGGCCGGGCCGTCGTCCCGCAAGGCCGTCTCGAAGCGCGGCGAGGCTTCTGAGCTCGTCAACGAAGTCGCTGGCGGCGGCTCGAACCCCAACTCGGTCGTCAACCGCATCAAGCGCCTGGGTGAAGAGGCGTACGCCGCCCACGAGCTGTCGAGCCTGATGACCCGCGAGGCCGACCTCGAGAAGAAGCGCGCGATGGCGCAGGTGCTCGCAGGCCTCGGGCATGCGCAGGGCGAGCAGGGGCTGCTCGCCGGCCTCAATGACGAAGACGGGCCAGTGCGCATGTACTCGGCGCAGGGGCTGGGGCGGATGAAGAGCCGCGCCGCCGCAGGGCGGCTGGGGCAGGCGCTGGCCGACAAGACGCTGGGCGTTCGCCGCGACGCCGCCCGTGCGCTGGGGTCGATCGGCGACCCCAAATATGGGGCCGTGCTCGCCAGGGCGGTGAAGTCGGAAGAAGACCCCGAGACCCGCGCGGCGATGTTGGTGTCGTTGGGCCAGGTCGGCGATCGCAAGCAGGCGCCCGTGCTCGAGTCGTACCTGACCCATTCGTCCGAGAGCGCCCGCTTCGCCGCCGCGGCCGGCCTCTGCCAGATGGGCAACGCCGCCGGCCAGAAGTTCGCCAAGGCGCAGCTGGCGTCCACGGATCGCTATGTGCGCATGCAGGGGCTTTCGCTGTTCGAAGGCGCCAGGGCGAAGGATGCGGCCCCCGTGCTCGAGCCGTTGCTCAAAGACCCCGACCGTTCGCTGCAGGCCGTGGCCGCGCGAATCCTTTACGAGGGAGGCGATGCCGCGAAGCTCGACTGGCTGGTGCTGACGAGCTTCCAGGCATTCGGAGAAGATCGACTGCCCTACGAACGCGAGCTCGAGAAGCTGCGCTTGCCCGACGATCAGCGCCGCACGATTCTGCGCAAAGCCGGAATCAAGTGACGCCCCTCCTGCTGACGCTGTTGGCGGCCGCTCCCACGACGGAAGTGATGTTCGCCGTGGGTCCCGCGCGCCCGTTGAGCGAGAGGCTCGAGGCGGTGAGCGCGAAGTTCGTCGGAACCCCATATGTCGTCTCGCCTCTGGGCGAAGGGCAGGGAAGGGATCCCGACCCGCTGGTGCGCTACGACGCGGTCGACTGCCTCACGTTCGTCGAAGAAGCGATTGCCTTGAGCCTCGCCCAGTCGCCCGACGCCGTGGTGCCTCTGCTGACGCGCATTCGCTACGAGGGGGAAACGCCGGACTTTCAGACGCGCAACCACGTGATGGAAGCACAGTGGGTGCCCAGCAATTTGAAGAAGGGCTTCCTGAAGGACATCACGCGCAGCATCGGGGGGCCCGAGACGGTGCAGGTGAAGAAGACGCTGGATGAGGTGGCCTGGAAGTCGAAGTCGGGGGCGTCACTGGGCTTGAGCGTCGAGCACCAGCGCCGCGGCGAGTACGCGTGGGACCTGATTCCGGCGGGGGTGGCGCAGGAGAAGCTGAAGGCCGCTCCGACGGGGACCTTGGTGGTGGTGGTGCGCGCCGACCGCCCGCAGATGGTCACCCGCATCAGCCACGTCGGCTTTCTCGTTCACAAAAAGGGCGGCTCGTTTCTTCGCCACGCCTCGCGCAGCTTCGGAAAAGTCGTCGACGAGCCGCTGGCCAACTACCTGGGCCGGAACCTGGGCTACGCGAAGTGGACAGTAGAAGGCGTGAGCCTCTATTCCGTGCAACCTGTGTTGACGCCCTGATTTCTCGGGCGACCTCTCGAAACCTACTGCGGGGTCTTGTTCTCGCCCGACATCGCCTCTTCTTCAGCGGCGGCGGCGTTCTGGGCGCCTTCGGCTTCGATGGCCGCCAGCTCGGCGTCGACGAGGGTGGAGGCGCGGTTCAGATCCGCGTCGGGTACGAAGAGCTCGTAGAAGGCGCCAACGGCCGGCTCGAAGGATGCGGTCGAGGCGGCGCCGCGCTCGCGGGTGAAGGCGTCGATTTTCTCCTGGCGCAGAACTTCGACCAGCCGGTCGGCCGTCAGAGGATCTTCCGTGGTGCGAACGATGGAGAAGCTGTCAGCCATGGTGCCGCCTTTCGTTCGAGTTTCTTGAGGGGAGCCGCGGCCGCAGTTATAAGTCGACTGCCTTGACCCGCCTCAAGTTTCTCGTCTTCGCCTTTCTCACGCTGGGCCTCTGGGGCGCCCACCTCTTCCTCCTCTCGCCCGCAGTCGGGTCCGTGATGGTGGATCAGGCAACTGGGCACGCCTTCAGCGCCCCCGCGGCCGTCGCGCTGCGCCTCGAGTCCAGCCGCTCGGAGCTCCAGGCCGCGGTGCTCAAGCTCGCGTCGACGCCCGCGATCACCAACCCCGGCCCCAGGACGGCGAAGCCCGAAGCGCCCTCGGCCGAGAGGTTCGCGATGGTTCGCACCGCGGTCGCGGAAGCGCTCCCCGAGAACCTTCGCCCGCTGGTCATCGTCGGCGTCTCGAATGACATCGGCGCGCTGATCGCGAAGGGCACGGACGAAGCGGCCGCAGCGCCCGAAGGGTTCGACGCGAAGGTGATTTCGCTCGCGGGCGGCAAGGGCGAGATCGTCGATGCGTTCGGCGGCCCGCACCTCTTCTATTCGCTGCCGATGTTCGGCGTGGACAAGAACGAGGTCCGCGCGATTGGCGCGGTCATGGTCGGCCTGCCGCTGGCCGTCGAAGCGCAGGCGATCGTCGACACCGTTGCGAAGGATCTCTCTCTCACCGCCCTCGGCCTCTCGATTGGTGGAAAGGAAGTCGCGGCCAGCGGCACGAAGAAGAACCTGATTCCTCTGGTCAGGCAGCCGGGCAAGGCGATGAACGCCGAAGTTGGCCCGGTGACCGAGCTGGGGCCTCTGAAGCTGCCGATTCTCACGGCGAGCGACGTAATGGGTGGGGCCAGCCCGCTCGAGATCGGCATTCGCCGCGACATCCCCGGCACGCCCTTCGAGGTGGTCGCTGTCGCCTCGGTTCGCCCGGCGATGACCGCGCTGGCGGGCTACCAGAAGACGGCACTCTTCATGTTTGCCGGCCTCTTGATCGCTGCGATCGCCTTCACGCTGCTGATGGGCTCGGCGCAGGCCGACGAAGAAGCGTACGTCGGCCCCCGCGCGCCGTTGCCGCCTCCGATTGCCTCGATTCCTGCTCGCCCCGATGCGCTCGCGCCGCTGCCGATCGCCGACGCGCCGGCTCCCGCCGAGGCGAGCCCCGACGACTTCAACTTCGGCCCCAGCACGCCTGCGCGCGCTCTGGCGACGTCGCCAGAAGTCGAGGCCCAGACTTACCCCGAGCCGTCGATGCGTTCGGCGTCGACCATGGAAGCGCCGCGCTACTCGCCTCCGCCCGTCGAAGAGCCGGGTGAAGATCCTTTCGCCGCGCTCGGCCCCCCAGCGCCTCCCCCGCAGCGCGCGCCCCCCCCGCCGATGTCTCTGGGCGACGACGACTTCGAGAGCCAGCGCACCACGTCGTATCCCGCGCACGGCTACAAGAACCCGATGTCGATGGCGTCCACCCAGAGCAACCCGGCCGTCGATCCATTCGCGATGGCGGGCGGGATGATGAGCGCTGACGAGCAGGCCCAGGGCGACAATCCGGACGCGACGCGCGTCGCCATCATTCCTCAGGAGCTGCTCAAGGCCAGCGCCCGCGGGAACACGAAGGAGAACCCGATGGCCCCGCTGCCGAGGACGATGCCGGGCACGCCCCGCGTCGCGTCGGTGCCGCCGTCGATCGCCGCGGGAGGTGGCTCGGAAGACGCCCACTTCCAGGAAGTCTTCCGTGATTTCGTCACCACCCGCGAGCGCTGCGGCGAGCCGGCCGACGGCCTCACCTTCGACAAGTTCGTCGCCAAGCTCCGCAAGAACAAGGAGCAGCTGGTCGCGAAGTACAACTGCAAGACGGTTCGCTTCCAGGTCTACGTGAAGGAAGGCAAGGCCGCGTTGAAGGCGACCCCCGTGAAAGAGTAGCGACTCACTTTCCAGTCGGTCGCTGCTGTCACTTTCCGGTGTCGTCCTGTTCCCAGTCACATTCCCCAGGGGCCCGCGCCAGGCGTGTCGCGCAGCTGGCAACTGGCTTTCAGCCCGGCCGGAAGTGGTATGCAACCCACCGTGAATCCTCGGGGATTTTGCCCCGGCCGCTGAGAAACGCTGCCGCAAAACTGGCACATGGGTTGCTCATTGGCGCGCAGCAGCTTGGGTGGGGTCAAGCACTGGGGCCGGCCCGTCGGGGAAAACGGGCACAATGCCGGTGCGAGGAGCTTCAAATGGCCATTGAGATGGCGCGGTTGACGGGTTGGCGCAGCGAGCAAGCCGAGGCCAGCGGTCGAGAGGCCGAGCTTGCGTTGTTGTTGCGCGAGCACGACGAAGCAAAGACGACGGCGCGGCCGCGCTTCGTCTTCCTGCGTGGGCCCGCGGGCGTCGGCAAGTCTCACCTGTTTGGCCAGCTTCGCGCGGCGCTGCAGAAGCGCGGAGTCTCGGTGTTCGAAGGTGCGTCGGGCCGTGAAGCCCGCAAGAGCTTTGGCATGTTCCAGCCGATGATCAGCGAGCTGGCGACGTCGCTGGAGCACGCGGGTGTCCCCGAGCCGCGCCTCAACGACGTGCTGCGCGCCGTTTCTCCTCTGAAGAACCCGAACGGCACCACGGTGATGGAAGATCGCCGGCTGTCGCTCTACGACGGCGTGAGCGAGCTGTTCGCGCTGGCCGGCCGCAATGCCCCCGCCTTCCTGTTCCCCGACGTCGAAGTGGCCGACAAGGCCTCGCTCGAGCTGCTGAGGTACCTCGCGGCGGTGTGCTCGACCCCGACTTCCCGCGCGGGTGGGCTCTTCGTCATCTCGTTTCGCGATGACGCAAAGCTCCCTGCGGCGCTCGACGAAATCGTCTCGAAGGTCAGCGGCCGCAGCGTCTCGTTGCGCGGTCTGGATCTCGAAGGCATTCGCAGCTTCCTCGCCCGCACCGATGTCGCGCAGCGCCTATTGGACGCGACGGGTGGAAATCCGGAAGCGCTGGGCGAGCTGCTCGAGCGCCCGCTGGCCGCACCCGTCGACTTCTTCCTGCGCCGCGTCGAACGCCTGAGCGACGTCGAGCGCAACGTGCTCGAGACCCTGGCTGCCTCGCGCGACGCGCTGTCGCTGGCCGCGGTTGCGGGTGTGCTGAAGCAGGCGGCGATCACCGTCGACTCTGCCTCGACGCTCGACGCCCTCGTTCGCGGCCACGTCGTCACCGTTCGGGTGCTCGACGGAGAGCCCGTTTACCGGTTCGCCCGCGAGGCCGAGAAGCTGGCTTTCGCGAGCAGCCTGAGCCCCGCCCGGGTGAAGCTGCTGAAGCGGTCGCTGGGTCTGGCGATGGCCGAAGCGGGCGAAGTCGGCACCGCGGCCGAGCTGCTGTTGGAAGTCGGAGCCGACGAAGGCGCGGCGGTGGCGGTGAAGGCGGCCGACTCGCTGGCCGCCCGCGGCGCACACGAAGACGCGTCCGAGCTCTATGCGCGCGCGGTCAGCCTGCTGAAGGGCGCCGAGCAGGCGTCCGTGCAGGAACGCCATGGCTCGGTGCTTCAGGCGCTGGGCAACTACCGCGAGGCCGCGCGCACCTTCGCGCAGTCGGCACGGGTGAAGGATGCGGGCCTTTCGGCGCAGCGCGCGCTGCTGGCCGCGAAGAACCTGGTCAAGCTGGGGCGGTTCCGGCTCGCCGAGATGACGCTCGCCCGCGCGGCGGCGGATGCCCAGACCACGGTGGAAGCGGCGGCGCTCACGGCCGAGATGCGGATGCTCAAAGGCCAGCCGGCCGAGGCCTTCGCGCTCTGCCAGGCAGCGCTCGAGAAGTCGCCGCCTGCGGGTCTGCAGATCACGCTTCGCAACGTGATGGGCAAGGCGATGCTGGTGCAGGGCGAGGCCGCAAAGGCCGAGGCGCTGTTCGCCGAGAACGTGATTGCGGCGCAGTCGGCCGGGCTGCTGCAGCTCGAGTCGAACGCGCGGCTGAACCAGGGCGTCGCGGCGCACAAGCAGGGCGATCGCGATCGCGCCATCGGTTGCTATCAGGCGGCGCTGGCGACTCCCCGGCCCGCGGTGCAGGCGCTGGCGAACCTCGGCAGCCTCTACGCGGAAAGCGGTGACTTCGAGCCGGCGCTGGAGAACCTCACCCGCGCGCTTCAAGCGATCAGCCGGTTCGGTGGTGCGCGAGAGGTCGCTCACGCGGCTTCGAACCTTGCCCGTCTGCACCACTTCCTCGGCGACATGGAACGTGCGGTCGAGCTGTCCGAGCACGCGCTGCGCTTGTCGTCCGGCCAGGGCGAGCCCTACCTCGAAGGCAGCGCGCTGCTGAACCTGGGCGCGGTGGCGATCGACGCGGGCGACTGGCTCGAGGCGATTCGAAACCTCGAGGCCGCGCGCACCCGCTTCGAAGGCGTGGGCAACGATGGCTTCGCGGCGTTCGCGGCGGCGCTGAAGGCCCGGGCGCATCTGGGCGCTGGTGAAAAGGCGCAGGCGTCGGCCGAGCTGGCGCGCCGCTGTGTCGACAAGGGCAGCGCGCAGCTTCCGGCGGCCGCGGTCGAGGTCGAGCTGATTCGCGGTGAGCTGGCGCTGGCGCTCTCTGACCTTCACGGCGCAGGTCGGGCAGCGGCGCGGGCGAAGGACACGCTGCTGGGCAACCCGGACCTCGAAGGCCCCTTCCGCGTGTACCACCTGATGGGGCGGCTGAAGGTCGCGGCCAACGACACCGCCGGAGCGCAGGCCGAGTTCTCGCGCGCGGGCCGGTTGATGGACGAGCTCGTTCAGCGCGTGCCGCCAGTTCGCCGTTCGGCGTTCCTCTCGGTTCCGCGGCGCGCCGAAGTGCTGGCGACGCTCGAGCCCGAGCTGAAGCTGCCCCGCGTCGTCTACGCCCCGCGCTCGGTCGACAGGACCCACGGCCTGGTCGGACGCTCGGCGGCCCTGCAGCGGATCACGAAGCAGATCGAGCCGATCGGCCGCAGCAACGCGATTGTCCTCGTGCGGGGTGAGAGCGGTACCGGCAAAGAGCTGCTCGCCGAGGCGCTTCACACGCTGTCTCCGCGGCGCGCGATGCCGCTCGTCAAGGTGAACTGCGCGGCGATGGTGGAAGACCTGCTGCTGTCCGAGCTGTTCGGCCACGAGAAGGGCGCTTTCACTGGCGCGGTGCGTGAGCGCAAAGGCCGCTTCGAGCTGGCCGATGGCGGCACGCTGTTCCTCGACGAGATCGGCGACATCAGCCCGAAGTGCCAGGTGGCGTTGCTGCGCGTGCTGCAGGAACGCGAGTTCGAGCGCGTCGGTGGAACGAAGACGTTGAAGGTCGACGTCCGCGTCATCTGCGCGACGAACCGTGACCTCGAGGCGCTGATTGCCCAGGGTCGGTTCCGCGCCGACCTGTACTACCGCCTGAAGGGCGTCACCCTCGAGCTGCCGTCGCTGCGCGAGCGCCCCGAAGACCTCGCCCAGCTGGCGTCTCACTTCCTCACCCGCATCGCCGACGAGCGTGGCGAGCCGGTGAAGCACCTGTCGGAAGAGGCGCTGGCGCTGCTGATGCGTCACCCCTGGCCGGGCAACGTGCGCGAGCTCGAGAACGTGCTCTCGGCGGCGGCGATTTTTGCCGAAGGCCTCGTCATCCAGCCCGACTCGTTCAGCCACGTCAGCGAGCTGCGGTCGCTGATGGAGGACACGGTGCCTGCGGTGGCGGTGGTCGCGGCTGCGGTGGCAGTGGTTGCCCCGGTGGTCACTGCTCCCGCCCCGGTTCAGCGGGTGGCCGCGCCTGTCGCGGAAGGCCCGCCCGACTATTACGAGCTCGCCCGCCAGCGCGGCATCAGCCTCAAAGATCTGCGCCACGAAATCGAAATGCAGTGCATCAAGAGCGCGCTGCTCGAGGCGAAGGGCAACATCAGCGAAGCGGCCCGCCTGCTGAAGATGAAGCGGTCGCGCCTGTCACAAATCGTCAACGCAGAGTCCGCGCTGAAGGGAGTCGCCCATGGAGACGACGAGGGCGGCACCGATGACGAGGGCTCCGATGAGTAACCAGGGTTCGGCACCAAAGATGCAAAGAGGACTCACCATGAAGTCAATCATCGTCGGAATGTTGGCAGTGGTCGCCCTGACGGTCTCGGGGTGTGGCGTCGGTATGGACGACGTCGAAGGCGAGCAGGCGGCGAACGGCACCCAGGTGGCGGCGCTCTTGAGCGCCGATAACACCCGGTCGGCACAGGCAGAAATGCGTGGCCAGACCAACAACGACCCCCGAGTCCAGCTGCCCCAGGACCCCATTCCGGTCTTCGAGGCTCGCACTGTCGGCAGCGGCCGCTCGCCGAAGTAGAAAGCTAACGCTCTGGCAGCCGGAGCACGGCTGGGTGGCAAAGGCGTCCTGGTACTGGCTTTCGCGCCGGTTCCAAGGACGCCTTTTTTCTTGTGCAGGGCCGTTGCCGCCCGCCTGAAATCCGGACGAGACGCATTTTGGGCTCGCCCACCAGAAAACTTCAGAGGGTGGTCCCGCCAGGCAGAACCGCGCAATTCATCCAGGTGATGTCGTCTTCGGCTGCGGTCGGGCGTGGAACATTCGGAGCTGTATTGGAGTTACAGCCACCGATGCGCGCGCTGTGGCGGAAGATCATCCCGGGTGTCGCGACGGCCGGTCTGGCGGTGGGGGCAGCGAGCCTCGGCGTCTCGGTGCTCGACGGCTCGCCCCAGCTGCTGGACCTGGGCGCTGCGATTCGGGTCGGCCTCCCCGCCTTCGTCATCGGGCTGATCTTCTTCCCGGTAAACGAGCAGTCGCTGTCCAGCCGCCTCGGCTTCGGGCTGCAGGCCGGACTCGCGGCGGCGGTCAGCTGCCTCGTGCACCGGGTGCTGTGGACGGCGCTCGACGCCAGCGACGGGCTCCCTGCGTTCGGCATTGACCTGGTTGGCGTGCTCCCCGTGCTGCGCCACCCGTCGATGCTCTGGCCCGATTCGCCGGACACCACGCTGTGGCTGGCCACCAGCGCGATCGCCGCCGCCTCGGTCGCTGGTTACCTGGCCCAGCCGCTGCTGAAGAACGTGGCCCGCCTGCGCCGTCGATCCGTGCCGAGCGCGCTGGCGGCGCTCACCGCCGCGGGTGGACGAAGCGCCCCAGTGCGGGTCCGCTAGGGTCCGCGAAGAGGTGTCGGCGCCGAGCAGCGCCGTCCGATCGAGCTCCACCAACTCTCAGGGGCGCCCACGTGCGCGCCACGTCTGACAGCGCGTGCGCGGTGCTCGGCTGCTGCCTGAGAAGGTGCTTGTCTTTCAGCAGGGGTGATCGATCGCCTGAACCCACGGAAACCAGGCGCGAGCCTGGCTACTTGAGGCAGGCGCCGACGTCCTGACCGGACTTCGCAGCGTCGAGGCACCTGGTCTGCTTCTCGATCGCGGCGTCCTTCTCTTTCTCCTTGAGACACGCCTTCTTCCAGAAGGCTTCTGTTTCTGCGTCGACCTCCTGGCCGGCGGCCTTGCCCGCCTTGGTGAAGGCCTTGACGAACTTGTCGCAGACGGGCGCGGAGGCGGCGAAAACGGGAGCGGCGGTGAGGAGGACGACGAACACGAGACGTTTCATGATGACCCACGGGTGAGAGGGAGAACTTCGACTACGAGACGGAACGAGGGCGCTCGATTTTGCGCGGGCCGCCGTGATTGCCTCACGACAGGGCGGACAGCGAAGCGCGCTGCTCGGTAGCTGGGTCAGCTTGTGGGTCATCAGATCCCCATCGCCCAGGTCAAAGCGCATCTGGCGGAAACCGTGCGGCGGGTGAAGTCTACTGGCTGCCCATTGGTGATTACCCAGAACGGGATTCCTGCCTGTTCGAGCTGACCGCTGTACACACGCACGCCCAGTTCCTGGCGATGCCTGGGGGCCACATGATTCACGACTGCCGCCCTTCGGTCGTGAACGCCGCGATCGTCGAGTGGATCAGCCACGAGCGTTTCGGGGCAGGGTGAGCACGAAGCAGGCACCGGGGCCGGCCTCGTCGGCGACCTCGAGCTTGCCGTCGTGCTCCTGCAGGATTCGGGCGGCGATCGCGAGGCCGAGGCCGGTGCCCGCGGGCTTGGTGGTGACGTAGGGCTCGAAGAGTCGCGCGCGAAGGTCGGGCGGAATGCCAGGGCCTTCGTCTCTCACTTCGATCGTCGCGGTCGCGGGCTGGGTGCGAACGGTGACGGTGACCGCGCCACCCTTGCCGGTGGCCGTCATCGCCTCTTCGGCGTTCTTGATCAGGTTCACGAGCACCTGGGTCAGCTGATCGCGATCAGCCGAGACGAGCGCGCCGTCGTCGAGGTGCGACGCGTAGGTGAGCTGCGCTGCGCCTTCACCCAATGCGTGCGGCGCGTAGAGCGCGAGCACCTGCCGGCACAGCTCGGCGAGATCGACCTGGGCGAGCGCCGGCCGGGGCAACCGCGCGAACTGCGAGAACTCGTCGACGATGCGCTTGAGCCGGTCGACCTCTTCGAGCACCGCGACCGCACTTTCCTTGAACAGCGCCTTGAAGCGCGGGTTGTCCTTCTCGCTCGCGGCGACCAGCGTCTCGAGCGACATGCGAATCGGGGTCAGCGGGTTCTTGATCTCGTGCGCGACGCGGCGGGCGACCTCCTGCCAGGCCGCGATCCGTTCGCTGGCGACCAGCTTGTCGGTGGTGGCCTTGAGGTCGACCGTCATCTTGTTGAAGGTCTGCACCAGCGCCTTCAGCTCACCCGTCGCGCGTTCTTCGACCCGCACGTCGAGCTCGCCCGCTGCGATGCGCCGCGCGGCATCGGTGAGCGCCTCGACGGGCAGGGTGACCCGCCGCGCGAGGACGAAGCCAACCCCGACCGAGAGCAGCAGCCCCAACGCAGCGAGGGCGAGAAACGCGCGCAGCACTTCCGTGCGGGTGGCGATCAAGTCCGCGCGCGAGAAGTACAGCCGCACCTCGGCGACCGGCGCCCACGACACGGTGCGCAGCGTTGTCGGTTCTGCAGCGGTTCCGGCGGTGCCCAGCTTCTCGTTGCCGCCCCAGACTTCGACGCGCGCGCCCGTGAGCCGCGACAGCTGCTGCGCCACGCGTTCGTCGAGCAGACTTCCACCGACCGCCCAGACGCGGGTGTCGCCATAGTCGAGCGCGCGGGACGTGACGAGCGCTGGCCGGGTGTGAAGCCCGGTCTCGTCGCGAAGCTCGACCTGCACCGGCACCAGGGTGTGGTTGCCCTTCGTTGCCTTGAACAGCGCCTCGTCGAGGTCGCCCAGGCGCGCGGGCAAGTGGCCCGACGACAGCGTGCGGCCGTCGGCATCGAAGAGGCTCAACACCGACAGTCCGCGCGGCACCATCAGCGTCGCAGCGGCCGAGGTGAGCGCGGGAGGAGGCGGCAGCTTCGCGGCGTCGCGGGCGGCGTCTTCGAGCGCGGGGCTCGTCGCCAGCTCGTCCATCGCGCGCTGCACGTCGGCGCCCAGCCGCTGCACGGTCGCGTCGACGGCGGCCATCTCTTGATCGATGCGGCTCTCTTGCTGCCGCTGAAGCAGGGCCGAGAGGTTGCGCAGCGCGATCGGCACCACGGCCAAGACCTGCAGCAGCGACAGGCCGAGAAAGGCGACCGCCAGCGTGGTGCGCAGGCGCATCGCCTCAATCCTGCCCGAGGAAGACCGCGTCGAGCAGCGGCAACCCTTGCGCGTCCGTCTTCAGGTTCTGCACGTCCTTCGCGGCCTGGATTCCCAGCGCCTGCGCATACAGCGGAATCAGCGGCAGCTCGGGCCACAGCTTCTCGGCCAGCACTTGAGCAGCGTGGGCACGGGCCTTGTCATCGGAAATCAATCCCAGCGGAGCGAGCTGCGCGGCCAGCTGGTCGTGCCGGCCACCGAGCTCGAGCGCGAGCGCGACGGCGAGCGCGGGGACAGGAGGAATCATCAGTGACTGCAGTGCGAGCTCCGCGTCGGGCTTCGCGCGAAGGGCGGCGCGGGTCAGCGGCTTGAGCGCGATGCGGTAGCCCGAGGCGTGCAGCTTCACCTGCAGGCGTTCGGCGACAGCGCGGTGGTCGGGCAGCGCGGCGTCGTAGGCGAGGGTGAGCTCGCGGGGCGTGGCGAGCGGCGAGGGTCTCGGCAACTTCGCTGGCTCGGTCATTCCCGCGGAGAGCGGTGGAGGCAACAGCTGGCCCATCGCGGCGGCGGGCGGCAGCACGAAGAAGCGAACCAGGTCGGACCTCTCAATCGCCGCTTCGAAGGCCGCGCGGAAGTCGGGGCCGACTTTGACGGGGTTGAAGGCGAGGAAGGTCGCGAACAGCAGCGCGGACTCGTCGGCGGCGGTGCCGAGGCCCAGCGCGAGGTGCACTTTCCGTTGCTGCAGCAATCGTTCGGCTGTGCGGGCGTCGGTCGAGGTGACGGTGAGCGCGTCGGTGAAGGGGCGGCCCTCGGGGAAGAAGACGTTCGCGGTGAAGGTCTGGGCGGCGAAGCGGTAGGGGCCGACTCCCTGCGGAGCGAGCGCCGGGTGGCAGAGCGCGCGTTCGAAGTCGGGGAAGGGAAAGGCGAGGGTGAGCTCGTTGGCGGTGGCGACCTTCAGTGGTGACAGCAGCGCGCGGTACGGCGACGAACCGCCCGAGAGCTTCGTCAGGTGCGCGGCCAGCTCGGCGGGGGCAAGCCCGGGGCCGTTTGGGCGCGCGAGCCCTGAACGCAGTGGGGCTTTGACTGTCGTCGGGGCGGTGCGAGAGAGCTCGGTGACGAGCAGCGGAGTGATTGCTCCGTTCTTCTCTGCGCGGCACAGCGGGCGATTCAACAGCGAGACCAGCGTCGCTTCGATGGGCGTGTCGGCGAGCAGTGGATCCGTCTCGGTCGCCCTGGCCGTGGCGGCCACCTTCAGGGTTCCGCCGTAACGCGCGCGTGACCCGGCAAGGCAGGGCAGGGCAAGCAGCAGCGCGAGGATGACGACTCTCACGGGGCCACCCTGCGCGCGAGGAGCAGCTCGCCCGTGCCGTCGGCGAGCCACGCGCCGAGCACCACTTCTTCGGTGCCGTCGCCGTCGAGGTCTGCCGCGGCGATGGCGAGCACGCGGCCGCGCGGGGTCGCCCCACTGAAGACGGGCGTCGCATCGGCCAGCGAGCCAGAACGGGCGGCGATCGCTTCGGCGGCGGCGACGGGCACCACCCGCACGTCGTCTCCGTCGACAAAGAAGCGGGACGAGGTGGTGACGAGCTCGGGGCTCTGGTCTCCGTCGAGGTCGGCGAGCACCGCTGCGCTGGGCGCCGAGGTGAAGGCGGCGGCGGGCGGGGTGCCGCGGGTGATCGAGCCTGACCCGTTCGCGAAGAGGAAGAGCGAGAGTCCTGCGCGGGTGCTGGTGGTGGTGAGCAACGCGGGCAGGCTCAGCGGCTTGCCGAACCAGCTCGCCTCGGCGGCAAAGGCGTTGAGCCCGGGAACCAGGCGAACGGTGATTGCATCGAGGGTGACGTCGTCGGAGACAGCGACAGGCTTCAGCGATCCTCCCTGCAGCGTCAGCGTCTCGCCGTGCGCGCGCCGGCCTGAGACGTAGGTGAGGCGGCCGGTGAGAATCGACACCGCTCCGAAGGGCTCGCGGGTAGGACGCAGCGCGACGGCGAGGCTGCGCAGGTCGTAGCGCGCGATCGGCTTCCCTTCGGACGACAGCACCAGCAGCTCGTCATCCATCAGCACCGCGATCTCGGGGCGCTTGTCACCGTCGAGATCTCCGACCGCGATCGCGGCCGGCACCCCAGGAAGCTTCGCGAGCACGCCGAGCCCGAGCTTCAACGGAGCAGAAGGAGACCCGGCAGCCACCGTCGCGGCGAGTGTCATCGCCTGCACGTCGGCATCGACCGAGGCCGCGATCGCTGCGGCCGGCCCCGAGCGCGTGGGTGCAGCGCCGGCCCAGAAGTTCACCCAGGTCGGCAGCACGTCTCCGCGCGCAGCAAGACGGGCGTTCTCAGCGGTGACGCTGACGCGAAGCAGCGATCGAAGGTCCTTCTCGCGGGCGAGCCTCTCGGCAGTGACGGCATTCGCGTCGAGCACGACGGGTGAGAGCCTGCGCCGCGAGAGCTCGGCGCTGATCAACGACGCGACGGCGCGCCCGAGGGCGGGGGTGGGCGCGTCGACCTGAATCGCGACGGGCGCCTCGAGCGGGATGCGGGTGGCTTGATCGACGACGGCTCTGGCGAGGCGATCGACCGACGGGCTGGCATCGGCAGGCCCCGCTGAGAAGAGAAGAAAGAGGATCAGGGTCACGCGCTAACGCCGCTTCCCATCGTTGATGAGAAAGTCGTTCGGGTCCACCTGCCCGGGCGGCGGCGCGTCGGCGGTGGGCGCCGTGCCTTCGAGGAACCACTCTGTGCGGCCCGGCACCGACTTGCCGGCGAGCAGCCCACTCACCGGGTCGATCTTCGCGATCGCGATTCCCGGAGTCACCTCGAAGTCGCGCACCGGCAGCCCCTGGTGGGCGGCCTTCATGAACTCGAGCCAGATCGGCAGCGCGGCCTTGCCGCCCGTCTCACCCGGGCCCAGCGGCGTGTGGTCATCGAAGCCGACCCAGGCCGACGCGACGTAGTCGGCGGTGTAGCCACTGAACCAGGCGTCGCGAAATTCCTGCGCGGTGCCCGTCTTACCGGCGGCCGGGCGATCGAGCTCCTTCACCGCGGTGGCCGTGCCCTCTTCGACCACGCTGCGCATCATCGACGTCGCGAGGAAGGTGACCGCGGGCGGCAGCGTCTCTTCGAAGGCCGCGTGGTGCTCTTCCAGCACGGTGCCCTTCGCATCGGTGACGCGCACGAGCATCACGGGCTCGGCGTATTTCCCCTGCGACTGCAGCGTGGTGTAGGCGTTGGCGATCTCGATCATCACCACTTCGCCGGTGCCCAGCGCGAGCGTGAGGTTGTCGGGCATCGGCGAGTGGATGCCCGCCTTCTGCGCGAAGTCCGTCACCGCCGCGGGCGTCAGCGCCTCGATCAACCGCACCGAGACGGTGTTCTTCGATTTGGTCAGCGCCTGGCGCAGCGTCATCGGCCCCTCGAAGCCTGAGGCTTCATAGTTCTTCGGCTTCCACGACTTGCCGGTGTACGGGTCTCGCACCGTCTCGGGCGCATCGTTGACGACGCTGATGGTGGTGAAGCGGCCGCTGCCGACCGCGGCGCCGTAGAGGAAGGGCTTGAAAGACGAGCCGGGCTGCCGGCGCGCCTGAATCGCGCGGTTGAAGGCCGAGGTGGCGAAGTCGTAGCCGCCGACCATCGCGACGACGCTGCGATCGACGGGGTCGATGGCGAGCAGGGCCCCCTGGACCGTGGGCGTCTGCGCGAGCGTCGCGTCGGTTCCTTTGCCGAGCCGCACCCGCACGAGCTCGCCCGGCTTGACCACGTCGCTCAAGCGAATGGGCGTCGAGCCGACCTTGCCGTCTGCGCTGCGAGGCCTCGCCCACGAGACGCTGGCGAAAGACAGCTGCACCGTGCGGCCGATGAGGTCGACCGACGCGCTCGCCTTCTTGTCGTCGACGGCGCTGACGAAGCCGACGGTCTCGGCGCCTTCGGCCAGCGTCTTCAGCGGCACCGCGCGAACGAGCTGTTCGTCTTCGGTGGGAATCGGCTCGTCGGGATCCGCCACCTCTTCGGGGTCTGCGCGAGGGTCGAGGCCGGGCTCGACGGCCGGGGCGGCCGAGGCGAGCGCGGTGAGATCTGCCACCAGCACTTCATCGGGGCGCCGGCGGCCGGCTTCGTCGACGCGGGTCTGGATCAGCGGCCGAAGGCGAGCGAACCGCGCCGTGTCGATGGTGCCAACGGCGCCGCGGTAGCCCTGCCGGCGGTCGACCGCCTCGAGGCCGATGCGAATCGAATGCTCGGCCGCCGCCTGCAGCCGCGGGTTCATCGCGATGTCGACGCGCAGGCCACCTTCGAGCACCGCCTTGTCGCCGTAGCGCGCGACGAGCTGCTGGCGAATCTCTTCCGCGTAGTAGGCGCCGACGACCAGCGGAGGCCGCGGGCCGAGGACGATGGGCTTCTCGAGCTCGGCGTCGATGAGCTCTTTCTTCACGAAGCCCTGCGCCGCCATCTGGCCGAGCACGTAGCGCTGCCGCTTCTTCGCCTTCACGATGCTGGTGACGGGGTTGATGCGCTGAGGGAGCTGCACGGTGCCGGCGAGCACGGCGGCTTCTCCGATGCCGAGGTCCTTGGTGTGCTTGCCGAAATAGAAGAGCGCCGCTTCTTCGACGCCGTAGCGCTGCTGGCCGAACCAGATGGTGTTGACGTAGAGGTTGAGGATTTGATCCTTCGTCAGCGCTTTTTCCATGCGCGGGGTGAGGATCCACTCGCGCATCTTGCGGGCGAACGTGCGTTCCTGGCTGAGCAGCAGGTTGCGGCAGGCCTGCTGGGAAATGGTGGACGCTCCGCCGGCGCGCTTGCCGGGGCGAAGGGCCTTGAAGCCAGCGCGGATCATGCCGAGAAAGTCGACGCCACCATGGGTGTAGAAGTCGGCATCTTCGGCGGCGAGAAAAGCGTTCTTCACGTGCGGCGGCACGGCGGTGATGTCGACCCAGGTGCGGCGCTCGCGGAAGAACTCGGCGCACGGCACGGTGTTCTGGCCGGGGCAGTACACCTTCGTCACCTGCGGTGGGCGCCAGGTGCGCAGCTCTTCGACGGAAGGCAGGTCGCGTGAGAAATACCAGTACGTGCCCGCGCCAATCCCCGTCATCAGGCCGAGGGCCACGATGGTGAAGATCAACAAACGGCGCAGCCACTTCCAGACGCGCTTCATCGGCCGGGCACCTTAGTCCTGCTGGATTGGTTGAGAGTGACGAACACCCGCCGGGTCCCTTCGGTTCAGGGCAAACAGGGCTGAAGGAACCGCAAAGGTGGGCGCCCAACGGTTCTGGAGCGGATCAGCCGAGCCCGACGCTGGAGCGTCAGCGACAGCGGGGCTCGGCCCGCGAAGATCCGTAAAAACAGAACCATAAATACAGAAACAGGCCGGGCCGGGTGGCGACGGATGCACCGGGTCGAGCGCGAGGGGAACGTGGCGGGCTTCACTGGCCATACGCGACGTTCTGCCTTGAGGCTCGAGCCGATGCGGGCGTTGCCACCCAGCCCGCCACTATCAGTTCTCAGGCGCCATGTCCGGCGCTTCCTGCTCGAAGTCGATTTCTTCGAGGGTGCCGACGCGGGCGACCCGGGCCGCATTCACCCGCGCCTTCACGTATTTCGGCGAGAGGTTGGTGGACGTGAGGTACGCCTGCTTGGCCTCGTCTTTCCGGCCGACGCGCTCGAGCGCGACGCCGAGGTTGTTGTGGACGTAGGCAGTGGTGGGCAGCAGCTCGGCTGAACGGCTGAGCACCTCGACGGCCTTCTCGTTCTCGTTGGCGCGCAGGTACGCGAGGCCGAGGTTGTTCAGCGCCCAGCCGTGGTCGGGCTTGAGCTCGATGACCTTGGTGAACATGAAGATCGCGTTCTGCAGCTCACCGTTGCCGAGGTAGCCGAGGCCCGCGGCCTGGAACGCTTCGGGGTTGCCGGAGTCGCGGCGGATCGCGTCCTTTCCCGCCAGCGCGGCGTGGCCGAAGTCCTTCATCTTCACCAGCGCGCGGGCCTGCTGCACCAGCGGGGTGGCGTCGTCGATGCGGACCAGCGCGAGCCGGCCGTACGCTTCGGCGGCGAGGTCGTGCTTGCCCATCTTCTGGGTCAGGCCTGCGATGAAGGTCAGCGCCTCGTCGTCAGTGGGCATCGAGAAGATCGCGCGCTTCGCTTCGGTCAACGCGCCGGCGCGGTCGCCGTCGTCGGCCAGTTGCTTCGCGCGGGCCAGGTGATCGACGCCCGGCTGGTCGTGCTTGAGGCTCAAGGCATCCACCGGCTCGTCCATCATCGGCTTGCCCGCGTCGAAGACAGCAGCGACGGGCGCCGGCATCACCTGCGCCGACACCCGCTTCACGGGCACTGGCTTGGGCACCGGCTGGAAGTCGTCCTGGCAGGCGGCGAAAGAGAGAGCGGCGATGCAGCAGGAAACGAGGGTCTTCTTCATAGGGAGCTCCGTGGGAGGGGAACTGCGTGGCTCGGGTCCTTTCCCAAAGCGACCGCCGTGCCACGGGCCAAGTGTGCGTAGCCGCTCGGGGTGGAGGCGAAGGCGTGGTTGTGCAGACACGGTGTGCTATCCGCACGCGCGTCATGTCTTCCGAGCTCGAAAGAGAGGTCGCCCGCCGGCGAACCTTCGCCATCATTTCTCACCCTGACGCGGGCAAGACCACGCTCACTGAAAAGCTGCTGCTGTATGGCGGCGCGATTCACCTCGCGGGCAGCGTGAAGGCGCGGCGGGCAAAGCGCCACGCGACCAGCGACTGGATGGAGCTCGAGAAGGAACGTGGGATCAGCGTCACCAGCTCGGTGCTGCAGTTTCCGTATCGCGGGCACGCGGTGAACCTGCTCGACACGCCGGGCCACCAGGACTTCAGCGAAGACACGTACCGCACGCTGGCTGCGGCCGACGCGGCGGTGATGCTCATCGACGCGGCGAAGGGCGTCGAGCCACAGACGATCAAGCTGTTCAAGGTCTGCCGCATGCGCGGGATTCCGATCTTCACCTTCTGCAACAAGCTCGACCGCTACGGCCGCCTGCCGCTGGAGCTGATGGACGAGCTCGAGAAGGTGCTCGGGCTGCGGGCGTACCCGATGAACTGGCCGATTGGCTCAGGGCCCGAGTTCCGCGGCGTCTACGACCGCCGGAAGAAGACGGTGATCGTGTTCTCGTCAGAAGGGAACCACGGCGAATCGGAAGTGACGGAGCGCGAGGTTCCACTGGCGAGCCCTGAGATCTCGACGATCTTGAGCGAGGCCGAGCTCGAGAAGCTCAACGAAGACATCGAGCTGCTCGACATCGGCGGCGATGACTTCTCGGAGGCGAAGGTGCTCGCGGCCGAGCTGTCGCCGATGTTCTTTGGCTCGGCGATGACGAACTTCGGGGTTCGGCCGTTTCTCGATGCGTTCCTCGATTTGTCGCCGCCTCCTGCGGGGCGCATGAGCGACAAGGGCTTCATCGAGCCGACGAACGAGAAGTTCTCGGGCTTCATCTTCAAGATTCAGGCAAACATGGATCCGTCGCACCGCGATCGCATCGCGTTTCTGCGCGTGGTGTCGGGCAAGTACGACAAGGGAATGACGGCGTACCATTCGCGGCTCGGCAAGAACGTGCGGCTGGCGAAGCCGAGCCAGTTCATGGCGGCCGAGCGCACGGCGATCGAAGACGCGTGGCCGGGCGACGTCATCGGCCTCTTCGACCCGGGCCAGTACCGCATCGGCGACAGCCTCGTCGAAGGTGGCAAGTTCGAGTTCGAAGGCGTGCCGCGGTTCTCGCCCGAGCACTTCGCGATCGTGCGGTCGAAGGATCCGCTGAAGCGCAAGCAGATGGAAAAGGGCATCGAGCAGCTGTCGGAAGAAGGCACCGTGCAGGTGTTCCACCAGCTGCAGATGGGCATGAAGGACCCGATCATCGGCGTCGTCGGCGCGCTGCAGTTCGAAGTGCTCCAGTACCGCGTCGAGCACGAGTACGGCGCGAACATTGTGATCGACCGGCTGCCGTTCACGACCGCGCGCTGGGTCGTCGGTGAGAACTTCGACCCGAAGAAGTTCGACTGGGAAGGCAACCGGCAGACCGTGCAGGATCGCGATGGCCTGCCGCTGGTGCTCTTTCAGGACGAGTGGGCCCTGCAGCACGCCGAGTCCAAGCACCCCGAGCTGAAGTTCCTGTCGGCCGCGCCGCAGATCAAGGGCACCCAGTTCGTGACCGTGCCGGGCTGACGCACGTATTCAATGCGGCTTCGTACATGCCTCGGGCGCGTTGATCGTCTCGATCAGCGTGGCGGTGATGGGAATGAGCCGGGGCGTGACGCGGTAACGATCGGCGCGGGTCTTCAAGAACACCGAGTCTTCGTACGGGCCGACGCGTACGCCTTGCCGGTCGAGCGCAAAGAGCTCGCTGACGCCGTTGATGCCGAGCACGTACGACCCGGGCTCGTCGCCGCCGGCCTGGAAGTACGGACTCGTCACCTGCCCGCCGAGCGTGTGCCAGCGCTTCGACGATGGAAGCGCGACGACGCCCGGGTGCGCGTTCATCAACGCCAGCATCAAGCGCGGCACGTCATTCTGCGACAGCGGGGCCTCGTCGATCAGGCCTTGAGCCTTTGCCAGCGCGGCCTCGAGTGCGGGGCGATTGACGATGCGCGCGAGAAACGCCTCGGGGATGATGACCAGAAACGGCACCACCGACTTCGCTTCGTCCGACTCGGCCTCGGCGCCCGACGCGCCCCAGATATAGCCCTGCCCCGTCGAGTGATCTGCGATCACCATCACCACCGATCTCTCGGCCAGCCCGTCTTTTTCAAGGTTGCCGAAGAACCGCTGCAGCGCCGTATCCGTGTACGCGTGCGTGAGCAGCCGGCGGCGGTCATCCGAGTCCGCGCGATTCACATGGTTCTTCAGCGCCGCGTCGACGCGCGCTGTCACCTCGGGCGGTAGATCCTCTGGCGCCGGAAACGGCGAATGGTTCGAGAGCGACATCACCAGCGACATCTGCGGCGACGCGTCCTTCGCGAACCCCGCCGCCGCACGCTTCGTCGCCTCGTCGAAGACGCCGAAGTCCGTCGTCGCGTCCCACGCGCCTTTCGGCAGACCCGGCGGCAGCTCGTCCTGCGCGATGACGGTGGGGTAGCCGTGCAGCCCGAGGAAGGGGGCCATGTTGTCGAAGGTTGGATCCGACGCGTAGAAGAACGAGCCGCGAAACCCTGCGTCGGCCAGCACGTCGGACGTACAGCGCACCGGAAACGGCAGCAGGTCACGAATCAGGCTCAGGTTGTAGGGCAGGGTGCCGAGCCCGCAGGTCAGCGCTCCGAGCGCCTGCGCAGTGCGAACGCCGGCCTGCACCATTCGCTTGCTCGCCAGCGTCCCCTTCGTGCCGGCCTGTTCGTAGAGCCCGGTGGTGTACGGGTCGATTTCCCGCGGCGCTCTTGGGTTCAGCGCGTGAACGTCGTCGCCGCGGAAGCTCTCGAGCGACAGCTGGAAGAACGCCACCTTCGAATCGCCGCCCTCGAAGAGCAGCGTCGAGATCTGCTCGAACGCGTCGATCAACGCCCGGCCGCGCGGGTCGGCGAATGGCGGCTCGGCGCTGACGTCGAGCGCGCGGGCATGCGGGTGCGGCCAGCAGCTCGCTGGATCCGTCGAGGGGTTTCTGCCAGGCCAGCCGAGCCGGGCAGCGCCAACGGTGCTCGAGCTCTTCGGCAGCTCGGCCGCGAGCACCAGGTCGCGCGTGCCGGCCGGCCCCCGGCTCATCGCCAGGTCGATCGAGCTCTCGAGGATGCCGGTGAACGGGTCGCCCAACGCCGCCGCGGTGAAGCGATTCGAGGTCGACTGGACCGCGGCGATTCCCATCAGGACCGCGACGAAAGCGGCCAGCGAAAGAGTCACTCCCAAAGCCCACGGCTGCCACGGCTCGACCGTCGACATGCGCCGCGCGCGCCGCACCACGACCACGGTCAGCACCGCCAGCGCGAGGAGACCCAGCCCCAGGGGAATCCAGATGCGGTTGTAGCCGATGAAGCCCAGCTGCCCTTCGAGGAAGGCCGCGTTCGCCGCCGCGGCGAAGTCGAACATCGTCGGAAACGCGCCGCGCTCGGACTTCACTTCCTGAGACACGGTGCTCAGCAGGTAGAGCGAGGAACCGATGGGCAGCGCGATGAAGAGCGCGGCCAGCTGCTGCCAGCGGCCCCGCCGCAAAGGCTTCAAGACCAGCGGCGGCAGCAACGTGAGCAGCGCGATCACCGGCGCGAGCAGCCAGATCACCGCCCCCAGGTCGATCATCGTCCCGGCGACCACCCGTTCGACCTTGCCGAGCAGCGTGCCCCACATGCCCATGCCGACCGCGATGCGGGGCGGGAAGGCCGCGACGACCAGGGCTGTTCCTGCGGTGCAGCCGGCGAGCAGGCCCCGGCGGAAAGCCGGCGAAAGGCGGGGTGAGGGCATCCATCCCCGTGCCTACTCCCGTTTCGATTGGCTGCCCGCACCATTCGCTTCCTGCCGCGGGCAGAAGGGTGGGAAAAGGTCGCCGTCCCAAGATGAGAGTCGTCCTCGTTGTCACGCTCCTTGTTTCGTCCGGCGCCCTGGCCGCGGCGGACGGCGGTGTGGCCTGTGTCGAGGTCGAACAGAAGCTTTCCGCCGCTCAGCGCACGCTGACCCAATGCAACGAGCGCGTTCGCACCAACGTCTCTGCCAAAGAGCGCTGCGAGGCCGAGCTGAACGAATCGGGCGAACGGCTGGGCGCGAACAAGGACGCGCTGGAAGCGTGCGCGGCCAACAAAGAAACGCAATGCCAGGAAGCTGCTTCGTTCGCGCAGTCGCTGCTGGGTGGCCGCGTTCGCGCGGTCGGGGCGTGCGTGCCTTTTCAGACGCAGCAACAGCTGCAGGGCCTGCTCGACAGCTGGGCCGCGATGAGCCGGAACCTTGCGCAGCTCGAGGACTACGTGAACGGCACCACCGACGTGATTCCCCGCGTCGCCGGCCCCAGCGACCCCGAGCGCCGCCTCGCGCGGCTGATCGGCCCGAACCCCCGCAGCCCGCAATGGAACAGACGCATCTTGATCGCCGCGATCAAGCTCACTGCTCCCGCGTTCTGGGAAAGGGTTCGCTCGCAGGGCGTGCAGGGCATCGACACGTTCTTCGATTCCAGTGGCCCGCTGCCGGCGGCGTTCATCACCGAAGCGCAGGGCGAGCACCCCGAACCGCCGGGACCCGCGGGCCCCCCGCTGAGCGCCGCGCTCAAGCTCGCGCTCACGTACCTCGAGCTGGCCGACTGTGAAGACCGCCTCGCGCCGAAGGGCTGTGGGCGCGCGCGCCAGCTGGTCGAGCTGCTCGACAACACGGGCCCGCTGATCGTCCGCCGCCGCGTCGAAGAAATGTGGGCGACGCCGTGTGCCGCGCTGAGCCCCGACATGGTCCGCGCCTGGCTGCAGGACTTCCCGGCCAGCCGCCGCGAGAAGGGCACCGCACCGCTGGCCGAGCTCTCGTCTGCCGCGCGCAGCAAGCTCTACCTCTGCTACCTCGCCGACGTCGAAGGCAGCGCCTGGTACCGCGCGTGGGCCGTCGCGCACCTGCCGCAGCCGAAAGAGCTCGACGCCCGCACGCTCGCGCTCGTCGACCAGTTCGCAACCTTCGTTCACGACGGCGACGCGCTCGATGTCTGCGGCCGCGCGGTGAAGGCGCTGCAGCGGCTGAAGCCCCAGGCCACCTGCGAAATCGCTCAGCCTGAAGTGCTGTCAGTCATCGCGGCGTGGTCGCAGTCGAAGAGCCCCGCGAACGCGCCGCCCGAACTCGAGGTCTGCCAGCGCGTCGTCTCGCTGCTCTGGTCTGGCGCGGCGATCACCATCGACGACGACTTCAGCCACCCGCCGACCGTGGTCGAGATGGTGCGTGAAGATCGCGACACGAGCCCCACGCCCGTCGCCGAGGTTCGCGACGCGTGCGACGAACGCAAAGGCCTGGGTCTTCGGTTCGAGCAGGGGCTGGTGGCGCTGGCCGCAGTCGCGCGCGACGTCGGTGAGTCGGCAGGTGTCTCGCCGTGGCGGCTCGACTCGACCGGCACGCGCCCGATCGAGCAAGAGCGGCTCGCGATCGCGTCCCCCTTCACCGCCTGGGTGCAGCACCAGCTGGATCAAGACACCGCGTGCGAAGCGTTGGGCTTGTCGAAGGCGCGCTGCGAAGTCTGCCGGTCGGAGCACGCGGGCCAGCGCTACGACTGCTCGGTGACGCGCGAGCTCGAGGTGACGTGGGCCCGCCACCGCCGCATCACGTTGGGCGTTGCGGCGGGCCTCTTCGTCGGGACGTTGTTGCTGGCCTGGGCACTGCGCCTTCGCCGCGCGCGCCGGACGTTTGCCGGGCCGCTGGCCACGGCGCGCGAGCACCTCGAAGGCCTTGGCCTCAACGCGCGAAAGGACACCTGGCGCCTGGTGCTGCCGTCGCGCCACGACGTGCTGAAGCTCGAGCTGCCGAAGACGCCGACGTGGGAACGCTGGGGAACCAACGCGTGTGCGGTGCTCGTGCCTGGGCAGCTGGCGCTTCGCGAGTCCGATGTGAACCATGCGGCGGCAGTGGCGCTGCGCGAAGAGGTGCATGTCGTCTTCCTGCTTCATTCTGACAGCGCGACGCCCGACCTCGGCGCCGTGCGCGCCACGCTCGACTGGGCCGCCCGCGGAGGCACGCGCGCCGTGCAGGTGCTGCCGCTGGCGATCTCGCGACTCGCTTGGGCGACGCGCGAAGAAGACCTGCTCGATCTGATCGAAGCGACCACGCTGCGCGGCAACCCGTTCGAAGTCCGTGGGCCGGTGCGCAGCTCGAGCCAGTTCTGGAACCGCGAGCGCCTCGTCGCCGGCCTGCTCACCGAGTCGCGCGCCGGGAACTGGGTGGTGGTGACGGGCCTGCGCCGGTTCGGCAAGTCGTCGCTGGCGCTCGAAGTTGCGCGCCGCACCACCGGCCCGTCAGCCTACGTCGACCTCGCGGGCTTCCACCACGAAGTGTCTTTCGGTGAGACGCCTGCCGTCGCCGTCGAGGCGATTCTGCGCACGCTGGTGATGCGGCTGTCTGACTCGACGACAGCGCGCTACCCGGCGGCAGTGGTGCCGGCCGTGCCTGAAGGCGCGCTGGACGCGCCGACGCTGGCGGCGTGGTTGCGGGCCCTGGCAACGGCCTGCGCGACGTCCAGCGGGAGCGCGGCGCCGTCGATGTTGCTCGTCGTCGACGAGGTCGAGCAGCTGTTGTCGGTGCCGCCGGAAAAGATGGGCCGCGCGCTCGATGTGTTAGCGACGCTGACGGGCCGGCTGCGCAGCGCTTTTTCCGAGCCGTCTTCGCCGCACGCGGGCAACACCGTCGGCGTGGTGCTCTGCGCTGCAATGCACCCGCTGCTGTGGGCGCCGCTGTCGACGCTGGGTGGGCAGTCGATCATGGGCGCCTTCCCGTCGATCTGCGTGCCGTGCCTCGATGATCAGTCAGCCCACTCGATGATGCGGGGCCTCGGCGCGCAGCAGGGCATTCGCTTCGACGACGACGCGCTGCAGAAGCTGGTCGAAGCCTCGCACGGCGTTCCGTTGTTGCTCCGCCGCCTCGGCACCTCGGTGCTCGAGCTCTACGACGCGGATCGCGCGCGGCAGGGCTCGCTGGGCGCCGTTCGCATCGGCGTCGAAGGGGCGAACGAAGCCATTCGCCGCGAAGAGCGCGAAGGCTCGCCCTTGCGCGTGTGGATCGAGACTGAGATCGCGCAGGCCGACACCGTCGCAGGGGGGCTGCTGCGCGCGCTGGCCCAGGCCGACCGGGTGTCGGTCGCTTCCCTGCAGCAGCTGGTAGAGACTCGGGTGATGCAGCGCTTCGCCGCCACCGGCCTCACCGCCCACCTTCCGGGTGCAGAGCTCAAGCGGCGCGCGCAGGAAGCGGCGAGCGTGATGGTGCGGCTGGTGGCCGAGACGAAGCTTCTTCAGGCGCACGGCGACATGACCTCGCCCGAGGCGTACTCGCTGCCCGATGGCGTGCTGCGCCGCATTCTTCGCGACGGCCCCCGCCCGTGAGCTCGGTGCGAAGGTTCGGAGGGATGTTGGCAGGGGCCGCTCCGCTGGTGGGCGCCGTGCTCAGCCTGGGCTGGCTCGCGTGGTCGACCAACATCGGCGACACGTCGACGCTGCTCACGATCGCGACGCACCCCATCGGCGCGATCGCGATCATCCAGGCCATCTACACCGGGCTCTTGAGCCTGCTCTGGATGCGGTACCGCACCTTCAAGGCACCGGAAGGCGCCGAGTGGCCGAAGGTGACGGTGGTGATTCCGGCCTTCAACGAAGGGCCGATGGTGGGCCGCAGCATTCGTTCGGTCGCCGCGTGCAACTACCCGAAGGACAAGCTCGAGGTGATCGTCGTCGACGACGGCTCGCGCGACGACACGTTCTTCCACATGCAGCACCTGCGGCGGGAATTCCCGGGCCTGGTGCGGCTGGTGCGCTTCATCGGAAATCGCGGCAAGCGGTCGGCGCTGGTGGCGGGGTTCCGCGCGGCGACGGGTGACGTCATCATCACCATCGACTCGGACAGCGAGATCAGCCCGGACACCGTGAACGAGATGGTGGCTCCGTTTCTGGCGGATCCGAAGATTGGCGGCGTCGCGGGTCGCGTGGCGGTGCTGAACCGCGACACGGTGATGAGCCGCATGCTCGAGGTGCAGTTCGCGCTTGCGTTCGACTACGGCCGCGCGGCGCAGTCGGTGTACCGCGCCGTCGCCTGCTGCCCCGGCGCGCTGTCAGCGTTCCGCAAGGGCGTCATCCTTCCCTTCATGGACGAGTGGGAGAACCAGAAGTTCCTCGGCCGGCCGGTGAACCACGGCGAAGACCAGGCGCTGACGAACATCGTGCTCCGGCAGGGCTACGACACCGTCTACCAGCGCACGGCGCTCGTCCATACGCTGGTGCCGACGAACTACAAGCAGCTGTCGCGCATGTTCCTGCGGTGGGATCGCAGCTACATCGTCGAAGGCTTCTCTTTCGCCCGCTTCATGTTCTCGCGGTACCGGACGTCGAACCGCGTGCTGCCGATCGTCACGTTCTTCGTGTCGAACCTGCGCTTCGTGCTCGTCGCCGTCGCGCTGATGGAGCTGCCCCGCATCTTCGACACCAACGTCGGCGCGTTGGGCCGCGGCCTCGTCGCGCTCGCGCTGGGCGCCGTCTTCTCGGCGGCGTACTACCTGCGGTTCGAACGCAGCTTCCGGTGGCTGTACGGCGTGCTGTACGCGGCGTTCGCGCTGGTGATGCTGCAGTGGATCCTGCCCTGGGCGTTCATCACGGTTCGCGATGAACGCTGGGGCACGCGCTGATCACCGGGTGAGGGTTACCTCGACCTTCGTCGCCGTGCCGCCGTTGTAGTAGGGCGCGTTCGCGAACTCGACCACCACGCCCTTCGTCTTCACCGCCTGGGCGAAGTCGCCGCACGCCGAGGCGGGCAGCACATCTGTCCCTTCGAAGTTGATCAGCACGTTGTGGTTGGGGCTACCGGTGGAACCGACCGAGAAGGTGGGCTTCGACGCGCAGCTTCCCAGCGAGGGGCTCTTGATCGTCATCGACGTCGCCTTCTTCACGTCCGGCGCGTCGTTGAATTGAACGGCGGGCGTGGTGGTCGTCATCTTTGCTTCGCCGACCAGGATCACGATCAGCTTTGTCTTGGTGCTGTCGAGCGTAGAGATCGGGCCGGTGAGCGAGTCCATCGTGCCCTTGATCGTGAGGGTTGCCGGTTTTCCCGGCGAGCCGCCACCCCCGCCGCCACCAGTGCCAGGGCCGCCGCCTCCAGAGCCACTGCCACCTCCAGAGCCACTGCCGCCTCCAGAGCCACTGCCGCCTCCACCTCCGCCTCCCGCGCCGCCGATTCCACACGGCTTGGCGCCGTTGAGCGCAGCGCACGCGCTCGTCTCGAGGCACAGCAGTTGCGCCATCGTCAGGTCCTGGCTGCACAGGTCCGCGCAGCGGGTGGTGGCCTCCGCGGAGGGGCTCCCGCAGCTGAGCGCCTTCGTCTCGCAGCGCGGCTGACACTCCATCGACGTGACCCCGCCGCCGCCCCCAGCTCCTGCGCCGCCGCCTTCTCCTCCAATGTTGGCCGGCGAACCACACGAGATCGCAGAGGCCAGCACCAGCAGTCCGATCGTCCGTCGCTTGTCGAAGTTCATGAGGCTCGCGTTAGCAATCGCAGGACCACGCGCGACGGCGCCCAACCTGCCGAAAGCAGACCCGCGCGCGAAGCGACCCACCCGCCATTCGTGTTGCGCCGCGTTGCACCCAGCGTTGCACCCGATGCGCCTTGCCACCGCGTTCTCTTCGTTGGTTTAAACCGCGCCGATGGAACCGCCCAGTCGAACCCACACTTCGGACGACGCTGCTCCGAAGGGGCCATCACGCAGCGAGCCGCTGACGCCGGGGGCACTGCTGGGGCGATACGTGGTGCGCGATCGGCTCGGCGAGGGCGCGATGGGCGAGGTCTACCTGGCCTACGACTTTGCGCTCGATCGCCGGGTCGCGCTCAAGCTGCTGCACCTTAGGCTCACCGACTCGTCTGCGCGGCTGCTGCAGGAAGCCAAGGCGATGGCCCGGCTGTCTCACCCGAACGTGGTGGCAGTGCACGACGTCGGCGTCGTCGCAGATCGCGCGTTTCTGGCCATGGAGTACGTCGAGGGCCCCACGCTCGCCGCGTGGCTGGGTGAGCCGCGCACCTGGCGGCAGCTGCGCGAGGTCTTCCTCGGAGCAGGCCGTGGGCTCGCCGCTGCGCACGCCGCCGGCCTCGTGCACCGCGACTTCAAGCCCGAGAACGTGCTGATCGACAGCCACGGCCGCGCGCGCGTCACCGACTTTGGCGTGGCGCGACCGGCAGACATACCCAGCGGCCCCGCGGGGACCCCGGGCTACATGGCGCCCGAGCAGCGCCTGGGCGAGGTCAGCCCGTCGGCAGATCAGTACGCCTTCTGCGTCACCCTCTCACGAGCGCTGGCCCACGCGTCGGGCGTACCGTCGCGGGTGACGGCGGCGGCGCAGCGGGGCCAAAGCGCGGATCCAAAGGCCCGGTTCGCCTCGATGGACGCGCTGCTCGCCGAGCTGTCGAGCGGCGCGATGACCCCGCGCAGCCAGGCCGCCCTGGCGGTCGCCCTTCTCGTGGTTGCGCTCGGCGTCGGGCAGTGGCTGATGGTGCAGAGAGATCGCCAGGCGTGTGCGAGCGGGCCCGCGCAGCTGGCCGCCGTCTGGGACGCCGACGTGCGGCAGCAGCTCGCGCAGGCCTTCGACCGCTCGCCGAGGCCGTACGCCAGGGCGCTGTTCACCGAGACCGCGGCCCGCTTCGATCGCTGGGCTCAGGAGTGGACGTCGGCGCACCGCGAAGCGTGCGAGGCGACCCGCATTCACGGCACCCAGTCACAGCAGCTGCTCGACCTGCGCATGGCGTGCCTGGGCGCGCGGAAGGCCGACGCGAAGGCGCTCACCTCGCTGCTGGTCTCGGGCGAGGCGCCCGCGCGGCTGGATCGCGCGCCTGATGCCGTCGCCAACCTCCCGTCGCTCGCTGGCTGCCGGGCAGACGAGCTGCTGCGATCGGCGATCGCGCCGCCGAAGGACGCCGCGGATCAGGCGAAGGTCGACGCGCTGCGCGCCGGCATCGCCCAGGCCCGCGCCCGCCACGACACCGGCGACGTGAAGCAGGCCGAGAAAGAGCTGCGCGCGCTGGTGGCCGGGGCCAAAGCGATTCCCTACCTGCCGGTGCAGGCCTCGGCGCAGGTGCAGCTGACCCGTGCGCTGCTCAACCTGAAGTCGGCCAAAGTGGCGGAAGAGACGGCGTTCGAGGCCTTCGTCGCGGCCCAGAGCAGCGGGGACGACACGGGGGCCGTCGACGCCGCGTTGATCGGTGGGTACGCAGCCGGGCAGTCATTTCAATCGGCTTCGCGCTGGCGAGGGCTCGCCGCCGCGGCGGTGGAACGCGATGGCCGGAAGCTGCGCCACCTCGCCTCGCTCGAGAAGATGCGGGCGTTCACGCTGTTGCGCGAGGGCCAGCCCGAGCAGTCGCTGATCGCTGCGCGCGCGGCCCTCGAGCTGCGCGAGCTTGAGCTGGGCTCCGACTCTACCGAGCTCGCCAACGAGCTGTTCGACCTGGGCCAGACGCTCGCGATGTTGGGCCGGGTCGACGAGGCGCTGCCCCTGGTCGAACGGCAGCTCGCGATGCGCCTGCAGACGCTTGGCCCCGAGCACCCGGCGACCGCCCTCTCGCAGCAGCTGCGCGCGACCTGTTTGACCAAGCTGGGCCGTCTCGACGAGGCGCTGAAGCTGCAGCAGGCGGCCGCCGCGGTGATCGAGAGCGCATACGGCAAAGGCCACCCCGCAACGGTCAAACCGATGGGGAGCGTGGCATCGCTCCTTTCTTCGCTGGGGAGGCACGACGACGCGATCGCGCTCGCGCGTCAGGCGCTGGCGATCGTCGACAAGCCCGGCACGGATTCCACGCTGCTCGCGGTGATGCGCGTTCACCTCGCCGAAGTGCTGGTGGACGGCGACCAGGCAGGCGAGGCGCTGCCGCTGCTCGAGCAGGGGCGCGCTGTCCTCGAGAAGAACCAGCCTGCCGGCTTCATCCCGCTCTCCACCACCCTTGAGCTGCTGGGCCACGCGCTGCTCGCGCTCGGTCGCCCGGCCGAAGCGCGGGTGGCGCTCGAGTCGTGCCTTTCGTTGCGGGACAACGCGAACAGCGACCCGGTCGATCGCGCGCGGACCCACGTGCTGGCGGCGCGCGCCCTTGATGCGCTGGCGGCGGCCGATCGCCCAGCTGCGGATCAGCACCTGTCTTTGGCCCAGACCACGCTCGCTGCCAGCGGCGCGGCGGGCCAGCACGTCCGCGAGCAGCTGGCGACGTACCTCGAGGTGCGGCCGGCTGTCGGTCGCGCCGCTCGCTAGGACGCTGTGCACACCGACACCAGCGAAACCGAAGACCGGCCCACCGCGACCACCACGGCCGGGCTCTACCTCGCGCTCGAGTGCGCACGGCCCGGCGCCGGCGCGATCCGCGTGTCGCTGGAACAGGTGCGCGAGGTTCAGCTCGGCCGACGGCCGGCGCGCGAGGTGCTCACGACCGGGCCGTCGATGGTGGTTGGCGTGCCCGACGCACGGATGTCTACCGACCACGCGCGGCTGACGCTCGAGTTCGGGGCGTGGATTCTCGAGGACCGTGGCTCGAAGAATGGCACCCGCCTCAACGGCGCGCCGACGACCCGCGCGCTGTTGATGGATCAGGATGTGATCGAGGTCGGCCACAGCTTCTTCGTCTTTCGCGCGAAGGAGGCGCGGGTCGAGGGGTCGAACTCCGACGAGACGCTGATGCCTTCCCTCTCGAAGCTGCTCGCAGATCTGTCAGCGGTCGCGGTCACCCAGGTGCCGATTCGAATCGAGGGTGAGACCGGCACCGGCAAGGAAAGGCTGGCCGCGTGGATCCACCGCCGCTCGGGGCGCGCCGGCGCGCTGGTGGCGGTTAACTGTGGGGCGCTGGTCGACTCGCTCGTCGAGAGCGCGCTGTTTGGTCACGCCCGGGGCGCGTTCTCGGGCGCGGTCGAAGAGCACGCCGGCCTCGTGCGCGGCGCGGATCGCGGCACGCTCTTCCTCGATGAGATCGGCGATCTTTCGCTTCAGTCGCAGGCGGCGCTGCTGCGGGTGCTGCAAGAGCGCGAAGTGACGGCCGTCGGTGCCACTCGCGCGCGCAAGGTCGACTTCCGGCTGCTGTCGGCCACCCACCGCGACCTCGGCGCGCTCGTCGCCACCGACGGCTTCCGCGCGGATCTGTTGGGCCGGCTCTCGGGGTTCACCGCGTCGCTGCCGCCGCTGCGCGAGCGCAAGGCCGAGCTCGGGCTGTTGGTCGCCAATCTGCTGCACCCAAACCCTGGCGCCGCGAGGCTGCAGCTGTCACTCGAGGCGGGCCGGGCGCTGCTGCGCCACGACTGGCCGATGAACATTCGCGAGCTGGCCCACGCGATCGAGCTGGCCAGCGCGCTCGCGATGCCCCGCGACGGCGTCGTCACGCTCGAGCAGCTGCCGCGCGAGCTCCAGGTCGCTCACCCACCCAGCAGCGCGGCGGAGAACGCCGACCGCCGCAAGGAGCTCGTCGCCCTGCTCGAGCAGCATCGCGGCAACGTCACCCAGGTGGCGAAGGCGATGGGCAAGGCGCGCATGCAGGTGCAGCGGTGGCTCAAGCAGCACCAGCTGGACCCGCAGACGTTTCGTCGCAGTCGCTGAACCGGCGCGCTAGCCTTCGTCGGATGACTGTTCGAGTTGCGGGCTTCGTGGCAGCGGTGGTGCTGGCGGGTTGTTCCGCGTCTTCGAGCACGGGAGGCACCAGCGATTCGGGGATCCTCATCAGCGGCGACAGCTCGACTGTCGGCACCGGGTCCCTGCCGGCGGCCGAAGCGTCGATGCTCACGGGCTCACTGCCCGCAGGCACTGCGGCGTCGAGCAAGGGGGAAGGCACGGCGCCGGCAGACGCGGTGTCTTTCACGGGCACCTTCCCGAAAGCGATGTCGGGGTTCGGCACGACGACGCTGACGGTCGGCGGGGTCGCGCGCACGGTTGGCTTCTACGTGCCGTCGACATTGCCAGCGCACCCCGCGGTGGTGCTCGCCTTCCACGGCACCGGCGGAAACCCTCGCGACTTCCTCGATGAGTCGGCCTTCGCGGCAGTGGCAGACAGCAACGGCTTCGTGGTGGTGCTGCCGCAGGCGATCGCAAACCGCCGGGGCGGGGCAGGGGATCCGGACCACTTCGTCGATCAGGAATACGCGACCGGCTGGAACCTCTCAGAGCCGGCAGTCGATGCGAACGACGACGTGCTGCTGGTGCGCGCGGCGATTCAGGCGGCGCGCACGGCGTGGTCGATCAACACCGATCGCGTCTACGCGACGGGCCACTCGAACGGCGCGTTCTTCAGCTGGTTCCTGGCGAGCGTCCTCAACACGCGCATCGCCGCGTTCTCCGAAAACTCCGGCGGAGCGATTCGCTGCGCCAACCGCGGCGACGACGGCGCCGGAAACCAGTTCACCGGCACCGGCCTCACCTGCGCCGCGCTGAAGCTGGCCGCCGGCTTTCCGCCCTGCATGGGCACGATGCGGCCCACAGTGCCGGCGTCCGGCGCGATTCGCTTAGGCTACCTCGCGCACCACAACGACGACGACGTCGTCTCGGTCGCGTGGACATGCACCCTGGCCGAGGCGATGGGCGCGCGCGGCGTGGTCCGCATCTTCTCGAGCAACACCGACTCGAACGGTCACTCAGTCACGCGCGGCTTCGCCGAGACGTCGTGGAGCTTCCTTTCGCGCTACACGCGCGCCGACTGAGCTCGCATGAGCAACGCCGCGGCGGCAGCGGGCCACAGCTGCAGCAGCAGCCGGTTGAGCAGCGTTCCGTTCTCGGCGAACACCCGCACGCGCTCGGGGCCGATGAGCAACGCGCCGGCCATGAGAAGGGCGAGCAGGACGATCATCGCCCGCAGCGGGCGCAGCCGCGGATCCGGCCACACCAGCGCGGCCAGCGCGACGGCCCAGAACCCGCCCCACGAGAAGACGTCCGTCGCGTGCAGCGCGAAGAGCTTCACCAGCGTCGGAATCCACGGCCACGCGAAGCCGTCGATCGCGTGATCCACCGCCGCGGTGCCGTGCTGCTGGGCGAGCCACTTCCACAGCCCGACCGCGATCAACGCCACCACGGCCGGCACCGCCTGCCGCCAGGAACGCGAGGCACCGAACGCCAGCGCCGCGCCGGTCGCTGCCAGCACATGCGCAAGCCCATCGTCCTTGATCGCCACCAACGCGACCGCCATTGCGACGGTGACCAGCGATGGCCGGCCTTCGCTCTGCAGCAGGTGGCCGAGCAGGGCGAGGCCAAGCAGCCCGACCGGAAGATCCAGGTAGGTCGCGCGCAGGTGCACCCAGACCAGCGGCGCCGCCAGCACGGCGATCAACGGCAGCAGCGAGGTCTTCAGCCGCGCCTGCCAGACCTCGATCGCGCTCGCCGCGCAGAGCAGCAACAGCGCGGTCGCGCCGAGCACGTGGGCGCCCAGCGCGTCCCGGCCCAGCGACAGCCAGCCGACCGCGGCGGGCCAGAGGGGGGGGTAACCCTGGGGGATCACCTTCTGCGCTGGATCCAGCGCGGCCTGAAGGCCTGCCCCGAACCCCAACGACTCGAGCCGCGCCTTGGCGAGCCAGACGAACTCGTCCCAGTAGGTGGGCACCCACGGACGCGCGAGCACCGCGACGGCGAGAACGAAGAAGGCCAAGCCCGGGGTCGGCAGCGGTCGATCGGCCGCGCCCTTCAGCACCAGCGCCGCTGCGACCCCCGCGGCGAGGAGCAGCAGCCCCGGCAGGCCGAGCGACGCCGCATAGAGCACGGCGATCCCCAGCCAAGCAGAGGCCGGGGACCTCAGCGCCTGGAAGAAGGGGGTTCCCCGCCGCAGCATCGCGCCCAGCGCCTGTACCAGCGCTACCCCGGCCAGGCAGGTGAGGGCGTCGATCACGGGCCCGCTCCGCAGATCTGCCGGCCGGCCTCTTCCCGGCACTGCGCCGCGAGCGCGCTGCCACGCACCTCGAGCATGACGCCTGCGCTGCTCGCCCGCGTCGGCACCGCGTAGCGCGTCAGCGGAAACAGCACGTCATCGTCCTCACGCACCACCTGCACCCCGGCACCGGGCCATGGAGCTCGGGCCTGCAGCTCGGTGAGCGTGCCGGTCACCGTCGTCGTCAGCCCACCCCGCTTCAGCGGCGCATCGGCGCGCATCACCAGCACGTGCACCGCACCGGGAACTGCCGCCACCAGCAGCGCGCCGAGGATCAGCGCTGTTCCGCGCCGTCGGCGCAGCGTCAAGAGCGCGATCACCAGCGCCACCGCCGCGATGCCTGCAGACAGCCCGGCGTCGGGGAAGTGCTGGCGCGGCGCCGAGGTCACCCCATTGGCGCCATCGAGGACGATCTGCTCGGCCGTCTGAAGCGCACCGTCTGTCATCGAGGCCACGGACCTCCTCCTACACCTCGCAGCCGCCGACTGGCTTTTGACTTGTTCGCCCTTTTGAAGCGCCGCGCACCCGGTGACTTTCGACTCGGGGCACACCCTCTGCTGGTGTCGGCGGTGTGGCCCTGAGAACTGCCGAATACACTTCGGGCCGTGAACCCCACCGCGATCTCGACCCCTGAGCCTGTTCCGACGACTCGCCGTTCGGCGCCTTCCCGCATCCTGATCGTCGATGACGACGAGTCCATCTGCCAGACGCTGCGCAAGCAACTCGCTCCGCTGGGCTTCTCGGTCGACGTCGAGACCGACGCCAACACCGCGCTGGAGCGGATCGTGCGCGACCCGCCCGACGTGCTCCTGCTCGACTACATGATGCCCGGCTCCGACGGCCTCGCGGTGGTGCGCGCGCTGCGCGGCCACGAGCGCTGTCGCCGAATGCCGATCTTGATGGTCACCGCCATGGGCGACCGCGATTCGACTGTCGCGGCGCTCACCGCGGGCGCAGACGACTACCTGGTCAAGCCGGTGCACGGTCAAGAGCTTCGGGCCCGCGTCAGCAACCTTGCCAAGCTGGCGGCGTACCAGCAGCTGCTCGCCGATCAGAAAGCCGCAGCGGAGCAAGAGCTCGAAGGGATGAAGGACGCGCTCTTGAAGCTCGATCGCCTCGCCAGCCTGGGGACGTTCGCCGCCGGCGTCGGCCATGAGCTCAACAACATCATCAGCGTCCTCGCTTCGTACACTGCGTTGATCGCCGACGACGCCAGGGCAGGCCGGCCGGCGGAGCCTTCGTCCATTCAAGGACTGCGCGACTCGTGCCGCCACGTCGCCCACCATGCGCGGGCGGTGCTGGATCTGGGCTCGATGCGCGGGGGTGACTCCGAACGGCTCGACCTTGGCGACATCGCCACCCACGTGGTGCAGATGCTGCGCGTCGCCGGCCGCACCAAGCGCGCCATCAGCCTCGACATCCCCTCGACGCCAACCTGGTGCCACTTCTCGCGCACGTCGGCCGAGCAGGTGCTGATCAACCTGCTGGTGAACGCGGTCGACGCCGTGGAGCGCAGGCCGGCGGCCCAGGTTCGCTTGAAGATCTGGGCGCCAGGCGCCACCGAGCTGATGTGCACCGTCACTGACGAAGGCGAGGGCATGGCCCCCGAAGTGCTCGCGCGCGCGACCGAGGCGTTCTTCACCACCAAGCCCGCGGGGAAGGGCACTGGCCTTGGGTTGCCCGTCGTGAAGCGGTTGATCGAAGCCGCCGGCGGCGCTTTCGAGATCCGCAGCGAGGCCGGCAAGGGCACCACCGTCACCTGGCGGCTGATCGGCGAGCCGGCCTGATCAGGCGAAGAGCTTCCCCAGCTCCTGGGCAATTTCGAGATCCATCGGCTCGAGCACCAGCTGGCCCGACAACACAGCCAGCTGCGCGTTGGTCGTGCCGTTCACCAGCCCGAAGAAGTTCTCAGACGTGGTGGTGACCTTCAGCTTCGGCTTTCCCTGCAGCCCCGTCTGAATCCAGTCGGCCTTTTTTCCGCAGTCGATCGTCCACTGCCCGCCGTCATCGCCCGTGATGTCGAGGTGGATCTTCGCCCCGATCGCCTTCACCACTGCCGGGTTCTTCTTCAGCCGCGCGGCGAAGTCGTTCTCAATCAGCTTCGCGATCTTCGTCAGCGGGACCTTCTTCGCGGCGACAGGCGCCTTCGGCGGCGTCTTCTTCTTCGGCGCCTTGCCCTCGACAGTCCCTCCCTTGCGGAACTTCTCGAAGCTCTCTTTCGAGAACAGCTGGCTGCCTTCCTTCTTCGCGTTCTCGAAAACCTCCTTCAGGTTCTCGCGGCTGACGGCGCCGGGATTCTTGAAGTACTCGATCGCGACGCGGCCGATGCCCCAGTTGGCTGCGTACGCGGCAGGAATCGTGAGCAGCGCGCCGACGACGGGCAACAGCGCCTTGATTCCCTGGCGGGCGAGCATCCCGATGCCGGCGGTGGCCCCGAGCTCGAGGATGAGGCGCTTCGCGTCGGCCTGGGTGACCTTGCGCCCGTAGATGTGGCCGACCGTCGCAACCATCGCCGACTGCACTGGCACCATCAGCACCGCGTCAGAGAACGGAATCGGCGACACACTGACGACGGCGCACGCGTAGCTGCAAAGGTTGACGACATCGCGCGCCGCCTTGTCCCGTTGCTTCTCGGTCGCCTTGAGGAAGTCTTTGGTGCGGATGTCTTCGAGGGTGTCCATCCACGACATGGTTGGTGTCTCCGAGGGGCTACTTCCAGACGTTGACGGTACCGCCCTTGTGCTCATTGTCACGCAACACCAACTGCGCTTCTTTGATCGCGCGTGCGGCGTTCGGGCCGACCCAGAATTCCTTCGGGTCGCCGCGGCGGAAGCTCTTCTTCATCCACGCTTCCATGTCCATGAACAGCGAACGGAAGCGATCGGGAGCCGGGTTTCGCCGCCCACCTTCCTGCGTAATATCCAGCTCGGCCCAGAACTGCCCTGACAAGAGCTCGTTGTCGTAGTTGAGCCGGCTGCGTTCCCAGAAGATGACGGGCGACTTCGTCTCGAGCACGCGCCAGAAGCCTTTGTCGGGGCCGCGCTTCATCTTGTCGACGCTCACCGGGCCGATGTCGGTCGCCGCGAGGTAGACGTCTTCCTCCGGAAGCTCAGGGTGTTTGTCGGCCGCCGCGCGGAACTCGACCCAATCGGGCGGCACGCGGCGGGGGTACACCTTGATCACATGGCGCTCGAGGTAGCGCAAGAAGGCCACCTCGTCCTCGGGAGTCATGAAAAATCGAAGCTGGTTCGCCATGCGACCCTGTCTGCTACATCAGGTGCCATGGACGCCACCTTCTCGACGTTGCTGTCGCGAATGCAGGAGCTGAAAGATCTGGGAGGCGTCATCGGCCTCGCCACCTGGGATCAAGAAACGTACATGCCTCCCAAGGCCCACCAGGCGCGCGCGTCGCAGCTGGCCACGCTGCAGGGCCTCTACCACGAGCGGTTGATCGACCCCCGCCTCGGCGAGCTGCTGGCGAAGGTGGCGGCGGCGTCTCCTGACGAGCGCGCGATGGTGCGGGTGCTCGGCGTGGAGCGTGACCGCGCGATGAAGGTGCCAGCCGCGATGGTGAAAGCGATGGCAGACGCGCAGTCGCAAGCGCTGTCGGGCTGGCGCAAGGCGCGCGAGGCGAAGGACTTTGAAGTGTTTCGGCCCGCGCTCGAGAAGCTGCTGGCGCTGCGCCGCGAGCAGGCCGACGCGTATGGCTACGAGGCGGGCGGCGAACGGTACGACGCGCTGCTCGAGAACTATGAGCCCGGCATGCGGGTGAAGCGGCTGACGCCCGTGCTCGCGCAGCTCAAAGAGAAGCTGGTGCCGATCGTCGAGGCGCTGTGCAGCGCGCCGCCGCCGGCCGATGTCTTCGCGAACAAGAAGTTCGATGTCGAGGCGCAGTGGCGTTTCACCGTCGAGCTGCTTCACGCGATGGGCTTCGACCTCGAGGCCGGCCGCCAGGACAAGAGCATTCACCCGTTCACCGGCGGCACCCACGCGCAAGACGTGCGGCTCACCACCCGGCTAAACGAAGACACCCCGCTGCCCGCGCTGTTCGGCACGATTCACGAGGGCGGCCACGGCCTCTACGAGCAGGGCTTCCTTCCTGATCACTTCCGCACGCCGCTGGCGAGCGCGCCGTCGATGGGGCTTCACGAGTCGCAGTCGCGGCTCTGGGAAAATGTCGTCGGCCGCAGCCGCCCGTTCTGGTCGCACTTTTACTCAGGGCTGCAGAAGTACTTCCCGTCGCAGTTGGGGCACGTCTCGCTCGACGCTTTTCTCGCGGCAGTGAACAAGGTCGAGAAGACCTTTGTGCGCGTCGAGGCCGACGAGGTCACCTACAACCTTCACATCGTGCTGCGGTACGAGCTCGAGGTGCCGCTGCTGCGCGGCGACCTGCAGGTGAAGGATCTCGAAGCCGCGTGGAACGACAAGACGAAGGCTACCTTCGGGCTCACCCCGCCCACTCCGGTGCTCGGCGTGCTGCAGGACATCCACTGGGCGTGGGGCGAGCTCGGCTACTTCCCGACGTACGCGCTCGGCAACCTGTACTCAGCGTCGCTCTACGCTTGCGCGAAGCGGCAGATTCCCACCCTCGAAGCGTCCATCGCTGCTGGCGATCTGCTGCCGATGCGCGACTGGCTGCGGAAGAACATCCACAACGAAGGCTATCGGCTCGAGGCGGAAGATCGCGTGAAGCAGGTGACCGGGCAGGGGCTCACCGACGTCGACTTCATCGCCTACCTCAAGGACAAGTATTCGGCGCTGTACGGCGTGAAGCTCTAACGCAGCAGCAACCCGAGCATGCAGCACCCGGCGGTGGCGACGCCGATGAGGATCATCACCCACATCGTGGTGTTGTTCTTCGCCGCCGTGACCGCCGCCGCCGGCGGCGGCGCCACCTGAACCGGCCCGCCGAAGGACGGGGGCGGAAGGGCGGAGCGCAGCTTCGGTGGCGACGTCTTCCCCATCAGCATCGATGGTGTGTCGGTGAGCGGCAGCGGCCTTGGCGGCGCCGTCGCCCGCGGCCGTTCGGGCGTCCAGCCAGGCCCACTCGCCAGGCGCAGCGCCTCGGCCATCTGCTGCGCTGTCTGCCACCGCGGCTCGCGATCGCGCGCGAGGCCGCGGTCGACCACCGCACACAGCGCCGTTGGCAGCGCGGGCGCGACCGTCTTCAACGGGGGCGGCGTCTCCGTTTGCACCTTCACCACCAGCTCGGCGTAGCTCTGCGCCTCGAAGGGCAGCCGCTTCGCCAACAACTCGTAGAGCATCACCGCCACCGAGTAGAGGTCGCTGCGGCCATCGACGCTTCGCGCATCGAAGAACTGTTCGGGCGCCATGTACGCCGGCGTGCCCATCGCGACGCCTGTCATCGTCAGCCCGGACGTCTCGCCCTCGCGGTGCATCTTCGAGATGCCGAAGTCGAGCAGCTTCACGAAGTCCTTCTCGCCGCGGCGGATGACGAAGACGTTCGCGGGCTTCATGTCGCGGTGGACGATGCCCTTCGCGTGCGCGGCCGCCAACGCGTCCAGCACCTGCAGCGTGAGGTCGATGAGCCGCCTCGGGTCGTCCGTGCCCTCGCGGTAGACGAGGTCTTTCAAGTCCCACCCATCGAGGAACTCGAGCGCGAGAAACGCCTGGCCGTCGGTGACGCCCGCGTCGAGGACGCCGACGATGTGCTCGCTGCCCACTGCTCCGGCGGCCTTCGCCTCGCGCATGAAGCGATCGATCATCGACTGGTCGGCGCCCAGCTCGCGCTTCAACAGCTTCAGCGCCACCGTGGCGTCGGTGTGCACGTGGCGCGCGCGAAAGACGGTGCCGAAGCCGCCCTGGCCCAACAGCCGTTCGAGCCGGTAGCGGTCGACCTGCGTGCCGATGAGCCCGGGCGCCGCGATCGCGAGCCCGGTGAGGGAGCACTTCAACACGCCGTCAGCGTGGGTCTGCCCGCAGTGGTGGCAGGTCATCACTGAACGACGATGGTGTAGGTCTGCTGCTTGCCGTCTTCGCGCCAGATCATCAACGGGGTCTGACCACTCGCAACGCCTTCGATCTCGAGCTCGTAGCCGCCCACGGTACGGGCCTCTGCGATCTTGGAGTCGCCGACGGCGATTCCTTGAAAGCTGCCCATTGTCACCCGCGTCCGCTCGCCTGCCCGCAACATGAACACCTTGTTCGCGGGAGGAGCAGGGGCCGCTGCTGGCGCCTGAACCGCGCCGCCGCCTTTCCCCGCCGCGTCCTGCCGGCGCCTGAGCTCGCGTTCCTGCGCGGTGAAGCCACCCTTCGCGCTCTTCGCTTCCGCTTGCAGCGCCTGCGCCCGCTTCATCAGCGCGTCGGCTTCTTTCGACTCGGCCGACTTCTTCGGCACGTTGGCGAGCACTGCGACCGCTGCATCGCCGTCGTTCTCGCTGATCGCCAGCCGCCCGAGCTCGAGCGGGAAACGCCCGTCTTTCGCAAATGCGGCTGCGCCCTTTCGCAGTGCCGCCTCGGCTGCCGACCTCTGATCTGTCTTCTGACCCGACTTGCCTACGCACAACAACGCGTCGGCCGTGGCCTCGAAGTCGACCGCTTTTTCACCGAGCGAGATCGCCATCACCGGGTCCTTCGACTCGAGTGCGACGCAGCCCTGCGTCAGCGCCACCGCGAGCTTCGTGCGGTCGGCCGCCGAGTAACCCCCGACAGGCGCCGCAGCGAAAGCGAGGTACAGCTCTTCCCACTGCGCGCCAGACACGAAGGGGTCCGCCTTGGACGCAGCAGGCGGCGCAGCGGCGGCGAGCAACAACGCGAGCACGATCATGGGCGCGACTCTAACCCGCACGGTGCTATCCATCGCTTCCCTTGTCCGCGCCGGCGCTACATCGACCGCTGCAGATCTCGGCGCTGGTCGCGCTGGTGCCCGCGGTCGTGGCGCTGGTGCAGCTCGGCCGGCTGCACCCCGACGAAGTGTTTCAGTCGCTCGAGCCGGCGAACTTCCGCGCCTTCGGCTACGGCATCGTCGCGTGGGAATGGCAGGTCGGCCTTCGCAACTGGGCGGTGCCGGGCCTCTTCGCGTGGATCCTGAAGCTCGCCGCGGCGCTGGGCATCGACGACCCGCTGGCCCGCCGCGCGATGATCGCGGTGCCGCAGTACGGGCTTCACGTCGCGATGCTGCTGGCGGTCTACCGGCTCACCGCACGGCGCAACGTGCCGATGGCGCTGGCGTCGATCTTCCTCGTCGGCCTCTACGGCCTCGTCATCCACTTCGCCGGCCGCACGATGGGCGAGTCTTTTAGCGCCGCGTTCATGGTGATCGGCCTTGAACGTCTCGACGCCGCGCGCGATCGGCCGTGGCACGTCGCCGCGACTGGTGGAGCGATGCTCGGCCTCGCCGTCGTCACCCGCTACGGCTCTTCGGTGGTGGTGGTCGCCGCGCTCGTCTGGCTCATCGTGCAACGCCGCACCCAGACTCCTCCCTCGACTTCTCTCGGGGTGAGCGGGGCCGGGGCTCCTCCCTCGACTTCTCTCGGGATAAGCGGGGCCGGGGCCGGTAAGTGGACGGTGCTGCTGTTCACCGTTGCCGGCGGAGCGCTCGTTGCCGCTGCGCTGGGCGCGCTCGACTGGGCCACCTGGGGCGCTCCGTTTCATTCGCTGCGCAAGTACGTCGACTTCAACCTCCTCTCAGGCGAGGCGGCCGCGCAGTTCGGCAGCGATCCCGCATGGTACTACCTGCCGCTGCTGGGCTGGCTGGTGCTGTGGGCGTGGCCGGGCCTCGTGCTGGGCCTCGTTCGCCGGGCGGAAGGCGCGTCGATCTTCGCGTTCTGCGGCCTCGTCTACGGGGTGGCGATCACGCTCACGCCGCACAAAGAGGCGCGCTTCCTCTACCCGGGCCTCGTGCTGTTGCTGGTCGCTGCGACGCCGCCCTGGCTCGCCTTTCTCGGTCGGCTCAGTGGGTCGCGCGCGCGCATGCTCATCGGAGCGTCAGCGCTCGCCGCCGTCGCGGTCGTCTTCTTTCCCTCGCCGTACCGTCCCGAGCGCCCCGAGCAGTTCCGCCTCGTGCTGAAGGCGGGCAGGGAAGCGACGGGCCTCGTGATCGTGAACGAAGGCGTGTGGGGCTCGCCGGGGTTCTTCTACCTTGGGAAGAACATCCCCTGGTTTCCGTGCGACTTCCCGGAAGACCCGCGATTTCAGCAGGCGATGGCGACGCCGCAGTTCAACCGCGCTGTCATCTGGGACGATCGGGCCCTGGCGAACCTCGAAGCGGCTGGCTTCAAGGTGCTCGAGACGCAAGGCCCGGCGAAGTTGCTCGGCCGCTGATCAATCGACCCAGGGCCGGGCCTGCTTCACCACCAGCTTGCCCGCGGTGTCGATCTTGAACTCGATGTCCATCGCGAACTTGGTGTCCGCCTGCGCGCCATAGAGCTTCTTGAAGTGCGCCTGAATCTTTTCCATCGCGGCAGTCAGGTCGTTCACCTGCTGCCTGGTGAGCACCGTCTTGTTCCCCGTCGTCTCGCTGGAGTGGCGGAGGTACTGGGTCTCGTACTCTTCGTGCTCACCGATGGCCGAGATCAGCATCTCGTCGGGCGTCGCGTTCGGATCCGGGTTCGTCACCAGGGACTCGCCGACCTGCACGTTCACGTAGAAGCCGGGCCAGTTCGGGTCGTAGACGTTCTTCGTCACCGCGACGCCGTTCGCGAGCTCGTCATCGAAGTTGTCAGTCAACAGCACGCCCATCGCGGCCGACATGTGGTCGATGCGGTGGAAGTCACGCTCTTCGAACGCGCGGTAGTTCCACAGCGACGCCCAGACCTGCTTCACCGTGTTGCCCAGGTGCCCTTCGTCGGGGCGGTGGGTGTACGAGTCGTAGAGGCCTGCGCCGTTGAAGCCCTTCAGGTCTTCGTTGTTCGTCGAGCTGCGCGCGCGAATTGCCTGGCCGGGCGGGAACTTCTTCTGCGCGGCTGCGAGCTGCGCGGCGAGCTCGGGCGGAATCGGCGCCCGCTCGATGTTTTCTTGCAGCTCCTGCAGCTTCTTCTCGCGCACTGCCGGGTCGGCCTTGAACTTCGGGTCGGCCATCATCTTCGCGGCCGCGTCGTACAGCCCGTTGGCCTTCATGAACTTGTCGTAGAAGGAAAACGGCACAGCCAGCTGACCCTTGCCGGTGTTGCCGGGAAGAATCTTCTTCAGCTCGGCGAGGTTCGACGCCTTCGCGCCGTACGCCTTCACGCCGCTGAAGCCGAGCTGATCGAGCGACGCGATCTTCGTCACGGTCAGGTCGCGCGGCGGCTTCTGCGCCTTCGGGGGCCGCACGTTCTCGAGCCACGCGTCGGCCTGTGCCTTCGTCGCCTCTTCGAGCTCGAAGCCGTCGGGGGTGATCTTGTAGTGAACGAGCTTGCCGATGAACCGCGCAATCTCTGGGTCCGTCGACGCGTTCTTGATGAAGGCGTTCGGGGTGTCGTTCTGCTTCGCCTTCAGGTTGATGTGAGACAGCGGCGTCTGCGGCGCCTCGCTGATGACGCCTCCGACGTGGCTCAGGTCATTGGGAAGTGACTTGAAGATGACGACGTCGCGCACGCTGGGCGGCCGCGAGCCGGGCTCGATCACCCGCAGCATTCCGTAGCCTTCGCCCAGGTTCAGCGGCGAGTAGGTGAGGTTCTTGAAGAGCGCCGTGGTGTTGATCGACTTCACGGCCAGTTGGGTCAGCTTCGCCTTCTCTTTGGTGAACAGCGCTTCCTGCGTCTCGCCCGCAGGGTGATACGCGATCTGCCCCTTGGCGAAAGGCATCGCCTTGGTGATCGCCTCGTACGCAATTGCGACGTGCTTCGCCTTCACTGGATCCGTCGGCCAGAACTCCATCGCGTAGATGCCCTTCTTCCCGCCCGACTCGAAGTTGTCGTGCGCGATCAGCGTGCCGGCGAGGTTCTTTCGATCGTCTTTGAAGTACGTCTGCGCGTTGAACTGCTCGAGGGGAATGCCGACGCCCAGCGCCTTCGTCGCGAAGTCGAAGTGGTAGACGTAGTTGTTGGTGTTGAGGAAGTAGACCTGCGGGTTCGGCCCGTCGACGCCCGTCATCAGGAACTTCACCTCGCGCGCACCCAGCGCACCCGGCACGTCGTCGCGGCGGGCCAGCTTCTCGAAGGTGGCGCGGTCGGGAATCGCGGTCGCGCCCTTCGAGAGAGGAAGCGAGACGGCGGTGGTGGAACCCGTGGTGCGGGTGTTGCCCCAGAGGCTGGCGGTGGTCGCGCTGCCCACGGGCCGCGACGACGGCGCGTTCGGAGACAGGTCGACGGTCTTCGCCTTCGGCTTCAGCGTAAGATCGCTGGTCGCGCGGCGCGTGCCTTTCGGGGCCGACGGCTTCGGCGTCGTCGCCACGCGCGGCGCGACGACGGGGAGGGCAGGGGACGTCGTCGAAGTGCTGCTGGTCGGGCGAATGGGAGGCATGCGGCGGACCCTCTCAAGTCCCCCTGCCGCGTTCAACCAAACCAAGGTGAGTCGCAACTCACACGAAACACCTGAGTTACTCGAGCTCGCCCATCAGCTTGTCCGCGAAGACCCGGTACTGGGCGATGGTCTTGTCGCGGCGCTTCTTGGTGCGGGCAATCTCGGCGCGAAGGGTGACGCGCACCTGCTCTTCGTCGCCTGAGAGCCAGTGGATGATCGGCACCCGGAACATCTCGCTGTCGGGCACCATCATGTCGGTCTTCGCCAGCACCTTCTGCAGCGACGACGTCTCTTTCATGAACTGCAGGCCGGTGCTCAGCACGAAGCGCGCGAGGCGGGCGATGATCGACGTGTTGTCCTTCGTCTCGTCGAAGCCCCACTCTTTGTACTCGCGGCGGGGCCCCAGGAAGCCCGCGTTCGTGCTCAGCGTCGGCAGCAGGTACGGGTGCGGCTTCTCGTCGAGCAGCTTCGCCCACTTCTCTTCGATCAGCTGGTGACGGATGCCGACGATCGGATCCACGTACACCAGGCCATCGGCCTTCTTCCCCGTGACGGTGATGCCCACCCAGCCCAGCACGTCGGGCGCGATCTCCTTCGTGAAGATGCCCGGCTCGCGCTTTTTGAAGCCACCTTCGGCCAGCCGCGCGCCAATGCGCGAGACGAGCTCGACTCCAAAATCTGAACCAGGGGCGGCGGCCACGGTGCCTTCTACCACCTCGACACTTTCCATCTGACTCCCAAAAGCCAAACGCGCCGCACCCGGTGAAGGATGCGACGCGTTTGGGTCAAAAAGAACGGCCGGGACACACGCGAAGTAACGCTACCGTTGCTTCCTTCCGGACCTGGCGGGGTTCACGGCCCCGCGTTGTCCCGACCACAAAACTCGTTCAGCGGAGAGGGTGGGATTCGAACCCACGAAACCGTTTCCAGTTCACACGCTTTCCAGGCGTGCGCCTTCAGCCACTCGGCCACCTCTCCCTGGCCCTCGAAGCGGAGAGCGTAGGATTCGAACCTACGGTACCGTTACCGGTACGCCTGATTTCGAGTCAGGTGCCTTCGACCACTCGGCCAGCTCTCCAGAAGCTATTTGGGTGCTGCCTTCTTCCGCCCTCGAAGCGCGACGAAGAAGTCCTTCAAAATCGTGCTGCACTCTACTTCCAGTACTCCCCGGGTCACCGCCACCTGGTGGTTCAGCCGATCATCTTTCAGCAGGTCATACAGGCTTCCGACTGCCCCTGCCTTCGGGTCCATCGCTCCGAACACCAGCCGGCCCAGCCGCGCCTGAATCAGCGCCCCTGCGCACATCGTGCAGGGCTCCAACGTCACGTACAGCGTCGCTTCGCTCAACCGCCACGACTTCAACGCCGCACTCGCCTCAGCAATCGCCTTCAGCTCTGCGTGCGACAACGGGTCGCAGTCCACCTCGCGCCGGTTGTAGCCGCGACCCACCACCTGCCCACCCACCACAACCACCGCCCCGACCGGCACTTCCCCCAGGTCGCCTGCGGCCTTCGCCAACTCCAGCGCCTCCCCCATGAATCGTGAATCGTTCATCGAAGGCTCTGCGTGTGCTCCCTAGTGGATTCGAACCACTGGCCTTTGGATTCGTAGTCCAACGCTCTATCCAGCTGAGCTAAGGGAGCCCAAAACATGGTGGAGAGTGAGGGATTCGAACCCTCGATACCGTTGCCAGTATACAGGTTTAGCAAACCTGCGCCTTCAGCCGCTCGGCCAACTCTCCGTCAATTTCATTTCAAAGAGCCAAACTTCTACACCTGTCACGGAGCAGGAAGGATTCGAACCTTCGAAGGGCTTTCACCCTTAACGGTTTTCAAGACCGCCGCCTTCAGCCGCTCGGCCACTGCTCCATCGACGACGTGACCGACGCGCCTCCACCTTGTCTGCTGACGGTGAAGTGGTGGGCCTCCTAGCACCACTAAATCGGGGTTGTCACTCGCCGAAGTGAAGGATGCTGTTGTTGTCGCCCGCCACCCAGACGTCGTCGGGGGCGGTGGCTCCGATTGCCCTCAAGGAACCGTTGGTCGAAGGCTTGAGGTCGACCCAGAGCTCGATCGACCCACCGTCGGCCTGAACGGTGCCGCTGTAGCGCCAGACGCGGGCCTCGGTGTCGACCACCAGCACCTGGTTGAGGCCGAAGGCGCAGACCCCAGCGAAGTGGCTCGCGGCAGAGAAGGGGCCCGAGAGCACCCGGTAGCCGGCGTCTTCGAACGAGAAGAGCGTGTTGTTGCTGCCGGCGAAGTAGGCGAGCGAGGGGCCCAGCGCACTCGAGGACTGCACGCGCAGCTGCGCGGCGCCCGGCACTGCGAGAATGGTGGAGTCGCGATCAAGCCTGGCGAAGTACCCGTGCGAAGCGCCCGGCTGCGCGGTGCCGGCGACGAAGAGCGTGTCGCTCCCTGCCGTGGTCACTGTGTAGAGCTCGGCGTTGCTCGCGTCGGGGGCCCACGTCCGCTCGCGCGCGCCGCCGTCGCCCGTCTCGCGCACCTGCACCGCGCGGCCGTCTCTCAACGTCGCGTAAAGGGTGACGCCGCCGTCGCCCGCCACCACGCCCGACAGCCCACTGACTTCGGCCGACGGTTCGATCTTGTGCCAGCCCTCGAGACAGCCGGCGTCGAGCTCGAGGCGATCGATCTGGTTTCCTTCGCCCAGGTACACCCGGCCCTGCGGCGTCGCCCACGCGGCGCGGAAGTTCCCGTTGCACTTCCCGGTGTAGTTGATGAACCCGCCGTCGCCGAAGCCCGGCACGCCTGAGCCCGCGTCGATTTCTCCGCCGTCTTCTTGCCCCGCATCAGGCACGACGGCCGCGAAGAAATAGCGAAGGACGATCTGGTTTCCGTCGCCCACCACCCAGGTGAAGCCGCGGCCAAAAGGAGCGATCGCATTCCAGCCCGCGTTGGTCGGCAACGGGAACCGGGTGAAGCCCTTGAAGCCCGCGTCGCTGCACGTCTCGAGGGTGGTGGGGTCGCAGTCGTCGTCGCGGCCGTCGCAGACTTCGCGCGCGCCGGTGTGGATGAAGCGGTTGGTGTCGTCGCAGTCGTCTGCGCTGGGCGCCCGGCCCGGCGGCTGGGTGCACGCGAGCACGGCCCCTCCATCGATCAGCCCGTGGCCGTCGCCGTCTTCGTCCGGGTACCAGCCGAGCAGCGGCATCGCCCTCGCGCAGGCCGAGGTGCCGGCGTCGGTGCACTGCAGCGTGCCGGAGCAGGTCGCTCCCGCGTCGCACCCGTCGCCGACGAAGAAGCCTTCGTCTGTCTGTTGATCGCAGTCGTCGTCGAGGCCGTCGCAGGTCTCGGCCGCTGCGGCGTGCACGAAGGGCCGCGTGTCGTCGCAGTCGCCCGCGTCGGTGGCGAAGCCCGGCGGCAGCACGCACGCCGTCTGGCCCGCGTCGAGCCGGTTGTCGCCGAAGCCGTCGTGGTCGCTGTCGGCAAAGAAGAAGGTGGGCGGCAGGCCGTCGTCGCGCACGCCATTGCAGTCGTCGTCGAGGCCGTTGCACCGCTCTTCCACCCCGGGGTGCACCGCGTTCTGCTCGTCGGCGCAGTCGGTTCCCGCTTCCTGGCCGTTGGTGAACGGGCCCGTCGCGTCGGCGAACGTGTCGTCGTCGGCGTCGCGAACCACGATGCTGACTTCGAGCAGCGCCGCAGGCCGGGCAGCGGTCGCCGAAAGCGCCTTGCGCCACACCTGCTTTCCTTCGCAGCCGCGCTCGCGCACCAACAGCTCGACCGTCAGCGCGTCGCCGTCGCCGTCGGCGGGGATGACGCCGATGGTGCGGTTGGCGGTGGCGGTGAGCTTGTCGAGCCGCCTTTCTTCCACCTTCGACGGCTTGCTGACGCTGGCGACGCGCACGACGAGGCACGCGTCTCTCGGGCCCGTGTAGCCGACGGCGATCTTCACTCCGCCTGCTTGGGTGCCCCCGCATCCCGCGACGAACAACAGCGCGGCGACGGCGGGAACCGCTCTCAAGGCTTCAGCTCGGTGAGGCCTCCCATGTACGGCTGAAGGGCAGGAGGAATTGCCACCGTGCCGTCTTCCCGTTGGTAGTTCTCGAGGATCGCGACCAGCGTGCGGCCGACCGCGAGGCCCGAGCCGTTCAGGGTGTGAAGAATCTGCGGCTTGTCGCCCTTCGCAGGGCGCCAGCGGATCTTCGCGCGGCGCGCCTGGAAGTCGCCGAAGTTCGAGCAGCTGGAGATCTCGCGAAACGCCTGCTGGCCCGGCAGCCACACTTCCAGGTCGTAGGTCTTCTGGGACGCGAACCCCAGGTCGGCGGTGCAGAGCAGGGTGACGCGGTGGTGAAGGCCGAGCTTCTCGAGAATCGAAGCCGCGTCGCCGACCAGCGTCTCGAGGTGCTTCAGCGAGTCTTCCGGCTTGCTGAACATCACCAGCTCGACCTTGTGGAACTGGTGCATGCGGATGAGGCCGCGCGTGTCTTTGCCGGCGGCGCCTGCCTCGGCGCGGAAGCAGGGCGAGAAGGCGCAGTACTTCTTCGGCAGCTCCAAAGCTTCGAGGATCTCGTCCTGGTGGTAGTTCGTCACCGGGACTTCGGCGGTGGGAATCAGGAAGAGCTCCTGTTCACCTGCGGTCTTGAACGCGTCGTTCTCGAACTTCGGCAGCTGGCCCGTGCCCATCATCGCGTTGCGGTTGACGAGGTACGGCGGAATCATCTCCTCGTAGCCGCGCGTGGTGTGCTGATCGATCATGAAAGAGACCAGCGCCCTTTCCATTCGCGCAAGCCCGCCCTTCAAGAAGGCGAAGCGGCTGCCCGACACTTTCGAGGCACGCTCGAAGTCGAGCATTCCCAGCTTCTCTCCGATGTCGAAGTGCTGCTTGGGGGTGAAGAGGAAGTTCGGCTTCTCGCCCCAGACCCTTTCCGTCTTGTTGTCGGCCTCGCTCTTCCCCGGCGGCACCGACTCGTGCGGCGGGTTCGGCACCGTCAACAGCAGCGCGTCCAGCGCCGCCTCGAGCTCTTTGAGCTTCGGCTCGCGCGCCTTGATCTGATCTCCGACCTCGCGCATTGCCGCCCGCTTCGCGTCCAGCGCCGCCGGGTCGGACTTCGCCAGCTTCTTCATCTCTTCGTTGGCGAGGTTGCGCTGCGCCTGCAGCCCTTCGAGCTCGATGGTGAGCGCGCGGCGTTCGGTGAACAGCAGCTTGAACTGGCTCAAGTCCAGATTGCCACCGCGGTCTGCGAGCCGTGCCACCACCCCATCGAAGTTCTTTGCGACGAAATTCTTGTCGAGCACCTATTCCTCCTTCTTCTTCAGGTAGTCGATTTCGTCTTCGATTTCCCTCTTGTTGTCGGCATCGGGGCGCTTGGCCAGGTACCGCTCGAACGCACTGGCCGCTTCACCGCGCTTCTTCTGTTCTTTGTACGCGTAGCCGAGCCGCAGCCAGACGTCGGCGTTGTCGGGCTCGACGGCGGTGGCCTTCTTGTAGAAGGTGATCGCCTGGTCCCACTTCTTTTCTTCTCCGTAGGCCGAGCCCAGCTTGAAGTAGACCGTCTTCAAGTCCGGGTCGGCCTTCAGCGCCTTTTCGTAGGTGGCGATCGCCTGGCCCCATTCTTCGGCCTGAGAGTACGCATCACCAATGGCCGCCTGCACCGCGGTGCGGTTCGGATCCGTCTCGAGCGCGCGCTGGAAGAACTGCACCGCCTTCTTGATGTCGTTGCGGTCGAGGTAGACGTGGCCCAGCGCGTCGAGGGCGTCGGTGTAGCGGGGGTCGAGATCCAGGGCCAGCTTCCACTCTTCGATCGCTTCCTGAGACTTCTTCGCGTCGAGGTAGATCTTCCCCATCCAGTAACGGAACTCGGGGCGCTTCGGCTGCATCTCGAGCGCGCGCTTCATGTGCTCGATCGCACCCGTGTGCTCGGCCTTCAGGTTCTTCACCTTGGCCAGGTAGAAGTTCGCTTCGGGGTGTGACGGCTCGCTGGTCAACGCGGCCATCAGGCTGCCCGTGGCTCCGCTCAAGTCCTTCTTCTCGAGCTGGACGGCGCCGAGGGTGACGATGATCGACGTATTGCGGGGCTCGTCGAGCCGCGCCGCCTCGAGCTCTTTCACCGCTTCTTCCAGCCTCCCTGCCTTCCACAGCGACGTGCCGCGCTGCACCCGGCCACCGAAGACGTGCGGGTTGATGCCCAAGCCTTTGTCGACCTGGCTCAGCGCGAGGTCGACCCGGCCCTTCGCGAGCTCCAGCCTCGACATGCCGACGTAGGCCTCGGCCAGCGTCGGGTTCAGCTCGAGCCCCTTCTTCAGCTCCACCTCTGCGCGCTCGAGGTCGTTGTCTGACAGCGCCAGCTCCCCCATCACCACGCGCACCTCCGCGTTGTCGGGCGCCTTCTTCATCGCCTCTTCCAGCTGCGGCTTGGCTTCGCTGAGCCGGCGGAAACGGACGTAGAGCCGCGCGAGGTACAGGTGCGCGTCGACCAGCGTCGGATCCGCTGCGGCCGCCTTCAGGTACGCGGCTTCGGCTTCCTTCGCGCGGTCGAGCGCGTCGTCGACACGGGCCGAGAGGTAGGTGAGCCGTGCGTTGCCGGGGAACCGCGCGCGAGAACCCGCGACCACCCGCGTCGCGTCTTCCATCTTGCCCAGCACGATCAGCGACGACAGGTAGGCCTCGGCGTATTCGAGGCTCTCGGGCGACGCTTCGGTGGCGGCCTTGAAGAACGGCAGCGCCTTTTCGTGGTCGTGCTGCGCGACGTAGGCCGCCGCGAGCCGCGCCTTCGTGAACGGGTTGCCCGGGTCGGCCTTCAGCGCCTCTTCGAACAGCGGCACCGCCTCTTCCGTCTTGTGCTGCATCGCCAGCGCTTCGGCCTTCAGCGCCAGTGCCTTGCCGAGCTCGGCGGGGCCCAGCTTGTCGCGGCTCGAATCGCCCAGCGCCTGTTCGACGGCGACGGCGCCCTTCGTCACGTCCTTTCGAATCAGCAACTCAATCGCCGCCAACTCGACCGCGGAAGACGCGTGCTCGGGGTCGGCCTTCAACGCCTCTTCGTACTGACCAGCGGCCAGGTCGGCTTCCTTCTGCAGCTGGTGCAGGTTGCCCATCGCGTGATGCGCGCGCGCCGAATCGGGCTTGCGCTTCAGGATCTGCTCGAGCTCGCTCTTCACCTGCGCGAGCTGGTTCTTCTGCATGTACGCCTCGGCCCGCAGGAAGAGCAGCTCGAGGTCGTCGGCGTTCTCGGTGCGCGCGATCGCATCGCCCAGCAGCGACAGGGCTTCGTCCGCGTTCTTCTGCGTCAGCGCCAGGCCGGCGCGCGCCTTCACCACTTCCGGGTGCTTGGCGCCGAGCAGCTCGATGTTCTCGAGCTCGCCCATCGCCTGCTGCATCTCGGGCTGGGTCGCGGCCGCGTACTTGCGCTGCAGGTAGAAGATCGACTGGCACCAGATGGCGCGCGCCTCGGGGTATTCCTTCACACGCAACGTCGCCTGCGCCGTGTCGCGCGCCTGCTGGTAGCCCTTGAAGGTGTCCGACAGCAGCGCCTTCTTGGCTGCCTCCAAGTCGGTGAACTCGCGGCTGCCCGGCTTCACCTTCGCGGGGAACAGCACCTTGAGCGCAAAGAAGCCGTACGGCGTGGTGCCGAGGAAGGCGCCCGTACCTCCGATCGCGAGGACGAGCACGGCGAGCACGATGAAGGGCAGCTTCTTGCGGAAGGGCACCGGCTCTTTGCCCTGCACGACGGCGACGGCCGCCATGCGCCCTTCGTAGAGGTTCTTCAGGCGGTCCATCGAAGCGGCCGACTGCGAATGATCGCCCTGCTGCGGAATCGCCGTGGTGGGCGACTTCGAAGGCGACTCCATCAGCGCCGTGATCGCCGCCTGGAAGGTGGGCTCACCTCCGATGGGCTGCCACGACTCGCTGTCCAGCGAGACTTCTTCGTTGCCCAGCAGCTGCCCATCTTCGAGCATCTTGATGATGACGGCGTCTTCGAACGGGCCGAACACCTTGCCGCTTCGGCGGCGGATGTGGAAACGGCGCGCCTTGTTCTGACCTTCTTTCACGCCGGCTTCACGCGCGGTCTGGTCGATGAACGACAGCATCTCGAGGCCGTCGGCCGAAGTGGCCGGCTTGGCCGACACGGGCGGGGCCGACAGGTCGGCTTCGAGATCGTCGAAGCTGTTCTTCGGGGTGTTCGACGGGTCGAACTCCAGCGACTCGCCGCCGCTGTCGAACTCGACCTCACCGAATGACGGGTTCGCCGGCGGAAGTCCCGCAGGCGCGGTGGGCGCGTGCGTCACCGGCGGGGGCGGCGCCATGTCGAAGCTGAAGTCGCCGCCGGCTGACACTGCAGGAGACGGCAGGTTGTCGATCGCGGGGCTCGGAAGATCGTTCGAGAAGTCGGGCGACTCGAAGGGGTCGGCCGAACCGGCAGGCGAAGGCAGGTCTTCGAACTGGGCAGCCGCGGGCGCGGCAGCGAAAGCGCCACGCGGCGACGGCAGATCCGAAAAATCCATCGCCGGGGCCGGCGTCACCTGCCGCAGAGGCGGAGGCGGCACGAAGATGGGGTCGGGCGCGGGGTCGAACTGCGCTCCTTTTGGCGAAGGAAGATCCGAGAAGTCGAACTGCGGCGCGGCCGGCACCGTGTGCTGCGGCGGCGGCGCGTCGAAGCTGAACGGATCTGGCTGAGGTGGCAGGTCTTCGCCCGTCAGCGACTGGTACTCACCTGGCAGCGGAATCGCCGAGTTCGGGTCGTAGGCCTGGTGCTCGCGGGTTGGTTCGCTGTCGCCTGGCAGCGGAATCGCGCCGCCAGAGTCGAAGGCCTCGTGCTCGCCGGTCGCGGCGAACGGGTCGAAGTCTCTGGTGGGCGCGCTGCCCGGAAGTGGAATGGCGGCGGCCGCGGGGCTGCGCGTCTGCCGCAGCTCGGTGGCGGCGTAGTTGCCGGGAAGCGGAATCGCCGAGGAAGGTACCTGCCGCATCTCGGTGGCGGCGTAGTTACCGGGAAGCGGAATCGCCGAAGGCGGGGGCACCTTCCGCATCTCGGTGGCGGCGTAGTTTCCCGGCAGGGGAATCGTTGCGGCGCGCGGCGGAACCTGGCGAACCTCGGTGGCGTTGCCGGGCAGAGGAATCGACGCGCGCGCGAAGGTGGGCGCCGGCTGAATCGTGGTCGCCTGGTAGTTGCCGGGCAGCGGCACGGCCGGATGGGCGGCGGTGGGACCCGAGTCCACAAAGCCAATGTCGGCGTCGTCGGCGAAGTCGGCCTCGTCGACGGCGGCGGGCTGCAGCTGCGTCGCGCCGGGCAGCGGAATCGCGGCGGGCGCACCGATGCGGGTGGGCTCGTAGTTGCCTGGCAGCGGCACCGCGCCGGTGTGCGTCGCCGAGGGGTCGAAGTCGAAGCCCGGCGCAGGAATCGTCTCGTTGCCGACGCGGGTCTTCTCGTCTTCCCAGCTCGGCGCTGCTTGCGGACGCGCGGCGCTGATGGCGGGCAGCGGCACAGCGTTGGTTCTGGGGGCGCTCATCGCCCCGGGCAGCGGCACTGCGGCCGCCCGCATCGACACGGTGGGGGCCGGGCCTCTCGCGCCGGGAAGCGGGATGGCGCCGATGTTCGAAGGGGGCGCGGCGTTGGTGAGCGCGCCGGGAATCATCTCGGGCGGCATCACCCGGGTCGACTCCTCTTCCCAGTCTTGCGGCTGAGGTTTGGCGGCGCTGATGCCGGGCAGAGGCACGGCCCCTGACGAGGCAGCGGCCGGCGGCTTGACGGGGAAGATCTGCTGACAGGTCGGGCACTTGATGCGAGCTCCCCCGGCCGGAATCTTCTTGTCGTCGATGTTGAGGTTTGCGTTGCAGGAAGGGCACGCGACCTTCATGGCTCTCCTTGAATTCGATACGCCTAAAGGCTGAGGCACGTTACCTTACGAGGGTGTCACCTCATCTTTCCATCGTCATCCCCGTCTACAACGAGGAGTCGATCGTCGAGTCCGCCGCCCGCGAGCTGACCGCAGGGCTAGACAGCCGCGGCTGGGACTACGAGATCATCTTCGCCGAGAACGGCTCTCGCGACGCCACGCCGCAGATCCTCACGCGCATGTGTGCATCCAACCCACGCCTCAAGTGGTTTCACAGCGAGACGCCCAACTACGGCAGCGCGCTGAAGCAAGGCATTCAGCTGGCGAAAGGCGAGCTGGTGGTCTGCGACGAAATCGACCTCTGCGATCTCGTCTTCTACGACGCCGCGCTTCCCCGGCTCGAGAGCCGCGAGGCCGACCTGGTCGTCGGCAGCAAAGCGGCCGCGGGCGCTTCCGACGAACGCCCCATCATTCGGCGGCTCGCGACGCGCGTTCACAACAAAGTGCTGTGGGCGGCGCTCGGCTTCAAGGGCACCGACACGCACGGGCTCAAGGCCTTCCGCCGCGAAGCACTGCTGCCCACCATTGCTCGCTGCGTCGTCGACATGGACGTCTTTGCCAGCGAGTTCGTGGTGCGCGCGTGGCGCGACGGGCTGAACGTGCTCGAGATTCCGATTCAGCTGCACGAGAAGCGGCAGCCGTCGATTCACCTCTTCCGCCGCGTGCCGAACGTGCTGCGCAACGTCGCCAAGCTCGTCTACGTGATCCGGGTGCGGGGGCAGTAGCCGTTGGCTCGCCTGGCAGCGGTGTCCGTCGATCTCGACACCCTGCCGCACTACCTGCGCATTCAGGGCCTCGACGAGTCGCTGATCGACGGCCACGCGCGGACGCTGGTCTCGAAGGTGGCCATCGATCGCTGCCTCGAGCTGTTCGACGGGAAACCGGCGACGTTCTTTGCGATCGGGGAAGACGTGCTGGATCCGAAGATGACGCAGGGCCTGCAGAAGGCGCACGCGGCGGGCGTCGAGATCGCAAGCCACAGCTTTCGCCACGACTACGCGCTGTCGCGCCGCACGCCGCTGCAGATCGCAGACGACCTGGCGGCGGCGCAGGAAGCGATCGAGGCGGCGGTGGGCGTCGCTCCGGTCGGGTTCCGCGCGCCCGGCTACACGCTGTCGCCCCAGCTGCTGCAGGCGGTCGCGAACCTGGGCTTGACCTACGACTCGTCGGCTTTTCCGGCGGTGCCGTACTACTCGGCAAAGGCGCTGGTGATGGGCGCGCTGCGCGTCGCGGGGCGGCCATCGCGGGCGGTGCTGGACACGCCGCGGGTGCTCTTTGCTCCGCGGGGTCCGTACCGGCCCGACTTGCTCGCCCCCTACTCGAAGGGCACGGCGCCGCTGGTCGAGCTGCCGATGATGGTGGCCCCGGTGACGCGGCTGCCTTTCATCGGCACGTTTGTCACCCAGCTGCCCTGGGCGGTGGTGAAGGCGACCTACGCGACTCTGAAGCGTGACGCGCTGCTGAACTTCGAGCTGCACGCGATCGATGTGCTCGACGTGTCCGACGGAGTGCCCCGCGCCCTCGCGACACAGCAGCGCGACCTGAACGTCCCCGTGCGAGAGAAGCTCAAGCGTCTGAAAGAAGTATTTGCGTGGTTGTGGAGCGACGGCGAACCCGTCACGCTCGCTCAGGCGTCACAGCGATTGGCGCCCGGCCTTTAGGTTGGCAGGGCGGTTCGAGGCGATGGAGACCGAGAAGCTCGGCAAATACCGACTGTTGTCTCTGATCGCCACCGGCGGCATGGGAGAGGTGTTTCTCGCGCGTCAGGAAGGCCCGGCCGGCTTCTCGAAGACCGTCGTCATCAAGCGGATTCTGCGGCACCTGGCCGACGACCAGGGCTTCATCGACATGTTCCTCAACGAGGCGCGGCTGGCGGCCCAGCTGCAGCACCCGAACATCGCCCAGATTTTCGGGCTCGAGCACGAGAATGACACCTGGTTCATCGCGATGGAGCACGTGCACGGTCGCAGCTGCCGCGCGTGTCTGAACGAGGCCCGGAAACGGAACCTGCGCTTTCCCCCGCGCATCGCCGCCCGCATCTGCGCGCAGGCGCTTCAGGGGCTGCAGTTCGCGCACCGGCTGACGGACGAGGGCGGGCGGCCCCTGGGAATTCTTCACCGCGACGTGAGCCCCGACAACGTGCTGGTGAGCTTCTCGGGCGCGGTGAAGCTGGTCGACTTCGGCATCGCCAAGGCGATGACGCGCAGCTTCACCTTCACCGGAAGGCTGAAGGGAAAGTTCACCTACATGGCGCCCGAGCAGTTCATCCCCGGGGCCACCATCGACGCGCGCATCGACCTGTATTCGATGGGGGTGCTGCTGCACGAGCTCGTCACGCTCGAGATGCCAGAGAGCTCGCCGAAGTCACCGGAAGAGGCGGTGCAGAACCGCCGGCCGTACCTGCACCGGGATGATCTGCCGCACGAGCTGAACGTCATTCTCGAAAAGGCGCTGCAGGGCGACCCGTCGAAGCGGTGGGAAAGCGCCGACGCGTTCGGCCACGCGCTCGAAGAGTTCATCGCGGTGTCCGGTGAGCCGTTGACGTCGGCGCACGTGGCGAGCTTCCTCGAAGAGATTTTCGGCCGCGACGTGGTGCTGACGAACCCCAGCGTCGCGACGATGGAGCCAGCGATCGGCGGCGGGAAGACCGACGTCCTGCCGATTCCAAAGGGAATCCTGCCGCCGCCCAGCGACTTGTGGGCGGTGCACCCGACGGTGATCGAGCCTGCGCTGCAGCGGGGCCAGACGACCTCGGGGCCCGACATGGTGGCGGTGCCGTTGCCTTTGGTGGTGGTGGGCACTCCGATTCCGCGCCGGTGGCCTTTCGTCGCGGCGGGGGGCGCGGTGGTGCTGGCCCTGGTCGGGTGGGCGGCAACGCGGAGCGGGCCGCCGGAAGTGGTGCCCGAGCCGAAGGTTGCCGCCGAGCTGAAGGTGTCGGTCGCCGATGCGTCTGTCGACGTGGAAGTCGTTGCCGACCCCGAGCTTCTCGTCGTCGTGGAAGATGCGGCAGAGCCCGTGCGGCCGGCACGAATCAAACGAAGGCTGCCTGCGCCGAAGCCGGGGCACGTCACGGTGCGCGTCAACCCGTGGGCCGAGGTCTTCTACAACGGGAAGAGCTACGGAATTACGCCTCTGAAGAACCCCATCGAGGTCCCCCCGGGCATCGCCACCTTCACCCTCAAGAATTCTCAGCTGGGGGTGAACCGGAAGGCGACCGTGAGGGTCACCGCCGGTGGCGATGTCGTGCTCAAGGCCGACCTCTTCAAGAAATAGCGCAGTCCTCTTCCTTCGATTCTTCCTTCTTCTTCTTCCCCCCATCGCGTCCCCCGGCTGCAGTGAGCTCGGGGTCCGACGGGTGGGACGGCGGAGGCAACGAGGGCAGCGCAACAGACAACCCGGTGGCAAACAGCGTGGCGAGGAGCAGGGTTCTCATGCCTCTTCCGACCGCTGCCAGCGCGGGCAAATTCACGGCTTGAAGGTCCGGATGTGCTTGACCAGCGCGTCGATGTCTTCCGCCGACAGCTTCTCCTTGAAAGGCTTCATCTTCTTGTTGTCGGGGGAGCCATCGAGGATGACGGTCTTGATCTTCTCGTCCGTCCACTTGGTCTGCCAGCCGGCGTTCGTCATGTCGTCCACCTTCTCTTTCTTCCCCTGCTTCGTGTCGCCCTTGCCGGTCTCGCCATGGCACGACTTGCACTTCTCCTTCCATACCTCTGCCACCGGAGCGGCATGGGCAACAGCGGCGAATGAGAAAGAGATCAACAGCGCGACGCGAATCGACTTCATGGCGAGAAAGCCTCCGAGAGAGAGCTGAACTGGGGGTAGGACGGTACCGAAAGAGGGGGATTCAAAAAAGGAAAGGTTCGAGAGACGGCTGCTTTCTAGAACCCTGCTTTTTCGTCGGACTGCGACCGGAGCCAGCCGATGACCACCGACAGCTCGGCCTTGCTGAGCTTCTCGGCGTCGAACGCGTCCATCTCGTTCAGCTTTCCGTAGAAGCGCTCGTGCCCCGGGTCGCGAATGAACGCCGCAAGCCAGGGCTCACTGGCCCAGCCTTTCAGGTCCGGAGCGATGCCCGTGCCCACCCCGTCCAGCGAGTGGCACTCGAGACATCCTTCTTTCTCGTACAGCACCGCACCTTCGGCCGCGAGCTTGAGGTCGACGTCGGGCTTCGCCGTCTGCTGGTATAGGAACTCGACGATGGCGGCGAGCTTCTCGTCGTCGCCGTCGAACGCGTCCATCTCGTCGATCTTGGTGTTGCCGAAGAAGTGGGGCGCGTCTGGCGCGCGAAGGAACTTCTTGATCCAGGTGCGGCTCGCGTAGCCGTCGAGGCAGACCGCCCCTTCGTAGGGCTTGGTGTCGCCGGGCGCGTGGCACGCGACGCACTCGCGATCGAAGACCTTCTGGCCCCAGAGGTGGGGGTCGTTCTGGTACAGCGTCAGCGGCCCAGAGACAGGCACGCCGATCATCGCGAGCTGCTGGGCCTGCTTCGCCCACACGTCGGCCTTCTCGTTGATCTTCACTTCTTCGACGTTCGCCGCGTCGGCCATCGCGGTCGAGACGCCGAGGAAGAGGGCCACCGCCATGCCAGCCAGCGACAGGCCGATCAGGATCTTCTGCGCCTGCTTCACGCGCGGCTGCAGGCGTTCGTAGAGGAAGGGCAGCGCGGCCAGGAAGCTGACGGCCATGCCGGGAATCACGGTGGTGGCGATGAACTCAGCCGAGCCCGTGAACCAGTGCCGCAGGTGGAAGATGGGTAAGAAGTACCACTCAGGGCGGGCGACGTACTCGATCGACGGATCCGCCGGAGCGCCCAGCTCGACGCCATTCGTGCGCCACACGTAGAGGACGATGCCGAGCATCACCACGAACCCCGCGGCGAGATCGCGAACGAGCTGGTGCGGGAAATACGTCTGCGCTTTTTCGGCGGCGGCTTCGGCCGTCATCCCCGGTGGCGCCAACTCGCCATGCTTTCGCTTGGTCCACAGGTGCACGGCGATCGCGCCGGCAAAGAGGCCGGGCGTGAGCAGGATGTGCATCGAGTAGAGGTGGGTGAGCGTCGCGTTGCCGACCTCGGCGCCGCCCTGAATCACGCGCACCGCGAGCTCGCCGACGATGGGCTGGTTGCCCGCGATGCCGACCAGCACCTGCGTCGCCCAGTAGCTGCGAAGGTCCCATGGCAGCAGGTAGCCCGTGTGCGAGATGAGAATCAGCGCCTGGATTCCGAGCAGGCCGACGATCCAGCTCAGCTCGCGCGGCGCCTTCCACGCGCCCCACAGGAGCGCCTGCAGCACGTGAAGAATCGCGACCACGATCAGCACGTTGCCGGTGACGTGGTGAAGCCCGCGCAGCATCCACCCGAAGGTCAGCTGGTGCTGGATGAAGTGAACGCTGGCCCACGCATCGGTGGTGGTCGGCGCGTACCACAGCGAGAGGCCGACGCCCGTCAGGGCTTCGACGGCGAAGAGAATGATGACCAGCGCGCCGAAGGTGCGGGCCCAGTGCGCTCCGCCGGGAAGCGGCGACTCGAGCAGCGCGCTGAAGTGGGTGCGATGCGACGTGCGGACGTCGAGCCAGCGAATGATTGGCTTCAACATCAGGCGGGCCGCCGTTCCTTCACGCCCACCTTGAAACGTTCCCACTTCACGAAGACGAGGCCGTCTTTCACCTCGACGGCCAGCGGATCCATGGTGCGGGGCGACGGGCCTTCCAGCGGCACGCCTTCGAAAGAGAAGGCCGAGGCGTGGCACGGACAGCCGTAGGTCTCTTTCGTCTTCTGGCCGATGCTGCAGCCAGAATGCGGGCAGATGCTCGAGAGCGCGCTGATCGAGCCGTCGGCCTTCTTCAAGAGCCAGGTGGCGCCGACGACGCCGACCGCGCGAGACCAGCCGTCGACGACGACCGAGGTGAGCTCGACCCGGCGGGGCACGCCGACGATCAGGTCCTTCTCGGCCACCGCCTTGATCAGCTTCGAGTTGTCACCAGTGCGACGAAGCAGCGGGGTGAGCGCGGCGCCAAGCAGGGGGATGCCCGCGATCGCGGTAATCCCTGCGCCGAACACCCCTGCGAGCACTTTGAGGAAACCACGTCGGTCCGAAGTCGCCATGGGGCGCGGAGTATAGGCGGGTGATTTCGGCAGCAGTTCGTTAGTTTCACCTTCGTGCAGCCGAGGCTCTCTGTGCTGGTGGTGTTGCCCTACCGCGCGTTCCCCGTCGAGCTGCCGGCGGGCCGCGCAGTGGTGGTTGGCCGCGGGCCGAACGTGCAGGTGACGCTGCCCGACCCGCGAATCGCCGCAAGGCAGCTGACGCTCACCGCGCGCGAAGACGGCGTGCTGGTCGAGCCGTTGGGCGCCACGGGGAGCACGCTGTTGAACGAGGTGCAGCTCTCTGCGGCGGTGGTGGCGCGGCCGGGCGACGAGCTCGCGGTTGGCGACGCGCGCCTCATCTTTCTCGGAGCGGCGTCGACGGTGCCGGGGCGGCCGCGGCTCGCGAGCCATGACGAAATGTCTTCGCGCCTTCACGACGAGACGCTGCGGGCGGGTGCGGCGCGGCCCGTGGCCCTGGTGTTGGTGGCGATGCCGCCGCTGAACACGCCGGCGCGGCTGTCGCTGTTGCGGCGGCTGACCGAAGCGACCGGCGCGGTGCAGCCGGCGACGTGCTGGGGCGAGCTGACGTCGGAAGTGCTGGCGGCGGTGATTCCCGAGTTGGGCGAGCCAGCGTTGGTGGCGCTGCTGGCGCGGCTTCCCGAGGTGGCGGGGCTGCGCGCGCGGGTGGTGAGCGCGTCGTCTCCAGCCGATGGCATCGATGCCGAATCGTTGATCGAGCGCGCAATTGAGAGGCTCGAGCCCGAGGAGGCGTGGCCAACCGACCCGGTGATGAGCGAGCCAGTGATGGTGCGGCTGCTCGGAGCTGCCGAACGGTTGAGTGGCGGTGATGCGGCCGCGGCGGTGGAAGGGCCGCGGGGGGCAGGGCGAGCGACGCTGGCGCGGGTACTGGCGGGGTCAAGCGCGCGGGTGGTACACGCGGCCGATTCAGCGGGCCTTGCGAAGGCGGGCGATGGGCCGGTGATCGTTCGCGAGGCGGGCGTGCTGCCGGGCGAAGCGGTGCAGGCATTGCTCGCGCGCGCGAAGGGCAGGGTGGTGGTGACGCTCGAGCAGGGGCAGCACGTGGAGCTGTTTCCAGTGCGGCTGAAGATCCCTGCGCTGGCCGACCGGCCGGGCGATGTGTTGCCGCTGGCGGACCATTTCCTGTCGCTGGTGCGGGCGCGGCTGGCGCGGCCGCGGTTGGTGCTGTCGGACGAGGCGCAGGGGTTGTTCGTTCGCTACCGCTGGCCCGGCAATGTGCGCGAGCTGAAGAACGTGGTCAGCCGGGCGGCGCGCGCCGCGCTGCGTGACGAGATTGGGCGCGATGCATTGCCGGCGCGGCTGACGCACGAGGCACCGGCCGAGAGCCTGCGCGGGGCGTTGAAGGCGACCGAACGGGAGCTCTTGCTCGAGGCGCTGGGGCGCACGCGGTGGAACGTGACTGCGGCCGCGACCCGGCTCGATCTGCCCCGGCGCACCGTCGTGTATCGGATGGCGCGGCTCGGGCTGAAGCGCCCCGCGCGCTGAGATTATCCACCACGGGTGGGCACGGACAGAGAAAGACCCGGGAAGAGGTGCGGCAGGCCCGTTCATCTTGAGCCCGTCGAAAGATGAGCATCCTTAGGTGTCGCGGCACCACCGGGTCGGGATGAACGAGCCGCTCAGGCGAGCAGGCCGGCGACGGGCTTCGTGCCATCGACGCCAAAGGTGTTCATCGGCAGCCCGAACGCCTGGCCGAGGCCGACGAACAAGTTGCCGAGTGGCTCCTTGTTGAACTTGTTGCTGACGTTGGTGCGCAGCTTCCCGCCGAGCTTGCCGACGACGATCGGCGCGAGCGCGGTGTGATCGTGCGGAGCCGGGTCGCCCATGTCGGGCAGGAACAGCATCGCCGTGTTGTCGAGCAGCGGGACATCGTTGAGATCCTTCGTCGCCTTCAGCTTCATCGCGAGCTCGGCCCCCATGTCGCACTGCCACTTCTCGAGCCGCACGAGCTGGTCGAGCACGCCGGCGCCGCCGTGGGTAAGCGCGTGGTGGCCGCCGGTCGAGTTGACGAACGGGTGGCTGCGGCCGCTGAGGCCGTACTCGATCATGAAGGTGAGGTAGCGGCTCAGGTCGCACCGCATCGCGATCACAATCAGGTCGTGGAACGCGCGAACCTGCGCCGGGTAGTCGAGCCCTGCGGCGGGGGCCGCGCCCGGCGTGCACGTGCTCGTCGGCGGCTCGGTGACGCGCTTCTCGAGCTCGCGCACCGACGTCAGGTACTCGTCGAGCCTCGCGGTGTCGCCCTTCGACAGCTCGTTCTTCAGGCTGCTCGCGTCGTCGGTGACGTAGTCGAGCACGCTCTTCATCGACGCCCGGCGGCGCGCGCGTTCGGCTTCCGTCGCGCCCTCGCCAGAGCCCGCGAAGAGGGTGTTGAAGGCAGTGAGCGGGTTGGTCACCGGACTCAGCGGCTCGCCATTTCCCTTCCACGAGATGCACTGCGTGTACGTGCACGTCGTGGGGCCGAAGTCGCACGGCGCCGGCTGCCCCGCGCCCCACTGCAGCGACGCGAACCGCGTGTTCGGCTTCAGGTCTCGCACCAGCACCTGATCGAAAGAGATCGCGTTGTTCAGCGGCGTATTCGCGTTGAAGGCGAAGTTTGTGAGAATCGGCCCGGTACCCTTCGCGTGGTCGGCGATCGCAGCCGCTTCCCGCGCAGCGCGGTGGTCGAAGCCCGCGAGGAAGTTGAGGTCGGCCTTCAACGGCGCGAGCCCACTCGACGCGGTGGGCAGCGTTCCGCACCTTCGGAAGCCGAGAGCGCGCGGTACAGGTCTTCGAGCTTCACCTTCTCGGTGTTCGTCAGCGGCCGGCGCCACGCGCGCTCGGCGAAGGTGCGAACGATCTGCTCGTAGCAGAGGTTCGGCGACGGCGTGGTAGCGGGGTTGCAGACGTAGACCTTCGAACGGTTCGGCGGCACGGCCAGCGCGTCGCTGGCGGCGGTGATGTTGCCGAGGATGAGCTGGTTGCCCTGGTTCGCGGCCGGCTCGTTGATCAGGTTGTCGAAGGACACCTGCAGCTGGTGGTTGCCCGGCGCGAGCGCGAGCTTCGCGGTCACCACCTGCGGCGTCGCGGCAGCGGCACCGATGGTCCACGTCTGAAGCTTCGCGCCATCGACCCACAGCGAAGCGATGGGCACGGGCGCGGCAGAGGTCCGGCCGCCACCGAAAATCAGCGAGAGGGTGACGGTCTCGGCCTGCGGGAGCTTGAGGATCCCGGTGAAGCGACCAGACAGCGACCAGCCCCACGTCTCGAAAGCGCCACCCGGCTGGGCAAGGGCGACGCCGATGGCGCGGGACTCGAGGGTCTGGGTGTAACGGGGCGAGATGCGAAGCGTGGCGTCGGCGAGCTCTTTCGCCGCGTCGCTGTAGAGCGCGAACAGCGACGGGGGGATGGTGAGCGCATTGGCGACGTTGTCGAAGCCGCCGACGGCGGTGTCGGCCGGAAAGGCGCGGGCCGGGGTGAGCGTCGTGCCCAGCAGGTCGCGCACCGTGTTGTCGTACTCGGCGCGGTTGAGGCGGTGCAGCGGCTCGGCGACGACGACCTTCGGCAGGGCGACGGTCTTCGGGTCCACGCCAGCGGTCGTCGGGTCCACCGGCCAGTCGTCGATCAAGCCGGTGCACCCGCACAACGACGTGAGGACGAGACCGGCCAGGGTACGGCGCTTCTGCATCTGTCCTCACGTCCCCTTTGACGGATTGACGCGAGACCAGGGCGCAGGTTGTTTCCCCGTTCTGGAAAGGAAACTCACAGTCACGTCGCTGTTTCACCAGTTGGTGGCGCGGACGAACTGGAAGAGCTGGGCCCCGCTGCCTGCGATGAACGTCGCGTACGGGTAGCCCACGTTGATGTCGTTCCACCCCGCGCCGGTGAGGCGGAAGGTCACCCACGCCGAGTTGTTGTTGAAGATCGTGGTCGCGATGGTGCCCGAGCCGTACGACGTGTTGCCTTCGAAGAGCTGCCAGGTGTTGTTCACGCTGTTGAGGCGCAGCGTGAGGCGGCGCAGAAAGCCGTCGAAGAAGTCGGCGTTGTAGTCGACGGTCGAACAGTGGCTCAGCATGTCGGCGGCCGTCAGCTGCGGGACGTTGACGTTGCCGGTGTTGTTGGAAAAGACCTGCACGGCTCCGACGGGGCGCAGGCAGACCTGGCGGCCAGCAGCGGGGCCGGCTGCGGGGCCGAAGCCGAGGCGAAGCTGGTGCGTGTAGTTGCCGGGGAGCACGTCAATCCACTCCTGGAAAGTGCCGGACTCGATGCGGCTGGGCGCGAGCGACTCGATGCCGTTGAACGTCGCTCCGAGCACAGCGACCTGCGCGTTGTTGTTGACGCGGATCTTCCCCCTCGGCAGCTCGACGGCGAACCACGACGAGGTGCACGCGAACGCCTGATTGCTGAGCCGGTTGTACGCGCAGAAAGTGCCGCCCCGCGAGCCCACCGGCACGGTGACCTGTAGCTGCGTCGACGACAGCGTGTTCACTGACACGTAGTTCGCGTCGAGCGAGAACTTGTAGCCCGGGCGAAGGACTGCGCCGGGCTGGAAGAGGTTGGTTCCGTTGACGGTCACCACCGTGCCGACGGGCGCCAGGTTGGGAGAGAGCGTGGTGAGCGTCACGGCCCCGACCGGCTGCAGGGGCGGCGGTCTGGGCGGGAAGGGCGACGAGGGGTCGATCAGCGCGTCCTCGTGCTCGGCGGGTTCGGGCTCGAACCCCTCGCGGGGACCGCACGCCAGGAGGACCACTGCGCAGAGAAGGCTGATGAGGGTTTTCATGAGGGGCCCATGAGCAGGCGACATGCCATTCGCGAAGCCAGTCGCGATGGGGGTTTACGAGCGCTTCGGGGCAGATGTCCCATGGGACTCTGGCTATGCTTCGCGCCCGATGAGCGACGTCGCCACCCAATCGCGTCCCCGCCGCACCATCGCTGGCACTCCGCGGGAGGCGCGCCTCACCGTCGTGTTCCCGTTGAAGTTCCGGCAGTCTGTCGCGCTGGCGGGGAAGACGATCGACGTCGGTCGGTCGCAGCCCGGCGGGCTCAGCTTCGACGTCCCGTCGTTGTCGCGCCACCACGCGACGCTTTCGTGGGACGCGAAGAGCCGATCGCATTGGGTCAAGGACGCCGGCAGCCGCCACGGCACTTCGCTGGACGGTGCGCCGCTGGACGAGGCGGCCGAGCTTTTGCACAACGCGGTGCTGCGCTTCGCCGAGGTCATCTGCGTCTACGAGCTCGGCGAGCCCGTCGAGGCCGCGCCACCGACCGAGGCGTTGCCGGGCTCGTCGATGGTGGCGAATGCGTTGCGGGTTGCGGTCAATCGCACGGCCGCGGATCCGGCGCCGGCGCTGATTCTCGGCGACACCGGCACGGGCAAAGAGTCCGTTGCTTCCGAGCTGCACCGGCTGTCGAAGCGCAGGGGTCCGTTTCTCGCGATCAACTGCGCGGCGCTGTCGGCCCAGCTGATCGAGAGCCAGCTCTTCGGGCACGTGAAGGGCGCGTTCACCGGCGCCGACGCCGCGAGCCCGGGGCTGTTCCGCAGCGCGAACGGCGGGACGCTTTTCCTCGACGAGATCGGCGAGCTGCCCGAGGCGCTGCAGCCGAAGCTGCTTCGCGCGCTGCAGCAGAAGGAAGTGCTGCCCGTAGGCTCGACGGCGCCGGTGAAAGTCGACGTGCGCGTCGTCGCCGCGACGAACCGCGATCTCGCCGCCGAGGTCGAGGCCGGCCGGTTCCGCCGCGATCTGCACGCGCGGCTCGGGCTCTGGGAGATTTCGGTGCCTCCGCTGGCCGCCCGCCGCGCGGACCTCGTCGACTGGCTCGTGCTGTTGCAGAACAAGTGGGCGAAGGAACGTGCGGTCGAGCTGCGCGGCGAGCCGTTGCTCGAGCCCGAGGCGGTCGAGGCGCTGCTCGGGTCGCCGCTGCGCGGAAATCTTCGGGCGCTCGAGAAGCTGGTGCTGCACCTCGGCACGGTGAAGACGCCGCAGTCGGCCGAGCAGCTGCCGGCCTGGTTGTTCGATCCTGATTCGGCTCCGAAGGCGAGCGCGCCCGTCGCCCAGGCGCAGCGGCGGCCGGCGCCCGCGAAGGACGAGTTGCTCGCGACGCTCGAGAGGCTGGGAAGCGTGCGGGCGACTGCGAAGCACTACGAGCGCGACCGCCGGCAGATCTACCGCTGGCTCGAGCAGTACGCGATCGACTGGAAAGATCGCTGACACCCGGAATCGAGCCCACCCCACCCCTTCGATCTACGACCGACTGCGTCAAAGACTGGGACGGCCGCAACGTTCAACCCCCCGCCGTCTCGATACTTTCCTCGTTCGATGAAAGTAGATCGAATCCGCCGCGGTGCGTCGGGAACCTTCGATCGCTTCTACCTTTCAGCGAAGTCGGAGCCCATGACGCGCTGAGTCGAATTCGATCAACTTCGATCGAAGGGGGTAAAGGGTGAGGCGGCGAGGGGTTACGGCAGCAGGAACAGGCCGATTCTGACGCAGAGCGTCGTCGCCGGGCGGCCGCTGATCACTTCCGCGTGGCGACGCAGAACAGGCTCATCCCGACGGGCAGCTTCACCAGGGACTCTGCGCGGGCGAGCCACGGAGCGAGCTGGTCGTACAGCCGCAGCTGTAGCGGAGGCATCGACCTTCGGCGCAGCAGCTTCCCGTTCACGAACCACCCGGGAATCCCGACGAGGTTCATCCACTCCAGCCGCTGGACGCCGAAGCCGTTCTCTTCCAGCACCGCGCGGAGCGTGTCGGGCGTGTAGCGCCGGTAGTGACCCACCGCCTCGTCCAGCGCGCCGAAGATCTGCGGCAGCGCCGGCACCAGAATCAGCACCTTGCCGCCCGGCCCGAGAATCTGCCCGAAGCGGCGCACGGCCCCCGCGTCATCGGGGATGTGCTCCATCACGTTCGACAGCACGATCGAGTCGAACTGCTCGGCCTTCAACTTCTCGAAGTCGGCCAGCGCCACGTCCGAAAGATACGGCACCACTTGCGCCGTTCCGCGGAAGCGGTTCTGCAGCCGGCGCACGTAGAACGGGTCGACCTCGAGCGCGACGACCTTCTCGCGGCCCTCGGCCAGCAGCGACGTGATCGTCCCGATGCCGGCGCCGATTTCCAGCACGCGATTGCCGGCGTGTTCCTTGAAGCGCTGCCCGAGCCAGGTGTTGTAGTTCGGCGCGCCCGACTCCATGCGCGCCAGCGTCGTGTAGCCCTCGTGCGCGTTGTCGGCGTCGTTGACCGTCGTCGCGTAGCGCAGCAGCGTGCGGCTCTGCGACCAGACCTCGGCCGGCGTGCGCGACGAAATCGCCCCGTGCCCCGGCACTTCGTCGAACCGGTAGAGCTGCGCGGCCAGCTTCACCAGCAGCCCCGCATCGATGTCGTCCTTGAAGTCCGTGTCGCGCAGCAGTTGGGTCTTGAAGGCGCGGCGCGTCGACAGCGGATCCCCCACGTCGACCTGCGCCACCTTTCTCGCCAGCGCCGCCAACGCGCGCTCGGCCGCCGACAGCCCGACCCGCGACGCCACCACCACGTCGGCCGCGTCATCCTGAATCGGGCGGGTCAGCGGCGCGAGCTGGCCAGGCAGCCACGCGAGGTCCGGCTCCTGGACCACGGTGATGTCGCCCTTCACGTGCGTGAGCGCTGACTTCAAGGCGGCGCCTCGCCCGGCGTTCGCATCGGCGAGGATGACCTGCGCGCCAAGGCCTTCGAGCGCCTGCTGCATCAGGGCCGCGGTCTCGGCGGTCGCCTGGGTGGTGGGGATGACGACAGAGATCATTTTGAGGGCCCAAATAGGGCATACACCGTTCACTTCATGCCGGCCACGCTCACCGAGATGTTCCGCACGCTGACTTCCTTTGCGCCCGCGCGCGTCAACCTGGGCGACGCACCCTGGGAGGCGTACGTCGACTGGGCCGTGGGGCAGGGCCTCGCGCCGCTGTCGGCCTACAACCTGGAGTACCGGCTCGGCGGAGCGGGCGCTCCGGAATGGGCACGCGATCGCCTGCTCTCGCTGTACCAGGGCACGCTGAACGACAACGTGATGAAGCTCGTGAACTTCAAGCGTTCCGTCGATGACCTCGAGGGCCGAAAGGTCATCCTGCTCGGCGCCGGTTCTTTCGCCGAGAGCCTCTACCCGCACGTCGCCTTCCGCCCCGTGATCGAGCTGCGGCTGCTGCTCGCGCCGGAAGATCTCGACGGCTTCGTCGGCTTCATGAAGGGCTCGGACTTCAAGGCGCAGGCTCCAGGCGAAGACGCAGGCACCGCCGAACGCGCCGTCAGCGACGGGCGAACGCTGGTGCTGCTGCATGGAAAGCTGACGCCCGACGACGACGGGCTTCGGGCCCGCGCACTGCCGATGAAGGTGCTCGGCAAGTCGATGTTCCGCCTCGACCTCGAGGACGCGATTCTGGTGTTCGCGCTGCTCACATCGCAGGCCCACTTCGAGGTGCCGATGCTCGAGTGGCTCGACCTGCGCGAGCTGCTGCTCGGCTCGCCCGCGATGGGCGGCGTGTACTCGCGCGACTTCGACGCCGCTGCGATTCTCACCCGCGCCAAAGCATGGAAGCTCGAGCGAGCCCTGTACGCGTGCCTCGCGATTGCCGAACGCCTCTTTCCCGAGACCGCCGCCGCCGCGGCGCGGCTCAAGCCCGCGCTGAGCTGGCCGACGCGCGAGCTGATCGATCGCCTGCTGGTCGCCCAGGTCGCCGAAGTAGGCCGCACCCAGGCCTTCCGTCTGGAAGCCCAGGTGCGTGAGCTGCTGACTGGAACAAGCTGAACCTGAGCTAGGGTCCGCGCCCCAATCATGAAGATTGCCGTCATCGGAAGTGGATACGTCGGGCTGGTGGCAGGCACCTGCTTCGCCGACAGTGGAAATGACGTCGTGTGTGTCGACATCGACGCGAAGAAGGTCGCGAAGCTGCAGGCGGGCGAGGTGCCCATCTACGAGCCCGGCCTCGAAGAGCTGATCGCGAAGAACGTGAAGGATCAGCGCCTGACCTTCACCACTGATCTCTCTGCCGCCGTCGCCTCGGCGAAGGTCGTCTTCATCGCTGTGGGGACGCCCGAGGGCGAGACCGGCGACGCCGACCTTCAGTACGTGCTCGCCGCCGCCACGCAGGTCGGCAAGGCGATGACCCAGTACACGGTCGTCGTCGACAAGAGCACCGTGCCCGTCGGTACCGCCGACCGCGTGCGCGAGGCGATCGCCGCGCAGACGAAGCACCCGTTCGACGTCGTCAGCAACCCCGAGTTCCTCAAAGAGGGAGCGGCGATCGACGACTTCCTTCGCCCCGACCGCGTCGTCATTGGCGCGAACACCGACCAGGCGCGGAAGGTGATGGGCGAGCTCTACGCGCCCTTCGTCCGCACCGAGAACCCGATTCTCTTCATGGACACGCGCAGCGCCGAGCTCACGAAGTACGCGGCCAACGCGATGCTCGCGACCCGCATCTCTTTCATGAACGACATCGCGCAGATCTGCGATCGCGTCGGCGCCGACGTCGACAACGTTCGCAAGGGCATGGGGTCCGACAAGCGCATCGGCTACCCATTTCTCTTCCCTGGCGTCGGCTACGGCGGCAGCTGCTTCCCGAAAGACGTGAAGGCGCTGATCGCCACCGCCCGCGACATGGGCGTCGAGTTCGACCTGCTGCGTGCCGTCGAACGCACGAACGACAAGCAGAAGAAGTCGCTGCTGGCGAAGGCGATCAAGCACTGCGGCGACGTCGCCGGAAAGACGTTCGCGGTCTGGGGCCTGGCCTTCAAACCAAAGACGGACGACATGCGCGAGGCTCCCGCGGTCGAGCTGATCGAAGGGCTGCTCGGCAAGGGCGCCAGCGTTCGCGCCTTCGACCCCGTCGCCCACGAAGTCGCCCACCGCCGCTTCGGCTCGCGCATCACCTTCGCCCAGACCAGCTACGACGCGCTGCAGGGCGTCGACGCGCTGTTCCTCGTCACCGAGTGGAACGACTTCCGCCACCCGGACTTCGACCGGATGAAGAGGCTGATGAACAAGCCCGTCATCTTCGACGGCCGAAACGTGTTCGACCCGGCGCTGGTTCGCGGGCTCGGCTTCACCTACTTCGGCGTCGGCCGGCCCTGAAGATGACTGAAGCGCTGACCGTGAAGACGCCGTCGCTGCCCGTGTCGGCGTTCAAGGCGCTGCGGGTAAAGCAGTGGCTCAAGAACGGGGTGCTCTTCGCGCCCCTGCTCTTCGCGAAGGGCATGGTGCGCGATGGGCTGCCGCTGAAGACCGCCATCGCGATCGCCGCGTTCTCGCTGCTCGCCAGCGGCGTGTACCTTTTCAACGACTGGGTCGACAGAGACAAAGACCGCCACCACCCCGAGAAGCGGCACCGGCCAATCGCCGCAGGCCTGCTCTCGCTGCCGATGGTGGTGGTGCTCGTTGCGATCTGCTGGGGCGGCGCCGGCGCGATGGGCGCGTGGCTCGGCGTCCCCTTTCTTCAGGTCTGTGGCGCGTACCTCGTGCTGCAGGTGCTCTACACCTTCATCCTGAAGAAGGCCGTCATCCTCGACGTGATGGGCATCGCCCTCGGCTTCATCTTGCGCGTCGTGGCGGGGGCCGTGGCGATCAACGTCGAGGTCTCGAACTGGCTCTTCCTCTGCACGCTGCTGGGCGCGATCTTCCTGGGGTTCGCGAAGCGCCGCCACGAGCTGTCGTCGCTGGAAGGTGCAGCCGGCGCGCACCGGGCGAACCTCGAGGACTACTCGCTGCCGATGCTCGACCAGATGATGAGCATCAGCGCCGCGTCGACGATTCTCGCGTACGGCCTGTACACGGTGTCGGCCGAGACGGTGGAGCACGTCGGCACGGACAAGCTGAAGTTCACCGTGCCGTTGGTCATCTACGGCGTGTTCCGGTACCTCTACCTGGTGCACAAGCGCGGAGCCGGGGGCTCGCCAGAAAAGGTGCTGTTGTCCGACGCTCCGTTGATCGCCGACCTCGGGCTGTTCGTCGCGATCGCCGCGTGGGCGCTGTACCTCTAACCGCTGTGCCCGAAGGGGTTGTCTTCGTTGCTGCGAAAGCTGATCACCGCAGTGAGGCCCTGCTCATGCGCGGCGACCGAACGGATGAGGCGGGCGAGGGTGCCGATCTCTTTGATCCACTCGTGCGCCGTGGGACCCAGGCCCGAGAAGTTCACCGCGAGCACGGGCGGGTCGGGGATTCGGCCGAGCCAATACTCGAGCACTTCGTGCTTTTCCGGAGCGACGACGGGCTTGAGTCGCTTCGCCTCGCGTTGCAGCAACCGTGAGAGCGCGTTCGGCAGCTGCGCGGCCCACTGGTTCAAGGTGTGAACAGGGCGCCAGCTCCAGTCGGCGCGGGCGAGGCCGGCGCTGGGCTGGTACTCGCCGTGGCCGTGCGAGGTGAGGATCTGGTCGGGCGGAAAGTCGGGCACTGGGTCCCACGCGCCGCAGATCAGGGTCGAGAGGCCGAACTGGTGCCGGGGCGACTCGAAGAAGGCCTCGCGGTAGGCGCGCGCCTTCTCGGGCTCGGCGTACGGGTAGTTCGCGTCTTCCAGCATCAGCGCCAGGTGCAGCGTCGTTTCCCAGTCGCCGGCGAAGGCGTTGTACTCGCTGACGATCGACCACCCGTCGCTGTCGCGAAGCCATTCGACGAACAGCAGCCGGTAGCACGCCTCCGTCCACTTCTCGTCGGTGAGGCCGAAGAAGCTGCCTTCGACGCCGCGCTCGATCAGCAGGTCGAGGCCGATGCGGGTCTGCTCATCGTTGAGGTGGCGCAGCAGATGCTCGATCGCCGGGGCCGCGTCGATGACGCCGAGCTTGAACGCAGGGAAGACCACTTCCTTGAGGAAATGATCGTTCACCGGGCGAAGGACGACTTCCACCCTTAGGCCTTCAGGTCTTCCTGAGCGATCAGCGCGTAGATGTCAGCGCTGGTGTTCGCCGAGAGAATGGCCTCGCGAAACGCGCTGCTCTTGAAGAGGCGGCTGATGCGGGCCAGCGCCTTGAGGTGCAGGCCGGCCGAGTTCTCGGGAGCGACCAGCGCGAAGAAGAGGTAGGTGCGCTTGCCGTCGATGGCCTCGAAGTCGACGCCCTTCTTGCTGAGCCCGAAGCTCGCCGACAGCGTGGGCAGGCCGGCAAGCTTGCCGTGCGGAATCGCGACGCCTTCACCGATGCCCGTGCTGCCGAGCTTCTCGCGTTCTTCGAGCACGGCGGCGAGGCGGGCGGCGGGGACGGTGGGGTTGCTCTTCGCGAGCGAAAGCGACAGTTCTTTCAGAACGTCGGCCTTGGTGGTTGCGGTCAGGTCGGCGATCACCGACTCAGATTTGAGAAACTCCGCAATTTTCACGGGGCGCACTTACCGCTAAGCCACGGGCGGTTCAAGGCCATCGCTCACCCAGGTCGCTGAAGGCGAGCCGTGGTTGCGAGCCGACGGCCCAATAAATGCGGTATGAGGCCGGGCCCCTGACAATGTCCGCCCGCCTCTCGAAGCCCGTCTTGGTGTGGCTCCTCATCGCAGGGTGTGTCCACGCGCCTGCGGTCGAGCCTGTGCTTGCGCTGGCGGTGATTCCAGTGGCAGTGGTGCCGATTCCCGTGGCGGTCGCGGCGGTCGAGCCGGCCGCCGTTCAACCTGCACCGAAACGGACGGCGGCCGAGCTCCTGAAGGCGCTGACGCTCGAGCAGAAGGTCGGCCAGTTGATGATGGTCGGGTTCGGCGGGCAGGTGATGGATCTGAAGATCGAGGAGCTCGTGAAGGGCTTCCAGGTCGGTGGCATCTGCATCTTCAAGCGGAACATCGCCGACCCCGCCCAGCTGGCCCGCTTCAACGACAGCCTTCGCGCGCTGCTGGTGACGGTGCCGCCGTTCATCGCGGTCGACCAGGAGGGCGGCAACGTGGTGCGCATCAGTGACGGCGTCACCGTGCTGCCGGGCAACATGGCGCTGGGCGCGACCCGCAGTTCCCGCCTCGCCCACGAAGCCGGCAAAGCCCAGGGCGAAGACCTGCGGCGGCTGGGGTTCAACATGAACCTGGCTCCGGTGCTCGATGTGAACTTGAACCCGCAGAACCCGGTCATCGGCAGCCGCAGCTTCTCGGACCAGGTGCCGCTGGTGTCGCAGCTGGGCGCCGACTTCGTGCGCGGCCAGGTCGAGGCGAACATCGTCACCATCGCCAAGCACTTCCCCGGGCACGGCTCGGTCGACGCCGACTCGCACAAGGGCCTTCCGGTGACGCAGGAAACGGAAGAAGAAGTGCTGACCGGGCTGGTGCCTTTTCAAGAGGCGATGAAGGTCGGCCTCGACGGGGTGATGACGGCGCACATCGCGGTGCCGAACTTCACGGGCGACCAGCTGCCGGCGACGCTGTCGAAGCCGATTCTCACCGACCTGCTGCGGCAGCGGCTCTCGTTCAACGGCCTCGTCATCACCGACGAGCTCGAGATGGAGGCCATCGTCGATAGATTCGGCGTCGGCCGCGCGGCGGTGCTCGCGATCAATGCCGGCTCGGACATGGTGCTGATTCCGTGGCGGGCCGAGAAGAAGGCCGAGGTCCATACGGCGCTGCTGGCGGCGGCGCGAAACGGGGAGCTCAGCGCGCACCGGCTGGACGAAGCGGTGACCCGCATTCTCGAGCTGAAGATTCGCCGCGGGGTGTTCGACGCGCTGCCTCCGCTGGATCAACGGCTGGCGTCGCTGGGCAGCGGCAAGGCAGTCGCGGCCGAGATCGCTCGCAACGCCATCACGCTGCTGCGCGCAGACCCGCACTTCCCGCTGCTTCCTTCGCAGCGCGTCGCCGTCATCACGGCCGAGGCGTCGCTGGCGGCCTCGATTCTCAAGCGGGTGCCGACCGCGCAGACCCTGGTCGTGCCCGCGGTGCCCGACGACAAAGATCGCAACGCGCTCAAGGTGAAGACGCGAAGGCTTGCCGAGGCGGCAGACGTGGTCGTCATCGGGGTCATCAACGCGCGGCAGCTCGAGCTGGTCACGATGGCGGCGCTGACGGGAAAGCCGGTGGTCGCGGTGGTGATGGGCGTGCCGTACCTGGGCGCGCAGATGCCTCAGGCGGCGACGGTGATGGCGATCTACAGCTACCGCGAGACGGCCACCGAGGCGGCCGCAGCGGCGCTGTTCGGAGAAGCCGGCACGCCCGGAAAATTGCCGGTGTCGCTGCAGCGCATGCCCTTCGGCTTCGGGATCAACCCCGTCGGGGAAAAGCGCGCGGCGCGCGGCGACGCGAAGGGAAACCGCTAACCAGGTGCCGCGGCCGCCTACCCTGCGGCTTTGCGGGGGGCGTTGGCAGCGCTGGCTTCGATCAAGCCGTAGTTGCCGTCTTCCTTGCGCCGGTAGAGCACGTTCATCTCGCTCGTCTCGACGTTGGTGAAGACCAGAAAGTCGTTGTTCATCAGGTCCATCTGCATGATGGCCTCGTCGACGTTGTAGCGCTTCACGAGCAGGTCGTTCGTCTTCACGACGCGCGGCGGGGCATCGTGAACTTCCGGAGCGGCTTCGGGGTTCGGCAGCTCGACCACGTCATGCCGCACCTTGAGGTGGGCGACGAGATCTTGCCGGTGGTGAACGCGATCCTGGCCGTGGTGGTGCTTGAGGCGTTCCTTGTACCGGCGCAGTTGGCGTTCGATCTTGTCCATCGCGAGATCGATGGACGCGTACATGTCTTCGCTCTTCTCGCGGCCGCGCAGCACGAAAGGGCCTGAGCTGATGGTGATGTCTGCGTGGTGAAGGTGCCGCTCGAGCGACAGCACCACGTGCGCTTCTCCAGCGCGGTCGAGGTACTTATTGGCGCGCTCGACTTTCTCCCGCGCGTAATTCTTCAACGAGTCAATTGGTTCGAAGTGCCGGAACGTGATGTTCAGCTGCATGCTTTCGCCCTCGTTGTTGCGATGGAACTACTCCCACCTCTTCCGCTTACTTGAAGGAAGAATACCCAGCACCTCGCGATATTTCGCGACTGTGCGCCGGGCGATCTCGATTCCCTGGGCCTTGAGCAGCTCGACGATCTTCTGATCTGAATACGGGCTCTTGGGATTCTCGCGCTCGCAGATGAGCTTGATGTGATTCTTGACGGCTTCACTGGCGATGTCTTCGCCGCTGGTACGGGAGATGGACGAGTTGAAGAAGTACTTCAGCTCGAAGATGCCCTGCGGCGTGTGGACGTACTTGTTGGTGGTGACGCGCGAGACGGTGGACTCGTGCATCCCGATGTCCTCGGCGACGTCGCGGAGGATCAGCGGCTTCAAGAAGGCGATGCCCTTGTCGAGGAAGTCCTTCTGGAACTTCACGATCGACTCGGTGACTTTGTGGATGGTGCGCTGCCGCTGGTGAATCGAGCGGATGAGCCACATCGCGCTGCGCATCTTTTCCTGAACGAACTCTTTGGTCGCGCCGGGCGCCATCGCTCCGGCCTTGAGGGCGTTGCGGTAGGCGCCGCTGATGCGCAGCTTCGACAGGCCGTCGTCGTTGAGGACGACGGTGTACTCGGCGCCCATCTTGTGGATGTAGACGTCGGGGGTGATGTACTGCGCGTCGTCGCCTGAGTAGTTGCGGCCCGGCTTCGGGTCGAGGCGGGGCAGCAGCTTCGCGGCGCGCACGATCTCGTCGAGGGGAAGCTTCAAGTCCCTCGCGATCGCCGGCAGGTTCTTCGATTCCAGGAACTTCATGTGCTTCTTGAGAATCGTGCCGAGCAACGCGGCGCCGGGCTCTTTGATGCAAGAGGCCTGGATCAGCAGACACTCTTGCAGGTCGCGAGCGCCGCAGCCCTTGGGGTCGAGCTGCTGAATGCGGCGCAGCGTCTTCTCGGCCACGCTGTTCGAGACGTCGGCCTCGGTGGCGAGGCGGATCATCGGGTCGCCTTCGACGTCGGCGAGCTTCAGGTAACCGTCGTCGTCGAGGTTGCCGATGATGAGCGAGGCGATGCGGCGCTCGGCATCGTTGAGCTTGATGACGTGCAGCTGCTCGTACAGGTGCGTCTGCAGATCTTCTTTGCGAACCATGTTCGCTTCGAAGCTCGGCAGGTCGTCCGTCGCGACGTTGCCCTTGTTGCTGGCGGTGGTCGGCTCGTTGAACTGGTAGCTGTTGAGGTACGCGTCCCAATCGATTTCAGGGGGCGCGTCGCCGTCGGCCTTCACTTCGACCGCGGTCTCGGAAACCTTCGCTTCGAAGTCGGCGGGCTGTTCGGCGTTGGCGGCTTCCAGCGAGGCTTCGCCGGGCTCCTTGTCGCTCATGTCATCGGCGGCCGTCTCTTCCGGCTGCTCGAGGAGCGGGTTCTGCTCCATCTCTTCCCGAACCTGCTCAAGCAGCTCCATTCGGCTTAGCTGCAGGAGCTTGATCGCCTGTTGCAGCTGGGGCGTCATCACCAGCGACTGGCTCAGCTTGAGGCTTTGTTTAAGTTCCATGGATGGTCAAAACCCGTGCCAACCGTAACCCAACCGGCGCGGCGTTTGGCCAGTTTCTTTCATGGGGATTCGCAAACCCTCAAGAAAGCTTGAAGTTTTCGCCCAAATACACGGAACGTGCCCGCGCCGAGCCGGCGAGGTCGGCTGGAGAGCCTTCTTCGAGGATTTTGCCCGCGGCGATGACGTAGGCGCGGTCGCAGATGGCGAGCGTGTCACGAACATTGTGATCGGTGATCAGCACCCCGAGGCCCCTATCTTTGAGACGGACGATCTCGCGCTGCAGCTCTCCGACGTTGATCGGGTCGACGCCTGCGAAGGGCTCGTCAAAGAGAATGAAGCGGGGCGAAGGCAGCAGGCAGCGGGCGATCTCCGCGCGGCGCCGTTCACCCCCCGACAGCGTCTCGCCCAGGGAATTGGCGACGGTCTGCAAGCCGAACTCGGTCAGCATCGCGTCGGCCTTCGATTCTCGATCAGCCTTCGAGAGCTTCTGCAGCTCGAGCACCGCGAGCAGGTTCTGCCGCACGGTGAGCCGGCGAAAGATGCTGGGTTCCTGCGCGAGGTAGCCCAGGCCCTGCTTCGCGCGCTCGTGCATCGGCAGCGCACCCAGCTCTTTTCCGTCGAGCCGCACTGCACCTTCGTCAGGCGCGATCAAGCCCACCACCAGGTTGAAGCTGGTCGTCTTGCCCGCGCCGTTGGGGCCCAGCAACCCGACTATTTCACCGGGCTTCACCTGAAACGAGACGCCGTCGACGACGCGGCGCGCGCGGTATGACTTCACCAGCCCTTCAGCGGCGAGGACGCTCATGGCTTCTTCTTTGCCTTCGCGGGGTCCTGCACCAGCAGCGTGGTCGCGTTCTCGACCTCGAGAGTGTCTTTGCCGGTGATGAAGGTGATCTTCGTGCCCCGCATCCCGTTCGGGCCCTGGCGGGCTTCGGGCTTTCCGGTGACGACGAGCACGCCGGTCGCGTTGTCGTAGTCAGCGCGCTGGCCACGGGCCCACTTGTCGCCATCGGTCGCCTCGACGCCGCCCCGGCCGAACACCTTCGTCACGGTGCCCTTCTCGTCGTACAGCGCGGTGAGCTGGGGCGCCTTGATCAACGTGGTGCCTTTTCGCGCGCGCACGTTACCCGTCCACACCGCGGTCGACTTGCGGTCTTCGAGCACCAGCTTGTCGGCGTCGATCTCGACGTTGGCGCCCTGCGCCGAGCCTTCATTTGGAGCGACGGTCTTCGCCTTCGTGATCTCTACCTTGTCGAGCCCGGTCGTAAAGGTGACGACGTCGCCTTTGACCGTGCGCTGGCCCATGCGCGCCTGTGGGTTGCCGTCGACGACGAGGATGCCGGTGAGGTTGTCGTAGTTCGCGTGCTCACCGGTCGCGGTGCGGTCTTTGTCGACGGCGACGACGTTGCCATCGGCAGTGATGCGCGAGACCTCGCGGCCGGCGGCGTAGAAGACGGTGAGCGTGTCGCAGGTGACGGTGGTGGTGTCGCGAAGCGCTTTCGCGCGGCCCGTGTAGATGGCCCGGCCTTCCTTGTTGATGAGCTCGAGCTTGTCGGCGCTGACCTCGAGCGGGCGGGCGAGGAGCCCGGCGTCGGGCATCGACGAGAGAAGAACCGCGACGAGCGGAATCACGGCGCGCCGACCCGCGAGGTGACGGTGTCGAAGACGGCGTGCTGCTGATCGACGTCGAAGCGAAAGGCGTGGGCGTCGAGTGAGAAGGGCCGCCCGTTCTGCGCGCCGCGTACGGCGACGGGCTCTTTCCCGGTGGCGACGCCGCGGGCGCCTTCCTTCCCCTCGAAGTGCGCGGTGGGCGTGGTGGCGGTGAACTCAGCGGAGCCGAGCGTGACGCCGCCCTCCGCATCGAAGGCAAGCGACTCGAGGTTCCCGTTCAAGCGGGGCGCGTCGAGCGTGAGGGCGTCGACGTAGAAGTCGAAGCGCGCGCGGTCGGCCGAGATGTCACCGTTCATCTTCATCATCTGCACGCGAGGAGAACGAACGAGAAGCTGGGGCACTCCCTTGCGGTAGACCTTCAAGCGCAGGTCTTCGAAGACGAGCTCGGGGCGAGGCAGGGGTGGGTTTGAGCGCGGCGACTCGGACGCGCACCCGGCGAGGCACAGGAAGAAGAGGACGAAAGCCCGCACGGCTACTGGCAGGGCGCGGGCCGTGACACGTGCGCCGACAGCAGCGCGTTGCCAATGGAGCACGAGCTGGAGGCGTTGAAGCGAATGCGGCCGAGGCCACCGCCGCCGGCCCCGCTGCCGGCCGCGTTGCTTCCAGACGAAGCGGGAATGACGCCGGCGACCGAGGTGCTGGTCGCACCGCTGGCTCCATTGCCGGCATTGGCGGTGCCGCCCTGGCCGCCGGTCGCCGCGGTCGCGGTGTCGAGGCTGCCGTTCTGGCCGGGGTTTCCTGCCGCCGCCATGTCTTCGCGGCCGCCGCCACCGCCACCGCCATTGCAGGTGAGCTTCGCGTTGGCTTCGACGACGAGCGACCTCGCCTCGAGAAGAATCGCTCCGCCGCTGCCGCCGCCTCCGCCACCGATGTCGTCGGCGCCCTGGTTTGCGAAGCCACCGCGTCCGCCTGAGCCGCTGGTCGAGATGGTGCCGCGCACGGTGAGCGTACCAAGGGTCGAAAGCTGCACCGCTCCGCCGCCGAAGCCGCCTTCGGGCGTCAACGAGCCACCGCTGTCGCTGCCTTTGCCGCCTTCGCAGCCGCCGTGCAGCGGCTTGAGCGCATCGTTGGCGCTCGGAACTCCCGCATCGCCGCCGCCCGGCCCCGCGCCTTTGCTGCCCTGGTTGCCGAACGCTGCGCCGCCGCCGCCCGACGCGCCCGTGGCGTCGCCTCCGCTCATCAGGCCGCAGCCAGCGTAGCCCGTGCCCGCGCCGGGGCGCGTGTTGTCGACCGAGCGCGCGTCGATGGTTCCTTCGATCGTCGCGTCTCCGAAAATCGCAAAGATGACGGGGCGTATGCCGGTGACGATGATCTGCGAGGTGGCAGGCAAGTTGAGCCCGCGCACCGCCAGCACCGTCGTGCCGATGCCGCCGTCCTGGATGAAGAAGAAGGGCACCGGGGCCGGCGCGCCACAGAAGGGCATGTTGGCCGGGAAGTTCGAGAACGTGTTGTTGCTCGAGTTGAAGGTCGTCGAGCACCCCGCCGCGAAGGTGCCCGCGTCCGCGATGTTCGCGGGGGGAATCGCCGCGGGCTCGAAGTTGCTCGGCACGTAGGGGAAGCCGCCCGCGTCGACTGCTGGGCTTCCGCCGCCGGCGCCTCCGGAACCTCCGCCTCCGCCTCCGCCGACTCCCGCGCCTCCGCCGACTCCCGCGCCGCCACCGACGCCCGCGCCGCCACCGACGCCCGCGCCACCACCGACTCCCGCGCCACCACCACCGCCGCCCGCGCCACCACCACCGCCGCCCGCGCCACCACCACCACCACCGCCGCCCGCGCCACCACCACCGCCGGTACCCCCATCGGGAATCGCAGCGGAGTCGAGGGTGAGCGTCATCTCCTGTACTTCGCCTTGATCATTCAGGTCGTAGCTGCGCGTGGCGGTCACGTCTTCCACCGACGGCGGATCGCAGTTGGGCGCCTTGAAGCCGATCGCGTAGGGGATGATCTGCCCGCGGATGTTCTCGGTCTGCACCACACCGACGACAATCGGCCTGCCGTTGGGCGGGCGCTTCACGCCGGGCACAGTCTCGAAAGTGTTGTCAGGGCCGATCTTCTTCACGCCGACCTTCACGCATTGCGACTGCGAAGACGGCCCGAAGGCGACGTTGATTTTCAGCCCCGCGCCCGGCGAACCACCGGAACACCCGACCACGAGACCCGCGACAGCGACGACCCAAGGTGAGCGCACCGGGGGATTGTGCCTGCAGCGCTGCCCTTACGCGAGGCCCGCCTCTGCCTGGGCGTTCATCCGCGTCACGCGCTCGGCGAAAGCGGCGAGGCGGTAGAGGACGGTGCGGCGCGAGACGCCCAGCACGGCGGCGACCTTCGACTGCTCCATTCCCTTCAGGTGGTACATCACGGCTGGCGCCTTCTCTTCTTCCGGCGTCTCGAGCAGCACCTTCTCGGCGAAGTCCTTCGACACCACCGACTCCATGAAGTCGTCGTCGCGCTGCTCGGGAACTTCGGCCACCGGCTCGGCGTGGCGGCGGCCGTCGCGCAGCATGTTCAAGCAGTGGTTCGTGGTGATGCGGTGAATCCAGGGCAGCACCGCGGCCTCGTGCGGCGCCGAGCCCATGTGCTTCATCACCTTGATGAACACTTCCTGCGTCGCGTCTTCCGCCGCAGCAGGGTTCTTCAGCAGCCGGCGGCAGCGCGCGTAGATGGTCGGCCCGAACCGGGCGTACAGCGTTGCGACCTTGTCCATCGTGGCTGCCTTGGTCATCGGTGATTCCCCTTGGAGGTGCGTTGGATACAGATGCCTACATTGTCGCCTGTGCGTGACAAGGGTTGCGCGTGGGTGCTCCAATGTAGGCAAACGAGGCTTACAACTGGCCAATTCGTCTGCGATTACAGTGGCTTGAACCGGTGTCCATGACGTTAGAATCGCTAATACATTCGAAATCAAGCGCTGCACACCTGATGGGGCAGAGGTGTCGGCGAATCCCGCGTAAACCCTCGCCCGCTCCAAATCCGTAGATAGAGTCTTGACGACTCTATTGGCGGTCATTAATACTCCATTGTCGGAAAGGACGGCCCCATGACCTCGATGCTCGCGACAGACGGCTACAAGTTCTCGATGGCGGAGGCCGGCTGGCCGCTGCGGCGCGAGACCTTCTATTACGCGCACCGGAAGGGCGGAGCGCAGGTGGTGCCGTTCGACGCGGTGGCCGAGCTGAAGGGGCTGCTGCCGCTGGGGACGCCGGCCGAGTACGCGTACCTGCAGGCGAACGAGTACGAGATGGGCGGGGGCTTCAAGGCGGCGATCGCCCAGCACGCGCTCGAGGTCCGCGCGCTGCCGAAGGGCGCTGTCTTCTACGACCGGGAGCCGGTGTTCAGCGTCACGGGCTGTTCGGCGCTGGGGTCGTGGCTCGAGCCGCTCCTTCTTCAGTGGAGCTTCCGGATCCAGGTGGCGAGCGTGGCGCGGTTTGCGCCGGACACGTTGGCGGCGGCGGTGAGGGTGGTGACGTGCGAACGGCAGCGCGAGCTGGTGCTGCAGACGCTGGACGCGGTCGGGGTGAAGGCGCCCGAAGTGGCGGTCGACAGCGACGGCTACGTGAAGCGGGTCCGCGCGCGCGTCGAAGAGCTGGTGCAGATCGTCGGCGACCCGACGCGGCTGTTCGAGGTCGGCCTTCGCGCGGCGTCGTGTCTCGAGCAGCACGCGCTGGCGCTCGAAGGCTGCAAGCAGGCGGGGATGACGCGGACGAGCAGCGTCCTTGCCGCGATGCAGCTCGGCCTCGTCCCCGTCGGCACGATGGGCCACGAGCACATTCAGCGGTACGGCAGTGACGACGTCGCCTTCCGCGCGATGAGCGAGCGCCGGCCGCAGCGCAGCAGCTACCTGCTCGACACCTTCGACACGATGGCGTCCGGGCTTCCCGCGGCGCTCGCGCTGATCGCCGAACGCAAAGGAGCCGGCGACAGCATTCGCTACGACTCAGGCGACAAGGAAGCGCAGTACGCGTTCGCCTGTCAGCGGTCGCGCGAGCTCGGCATCATGCCGGTGCAGATTCTCGAAGACGGGTTCGACGCGGTGCAGACGCGGCGCTTCGAAGACTTGCGCGCGAAGGAAGGCGTGCCCGCGACGCACCAGGTGTACGGCTACGGCGGGTACCTGGTCGCGGGGACCTCGGGTACGCCGCTGACGAGAGATCGCGTCGCTGCCGTCTACAAGCTGTCGCAGACGGGCAAGCGCCCGACGATGAAGTTTGCCAACGAAGCGGGAAGCGGAAAGCAGAGCGTTCCAGGCAGGCCGGTTCTGTTCCGACGCGAGTTGCCGGGGGGCACAGGCCCCGTGGGCATCGTCGGCCAGGAAGGAGAGCAGCCGCCGTCGGGCTACTTCCTTCTGACTGGAAGCGCAGATGCCCGCCCCGCGCCAGAGGCAGAGGCCGCTCGCGCGAGCGGTCTCGGTTTTTCGCAAAGTACGGCTGACCTGATGGCGGCGTGCCGCAAGGCGGCGTTCGGGTGAGCTACCTGCTCGCCACCGGCTCGGTGCAGGGACGCGAGCACGCGCGCCTGTTCCGCAACAACCAGGACGGGGTCTGCGCCCGCATCGACGGCAGCCTCGCGGTGGCGGTGGTGACCGATGGCTGCGGAAGCGGAGCGGACAGCGAAGTCGGGGCCCGGCTCGGCGCGCGCTTCCTCGCCCAGCACGTTCCTTCGCTCGCTCGCACGACCCCCGTGGGCCCTGAGCTGGCGGACAAGGCGCTCGAGGCGCTGGTGGGGTGGATGCGGACGGTGGTCGCTGGCCTGGATGAAGGCGCGATCGCCGACCAGTGGTTGTTCACGGTGCTGTGCGCGGTGATGGACGAGAAGACGTCGCTCATCTTCGGCGTCGGAGACGGGGTGTGGCGCGCAGACGGAGTGGGGCGGGTGCTCGAGGCGGGCGAGAAGAACGCTCCTGATTATCCGGGCTACCGGTTGGTGCCGGCGCTCGGCGAGAAGACGGGAGTGCCGGTGGTGCACTTCTGCGGCGAGGCGAAGTCGGTGTCGATCGCGACCGATGGGCTTGCCCACGCGTCTGGAATTCTCGATGGGCTGCACGATGACGGGTTGATCTGGCGAAACCCGATGTCGCTGCAGCGCCGGTTGCGCGTGCTGGCGGACCGCGATCGCCTGCTGCACGACGACACCACGGTGGCGCTGTTGAAGAGAGGTGCGTGATGGAGCTGTTCCTCGATCAGAAGAAGGTGCGGGTGACCGACGCCGACCTCCTGGGCGAGGGCGGAGAAGCGCGCGTCTACCGGCACCACGACCTGGCGCTGAAGGTGTTCCACCGCGTCGACGCGGCCAAGGCGCAGAAGCTCGAGAAGTTTCCGCGCGGACTTCCTTCGGCTGTCGTCGGGCCGGTCGGGCTGCTGTGGAATGCGAAGGGCGAGCTCGCGGGCTACGCGATGCCGGCCGTGAAGGGCGCGGAAGAGTTTGCCCGGTTGTCGCAGCGCCGCTGGCGCGAAGGCGCGGTCAGCAACACCTCGGTGCAGCAGCTGTTTGCGAATCTCGCGGGCGTGTTGGGCGACGTGCATCGCGCGGGAGTCGTCGTCGGCGACTTCAACGACGGCAACGTGTTGTTCCGCGGCGAGCAGCCGTTTCTGATCGACGCCGACTCGATGCAGTTCGCGGGGCTGCCGTGCAGCGTCGGGCACGAAAGGTTTCTCGACCCGCGGTTGTACGGCGTCGATCTTGCTGCGGCGCCGCGCTTCGAACCAGGCAGCGATTGGTACGCGTGGTCGGTGCTGCTGTTCTCGAGCCTGCTGTACGTGCACCCGTTTGGCGGCATCCACAAGAAGCACGGAACGCCGCTGCGCCGGGCCGAGGCGCGGGTGAGCGTGCTGCGCAAAGACGTCGCGTATCCGCGCCACGCGGTGCACTTCGGGGTGCTGCCGGATGAGGCGCTCGCCTGGTTCGAGGCGGTGTTCGAGAAGGACGAACGGACCCCCGCTCCTCCGCAGGTGTTGGGACTGAAGTGGTCGACGTGCGCGTGTGGCGTGTCGCATGCGCGCGCCGTGTGTCCCGAGTGCCAGACGCTGGGGCCCGCGTCGGTGCGGCAGGCGATTCGTTCGCAGGGGCGGTGCACGGCGCGCACGGTGTTCCGCACGACCGGCCGGATCCTCGCGGCCGCGATGCGCGGGGGCCTGCGGTACGTCTACGAAGAGGGCGGGGTGGTGCGCCGGGAAGATGGGACCCCCGTTGCCGTTCATCCCGAGAGAAGTCGAGGGATGAGCCACCTCAGCGCCACGGAACCAGCAAGGGCCGGGACGCGCTTCTTCATCGCAGGCGCGAGCACGTGGATCGCGGACGCGACGGGCGCAGTGACGCGGACGGAAAACGGACGCGCGGTGGAACGCACCTCGACCGGCCTTCGCAACACGGTGCCGGTCTTCGCGGCGTCGTCGTCCGTGGCCTACCGCACGGAGGCCGACTGGCTGGTCGACGAGGTGACGGGCTCGCGCATCGGGCAGATCCTCGAGGGGCAGACGTGGATGTGGGCGGGCGAGCGGCTGGGGTTCGGCTTCTACCGGGCGGGCAACTTCACGGCGGGCTTCCTCACCACGCCGGGCCGCGCGGGACTTCGCGAGGTGAAGCTGCCGCACCTCAAAGGGCGGCTCGTCGAGGCGGACGCGGTGTTCGACGAGGCGCACGTGCTGCTGTCGTGCGTGCTCGAGGTCGACGGCCGCGAGAGCACCTTCCTCTTTCTCTTCGCCGCCGACGGCACGCTGGTCGCTGACGCGAGTGGGCCGCGCTCTGAACGGATGTTCGCGAATGCGCACGGCCGCGCGCTGCTGCACGGGCGCGTCGTCGCTGCGACGGACGAAGGGTTGTTGTCGTTGAAGGTGGACGGTGGCCGATTGGTCGAAGGGACTTTGTTCGCGGACACCGAGCCGTTCGTCAGCGCGGGTGACGAGCTGTACCCGCAACCCGATGGAAGCCTCTACGCCGTCGGTACCCGCGAAGTTCTGCAGTTGACGCTGTCTTGAAAGGAGAACGCCATGGGCTTGCCCTTCCCTGATTTCTACGACCCGAAGCAGGTGTCATCGCTGTTCCTCGAGCGCGGTGGCCTCGTTGCCGAGGCCGGCGAGGCGTACGCGAAGAAGCACAACATCAAGCCCGCGGGGCAGGACAAGTTCCGCGTCGCCGCGTTCGGCATCGATGTGCAGGTCGGCTTCTGTACTCCCGGAGCGAGCCTCTTCGTCCCCGGCGCCGTCGAAGACACCACGCGCACCGTCGAGTGGCTGTACCGGAACCTCGACAAGATCAGCGGGCTCTTCTTCTCGATGGACACGCACCGCGTGTTCCAGATTTTTCACCCGGCGTGGTGGGTCGACGCGCACGGCAAACACCCGGCGCCGATGACTCCGGTGTTCTACGAAGACGTGCGCGCGGGGAAGTGGACGGCGGTGTCGCACCCGCGCGAGTCGCTGGAGTACTGCAAGAAGCTCGAGGCGAACGGAAAGTACGTGCTGACCATCTGGCCGTACCACACGCTGCTCGGCGGCCTGTCGCACGCGCTGGTGCCCGCGGTAATGGAGGCGGCGCTGTTCCACGCGCACGCGCGCAAGCATCAGACACACTTCGAGACCAAGGGCACGCACGCGATGACCGAGAACTATTCGGTGATGTCTCCCGAGGTGACGGAGGTCGGCGGCCAGGTCGTCGGCGGCTTCAACACGCCGTTCTTCAAGATGCTGATGGAGTACGACCGCGTCTACGTCTTCGGCCAGGCGAAGAGCCACTGCGTGCTGTCGACGCTGAACGACATTCAGGCCCACCTGCAGTCGACCGACCCGAAGCTCGCCGAGAAGATCTGGATTCTGGAGGACGCGATGAGCCCGGTGCCGGCTCCGCCGCTGAACCCGCTGCCCGATTCGCTGAATTTTCCGAAGATTGCTGAACGCGGCATCGAGCAGTGGCGCAAGGCCGGGATGAAGGTCGTGAAGACGACCGACCTGGTCACGCCGTAACCGTAGGGGCGGACTCGGAAAGCGGAGAGCCCCGTTCATCCCGAGAGAAGTCGAGGGATGAGCCTCCTCGGTGATCCGTTCGCACGCGTCGGGTGGGTGCCGTGACTCTGCGCAGGCTCATCCCTCGACTTCTCTCGGGATGAACGGGGCTCTCCTCTCCTCTCCTCTCCTCTCCTCTCCTCTCCTCTCTTCCAACTTCACCCACCACCCCGGGCATGCGTGTGTCCGGAAACCAGGAGACGCACATGAAAGACGACGACGTGACGGGACTTTTCGCGGGCGCAGTGACGGCGGGGATCCTCTCGGCGCAGAGCAGTTCGCTCATCACCGGCAACCTCGGCAAAGTGGTGATCGCCGGGGCGGCGGGCAAGGCGCTGGAAGACATCGTGGCCAGCGACGTGACGCTGATCACCGTGTTGATCGACGCGAGCTCGAGCATTCAAGACCGCGGCCTCGAGCAGGCGGTGCGCGACGGGCAGAACCACCTCATCGACGCGTTCGCCGGCTCGAAGCAGAAGGACGCGATCTTGATGGCGCTGTGGACGTTCTCGACGGACCTCGACGTGCTTCACAGCTACCTGCCCGTGTCCGACGCGACGCGGCTCGACGCGAAGAACTACCGCGGACGCGGGTCGACGCGCCTCTACGACACCTGGTGCGACGCGCTCGCCGCGAACGTCGCCTACGCGCAACGGCTGCGAGACGGCGGCACGCCGTGCCGATCGGTCGTGGTCGTGATTACGGACGGTGAAGACGTCGGCAGCGCGCGCACCGCCGGCAACTGCGCCAGCCTGTCGAAAGATTTGCTCGCTTCCGAACAATTCGTGCTCGCCTTCGTCGGCGTCGGCAAAGACGTGAACTTCCCGCTGGTGGCGAAGTCGATGGGCGTGCCCGATGGCTGCGTCCTCGTGCAGCGCGATGCGACCGCGTCGTCGCTGCGGGCCGCGTTCCAGCTCGTCAGCCAGTCAGCGATTCGCGCCAGCCAGGGAAAGATCCAGCCCGGCGCCTCCGCGGGGTTCTTCACGCCGTAGCGTCGAAAGGCTTACACTGTTCACCGCTTGCGCCTTTCCCTGCTCATCGCGGTTCTCTTCGTCAGCGGCTGCGACGGGCTCTATTCCTCTGATCCCGACTCGGGCGAGGGCGGCGGAATCGGCACGGGCGGCGGCGCCGGTGTGGGTGGTGGCGGAATGGGCGGCGGGGGTGGGACGGGCGGCGGACTCGGCGGCGGAGGCGGCGGAGGCGGCGGAGGCCACGGCGGCTTCGGCGGCGGCACCGAATTGGACAGCGGCACCAGCGATGCGGGAATCGACGGTGGCCCCGGCGATGCGGGCTTCGACGGGGGCTCGGGCGACGGTGGCCCGCCCGTGAAGAACGTCACCTACACGTGGGCGTTGAAGGGCGCGGATCAGGAGTACTCGATCGGTGCCGGCGCCTCGGCCACCCACATTCTCTGGGTTCGCTACCTGTTTGGCATGGCGGGAGGGAAGATCACCGCCATCAACCGCGCGACGGGCGCGTTCGTCTCGACGCAGCCGACGGATCTCGTGCCGTACAACGTCGCCGACCTCAACAACTCGGTCATGTTCCTTGGCCGCGGCGACACCGCCCCCGACGACTGGCGGGTGCAGTGGCTTGCCGCTGACGGCTTGCCGGCGAAGCGGTCGGACTCGATGCAGATGGTCGTGGCGGGCGGCGGCGTCATCGCTGGCACGATCTACGAAGAGCCGGACGCGGGGCTCGTCGCGCACGTCGTCTCGCCGAAGAACGGAAGCGGCACCCATGTCAGCGCGCTGGTGCGGCCCGATGGTGGGGTGCGGCGCACCGAGAGCCCCTGCGGCAACGTCGTCTGGTGGGACTCTGCAACCAGCTCCGACTCGACGCGCCGCTTCTTCCTCGGCGCGATCAACACGAACCAGTGTGACTTCGGCGGCAGCCAGTTCTTCGGGCCGGCCGGCAGCAACACCTTCAAGCTGGTGCTCGTGCGCTACACGGCAGCCGCAGTTCCGGGCGTGCCGCTCGTTCGCGAAGTCGCGGGAGCAAGTGGGTTGTTGAAGGGGCCCGCTGCGCTCGGCGCAAACGGCAACAGCGTGTGGATCGCGTACTACGCGCCTTCGGGCCATTTGCGCCTGGAAGAGTTCGCTCCTGACACGGTGATTTCCCGCGGCGCAGTACAGGCGACGGGTCAGGCGTACATCACCGGTCAGACGGAGGTTGGGCTGCAGGTGACCGACGTGGTGCCGCACCCGACAGGGAACCTCGTTTACGTGCTCGTCACGGTGCACGAGAAGAAATCGAAGTGGGAGAATGAGACGACGCCTGCTCTGAACGCGTCGACCATCGCGATTTATGCGTTCGATAAGACCAGCAAGCAGCTCGCGTCGGTCACGTGGGTGCCAAGCACCAGCGCTCCGAAGCTGGCGAGCTCGATGATCCTGGTCGACGGCCAGCTGATCGTCAGCGGGCAATGCCTGTCGACGCCCACGATGCCCGTGGCGGATCCGCTGTGCAGCCCGATCCCAACCACCAACGTCTTTTCCTTCATCTTCTCTACGCCTGCGCCGTAACTACCCGTTCGGGTCGTTTCGGCGGTCGTGCGCAAAGGTGGCCAGGCGCGGGGAGTTCTCGGCATAGGCGCTGAGCGCGCAGCGGGTGCAGCTGAAGCTTTGCCAGCCACTGGCGATCGAGGCGTTGAGGCACCCGTCGTAGTGCGCGCAGTAGAGGCGGCGGTGCTTGGCGATCTCTTCTTCTCCGCGCAGGGTTGCGTCCAGCGCGGTCGGCTCAGGTTTCAGCATGGCCCTCGAACACCGACCTCGTCTAAATGTTCCCGGTGCCGCTCAACCCCAACTACGAGCAGCTCGCGCGGCTGAGAACCCTGGTGTCGCAGGCCAACGCCGGGCGGCGGGTGCGAACGCTGGATCTCGACGCGGCGCTCGAGGTCGCTCGCGAGGCGCTGGGTTCGAAGCTCGGCTTTGCCTGGAAGCACGCCGGGGATCACATCGACGCCCGGTCGAGCACCACGGTCTGTCTGGCAGCTCACGGCCCGGTAGGGATCACCATCGGGCTCGCCGGGGTCCGCGCGCTGGACCCCGACCCCGGCAAGGGCTGGCCCGAGCTGCGGCCGTGGGTCGAGCGGGTGCCGGCGCAGAACGCGTCCCGGTGCGCCGCCTGGGGCGGGCGCGAGCGGGCCGACAGGCTCACCCTCCACGTCGACTCCGAACGGCCGCCGCGCGCAACCACCAACGGCGCCGCGCTGCTCGAGGCTGTGCTCGCCCGCCCCGATGAGGACGCGCCGCGCCTGGTCTATTCCGACTGGCTCACCGAACAGGGCGACCCGCGCGGCGAGTTCATCGCGGTGCAGTGCGCGCGGGCGCGGCTGCCAGCCGAAGCTGCAGAACAGCAAGCGCTCACCGAGCGCGAGTGGGCGCTGCTGCAGGTGCATGAAGAGGCGTGGCGAACGGCAGCGGCACCCGGCGTGACGAGCGCGAAGTTTCGCCGCGGCTTCATCGACGACCTCACATTGTCGGCGAACGCTTTTGTCGAAGACGGCGAACGGTTGTTCTCGCGTGAGCCCGTGCGCACCGCGCGCATCGTCAACGCCGCAGAGAAGGGAGCCGTGCAGCTGGCCGCGTCATCGGCGCTGAAGCGGTTGACCGGGCTGCGGCTGCTCAACTCGACGGGCTCTGCCACGCATGGCATCGGGCTCGAAGGCCTGGCCGCGCTGCTGGCGTCGCGGAACCTCGGGCACCTCGAGGCGCTGTCGCTGGAAGGCCAGCACGTCGACGATCTCGGAGCCATCCTCCTCGCCCAGGCCGGCGCGCTTCCGTCTTTGCAGTCGCTGCAGCTCAGCGCCGACTCGTTGAGCGCCGTTGGGGTCGAGAACCTCTGCGCCGAGAAATGGTTTCGCCGGCTGCGCCGCGTCTCATTCGCCGGAAACCAGCTGCGAGAGGTGGGGGTGGAGGCGCTGGCTTTCGCTCCGGGCGCAGGGGCGTGGGAAGAGCTCGACCTCGACGCGAACCTCATCGGCGACGCCGGCGCGCGCGTGCTGGCGGCGCACGATCGCCTCGGCGCCTTGAAGCGGCTTTCACTGCAGCGCGATCACCTCGGGCCCGCGGGGGTGCAGGTGCTCCTCGACTCGCCGAAGCTGAAGGGGCTCACCGCGCTGCGGCTCGATGGAAACCGCATCGGCGGGCTGCTGGTCGAGAAGGTGCGTCACCGCTTCGGCGCGTGGTGAGGATAAAAGCTTCCCGCATGACCGAGCGCCGCACCTACTACCCGCCCCTCGAGCCGTACCGCACCGGCCGCCTTCCCGTCAGCTGCGGCCACGACCTCTACTTCGAAGAGTCCGGCAACCCGAAGGGCAAGCCCGTCGTCTTTCTGCACGGTGGCCCGGGCGGTGGCAGCGAGCCCAAGCAGCGCCGCTTCTTCGACCCAGCGGCGTATCGCATCGTCCTCTTCGATCAGCGCGGCTGCGGCAAGTCGACGCCTTTTGCATCGCTCGAGAACAACACGACGTGGGATCTCGTCGCCGACATCGAGTCGCTGCGCACGCACCTGGGCATCGAGAAGTGGCAGGTCTTCGGCGGCTCGTGGGGTAGCACGCTCGCGCTCGCGTACGCGGAAGAGCACCCCGACCGCTGCAGCGAGCTCGTGCTGCGCGGCATCTTCCTGCTGCGCCGCAGCGAGATCGATTGGTTCTACCAGGGCGGCTGCAACGCGATTTTCCCCGACGCCTGGGAGCCCTACCTCAACGAGATCCCTGAAGCGGAGCGCGGCGACATGATGGGCGCCTACCACCGCCGCCTCACCAGCTCGGACGAGAAGGTGCGCCTCTCGGCCGCGCGCGCGTGGAGCATCTGGGAAGGCAGCACCAGCTACCTCTTTCAGAACGAAGACATGATCAAGCGCACCGGCGAAGATCAATTCGCGCTCGCGTTCGCGCGCATCGAGTGCCACTACTTCATGAACGACGGTTGGCTCGGCAAAGACCGCGGCCTGCTCGAGAACGTTCACAAGATCGCGCACCTGCCATGCGTGATCGTGCAGGGCCGCTACGACGTCGTCTGCCCGATGGAGTCTGCGTGGGCGTTGAAGAAGGCGTGGCCCGCAGCAGAACTGAAGGTGATTCCCGACGCAGGCCATTCAGCGCACGAGCCGGGAAACGTCGACGCGTTGATTGCCGCAACCGACGGATTCAAAACGAGGAAATGAGTTTTCGAACGGGCGCGGCAAATTCACGTCCTTGACGGATGACTGCCGTTCCACGTATCGACCCGCGCCCATGGCCAAGTCGCTCGTGATTGTCGAATCGCCCGCTAAGGCGAAAACCATCGGCCAGTTCCTGGGTTCCGACTTCACGGTGATGGCCAGCATCGGCCACGTCGTCGACCTTCCTTCTTCTGGGTTGTGCGTCGACACCGAGAACGACTTCGAGCTGACGTACGAGGTGACGAAGAAAGACGTCATCCGCGATCTCAAGGAAGCGCTGAAGAAGGCGAGCCACCTGTACCTCGCCACCGACGAAGACAGAGAGGGTGAGGCGATCGCCTACCATCTGAACGAGCAGCTGAAGCCGAAGGTGCCCGTGAAGCGCATGGTGTTCCACGAGATCACCAAGACCGCGATCAAGCATGCGCTCGAGGAAGGCCGCGACATCGACTTGAAGCGCGTCGACGCGCAGGAAGCCCGGCGCACCCTCGATCGCCTCTTTGGCTACGAGGTCTCGCCGGTGTTGTGGCGGAAGGTGAAGGGCGGGCTGTCTGCGGGCCGCGTGCAGTCGCCGTCGCTGCGGTTGATTGTCGAACGCGAGCGCGAGCGCATGGCCTTCCGTTCGACGTCCTACTGGGACCTCGACGCGAAGCACTCGACGGATCCGGCGTTCATCTCGGCGCTGTTCGAGCTCGACGGGAAGCGCGTCGCGGCCGGCAAGGACTTCGATCAGCTCGGCAAGCCGACGCGCGATGTCGTGGTGCTCGACGAGGCGAGGGCAAAGGCCTTGGCCGAACGTCTGGCCGGCAAAGCCTTCACGGTTCGCAGCGTCGAGAAGCGGCCGTCGCGGTCGTCGCCGAAGCCGCCCTTCATGACGTCGACCTTGCAGCAGGAAGGCGGACGGAAGCTGAACATGAGCGCGCAGCAGGTGATGCGCATCGCCCAGGGCCTCTACGAAAAGGGCTTCATCACGTACATGCGCACCGACTCGGTGAACTTGTCCGAGACCGCGGTGAACGCCGCGCGCGAGCAGGTGAAGGCGCTGTTCGGTGAGTCGTTTCTTCCGGCCGAGCCCCGCACGTACGCCAAGAAGCAGAAGAACGCGCAGGAAGCGCACGAAGCGATTCGCCCCGCGGGTGAGGCCGACGACGCCGGCGCCGTTCACTTCCGCACCACCGAACAGCTGGCAGGTGAGCTCAACGGCTCTGAGCTCAAGCTCTACGACTTGATCTGGAAGCGGACGCTCGCCTGCCAGATGAACGACGCGATCGGCGAGTCGGTTTCCGCCAAGTTGGCCGTCGAGAACGCCGTGTTCTCTGCCTCGGGCCGCACCATCACCTTCAAGGGTTACCTGCAGGCCTACGTCGAGGTCGCCGATGAAGGCGACGCCGAGCAGGAGGACAAGGAAGCCGCGCTGCCTGCACTCGCCGAAGGCCAGACGGTGCCGGTCGACGCGATCCTTCCTCTGGGCCACACCACCACCCCGCCCGCGCGCTACACCGAAGCGTCGCTGGTGAAGAAGCTCGAAGAGCTCGGCATCGGCCGTCCTTCTACCTACGCGTCGATCATGGGGACGCTGCAGGCGAAGTACGTCTGGAAGAAGGGCCAGGCGCTGATTCCGGCCTGGGTCGCCTTCGCCGTCGTCAACGTGATGGAGCAGCACTTCGGCGGCCTGATCGACTACGCCTTTACGGCGCGCATGGAAGACGATCTCGACGAGATCGCCGGCGGCCAGCAGAAGAAGGTGCCCTACCTGAAGGAGTTCTACTGGGGCCAGCCGAAGCAGGGCGTGGTCGGGCTGCACCAGCAGGTGACCGAGAACATCGCGGACATCGACGCCGCCGCGGTGAACTCGATTCCCATCGGCAAAGACAAAGACGGCAATGACATCGTCGTGAAGCCGGGCCGCTATGGGCCGTACCTGAAGCGCGGCGAAGACACGGTGTCGGTGCCCGAGAACCTGGCGCCTGACGAGATGACGGTCGAGCGCGCGATCGAGCTGCTGTCGGCTCCGAAGGGTGACATTCCGATCGGCACCGACCCGGTGTCGGGCAAGAGCGTCTACGCGAAGAACGGCCGCTTCGGCGCCTACGTGCAGCTGGGCGAGATGCCGGAAGTGAAGGGCAAGGGGAAGATTGCCCAGGAAGACAAGCCGAAGACCGCGTCGCTGTTCAAAGACATGAAGCTCGACGGGCTGAAGGTCGAAGACGCCCTGAAGCTGCTCGACCTGCCGCGGACGCTGGGCACGGTGGAAGAGAAGGAAGTCATCGCCGCCAACGGGCGCTACGGGCCGTACCTGAAGTGGGGCACCGAGACGCGCAACATGGGCGTCGATCAGGAAGCGCGGCTCTTCACCATCACGCTCGACGAGGCGATGGTGGTGCTGCGCGAGCCGAAGCAGTTCCGCGGCCGTGGCCAGGCGAAGCCACCGCTGGCGTCCTTCCCTCCCGACCCCGTCTCAGGAAAGCCGGTCGTCCTCAAGGAAGGCCGGTTCGGCTTCTACGTGACGGACGGCGAGACGAACGCGTCGCTGCGCCGCGGCGATGAAGTCGCCGACCTCACTGCCGACCGCGCGTACGAGCTGCTGGAACTGCGCCGCGAGTACATCGCCTCGGGCGGCAGCGGGAAGAAGCCCCCGAAGGTGAAGAAGGGCAAGGCGGCAAAGCCTCAAAAGGCGAAGGCGGCCCCGGCCGAGAAGGCGCCGAAAGAGAAGAAGGTGCCGGCCGCCGAGAAGCCGAAGGACAAGAAGAAGAAGCCCGCCGCGAAGAAGAAGAAGAAGTAGCCGATGGCGCGCGCCGGCGACGAAGAGAAGGCGTTTCTCGCCAACTACAAGCCGAAGGACTACCCGCGGCCCTCGGTCGCGGTCGACCTGGTCGTCTTCACCATCGTCGATGCGCAGCTGCGCGTGCTGCTGGTGAAGCGCAAAGAGCACCCCTTCAAGAACGCCTGGGCGCTGCCGGGCGGCTTCGTGCGGGTGGGCGAGACCGCCGACGCGCAGGGCGAAGACCTGGATGCGGCGGCGCAGCGCGAGCTTCACGAAGAGACGGGGCTGTCACCCGATCGCGTCTTCCTCGAGCAGCTGTACACGTTCGGAAAGTCGGGCCGCGATCCGCGCATGCGGGTCATCTCGGTGGCGTACATCGCGCTGGTGCGGCCGGACCTCGCTCCGATTGTGAGGGCGGGCGGCGACGCGGCCGACGTGCAGTGGTTCGTGGTCGACGGGCTGAAGAAGGCCGACCTCGCTTTTGATCACCGCGACGTCGTTCAGCTCGCGCTCGAACGCATTCGCGGCAAGCTCGACTACTCGAACCTTGCGTTCGATCTCGTGCCGCTGACCTTCACGATTCCCGAGCTGCGCACCGTCTTCGCGATCGTCCTCGACAAGGTGCAGGACCCCGGCAACTTCCGCCGTCGGTTCAATCGCATGCTCGAAGACGGGTTGATCGAGAAGGCGCCCGGCAAGCGCATCACCACCAGCAAGCCGGCCACCGTCTACCGCTACAAGCGCGGCTAAGGCTTCTTCAGCAGCACCGGCATCGGGCGATCTCTGACGCCGATGGTGCCGTCGATCGCGATCCGCCGAAGCCACGCCTGGTCCTTCTTTGCGAGCGCGGGCCAGCTGGCCGGGTCGGTGGTGGCCGCTTCGTCGACCACGCGCGTGAGCCGGTCTTCGTCTTGCCGAATCAGCGACTTCTCGTAGAGAAATGCGGTGGCGAGGGTGACTGCGTAGCCTTCTTCGGTGAGCGCGGCAGAGACGACGCCGGCGAGCGCGCGATCGTCGTCGACCAACAAGATGCGCTGAATCCCCACGCGACGGATGTTCCTCTTAAGGGTTACAGGGGGTCAACGCGTAGGATTGCGAGAATGGATGCATTGCTGATCGGCCGGTTCCACGCGGTGACGAAGGCGCAGGACGCGTGGCTGCAGTCGCTGCGGAACGCAGCGGTCGAGAAGATCATCTGCGTGGTCACCAGCGCCAACCACGCAGGCACCCGCCGCAATCCCCTCGAGGTCGCGACGCGCCTCGGCCTGCTGCGGCCGGCGCTCGAGCGCACGGGGAAGCCGTTCGAGCTCGTCGAGGTGGATGACGTGCCGACAGACTGGGTCGATCACGTGGTGAAGGAAGTGGGGAAGCAGACGGGGCGCGCGCCGACCGCCGCAGGGACATCGATCTACGGAGCCAACCGCGACGTCGACCAGCTCTTCAGCAGCGCCGGCTTCACGGTGGTCTCACAGGCAGTGAAGGGGCTGACGCCGCACGAGCTGGTGCAGAAGATTGCCGCGGGCGCGAGCTGGGAAGACGAGGCCTCGCCCGAGACCCGCGCGCTGTACGGGCAGGCGAAGGTGCGTACGACGCTGCAGCACATCTTTTCGCAGACGCTGGTGAACGACGACGGCGAGCTCGGGCACCAGCGCGACTTTCTTTCCTACGGCACGCAGATGGACGCGTCGCTGCAGCAGAAGCTCGATGACCTGCTGAAGTGGGTGAAGCCGGGGATGATCGTCGACAAGGGCTGCGGCACCGGGAAGCTGCTGGTCGAGCTGTCGAAGGTGTTTCCGGCGTCGTCGTTTGTCGGTGTCGACCTCTCGCGCGAGTTCCTGCGGATGAGCGACGAGAACACCTACGCGGCGCAGGACGTGGCGCTGCAGTTCGGGAACATCATCGAGCAGAACGTGCCCGCGGGATCCGCGACGACCGTCGTCTTTTCCTCCGTCACGCACGAGATCTATTCGTACAGCGACTACTCGCTGGCCGCGCTCGACAAGGCGCTGGCGAACGCGGCTGTCGAGCTGAAGCCCGGCGGGCACGTGCTGATTCGCGACGGCGTGAGCCCAGGGCAGATGTTGTGGCGGATGAAGCTGCGATCGCCGGCGGTGCGTGAAACGTTCGAGCGCTTCGCGAAGGAGTTCAAGCATGGCGCCGGCTCGAAGCATGAACGCGTCGCGGAGGACGAAGTGCGGCTGTCGGCGCACCTGGCCAACGAGTTCATCTGCAAGAAGGACTACCTGAAGAACTGGCACATCGAGGTGCACGAGGAATACGGAGCGCACACGCTGGCCGGGTACGCCGCGGCGCTCGAGAAGGCGGGGCTCGAAGCGGTGAGCGTCACGGGCTACGTCAACCCGTGGATCGCCGAACACCGGTACGCCGGCAGCGTCACGTTGATCGATGACGCCAGTGGGCGCGAAGTCCCCTGGCCCGATACCAACGCGATCATCGTGGGAAGGAAGCCGGCGTAGGTCGCACGCCTCGCCCGCCCTTCGACACGCACGTCTCGCCTTCCGTTTTACCGGTCGTCTCAGCGCGCACGTCTCGGGTTCGCTGAGCGGCGCTGGAATCGGCGGATTGGACCGTTCAGTCTCCGATCGTTCAGGCCCTCCCTGCGTTCGAGGACGTCGTCATCGGTACTCCTCCTGTGAGTTGGTCGACTTGGAAATGTACTCGGCCTCCCTGACATGCCCCGTGCAAAGGCCGCTCCCTGGGTGCACGCCAAATTGAGGAAGCAGCAGGAAGTTCGAGGGGATCGATCCGGACCACTGGCACTCGCGCGGAGGATCGAAATCGAGAGGCCCCCCTTCTCTTCGCCGGCACGGGCTGAAGGGCAAGTAGTAGCACTCTCCTCGATGCGTCGTGATTCGTGGGGCCGGCGTTTCGTCGCCGTCCCGGAACCCACCTGACTTGAGCGCTCGCAGGAGACAGCTCGTTGGCGCCAGGTCCAGCGTGGCAGCGGGCCAGAACAACTTTGCCGCGGAACACCTGCGAGAAATCGGCTCCTCCGCGGGTTCTCTCGCCGCTTCCACGGGCATTGCCGAAAGAGGCCCCCTTTTCACCGGCCCGGCTCGACTCGCCGCCCTCATCAATGCCCGACGAACTGGCGAGAGAACCCGCGGAGGAGCCGATTTCTCGTAGGTGGTCCGCGGCAATGGTCTCCCGGAGGTCGGCATGCTCCGACTTGAGGACTACCGGGCCTCCCCTCGGCATTCACGCTCCCGTCGCGACGGCTGCACCCGCCGACGCGCCGCCCCGGGGGGCCTTCGGATGGAGTGGAGAGCGCGGATGCATCGGCGCCCGCCGACACCTCCCAACGGGCGAGCGTCCGCCTCAAGGTGACGCAAGGACGAGGTGCGGACCATCGCACCGTCGCACCGTCGCACCGTCGCACCGTCGCACCGTCGCACCGTCGCACCGTCGCACCGTCGCACCGTCGCACCGTCGCACCGTCGCACCG
>JBBRAX010000001.1:0-307895 GCA_038206395.1 Myxococcales bacterium | reverse complement strand
CGCCAGCTTGCCTGCTGCTGCTGCTGCTGCTGCTGCTGCTGTTGCTGCTGCTGCTGCTGCTGCTGCTGCTGCTGCTGCTGCTGCTGCTGCTGCTGCTGCTGCTGCTGCTGCTGCTGCTGCTGCTTCTTCGCTCATCGCATTGTTCCTGGCTGTCTTTCCTTTGACGGCTTCCGCCGCCGAGGTCGGAGCGGTGCCAACCTCCGTCGAGCTTCGCAACCATGAGGACAAGCCCGTCGTCATCCCGGCCAAGAAGGTGATCGCGGTCTTCTATACAGACCCCGACGCGGGCGACATGAATGACCCGCTGTTCGACTCGCTTCAGCAGAAGCGGTTTGACAAGAGCTTTTTCGACGCGGTGATCGTCATCAACCTTCACGACTCGAAGGTGCCCAACTTCATCATTCGCAGTGGCGTGAAGGGCGAATACGAGAAGAACCAGACCACCATCCTGCTCGACGCGAACCTGACGCTGGCGAAAGCGTGGGGGTTGGGCGACTGCAACAACACCTCTGTCGTCGCGGTGATCGGGTCCGATTCGAAGGTAAAGCTCCTCCATAAGGGGCCTATGCGCGGAACGGCCGTCGACGCGACCCACACACTCATCGAGTCGCTCATCGCCACCGCGAAGGCGTCTGTGCCCGAAAAGACCGAGGCTCCAAGGCAATGAAGGTCTGCATCGTCGGAGCGTCGGGAAAGCTGGGGCAGCACATGGTGCGGCACACGCTGGCGCGCGGCCACGAGGTGGTCGCGGTCTGCCGGACGCGAAGCGTTGAAAAGCTCGACGCCTTCAAGGGCCAGATTTCCATCGTCGCGGGCCCGACCAACGATGCTCAGGTGATCAGGCGGGCGGTCGCAGGCTGCGGCGCGGTGCTGGTGGTGTTGGTCCCTTGGGGGGTGAAGCAGTACGCCACCGGAACCGCCGAGGCGGTGCTCGCCCACGCGGCTGTGGGCGCGCGCCTCGTCTTCTCGTGCGGGTGGCACATCACGCGAGACGGCAAAGACATCTACCCATGGAAGATGAAGGCGCTCCTGAAGGTATTCGGCCCATTGGCGCGGCTCGCGCGGTTCGCTGACCTTGACGACCAGGTCGAGGCCTGCCGGCGGGTGTTCGCCAGTGACACCCGATGGACAGTCGTTCGCGGCAGCGACCTCGAGGAGGGGCCCAGCCAGGGCCTGCCGGTGTGGAGCAAACACTGTGGCGACCCGGTGCTCGCCAGCAACCTGACGCGCCGCATCGATTTTGCGCTGTTCATGGTCGAAGCGTTGGTGAACGACGCGCTCGTTCACGAAGCCCCGGCGATCGTCGGCTGCAAGGCGCCCTCCGCTCGCCTTCGCCCCGCTGGTGCTTGACCGACTGGGTGTCCCAACCCTCAGCCGAAGAAGAAGTGGGTGAGGCCCAGGGTGATCAGCAACCCGACGCTGTCGGCGAGCAGGCACGCGGCGAGGGTGTGGCGCACGGCCTTCACCTGCACGGCGCCGTAGTACAGCGCGAGCACGTAGAAGGTCGTCTCTGAGCTGCCGTTGATGAGGCTGACCAGGTACCCGATGAACGAGTCGGGGCCGTGGGACTTCATCGTTTCCATCATGATCCCCAGCGAGCCCTGGCCCGAGAGCGGGCGCATCAGCGCCATCGGCAGCGCTTCCGCGGGGAACCCAATCATCGCGGTGAAGGGGCCGACGGCCGAGGTGATCGCCTCCATCGCGCCGGACGCGCGAAACATGCCGACAGCGACGAGGATCGCGACCAGAAAAGGGATGATCACGATCGCGATCTGAAAGCCTTCTTTCGCCGACGCGATGAAGACCTCGTAGACCTTCACCCGGCGCCCCATGCCGAAGAGCAGGATGCAGAGGATGAGCACGGGCAGGATCCAGTGGCTCATCAGCATGCGCAGCAAGTCGAACAGGTGCGCGGCGGGGTTGGCCCACGCGAAGTGGTAGGTCGTCTGGCTGAAGGTGCGGAAGGCGGCAAAGGTGACAGCGCCGAGGACGGCGACGATGACCCAGAGGCGCGCTCCGCCCGCCGGAGCGACCTCGACCGCCGCGGCCAGCGCCTCGTTCATCGCCTTGTCGTCGGGCGCTTTGATCTTCGCAGGCTCGGCAGTGGCTTCGTACTTCTCGGCCGCGAAGAGCTTGAGGCCCTGCATCCACTTGCAGATCAAAACCGCGACGATGGTCGAGACGAAGGTGCTGATCAGCGAAGGCACGATGATGCCGGCGGGATCCTTCGAGCCGAGCATTCCGCGCACGGCGACGACGCCCAGCGGCAGCACGGCGAGGCCCGCGGTGTTGATGACGAGGAAGAGCGCCATCGCGTTGGTGGCGACGCCGCGGCGCTGGTTCAGCTTGTCGAGCTCGCCCATCGCCTTGAGGCCAAATGGGGTGGCGGCGTTGCCGAGCCCAAGAATGTTGGCGGCGAAGTTCATCATCATCGCGGCCATCGCCGGATGATCCGCGGGAACCTCGGGGAAGAGGCGGGTCATCACGGGCTTCAACCGCAGCGCGATCGATCGCATCAAGCCGGCCTCGCGGACGACGCCCATCAAACCCAACCAGAGCGTCATCTGCCCGACGAGGCCGATGGCGAGCTCGACGGCGCCCTTCGCGGAAGCAGTGGTGGCGTCGGTGACGCTCAGCATCTTGCCGGTGAACGCCGCGGTGACGACGGCGCCCCCGATGAGCACGAGAAAGATCCAATTCACGGCGCAGACTCAATCATGGAAGGCCGGGGTTCCCGTGGTACGAAAAGGCCGCTCATGCCGGAAAAGCCGCGCATCGTCGGAATCGACCTCGGGACGACCAACACGCTCGTCGCGTCGGTGAAGAACCGCGTGCCGAAGGTGGTGCCGACCGACCGGGGGAACCTGGTGTTGCCGTCGGTGGTGGCGCTGTCGGCCAAGGGCGACACCCTGGTCGGCGGGGTGGCGAAGGATCAGGCGATCACCAACCCTAAGAACACCGTCTACGGCACGAAGCGGCTCATCGGCCGGAAGTTCGAGTCGAAGGTCGTTCAGGATCTGCGCGGCTACTACACGTGGGACATGGTCGAAGGGCCCGACGGCAATGCCGCGGTGAGCCTGGGTGGGCGGGTCTACACGCTGCCTGAGATCAGCGCCTTCGTGCTCGGGCACGTGAAGACGATCGCAGAACAGTTCCTCGGTGGCCCGGTGGAGCAGGCCGTCATCTCGGTGCCCGCCTACTACAACGACAACCAGCGGCAGGCGGTGAAGGAAGCGGGGCTGCTGGCGGGCTTCGACGTGAAGCGGATCGTGAACGAGCCGACGGCGGCGGCGCTGGCGTACGGGTTCAACCGCGGGCTCGATCAGAAGGTCCTCGTCTACGATCTGGGTGGCGGCACCTTCGACGTGTCGGTGCTGCAGGTGAACAACAACGTGTTCGAGGTGCTGGCGACGGGAGGTGACACGTTCCTGGGCGGCAGCGACTTCGACAACCGGATCATCGACTTCGTCCTCGAGACCTTCAAGAAAGAGACGAAGATCGACCTGTCGCAGGTGCCGATCGCGATGCAGCGAATCAAGAACGCGTCGGAAGCGGCGAAGATCGACCTGACGCTGATTCCAAACGTGGTGATCGAGCTGCCGTACATCGACGAACGAAAGGGCAAGCCGATTGATCTTCGCGTGCCGCTGAGCCGCGAGCAGCTGAACACGCTGACGGGCGATCTGGTCGCGAGGACCTTCGAGCTCTGCGACGAGGTGCTGACGGAAAAGGGCATCGCGCGATCGCAGATCGACGAGGTGATTCTGGTCGGTGGCCAGAGCCGGATGCCGCTGGTGCAGCAGTCGATCAAGGATCACTTCAAGAAGCCGGCGCGCAAGGGCGTTCACCCGGACGAGTGCGTGGCGCTGGGAGCCGCGCTGCTGGGCGACTCGCTGGATCAGATCGACTCGGTGACGTTGATCGACGCGCTGTCGATGCCGGTTGGTTACGCGCTGCCCAGCGGGCGGTTCCGGAAGATCATCGAGAAGAACCACGTGGTGCCGACGGTGAAGAGCTTCCGGCTGCCTCCGCCGGCGGCGCCGGGTGGGCAGTTCATCGAGCTCGATATTTTTCAGGGCGACAGCGAGCAGATCGTCGACAACGAGTACCTGGGCACGGTGAAGGTGCCGGCGTCGGCCGCGGGAAAGCAGGTCGACTTCAAGCTCGACGAAGAGTGCCTGCTGCACGTGTTCGTCGACGGGGTGGGGGATCCGCGGGAAGTGAAGCTGTCGACGCGAGACACTCCCGAGACGCTGAAGCGGGCGCTGGCGGAAGAGATGGCGCGGCGGCCGAGAACCGAAGAGCGAACGGCGGCCGAGAAAGGTGGACTCTTCTCGAGCTTGAAGCGATTGCTGGGTGGCTGATTTTTCCCGGGGGGAAAACCGATGGGCTTCGCACAAAGACTGAAGAAAGAGGCGCTGGGCCTGTCGCAGAAGGCGCTGGAAAGGCTGTTTGCGGACGACAAGCGGGCGGCGCAGTTAGCGAACGTGATCGGCACGGTGCAGAAGGGCAAGGCCGCGCTCGACAAGGGCCAGACCGAGGTGATGCACCAGCTGAACTTCGCCTCGAAGTCGGACTTCAAAGAGATCGGCAAGCAGCTGTCGGCCCTGCGCCGCCGCGTTCGCGACCTCGACGAGAGGCTCAAGTCAGTCTGAACCCGAGGCGTCGTCTGGCGTTGACAGGTCGTTTTGCCAGTGGCAGATACCGGCCCGATTTTCCGTAAAGGGCGCATAGCTCAGCGGTAGAGCACTGCCTTCACACGGCAGGAGTCGTAGGTTCGATCCCTACTGCGCCCATTCGAAGTTGCCGTTCGTCCACCGGATTCCCGACCGGTCGAATGCATCAGCAGCGTGCTGATGCGGGCTGATGCAGTTGCTGATGCATTTCGGCGGACCTATCACCGCGAATTGCACGCGCTGCCGATGGCGGAATCCGACATTCCGCTCGTACGCATCTCGCCGATCTGGGTCGAGGTGCATCTCCCTTCCCCCATCGGGGCAGGGCTGGACCCCGGGCCGTTGACCTGTTCGGCGAGTTTGAGCACCTTCGCTTCGTACTCCGCCTGAGAAATTACCCCGGTGTCGCGGAGCTGCTTCAGGCTGCGTAGCGACTCTTCATGCCGAGACGGTGAACCCGCAGCGTTGGGGTCTCCCGAGGCCCACGCCTCGCCGCTCATAGAAGAGCGCCGTCTTTGCCTGCCGGTAGGCAAGATAAAGCTCCGCCATTGTTCGTGGGCCCACGGTCCCTCCCTCTTCGCTTATTGCACCTGCTCGGTGCCTGCGCAGGTCCGATCAAGCTGCGAGCTGCAGGTGGCGTAAACGGTCACCGCCTCCACCGCCGGTACGCCTCGATCCACTCTGCGCCCTCCGGCGGAACCCGAGGCATCGGCAGGTCGAGGATTGGCACGGTCTGACGGTGCTGACCGCGGCGGCAGACGGCGACGATGGAGTCGTCGTCGAGCAGGTCGATCTTCTCGACACGCACGGTGACCCCGAGCATCTCGGTCTCGAAGGGCGTGCGGAGATGCTCGTCGAGCATGCAGTGCCAGCCGGTTGCCTGCTCGGCTTCGCCGTAGGCGTCGACCGTCGCCGCCTCGACCATCTCTTCGTACTCGGCGTTGGTCATCGCGCGGGGCTTCGATGCGCTCGGTGGCGGAAGTGGTGCAGCCCGAAGCGCTGTCTTCGGGCGACCCGGTTTGCCGCCCAGGGCAGCGAGCGTAGCGTCCGTCGGCCAGCCGTCGATTGGGCTGCAGGGCGTGTCGGCGAGCTCGAGCCCAAGCTCGAGGAGCGACGCGGTGGGGTGCTGCTGCCGGATGTGACGAGCCATGAACTGGAAGTCGTTCATCGACCCCAGCACCACCCGGCTCGCCGTTTTGGCGATGGTGACCTCGAGCAGCTGGTTCACCTCGGCATCGATGGTGGCCTTGGGTGCGTCGAGCGCCTCCAACGTCTCCCGCAACCCGCGTGCGAGCTTGGCATTCAGGTCAACGCTTGCGCCGATGGCGGGCACCACCACCGGCAGCAGCGTCAGCTCTGACACGCAGAGCACCAGCCGCTCGCGGCCGAGGTTCAACACGTCCGCGTACCAGTCGCCGAGCTTGGTCGTCGAGGGCGGCGGTCGCGGGTCGGGCTTCACCTTCAGGCGGGTCAGCAGCTTCTTGGTGCAGCGGAGGGTGAACACCGCTCAGGCCTTGCTGGCCAAGTCTCGAAGGGTCTTCACCGTCTCAACGAGGGCTTCCTGCTCGAAGTACTTGTTCGCGACCTGAACCAGGTTCTTGGCCAACTTCTTGTTCGCAAGGCGGTTGGCCAGCTCGGCCAGCCACTTGCGCGAAAAGCCGAAGGTGTTCCCGCGGATGATTCCGAGGGCGTCAGCTCGCATGTTGATGCTCCTGCCCAAGGCCTTCTCAAGCGCCACCTTGCTCAACTCAGCAGGCTTGCCCTCGATCTTCGTGAAGCCGAGGCGCTCGGTGAGCATCCGCAAAGGGTCTTGGTTGTCGACGTGCACGTGGGCAATGAGAGGGGACGGGTCATGAAGGAAGTGAGCCGCGATGGCGACGGTCCCGATTGCACTCGCAAGACCTGTTCCCTTCCATTCGTCTCGAATGATGATCCCGCCGAACTCGGCCTCCGGCGCGTCGTCGCCGCGTGTGACGTAGCAGCTGGCGATCACCTCGTGTTCGAGCACGGCAACCCAGAGCTCTCCGGCCTGCGCCAGTGCGTCGAACTGGGCGAGCGTCCGCGGGAGCAGGAACTCCCCGACGCTCTTTAGATGGAAATCGTGCGCCGCCTGGAGTTGAGCAGGTTCTCGCGGGATGAAGATGACGGGCGTCGACACGCGCCCGGTATCCTCATCAATCGTTCCTCAATCAACGACCGTTAGCAGCAGCCACTGGCGTCGTCACGACGGGTGCCTCTCGCCTGTTGGCTTCGATCCTCTTCAGCTTCCTGATCTTCAGTTCGACGTGCTCGCGGAGGAACTTGAGGACCAGGGCAGCAGCCGGAGGAACGACCTTGCCCCGCCTCCAACGGCTGGCGTTCGGGCGGCTGGTGTCGAAAGCTCGGGCGGCATCCTCGTCGTCGAACTCGAGCAGGTCGCAGCCCTGGCTGAAGAGCGTCGTGAACCGCTCCTTTGCGTCAATCTTCCGGAGCTCCCCGAGAAGCGCTTCGAACTCGCTGACCCGATTCATGATGCCTCCTTGGTTCACAGGAAATGTACATCCTGCACATGAGACGCGCAATGAGGACGATCTATTCCATTTCCCATCAAGACCTTACGGATGTCTCCATGGGCGTCGTGCACAGAGCATCGCAATCAGGCGACCTTGGGCGACTGACCCCCCGCGTCGGCGATGGACGGCTCGCTGGCAACGGCCTGGTGCGAGGGAGCGCGCGGCCCAGGAATAGACGAGTGGATCGAGGTCGAGGTCGATCATCCCACTGCGGCGATCGAGGTCACGGGTGGCTTCCGGAAGCACTCCTTCGACCCGCTGGGCGAGTCCGATCCCGGGCAGAAGGAAAAGGCCCGGTTTGAGGAGAGCCTGCGCACCTTCCGAAGCAATGGCCGCCCCGCGATCCTGGAGCTGACCACCGAGAAGGGCGAGGTGCTTGACCGCTTTCAGGTGGGGGATCGCTACTTCGGCCGCTACAGCTTTGCCGTGCGGCTGGCCCCCGGGAAATATCGCCTGCGGATCGCTCAGGTACACCCGGGCGCACGCTTCGAGGACACCTGCATCGCCGAGCTTCGATTTCACGGCCCGAAAGCGCGAGCGTCCGCAGGTGCGCTGCTGCCTGCTGCGCTTCGCCCCATCGCCGAACCGTGGGTCTGCCGGGCCGGCCCGGGGGCGTCACTGCTGCCGCAAGAGGTGACGTTCCTCGGAAGCTTCCCGAGCCGGGCGTCGCGCGCCTCGGTGAACGCCCCCTTCACTTGTCCGAGCAATTCACTGCGGAGCGAGTTGGCGTCCTTCGACAGCGATCCGCAGTCGACCAGCACGAATGGTCCGGCCACCCCGCTCAGTTCATGGATCCGCCTCGCAGCGTACGTTTTTCCCGAGCCGGTCGGACCGAGCAGGAAGACCGGCATGCGGTGCTTCGCGTTGCGGACGATGTCGTCTCGAGCTGAACAGTCGGCTTCGAACGCTGGTCGACCGCCTCGGCGCTCGGCTTTGGCGCCTCTGCGAGAAATGAAATTCGCCCGGCTTGATTGCCGAGCACGACCGACTGTCCCGCCGCCACCTTGTACGATCGGCCCGGGTTGAGCCGCGTCACCTGCTCTACTTCCTGGTCGGACTCGAGTCGATCCGCGAGGAAGCTTCCGTTGCTCGAGCCCTTGTCCCGGTAAACCCATGAGCCGTCTGTTCGGCAGGTGAGCAGGCCGTGATCGCGCGATACGGTGGCGTCGGCGATCACCACGGTGCTCGATCGGTCGCGTCCAAAAAGCGCGGCCTCGCGTTTGTCCGCTACGCCGACGATCTGAATGTCTACGTCAGGTCGAAGCGTGCGGGTGGGGACGTCATGCAGTTGCTGAAACGCCTGTACGGAAAACTCCGGTTGCGAATCAACGAGTCGAAGAGCGCGGTGGGCCGACCGTGGAACAGAAAGTTTCTGGGTTACAGCTTCTGGGTGGCAAAGAGACGACTGGTGAAACGGAAAGTTGCACCGAAAGCATTTGAAGCAATGAAGGATCGGGTTCGGGAGATCACGTCCCGGAGCGGTGGCAGAAGCACGAAGTCGGTGTTCGCGGAGCTGAGGGGATATCTCCAGGGATGGAAGCAGTACTTCCGACTCGCGGGCACCCCCGGCATTTTCGAGGATCTCGACAAGTGGATTCGCCACCGTCTGCGTGCGCGGGGACTGACGACCTAAACGTCGTCAGCCCCTATCTCGATTGCCGAGCCTGGGCGTGAGGGTCCGGGGCGCGTGGAGCAAAGGATCTGGCGCCAGTGAAGCGGGCCCGTGAAAGCCTGAGCACGAACCACGGCGGTGCGTCGTCAGGAATTAATCAGCGCAGGCGAAGGCCGACGCGGCCCGTGAGAGGAGCGCCGTAGGTGTCGAGCCCGGCCCGGCCGACGAGGTACCGGCGGTCGAGCAGGTTCTCGATCGCGGCGAAGAGCTCGAACCCCTTCCAGACCCGCTTGCTCAAGGTGAGGTTGATCACGGGGTAGCCGCCCATCTCGAGCAGGTTCTGATCGTCCTCGAACTGCGGGCCGGTGACGCGGAGCTCGGCCATCGCGGTGAAGAGGCGCGGGTCGTCAAACGCGATCGACGCCGACCCGCGGTGCTGCGGATCCTGCGCGAGCTGTTTGCCTGATTCGACCACGCGTGCGTCGACGAAGGTGTAGGCGGCGAGCACCGACCAGCGGCGAAGGAAGCGCGCCTGAAGCGCGGCTTCGAGGCCCTGAATGCGCGCGGCGCCGAGGTTCTGCCGCTGGCGGGTAGCGCCGGTAGCCAGCGGCGTATCGAGGGTGACGTTGGTGACGGGGTTCTCGAGGCGGTTCCAGAAGCCGGTGACGCGCGAGACGAAGCCGTTGATTGGGGCGAGCTCGACGCCGGCTTCGGCGCCGACGATCCGTTCGGCCACCAGTGCTTCGTTGGCGGCGGTGAGGATCGTGCCGACCTGGAAGGGGCGGTAGAGCTCGTTGAGCGTGGGCGCGCGGAAGCCAGTGCCCGCCGAGGTGCGGAAGGTGACGGCGTCGATGGGCCGCCAGAGCACGGCGGCGCGGGGGCTGAACGCGCCTTCGCTGCGTTCTGGGAAGACGGTGTCGCCGGTTTGGCCGCTGAGGTTTCGCCAGCCGTCGGCGCGCAGTGACGCGAGGAGCTCGACCCGATCGCCAAGGGCGACGGCGTCTTGAATGAAGAGGCCCGCGAACTGCTGTTCGCCGCCGGCTTCGCGCGAAATCGGGGCGCCCACCGAGGGGAAGACGGTCTCGCGCGATTGGCCGGTGGTGCGGCGCGCGTCGAGGCCGGCGCTGAAGCGGTGGACGCCGAGCCGGCGCAGAGGCTCGAAGTGGTAGGCGATCGCACCGCCTTGATCGGCAAACGGCGCGGCTTGCTGGGCGGCCAGGGCCTCCACGCTGCGATCGGCGGCGATGCGCGCGCGGCGCTGATCGAACTCTCCGAACCGCGCGTAGACCGACGTCTGCAGGTGGCCGCGACCCGCCGGGGCGAAGTCCCAGGTCGCGGCGGTGGTGAGCAGCTCGACGCGTGAGTCGGTGAAGGCAGTGCCGCCATTCTGGCTCTGGGTGAAGTACCCGACGCGTGCGCCGAGGCGGCTGTTCGCTGAGGCGTCGACTTCGACCCGGCCCGAGAGGTTGACGTCGTCGCCGCGTGCGGGGCGATCGATGGCGCCGGGGGGGCGGACGATGCGGTAGCCGTCGGTGCGAAGCAGGCCTGCCTCGAGGGTGGCGCCGCCCGTGTCCCAGGCGTGGCTGCCGCGCGCGGCGAGCTGCACCGTGCCGAGGTTCCCAAAGGCGGCTTCTGCTTCGAGGGTCGACGCGGTGGGTTTTCGGGAGATGAGCTGAACGACGCCTCCGAGCGCGCCGCTGCCGTAGAGCGCGGAGCCCGGGCCCGGGATGATCTCGATCTGCTCCAGGCCGAGCTTTGGCAACGACCGCCAGAACACCCAGCCGCCGAAAGGATCATTCACCGGGACGCCGTCGAGGAGCACGAGCGCGCGCGAGACCCCCGATGGGCCGACGCCGCGCAGGTTCAAGCCCTGGGCCGTCGGGTCGGCGACGAGGCTGGTGTTTCGGCGGAAGGTCGCCGCTGACGGCTCGCCCCGCAGGATTCCGTCGAGGGTGGTGGCGGCGGTGCGATCGATCTCGGCCCGCGGGATCACGATCGCCGTCACGGGAACCGAGGCACGCGGGCGGGCGTCGCGGGTCGCGGTGACGATCGTCTGGAGTGCGGTGCCGGCATCAGCCCCCTCTGACCCAACCACCAGCGAAGCAATGACGGCGAGTGCGGCGCTCAAGTTCCGGCGACACGCCAGATCACGTTGCCGACGTCATCAGCGACCAGCAGGGCTCCCTTGCCGTCGATCGCGACGCCCACGGGCCGGCCGAAGGCATCGCCGTCATCGGTGACGAACCCGGTGAGCACGTCGACGGGAGTGCCGGCCGCCTTCGTCCCGTCGAAGGGCACGAAGATGACCTTGTACCCAGTGCGCGGGTTGCGGTTCCACGAGCCGTGCTGGCCGATGAACATGCCGTGGGCGAACTGGGCGGGCAGGGTGTTCGTCGCCGACCACGCAAGGCCGAGCGATGCGGTGTGGGCGCCGAGCGCGTAGTCGGGCACGATCGCCGTGGCGACCAGGTCGGGCCGCTGCGGCGAGACGCGGGTGTCGACGTACCCGCCGTAATAGCTGTACGGCCAACCGTAGAAGCCGCCGTCTTTCAGCGCAGTCATGTAGTCGGGCGGCAGATCGTTTCCGATCTCGTCGCGCTCGTTGACCGCCGTCCACAGCGCACCACTGGCGGGTTCCCACGCCATGCCGACCGGGTTTCGAAGGCCCGACGCGTAGACGCGCTTCTCGCCCGTCTTGCGGTCGACTTCCCAGATCTGCGCGCGGCCTTCTTCCACCTCGATGCCGTTTTCCGCCGCGTTGCTGTTCGAGCCAATCGCCACGTACAGCTTCGTGCCCGCCTTGTTGGCGATCACGTTCTTCGTCCAGTGGTGATTCAGGTCGCCAGCGGGCAGCGCGAGCACCGTCTGCGGTGAGGCGGTGATCTCGGTGTCGCCTTCGTTGTACGGGAAGCGCACGATCGCGTCGGTGTTCGCGACGTAGAGCTCATCGCCGACCAGCACCATCCCGAACGGCGAGGCGAGGTTCTGAAGAAAGTTGTGGCGCTTGTCGGCGATGCCGTCGCCGTCGGAGTCACGGAGCAGGGTGATCCGGTTGGCGCTGGGGGCTGCACCGCCGGCGCGCTTGATCAGCTGCTTCATCACCACGCCCTTCGCTCCCTTGTTGTCTTCCGGGCGCTCGGGGGCATTCGTCTCGGCGACGAGCACGTCGCCGTTTGGCAGCACGTAGATCCAGCGCGGGTGATCGAGATCCTTCGCGAAGGCGACCACCTTCGTGCCGACCGGGGCGGTGGGCGTCTGGCCTTCGCTCCACCCTTTGGCTTTCACCATGTTGATCACGGGCACCGCCGAGGTCGCGGGCGGCGGCAGCGTGGGGGTCGGGCCGAAGCCGGCAGCGATGGGCAGCTTCGTTTTTCCGGCGCAACCAATACAGACGACAAGGGCAGCCAGCAGCAGGGTTCGCATGCGCGAGCCTCGTGCAATGCGTGCGCCGCACCCCTGCTGAGGTCAAAAGATCCCAGCTCAAGAACTGACTTCAGCCGCGGTACGCCAACATCCGCATCATCATGTTGTTGACGAAGGACTTGCGGGCGACGGCCATGCCGAGCTTCGGGTCGAGGCTGTCGCGACCCGGGCCGCCATCCTTGTCGAGCGCCTTCTCGTAGGCCAGGTACTGGTTCATGTTCATCCCGGTCACCTCTTCGGGGCTCACCGCGGCGAGATCTTCGTTCGACATCTTCTCGAACTCCTCGGGGGTCCGCGTCGACTTGACGCCAGCGACGACAGGCTGCTTGGAGGCCGCCACGTAGTCGGCTGAGGTGTACGTGTCCGTCGGTGACCACGCCTTCTTCGGCGGTGCAGCCGTCTCGGCCGGCGCTTTGCCGCTGGCCGTGGTTGCGGTCGTTTGCGCGGTGCTGACGGGGCGGGGTGCACTTCCGATCGTGTTTGCCATGGTCAGGTATTTTCGCACGGACGCCGATGTAAGTTGTGCCCCGAAAACGTCGAATGGTTACAGGGGGATGACGGTGACGACAATCCTGCTGCTGGTGCTGTCGAACATCTTCATGACTTTCGCCTGGTATGGGCACCTGAAGTACGGCCACGACTGGCCGATCTGGAAGGCGATTGTCATCTCATGGGGCATCGCGCTGATTGAGTACTGCCTCGCGGTGCCAGCGAACCGCATCGGCTTCGGGCAGTTCTCGGGCTTCCAGTTGAAGATCATTCAAGAGGTAATCACGCTCACCATCTTCGTCGGGTTCGCGGCGTTCTTCCTCAAAGAGAAGCTCGCCTGGAACCACCTCGTCGCGTTCCTCTGCCTCGGCATGGCGGCCTTCTTCGCCTTTGCTTTCAAGACGCCCGCGTAAGGCAGGTTGACCAACTGCAGTTCACACCTGCGGTGCATCGACGCTCCTGGTGGCGACGCCTCCAGGCGACCCTGCCGTCACCTTCGTGTCTCGCCCCAACCCCTTGGAAACGCGCGCCTATGTGCGCTGAAACGCTGGAGATTCGACCTACATCCGAAACCCTCGATGGCGCCGGTTTTGCTCAAGGCGGCGGCAGCAGTCCAACCGTCGAAAGGGGAATTTGATGATCGGATTCAGGCAGTTCACCGCAGTCGTCTGTGCGGCGTTGATCGCGTGCGGGGTACCGCCGTCGACTGGAGCAAAGCAGCCAAAGGCGATGGCGAATGAGGGCACGCGCAACGACGCACTGCGGGCGGCTTCGGTGAAGCACGGCGTCCCGCTGGAGCTGCTGATGTCGGTCGGGATGCACCAGGGCCGGTTCGAGCTGCCGCCCAGCACCGAGGCGCTGCTCGATGAAGGGACACCGGAAGCCGAGGCGCCAGCGCCGCTCGAGCGGGTCGCTCCGCCGATGGTGGAACAGGAAGCGATGCCCGAGGTCGCGGCCGTCGATCCGCTGGATCCCGTGATCGCACTCGAGCCAGACGAGACGGACGTGGGCCTCTCGACCGCGCTCGAAGAAGACGTGGTCGCCGATGATCCCGAGGCCGTCTCGGACCCCGTCAGCGGAGAAGCGGAAAACGCGATCGCCAGCGACGCGCACTCGGATGTCGAAGTCTTCGGCGTGATGTACCTGACCCCTGAACAGATCACGCACGCGGCCCAGCTCACCGGCGACAGCGAGCGGATGCTGCGCACCGACGTCGCCGCCAACATCGACTCGGCGTGGCACACAGGCCATGGCTACTTCAACCACAACTCAATCGGCATCGAGCACGAAGGCTTGGCCGATCGTCCGAACGGCGGCGGCTACTACACGACGAAGCTGTACACGGTGTCGTCGCAGCTGACCTGCGCGATCGCGAAGAAGTACAAGATCCCCGTCGACCGCAAGCACATCTTCGGGCACGGCAACGTCCCGTCGAGCCTCTCGAGGCGCACGGTTTGCTCAGATGCGGGCGTCGGCCACCACCACGATCCGGGTCGCTTCTGGAACTGGTCGACGTACATGAAGCTGGTCGCCCGCTGCGTTGCGAACAAGCCTGCGCCCCCAGTGACGCCGACGCCTCCACCGGCCCCCGCGGGCACCACGGCGAAGGGCGTGATCTACCAGGGTAGCAACACCGCCGCCGTCATCGCCAGAGCGACGGTTCGCCTCGGCACCAGGTCAGCCACCACCAACGCGCAGGGCTACTACGAGCTCAAGGGCATCCCGGCCAGCACGCGCAGTTGATTGGCGTGGTCACCCGCGGCGCCACCACCCGCGTCGCCGCGGCGAAGGTCACCTTGTCCAACGGCCGTTCGACCACCACCAACGCCGACGGCGTCTACAAGCTGACGGGCCTCGCGCCGGGCAACTACACCATCACCGCGACGAAGGCCGGCGCCGGCACCGCGCACGTGAGCCGCATGGTGACCAACGGCACGCGCCGACTGCGAATGTGCACCGTGAGCGCCGCTTCAGGGATTGGCGGGCAGCGTGGGCAAGACGGCCGCCTGGTCGAGCGCGGCCTTGCATTCGGTTCGACCGGCAGCCGTGGTGCAGACGTAGGCCTTCCCGCATCCCGCAAGGCGGTAGGCGGGCGCGCTTCCCTTCGTGGCAGCCACGACGACGATGCTGCTCGCAGGGCAGCCTGTTTCGAGCTCGAGGTACTCCACCACGGAGGCCCCAGCGCCGCGGGCAAGGGAGGCGGTGGTCTCGATGCACTTCGCCCCGATGATCGTCATCTCGCGCTTGATCGAGTCGAGCGTGGGAGTGCACAGGAACGTCTTGCCGCAGTTGATCGCTGTCATCTCGCTCTCGAGCTTCTCGCCCGTTCGCGCGACTCGCGTGTCGTCACTGGCGCAACCAGAGATTTCCTGAACAGCAGCCGCCACGAAGAAGGCGCCGAGCGGCGCCCGCTGCCGACGGGCGTCGGCGTAGTCCCCGAGGCGCGGGGGATCTTCGAAGCACAGAATCTCATCGTCATTGCCGCTCCGACACGCGACAGGTTCACCGCACCCAGTTACTCGCCAGCGCATCGCTTGATCGGTGTCGCGGGTGTCGATCGCGGCCATCTTGAAGTCGCAGGTAGGTCGCAACTTCTTGGCGGCGTTCCTGATCCCAATGACGTCCGAGTCTTCGCTGGTCGCGAGATTTCGGTAGGTCGGAAAGCAACCACAGAGAGCCACCACCGCGATCGCCGCAATTCGCATCCGGCAACGATGCCTCCTGTGTGCCTCGGCGGCAACAAGCGACAGCATGTCACCGCTGTCGGCCCAGAATGCAGGTCAGAGGAGTCGAACTGATGAGCGACCAGCAGCGCTACTGCGATGGCCCAGGAACCGAGTTCGGCGAGGAGTGCGATCGCGAAGTGGCAGGTCACGGTGGCAAAGGTACCGGCACGCCGAAGTGCTCGACGCACATCAAGCAGCTGCAGCGCACCGGGAAGATGACCCCATCGCGGAGAAGGTGAGCCCCAAAGAGCAGACCTGGGCCAGCATCAAGCTCTAGCGGTGCTGGAGCCTCGAAACGTGACGTGCTGCGTCAGAAGCCGCCCCTGACGACGTCCTAAGCGCCCGCCGTCTCGACCTTTTCGCTGTTCGATCGAATTCGATCGAATTCGCCGCGGTGCGTCGGGGAAGGTTCGATTGAATCTGCCGCAGTGCGTCAGGGAAGGTACGATCGAACTCAATCGAATCGTTCGCGCCGGGGCCAGCTGGGAAGCTCAGGTGAAGGCGAACTGCTGCACGGCCTCGAGCACCTTGTCGGGGGTGGTCGGCTTGAGCAGCCAGGCGGCGACGCCCAGGGACTGCGCGCGGGCGGAGAGGTTGTGAACGGCCGAGCAGAGCACCACAGGGATGTTCTTGAGGCGGGGCGACTGGAGCTGCGTCTGGCGGAACTCGGCGCCATCCATCTTTGGCATCATCAGATCGAGGAAGATCAGGTCGGGCAGAGGGTCGACTTCCAGCTTGCTCAGCGCCTCGCTGCCGTTTCGAGCAGGCACGACCTCGTGGCCCCCGTCGCGAAGGATCTCGACCATGGCGTCAGCAATGTCGGGGTCGTCCTCGACCAAAAGGATTCTGGCGGTTTTCATCGGCTCTCAGTCTACGGCGCTTGCTCTGTGCAACCAGTAATCCACCGACCCCGGCCCGGCTGGGGATTGCGAGAGTGTGACGAAAGACCCCGCTCGGGATCAAAAGACTCACGCGGCGCCCTGAAGGTTCAAGGTCCGGCGCATGTCGTTGGGGTTCGACGCGAACGCGAGTGCGACGCTCGCCTCGACCAAGCCTTCGGCGGCGAGGCTGATCAGCTGCTGATCCAACGTGTGCATCTGCCGATCGCCGCCGCGCTCGAGCACCGAGGGCAGCGTCTTCAGCCGCGCCGGATCGCGGATGCATTCCTTCACGGTGTAGTTGTTGATCATCACCTCGGTGGCGAGGACACGGCCGCGGGCCTTCTTCCGCGGCAACAGGCGCTGGCAGACGATGCCGCGCAGCGCGTCGGCGATGCGTTCGCGGGTGGCCGCCTGCTCTTCCGGCAGGAACATCGAGAGCATTCTGCCGATCGTATGCAGCGAGCTCGTGGTGTGAAACGTGGCGAGCACCAGCTGGCCGCTTTCGGCTGCCTGAATCGCGACGTCCATCGTGATGCGATCGCGGATCTCTCCGATGAAGAGCACGTCGGGGTCTTCGCGCATCGCCGACTTCAGCCCGTCTTCGAAGCTCTTCGTGTCGCGGCCGACTTCGCGCTGCGAGACACAAGAGCCGGGCTCGACCAGGCGGTACTCGATCGGATCCTCGACCGTGACCAGATGCAGCGGAGTCGTCGACGCGAGGTGCTTCAGCATCGACGCCGCGGTGGTCGTCTTGCCGCTTCCCGTCGGCCCAGTGATCAGCACCAGCCCGGGCGCCTTCTCGGCCAGCGCCTTCACCACCGGAGGCAGCCGCAGCTCAGTGAAACCGGGCACGACCGCGGGAATCACGCGCACCGCCAGCGCCGGCTTGCCGTTCGTGAGGAACACGTGGCCGCGGTAGCGCGTGCCTTGCGTCTCTTCAAACGAGTACTCCCATTCTTCGTTGGCCAGCGTCGGCTTCCGGCCCGAGGTCTCGTGAATGATCGCGATCACCTGTTCGGCGGTCAGGGCGGGGCCATTGATGCGCTGCAGGGCTCCGTCGATGCGAACGAAGGGAGAGGCGTCGGCGCGCAGGTGAAGGTCCGAGGCTTTGACCTGGGCGGTGCCCTTCATCAAATCCAACAGCAGCTTTCGCGATTCGCCGTCCACGTAAACCCCTACCCCTGCCCAGCGTCCGAGTAGGCGCGAATCGCGCGATCGTGCGTGCCTGAGGCCTTCGCCGTCTTCACCAGCCCCTCGACCACGGTCTGCGCCAGCGCCGCGCACTGCTGCTGCAGCGCGATCGCCTGCGGCACCGACTCGAGATCCGGCACCGCCGCACGCGAGTTCGCGCACGCCTGCAGGGCAAGGGCAATTACTCCCGCGGCGCGCTGGACGTCGCCCTCTTGCAGCAGCCGGCGCACGTCGCCCAGGTGTTGGGTCAGCTGCTGCATCGGGGTCACCGCGCCACCGCCGTCGGCTGCGACTTGAGGCCCGCGACCGCCGTCTGAAATGCCTCGACCACCGGAGCAAACGCTCGTTCGGCCTCGCGCGCCGCCACCGCATCGCGCGCCACCGACGCGTGCATCAGCTTCGTGCAGACGAACAGGTAGAGGTCGGAGAGGTGACCGCACAGCTCGGGCGACTTCGCGACGTCCAGCGTCGACCGCAGCTCGACCACGATGTCGTTCGCCTTCATCAGCGGCGTCACCGCCTCCGTCGCCCGGCCCTGCTCGATCGCGATGGCGCCGGTGCGGATGTGGCGAAGGGCGGCTTCGAAGAGCATCACCATCAGCCGTTCTTTCGAGGCCGTCTCGGCCTGGGTCTTCGAGTAGGCGTTCGCCCGATTCATCCCTGCACCTTGTAGGTGACCTGCGATGAGAGGAAGTTGCCGATGCCCTTGAGGCCGCTGACGACGGTCTCCATTGCTGTGAACTGGGCGATCAGGCTGGTCTTGAAGTTGTCGATGCGGATCCGCATCTGCTCGCTGGTCTTGTCGAGCAGCGCGATGTTCTTGGTGATGCCGCTGCTGCGGGTGACGAGCAGGCCGTCGGTCGGGTTGATGTAGGCGGCGGCCAGCGAGGTGCCGACCGCGGACAAGCCCGTCGTCGCCTTCGAGAAGAGCTCGTTCACCGCATTGGGGTTGCGGCTGGTGGCGGCCGCGAGCACGGTCTTGTCGATCGAGATCGAGCCATCTCGCGCGGTCTTGATGCCGAGGTCGGCCAGCGTTCGCACGTCGCCGCTGCCCGGCACTTCGGTGGTGAGCAGGCCCTGAATCGCGCGCTGCAGCGTGCGCACCGTGCCGTCGCCCGAGAGCGTGGCCGAACGGTTGCTGCCGGGCGCGACGGCCACCTGCTTCTGCACCGCGCGGAAGAGGTCGTTGTACGTGGTGACCAGGGTTTCCATGTTCTTGGCGGTCAGATCGACGTTGGTGGCGAGCTCGGCCGTCTCGTAGACGGGGATGCCGCTGGAAACTGGGGAAAGCGAACGGAGGGTGATCGTCGCGCCGGGAACCGCGTCGACGATCGTGTTCGTCTGGCGCGTGATCTGCAGGCCGTCGAGCTGGAACACCGCGTTGGTCGCCGTCGCGATCGCCGAGGTGGCCAGCGCCTGGCCCTGCGAGCCGGTGGAAGCCATCGTCACGGTCAGCGCATCGGCCGCGGCGGTGGCGGGCGTGAAGCCCGACTCGCGGTTGGTGATCGACAGGTAGCTGCTGGTGCCGTCGGAGATCACCGAGGCTGAGACCAGCGCGCCCGACTGGTTGATGGCGAGCGCCACGTCGGCCAGCGACGCGCCGTCGGCAATCGCGACGTCGGTGTTCGTGCCCTTCACATTGAGAGACAGCGTGCCGCCCGTCACGGGGGCAGCCGACGAAGCGAAAGCCTGCGAGCGTTCTTTGGCTGCGGACGCGAGGCCGGTGACTGCGATCTGAAAAGAGCCGGGCGCGGAGAACGTGCCGGGAGTCAGGGTGAAGGCAGAGTTGCTGGTCGGCGAGGTACCGACGGCGCCGCTGGTGCCGAGGGCGGCAAGCGCGGTCTTGAAAGCAGAGACCTTCGAGGTGAGGTCGCCCAGGAGGCTGACCTGGCTCCGCATGCCGGCCTGGCGCGTCTGCAGCAGCTCCAGCGGGCGGCCCTGCAGCCGGGTCAGCGTCTCGACGATCGCGTTGGTGTCGATGCCCGAAGCGAGGCCACCGGCATTGAATGAAGAGGGCATCGGGGTGCTCCATTGAAAAAAGTGCTTCGAAAAAAGACCCGCCGCCCCGCTTCAAAAGCTCACGGGGCGGCGGTGGGTGAGGCGCCGGCGACTACCCGAGCAGCTTCAGGGCGATCTGCGGCATCTGGTTGGCCTGGGCCAACACGCTGACGCCGGCCTGCATCAGAACCTGCGAGCGGCTCATGCGCGACGTCTCTTCCGCCACGTCGACATCGCGGATGCGGCTGTTCGCGGCCGACAGGTTCTCAGAGAACGTCTGGATGCTGGCGATCGCGCTGCTGAAGCGGTTACCGGCGGCGCCCAGGGTGGCGCGGGCGGCCGACATGGTCTGCAGTGCGGTGTCGAGGGTCGCGATCGCGGCCTGCGACGTCGCCTTCGACGCGAGGCTCAAGCCCGCGACGCCGAGGGTGGCGGTCGTCGAGTCGACCGTGGTGACGGTGATGCGATCGTTCGCCGCGACGTTGCGGATACCGACCTGGAAGTCGAGGGTCGCGGCGCTGCCGTCGAGCAGCTTCTGGCCGTTGTATTCCGTGCCCTGCGCGACGCGCTCGAGCTCTGCCGTCAGCGCGACGACTTCGTTCTGGATGTAGCCGCGCTCGGTGTTGCCGATACCGTCAGAGGCCGACTGCATCGCGAGCTCGCGCATGCGCGACAGGATGTTCGACTGCTCGTTCATCGCGCCTTCCGCCGTCTGAATCACCGAGACGCCGTCGTTCGCGTTGCGAACAGCCTGGCCGTAGCTTCGAATCTGCGACTCGAGGTTGACGCTGATGCCGAGGCCAGCGGCGTCATCGCCCGCCTTCGTGATGCGGTAACCCGACGAGAGCCGCGACAGCGACGAGTCGAGGGTCATCTGGGTGGCGTTCATGTTGCGCTGCGCGTTGAGGGAAGAGACGTTGGTACGGATCGACATCGACATTGGGTGTGGCTCCTTGGTGTTCGGTGGACGTCATGTCCGCCGCACAAAGAGGTTTCGTCACGCGTTGCGGAAACCTTCAGGCCGACACGCGCGTCGGATGTGCGCCCAGAGGCGGCGCAGAATCAAAGAACGCGCGTAGAGGCGGGTCATCGCCAGGTTCGACTCGGGGCCGTCGAGCTCGAGGCGGCCGACGACGAGGTGGCCCAGGTGCCCCGGGGGCCAGCCCGACAGAATGGTCTCGGCCGCCGCGCGCAGGGAGTACTGGGCGTTGGCGCCGAAGCGTTCGCCGTTGATGGTGACGGTGAGCCCGAAGGGAAGGCGCCCGGTGATGTCGACCGTCACGACGTGCTGCAGGAATGGGTCGAACCGGCTGATGCGTTCGGCAATCTCAGGTGCCGTGCGCACCGCGAGCACCAGCGCAGGGCTCGCGGCGCGCACGAGCTTCTGCGTCTCACCCATCGACTGTTCCAGCGTCGCGTAGGGCACGCGTTCCTGCAGGTGCATGCCGTCGTGGGTCGAGTACCAGACGCAGGCATTGAAATCGTCCAGCGCCCAGACGAGACAGTCGAGCGCGCGGGGGCCCGAGCGGGAAGGGCGGCCGGCAGCGGCGGCGGCGCCGAAGTCCCACGCCTCGAGGTCAGCGACAAATGAGCGGGGCCGGGCGGCGAAGTTGTCGGCGGGCCAGCTGCGCAGCTGATCGCCCGAGACGCTCAACCCGAAACCTGCGACCTCGATCACGAGCGGTTGATCTCCCGCATGGGTGCGGCAACGGGCGGCGACGCGGCCGAGGCGGGCCGCGGTGACGTCGCTCTTTCCATCAGCGGCGATGACTTCGACGGCAGTGCCGGCGGTGGCCTCGAGGATCAGCGACTTGACCGCCTTGAACGGAGCGACCCGCCGCGCCGACGGCCGCCCATCGGGCGTCAACGTCACTTCGATCGCGGCGCGAATCGCGAGGGTGCGGTCGACCCCGCGGTTCAGTGGGTCATTCGGCTGGCCCGAATGATCTTCGCCCTCGACGAGGAACAGCGCCGTGCGGCGTTCGGCGGGCACCAACAGTCGCGCGCCCAGGCGGCCCAGCATGGGGCTCGCCTCGGGAAGGAAGACAGGCTTCCCCAGCGCGCGGCAGACGAGCGCGAGAGCGCGAATCCAGGCCTGCTCGCGGGACGCGCCCTGGCCGAGCACAGCGCCCGACGGGTCCTGCACCTGGGTGACCCCATCGAGGAAGCGCTCTTCGGTGAGCCACGGAAGCGTCGGCACGGGGCGGGCGCGGACGAGCGCCGCCCCGATCAGGGGCAGCAGGACGCGGGGCACTCCGTCGCTCAAGATCTCTTTGCGAAACGCCCGGCGCAGCGGGCCCGCCTTCGCCACCGGCACCGAGCGCACCACCCGCGCGAGCCGCGACGCGATCGCCCGGCCGATGGTCAGCAAGGGCTTCGCGTCGAGCACTACCAGCGGGTGGCCGAGCTCGCCCAGCAGCAGCGAGCGGGTCGAGGCGAGGCTTCCGACCTGGCTTGCGAGCTCGAACAAAGCGCCGGCGCTGCCCTGGCTGCTGGCGGCCCAGCGCACGGCAAACAGCTCGGGGTCGGCGAGCTGCCGCGGGCTGTGCATCGCAAGCATCTTCCAGAGCGCGGCGAATGGCAGCGGCGCCGACGCCGACGCCGAAGCGAGAAACATCAACGCCAGCCGCGACAGTGGCGTCGGCGCCAGCTGCCACAGCCTGCCGACTTCCTCGGTGGCGTGGCCCTGCGCGAGGCGATCGAAGAAGGCCAACGGCAGCTGGCCCGCGACGAGGCAGCCGAAGGGCAAGAGGCTCAACGGAATCGAGCCCGGCTTTCCGTCCATCGGCAGGGCTTCGCAGCGCAGCTTCACGCCCTCGGCGAGCATCAGCGCCTGGACGGCCTCGAGGCGGATGCGGGCGCGATCCTGCTCCCTTGCGCCGATGCCGCGCTCGAGCACGGCGATCACATCAAGGCCTTCGGTGGTGGGGATGACGATCAACCCCGAGATGAGGCGGGCGCCCCGCTGGCTGCCATTCGGGGACGGCAGGCTGAAGGCGCGCGACAGGTGCGCCCATGACGGGTTCGGCTTCACGCCGACGACGCCGGGCGGGTCTCCCCTGAGCTCGCGGTGGGCGAAGCTCGCCTGCAGCAGCACGGGCAGCAGCCGCACCGCCTGGGCTTCGCGCTTCGGCAGGTGGCGCAACAGCCAGCGAAACCGCCAGCGCAGCATCGCGGTCATCCCGCGGATTTCTGCGGGCTCGGCGGCGGTCTTGATCAGCGCCAGCGCCATCTCGGCATGCCTCTAGAGCTTGTCCAGTAGGCTGAGCTGGAAGCTGCGGGCCGAGGCGGTGAGCGATGCGTCGAGCGCGCGCTGCGCGAGGGCGAGCTTCGAAGCGGACTCGATGGTGTCGGCTTCGGCGAGGCCGGCGACAGACGTGGTCGCCGCGTCGCGTCCGGCGCGGCTCGCAGCGCTGGCGGCGTCGAGCACCACCATCGACGATCCGGCCTGAGAGCGCGCGGAAGAGATCTGGATAATGCCGGTGTCCAGGCCATTGAGGCTGTTCTGGATGCCGGCGATGTTGTTCGCGGTCATCGCCGCCGACAGCGCGCTCAAGGTTCCGAGCACATCGGTGCCGCCGCCCACGCCGCTGATCGCGACGTCCGCGCGAACCGAGACAGCCTGACGAACGCCGGGAGCGATCTCTACCTGCCGCACCCCCGGGTCGCCCAGGTAGACGCCCGCTGCGCTGAACGGAGGCGCACCGTCCTTGAAGCCGCCGAAGACGTAGCGCTGGCCGACGCGGGTGTTCATCTGCGCGACCACCGTCTTGAAGAGCCCATCGATTTCCTCTGCGGCCGAGGCGCGCTGGGCAGCCGAGTAGATGGGGTTCGCGAGCTGAACGGCGAGCTCGCGGGCGCGGCTCAGGGCTGAGCCCACGGCATCCAGCGCTCCGTCGGTGCTGGCGAGCTCATCGTTGGCTGCCTCGACGGCGCCCTTGATGGCGCCGTAGCGGCTCTCGTCAAGGCGGCGCCCGGCGATCTGCCCGGCGGCGGCGGCGTCGTCACCCGGGTGGATGACGCGCAGGCCGGAAGACGCTTCCTGGGTCGCGAGCTCGGCGCGCTCGCGGGCGGCGCCGACGTTGCGGTTGGCTGCTTCGAAGATCGATCGGTCGGTTACGCGCATCGGGTCGCTCCACTCACTTCAAGGACAGCAGCGTCTGCAGCATCTCGTCGGTGGTCTTCATCACCTTCATCACCGCTTCGAAGCTGCGCTGGGCCTTGGTCAGGTTGATCATCTCTTCGTCGATCGACACGCCCGAGACGGACTCACGCATCGCGGTGACGTTATCGAGCAGGGCGCCGTCGTGCTGCGCGGCGGCGGCGAGGCGGCTGGCCGAAGCGCCGAAGTCGGAAATCAGGTTGCTCAGGGCGCCGCTGGCGTCGAGGCCCGTCGACAGGGCTTGCGTCTCGGTGCCGATCAGCGCGAGCAGTGCAGTGCCGTCGCCGGGAACCGTGCCGGCGGAAGACGCCGCGCCGAGCAGGGAAGGGTTGGCATCGACGGTGGGGTCGACGGCGAGGCGGCCGGCAGCTCCCGCCGACGTGGCTCCCGTCACCAGCAGATCGCGGCCCGTGGTGCCGTCGAGCGCGAACCCGGTTCTGTGGACGAGATTGATTGCGTTGCCCAGGTCGAAGGCGAGGGTGTCCAGCGACTTTGCGGCCTTGTCGAGCGTGGTGTCGCGGGCGGCCAGCAGCCCGCCGGCCTCACCGCCGAACTCCGACTGCTGCATCGCCATCGGCCCCGTGCCGTCGGTGCGCGTCAGCTGCACCGCGAGGTGGCCCCCGTTTGCCGCGTTCGGCAGCAGCGACAGCGTCGCGGCGCGGTTCTCGTTTACCAGCGCAGTGCCGTTGGCGAGCAACATGCTGACGTTGCCCTTCGCATCGGGCACGGGCTTCGCCCCGGTGAGCGTGGCAAGGCGGTCGGTCGCCGAAAGGCGCGCGTCCAACAGGTCGTTCGGTTCGCCCCCAGAGGCCCGGGCCACCTGAATCTGGTTGTTCAGGTCGGCGATGTTGGCTGCCAGCGTGTTGGCTTCGGCGACGGTGCCGGTGAGCTTCGCGTCGATGCCGGACTTCGCGGCCTCGATGCTCTGGCTGGCGCGGTTGAAGGCCTGCGACATCGAGCGCGCGGTCGACAGGGCCACCTGGCGTAGGCCGGGATCCGACGGGTTCTGCGAGAGCGCGCGAAGCGAGCCGTAGAAGTCGCCGATCGCCTTGGTGAGGCCGGCGCCGCCGTCAGGGTCGAGCGCCGACACGCCTTGCAGGGCAGCGCTGTGGGCGCTGCTGAAAGCGGCCTGGCCCATCGAGCCGGGAATCTGCGCCTCGATGAAGCGATCGCGCGCCTGGCTCACGGTGAGCAGCCCCGCACCGCGGCCGATGAAGCCGCCGTTGATCATCTCGGCTGGGAGCATCGCCTGCAGCTCGGCGCGCTGGCGGGCGAAGCCGGGCGTGTTGGCGTTGGAGAGGTTATGGCTCGCGGTGGCAGCCGAGTTCCGGTGCGCCGAGAGGCTGCCGCTGGCCTGCGAGAGAATGCTGAAGAGATCGGCCATGGCGTCAGGTCCCCATCGAGGCGAGGTTGCGGCCCAGGCGGTCGTACGCGTTGGGGCGGGCAGTGAGCGCCTGGGTGTAGCCGCGCACCACCTTCAAGGTGCGTTCGGCGAGGTGGTGGTTGAGCACGTCGAGCTCGCCGAGGGCGGCGGCCAGCGCACGGAGCTCGGCCAGCGAGGCGGCGAGCTTCGCGCCGTCTTCGCCACCGACCTTCGCCAGGCCGGCAATGGTGGCTTCAGGCAGCCCCGACGCGGCAGAGGCGCGCGCGATCTCGGCGGCCAGCTGGCGCTCGAGGCCCGCGGCGAAGGCGTTGAACTGCTGGCGGCGCGTCGACCGGTCGAGCAGCCGCGCAGCGTCGAGGGTGCGAAGCAGCGCGCGTTCGTCTCGCGCGCGCACGATCTCTTCGACCAGCGCCTCTTTGAGCTGCTCGACGATGGTGAGGGCGACGTTGAGATCCATGGTCAGTGGCGCAGCGCGGCCTGAATCGTGGCCTGGATTTCGGCGGCCTGCAGGAGCCGTTCGGCAATCGCCGACGGGCTGGGCTTGAAGGTGCCGGCGCGAATCTGGGCCTCGATCTGATCGAGGTTGGCGGCACGCGCGCCGCTGGCGCTCTGGCGGGCCACCGCGATGGCGCGGTTGACCTCTTCGGTCTTCTCTTTCGAGACCTTGTCTTTCTTCTCGATGGGGGTGGCGGGCCGCCCCTCGGCCACCTTCTCGGTGGGCGCAACGGCACCGACTTCACCTGTCTTGGACACTTTCATGGGATCTCCTTCCTGCCTCTGGGATCCTCATCGGCACGCTGCTGGTAACTCTTCAGTCCTCTCAGGGGGTTCACCGGCCTGCCGTTCACCCGCATCTCGAAGTGCAAGTGATCTCCGGTGGATCGGCCGGTGTGACCCACTGTCGCAATCGTCTGACCCGCCTGTACGCGGTCTCCTTCGTTGACCCGCAGCTGAGAGGCGTGGGCGTACAAGGTGGTCACTCCGCCGCCATGGTCGATCTCGACGGCGTTGCCGTAGCCACCGCGATCACCGGCCCTCTTGACGATGCCGCCGCCGACCGCCGCGATCGGGGTGCCTTCGCCCGCCGCGAGGTCGACGCCGCCGTGGTTGGCCTGGGTGTGGGTGATCGGGTCGAGGCGTTCACCGAAGGGGCTGGTGAGCCTGCCGGCGATGGGCAGGGTCGGTGCGGGAGCAGGGCGAGTCGAGGTGGGAATCAGGTCGGTGAGGCCGAAGCCGCCGCCCTTCGCGACGGCATCGGCGAGGGCGTCGGCGAAGAGGTCTGCGTGAAGCGAGCTGCCGGCCGCGCCGGTGCCCTTGAAGACGCCGCTCGAGAGCAGCAGTTGCTTGACGAGCATGGCTTCCAGCTGGCGCGTGCCGTCCTTCTCCGTCGTCGGAGCCGCGGTGCCTTCCATGCCCTGCAGCATCGCCATCAGATCACCTCGAGGTCGGCGTCCAGCGCCCCAGCCGCGTGGAGCGCCTGAAAGATGCTGACCAGATCGCGCGGTGTGGCGCCCAGCGTGTTCAGCGCCTTCACCAGCTCTTCGACGGTGGTGGTGCCAGGCAAAGCGACCGCTGTGCGCGCTTCCTCGCGAGCCTCGATCGAGCCGACGGGCACGGCCACGGTCTGGCCGGTGCGCGAGAACGGAGAAGGCTGTGAGACGACGGGGTTGTTCTGAATCGAGATCTGCAGGCCGCCGTGCGCCACCGCCGCGGGGCGAAGCCGCACGTGCTCACCCGCGACGACGGTGCCGGTGCGCTCGCTGATCACGACGCGGGCGCGAATGTCGGCGTCGACCTCGAGCTCTTCGATGCGGGCGATCAGGCCGACCGGATCATCCTTCATGTCCTCGGGCGTCTTCACTTCGACCGACGCAGGATCCGTCGCCTTGGCCGAGGCCTCGCCGAACACTTCGACAATCGCCGCGGCGATGCGGCGCGCCGTGGTGGCGTCGGGGCGCTTGAGGCCGAGCATCAGGGGCCCGGAAGACAGTGGGGGAGCCACCGACTTCTCGACGGTCGCTCCGCTGGGGACGCGGCCGACGTTCGGTTGGTTCTTGCGAACCGAAGAGCCGTACGCGCTGGCCTCGAAGCCGCCGACCTGCACGGGCCCCTGGGCGAGGGCGTAGATGACGCCATCGGCGCCAGCCAGAGGCGTCATCAGCAGCACGCCGCCCGCCAGCGATCGCGCGTTGCCCACCGAGCTGACCTGGACGTCGAGCTGGCTGCCGGTGCGGTTGTAGGTGGGAAGCCGGGCGGTCACCATCACCGCCGCGACGTTGCGCGAACGGATGTCGCGCGCGTCGACGCGAATGCCGAGCCGGCCCAACATGCCGGACAGCGACTGCGAGGTGAAGAACACCTGCTCGGTGTCGCCCGTGCCCGCGAGGCCGACGACCAGGCCGTACCCGAACAGCTCGTTGGTGCGAACGCCCTGCACCGCGACCAGCTCTTTGAGCCGCGTCTTGCCCGCGGTGGCTTCGGATGAGAAGGCGAGCATCGACAACACCAGCAGCGTGCGCAGCTTCATAGCGGCGAGATCCAGTTGAAGAAGCGGGTGAGCCAGCCCTGGCGTTCGTTGTCGGTGAGGTTGCCGCGCCCGGTGAACTCGACTTCCGCGTCGGCGATCATCGAGCTCTTGATGCTGTTCTGCTGATCGATGTCGATCGGGCGAACGACCCCCGAGATGTAGAAGTGGTGCTCTTCCTGATTCACGAGCACGACGCGGTGGCCTTCGATGAAGAGGTTGCCGTTGGGCAGCACCGTGCGCACCAGGGCAGGCACGGTGGCGGTGAGCCGTTCGCTGCGGCGGGCCGCGCCCGTGCCGCGGAAGTTGGACTCGAGGCCGGCCGCGAGCTTCGCCTCGACCGCGGTGTCGGTGACGCCGGCGACCTTGAGGAAGGCGGCGACGTCGAAGCCGAAGTCAGACTTGCGCGAGAGGTCGGTGTCGGCGTTGCGGTGCGCGTCGGCGATCTCTTCGACCTTCACCACCACGAGGTCCTGCTCGCGCAGGGCGCGGGCGTCGGTGAAGAGCATCGAGGCCGGCTGGTCGTTGCGCCACAGGCTGCCGGGCGCCATCGCGGGATCCACGCGGGCCGCGCTGGCGTCAGGCTTGTAGACGCGCTGCTTCGGAATGTAGGCGGCGACGTGGTTCGGGGCGCAAGCGGAAGCGGCGACGAGCAGCAACGGAAGCAGGCGAATCATTGGAGCTCCACGAGAAGTCGGCCGTTCTCGAAGGTGCCTTCGACCCGGCGGCCGTTGGCGAGTTGGGCGCAGCCTTTCGAGCCGCTGCAGCCGATGACCCGGCCGCGCTGTGCGATCTGCAAGGCGCCGCTGCTGGCGACGACGGTGACTTCGGCGCCGATCGACGGGCCGGCCGACCGAAGGTGCTGCGGCTCGAGAAGGGTTCCGATGGCCAGCGGCCGGGAGGCGACGGCGCCGTCGGGAAGGGCCGCGACGTAGGTGCGGCCCGGGGTCAGCTCGCGTTCTTCTGTAGACGATTCGATTCGGGCGCCTTCCTTCGCGGCGGCGGTGACCTTCTGCACCGGCACGAAGAGGGCGACCTGCGCCCAGCCCCAGGCCTCGCACCCATCGCCCTGCACCCGCACCGGAACAGCGCCAGAGGACTTCACTGCTGCGCGCACGTCGGCTCTCACCGCCGCGCAGGGCTTGCCGCCCACCTTGAAGCTGCGGACTTCGACCCGCGCGCCGCCGACGGCGGCTGCACGCACGGCGGCCTCCACGGGCGCTGGAGCCGCCTGGGCCAACAGCAGCGAGAGGGCGAGGGCGAACATCTAGCGGAGGCTCGTCAGGCGCTGGAGCATCTGGTCGGCCGTCTGGATCACCTTCGAGTTCAGCTCGTAGGCGCGCTGGGTCGAGATCATGTCGACCATCTCTTCGACCGCCTTGACGTTGCCGTTCTCGAGGAAGCCCTGGTTCAGCGAGCCGGCGCCGCGCTCACCGGGGCGGGTGCGAATCGCTTCGCCGCAGGCGGGGTTGGCGACCAGCAGGTTGCGACCCAGGGTCTGCAGGCCGCCCGGGTTCTGGAACTGCACCAGCTCGATTTGTCCGAGCTCACTTGGCTCGGCGCGGCCCGGCACGGTCGCGAAGACGCGGCCATCGGCCTGAATGGTGAGCTGGGTGGTCTCTGCCGGGACGTTGATCTCGGGCTCGATGATCTCGCCGTGCTGGGTGACGAGGCGGCCGGTCGCGTCGATGCGAAGGTTGCCGGCGCGGGTGTACGCGGGCTCGCCGTTCGCCTGGCGCACCTCGAAGAAGCCGCTGCCTTCGATCGCGACGTCGTTCGGGTTGCCGGTGTTCAGCATGTCGCCCTGAGAGAAGTTGCGGGTGGTGGCCACCGTCTTCACGCCAAGGCCGACCTCGAGGGGCGAGGGCTCGACGCCGCCGCGCGGGTCGGGGGCGCCGGGAGCACGAACCGCTTCCGAGAGCAGGTCTTCGAACTCAGGCCGCGTGCGCTTGAACCCCGTGGTGTTCACGTTGGCGAGGTTGTTCGCGATGACGTCCATCTTGAGCTGCTGCGCTTCCATGCCTGTCGCAGCGGTGTAGAGGGATCGCAACATTTGGGAATCTCCTTCGTCGGGTGAGGTGAAAAGGGAATCAGCGGATGCGGCCGACTTCGTTGGCGCGTTCGTCGAGGCGGCGGTACGTCGAGATGGCCTGCATGGCGGTGTCGTAGTGGCGCTGGGCGCTGACCATCGCGACGGCGGCGTCGAGCGGGCGCGCGTTCGACTGGATGACGGCTCCGGTCTGCACGCCGGTGTCGACCTGCAGCGCGGTGCCGTTGGCGCCAGGGGAAAGCAGCCCGGCGCCGAGGCGGTTGAGCGGGCCGCCCAACTGGAAGAGGCCCAGCGTCGCCTGCGGTTCGCCGTTGCTGGTGACCACGCCGTGGCGATCGACGGCGGTGACGTGCGCGAGCTCGGGTGGCACGGTGATCGGCTGGCCCTGGCGATCGAGCGCGAGCCCGCCGCCGGCCATCATCAGGCGCCCTTCGGAGTCGATCTGGATGCGGCCGTCGCGGGTGAAGGCGGTGGTGCCGTCGGGCAGCAGCACGGAAAGGAAGGCGCCGTGCTCGGGGGCGACGTCCATCGGGTTGCCGGTGAGGATCGTCGGGCCGGGGCTCAAGTCGGTGCCGCTCTCGACGGCCGCGGTGTACGTCTTGTTGCCGTCACCGTCGGCGGGAAGGAAAGCCTCGAAGCTGGGGCGCGACTGGGTGAAGCCGGGGGTCGACGCGTTCGCGAGGTTGTCAGCGATGGCGTCGAGCTGTTCGCTGCGGGCCACCGCTCCTGTCATCCCAACGTAGATTCCGTCAGCCATGGTGCCAGCTTGAGCAAGCCGCGGCCCAACGGCCGATTCGAGCGTTTGCCGGCACCTCGCGGGGCAGGGCGGCCGAAATGCGCTGATCGCGCCCGGCTGAATCGGCCGGATCGCCGGGGGTATTTCAGCCGGGTCCAGGCTGACTCTGATCCGCAGAAAACACCCCCCGCCCTCTGCGCCAAGCGGTGGAGATCTGTGGCGCTTCTGCCTGCCCCGCCGCTTGCACAAGGCGAAGGCAGCCAGGAGATCACCCATGACGAAGCAAGCGCCCAGGATTGTGTCGGTCGGTGGAGGGAAAGGTGGCGTCGGCAAGAGCGTCATCGCCGCCAACATCGGGGTGGCGATGGCCCAGGAGGGCGCGCGGGTGGTGATCGTCGACGCGGACCTGGGCGCGGCGAATCAGCACACGCTGTTCGGCATCGATCGGCCGGGCGTGACGCTGCAGGGCCTGCTGAACCACGAGATCGACCACCTCGAGCAGGCGCGGATGCCGACGATGGTGAAGGGCCTGAGCGTGATCCCGGGCAGCGGCGCGGTGGTTGGCGCGGCGAACGTGAACCACGGCCAGAAGCAGCGGCTGATGAATGAGATTCGCCGGCTCGACGCGGACGTGGTGGTGATCGATGTCGGCGCGGGCGTCTCGTACAACGTGCTCGACCTCTTCGAGGTGGCCGACGTGCGGCTGGTCGTCTCGACCCCGCAGCTCACCGCCGTGCAGAACGCGTACAGCTTCCTCAAGGGCGCCGTGCACCGCACGCTGCGCGAGACGGCGAAGACCTTCGGAGCGGTCGAGCTCTTCGACGCCGAGATCGGCAAGCACGACACGGATCGCGTCTCGCAGTGGGTGGGGCAGACGCAGAAGGTGTTGCCGGCCCTCGCGGCGGCCTTCGCGGCGCAGCTCGATTGCTTCGGGGTGCGGTTAATCGGGAATCAGATCTTCGCTCCGGGGGAAGCCCGGGTGCTGAAGGCGGTGGGCCGGATGGCGGAAGACTTTCTGCAGCTGCGGGCCCCGGTGCTCGGCACGTTCAAGGCGAGCCGGGCGATTCACGACTCGGTCAGCCGCCGCCGCCCGTTTCTGGTCGACGCGGTGAACGAGGATGCGGCGATCACCTTCCGGCAGATCGGCATGTCGGTGCTGACGGAAGACATCGCCTTCCTTCGCTCGGGCCGGAAGCCGGTGGCGCCTGGGCCGGGGGCGTCGGTTCCTCCGCCGGCGATTGCGCCGGTGCAGCTGCAGCAGGTGGCCGCGTGAAGACGCGCCTCGACCCGGTCGTTCGATTCCGAGAGACGAAGGAACAGCGGGCGCTGGAAGGGCTGGCGAAGGCCACGGATCTTGCGACGCAGGCGTCGAGTGTGCTCGACGTGGCGCGTGCGCGGGCCTCTGAAGACGGGCGCGGCAGAGGCGATGCGTCGGAATGGATGATGGTCGAAGTCGCGCGCGAACGGGCGCTGGGCGACGTGAAGCGGGCGACCGAGCTGGTGAGGAAGTCGACGTCGGCGGTCGAGATCGCGCGCGAGGCGTGGCGGCTGGAGCACCGGCAGACGGAAGTCGTGCGCCGCGTGGCAGATGCGCGCCGAGAGGAAGCCCGGGTCGAGCGGTCGCGCCGCGACACGCGCGAGCTCGATGAGCTGGGCTCGATGATGTTCGTGCGCAAGCGCGCCTGAGCGAGGGATCCCAACCATGTTGAGTGAGCTGGGCCCGAGGGTCGATCGCTTCGCGCGTCGGCTGTTCGAGGCCGACGAGACCGCGGAGGCGCTGGTGGCCTTCTTGAGCAACCCCGACTACCGGCCGCCGCCCCTTGGCGCGGCCGACCTCGAGGATCCTCTGAGGGTGTTCAAGGTCGGCGCGTTCGCGGGGCTCCTGGCTCGTCTAAGGGTCCACAGTTCTGCGGTGGCGAGCCTGGCGCAGATGGTCGCGCGGTACACCTGGGTGGACCCGGTGCAGGCGTTTCAACTGGGTCTGGTGCACGACGTGGGAATCGCGGCGGGGCTGCAGGTGCTCGGCGGCCAGGGGCACCCCCTCCAGCTGTCGGCGAACCGCTGGGCCGCGATCGAGCAGGTGCACGCGGAGCTCGGAGCGCACGTGCTGGCGATCTGGCAGATCCCGTTGGAGGTGAGGTACCACCACGCGGTGGATCACGGCCCGATGGGCGCGGTGATGGTCCTGGCCGAGCTGTTCGCCGGGAAGGCGGGGCTTGGGTTCGAGCCCGCGCTGGCTCCGTTCGATCTCGCGCCGCATGCGCCGATCGAGTCGGTGGGCACGCGCCATTGGGCGGCGGCGATCCACGCGCTCGGGTTCAGCGGTGCGCAGGTTGACGCGCTCAAGGCCGAGGTCGCGCAGGTGCTTCCGTCGCTGATGAAGCGGCGCTGAAAGCGTCGAGTTGGCGAGCAGTTGGGCGCCTCGGTCGCAGCCACCAGGCCCCCCGCCCTGACGCACTGCGGCGAATTCGATCTACTTCGATCGAAGGGCGAAAAGACTGAGGGGGCGGGGGGGTGAGGCCTGGCGGCTACAGCTTCCCGCGGAGCAGCTCGATCGCCTCGGCGTGCAGCTGGCACACGCGCGCCTCGCTGACCTCGAGCAGCCGGGCGATCTCGCGGTAGGTGAACTCCTCGACGTAGTAGAGCGCGAGCAGCGTCTGCAGTCTCTCGGGCAGCGCGGTGACGGCGGTGGTGAGCTGCCCGAGGCGCTGCCGCGAAGACGCGCGATCTTCGGCCGAAGGTTCTTCGCTGACGAGCCGAAGCGCAGAGTCGATCTCGACGTGCGGCTGGGTGAGCTGCTCGAGCCCCCCGAGCTCTTCGACGCTGACCCCGACCTCGACCGCGACCTCTTCAGGCAGCGCATCGCGCCCCAGCGTCTTCGACAGCTTCTGCTTCGCCTTGCCCACCGCGTCCGTCTGCGCGCGCAGCCGCCGCGGCAGATGATCCAGGTTCCGCAGCTCGTCCAGCATCGCCCCACGAATCCGGTGCTCGGCAAACGTCTCGAACTTCACCGCGCGGCCCGCGTCGAACCGGCGCGCCGCTTCGAGAAGCCCCAGCGCCCCTGCCGACCACAGATCATCGGCCAGGTGCGCCGAGCCGGCCCTCATCGCCAGCCGGCGGGCGACGCGATCGATCAGGTGCCCGTAGCGCGCGATCAGCGCGCCATCGTCAGGCTCGACTGTGGTGTACCGCGCGTGGGCTTGATGCATTTGGGGTGACCTCAGGCCGCCGGCGACGATTCGCGAAGGATGCGCTGCCAGAGGAACTTGAGGCCGCCCGTCGAGCCCGGAGGCCCTCCGTCGTTCAACAGCCTTTCCGTGATGCCCGTGAGCGCGCGCGTCGCTGGCGAGCTGGGAAACAACTTGCTGATCGGCTGTTGCGACATCACCGCGCGGTGAATGTTCTCGTCGCGCGGAACCGAGCCGATGTACTTGAGCCGGGCCTTCAGGAACCGCCGCGTGATCGCGCAGAGCTTCTCGAAGATCTCTCTCGCGTTCTGTTCATTCGGCGCCATGTTGACCACGACGTTGAAGTGCTCGACGCCGCCTTCTAGAGACAGCACCTTCACCGAGGCGTACGCGTCCGTCAGCGACGTCGGCTCGGCGGTGACCACCAGCAGCGCCTCTTGCGCGCCGCCGCAGAAGAAGACGACGTTGTCGCCGATGCCGGCGCCCGTATCGAAGAGCACGAGGTCGAAGTCGTCTTCGATGCTGTCGAGCGCCGTCATCAGCCGCATCCGCTGCGTGTCATCGAGCAGCGTCAGGCCGCGAAGGCCCGAGCCCGCCGAGAGGATCCGGATTCCCGAAGGCCCATGCGTCAGCACCTGCTGCATCGTCGCCGTCCCGTCGAGCAGGTTGCCCAGGTGGTACCGCGGGGTGATGCCGTAGAGGATCTCGACGTTCGCGAGCCCGAGGTCGGCGTCCACGATCAGCACCCGCTGGCCCTGGGCTGCCGCGAGGTACGCGAGGTTCGACGAGATGTTTGTCTTGCCCACACCGCCCTTGCCGCTGGTGATTGCAATCACCCGAACGCCCTTGCCACGGCGGGTGGCGATCATTTCTCGAAGCGTGTCTGCCTGGTCCATGTTCTTCAGCTCCCGTAGTTCCAACTGCCAATGACGCGGTCGACCAGCGAGCTGCCTTCGACCGGATGAAGATCCTCGGGCACCTGCTGCCCGTCGGTGATGCAGGCGACCGGCCGCTGAATGCGGACCGCCGCCGAAAGGACGCTGCCCGGGGCCACGGCCTCGTCGAGCTTCGTGAAGATGAGGCGATCGGGCTGCAGCGACCGGTAGCGCTCGGCCACCGACGCGAGCTGCGCGCCCGACGCCGTCGCGCTGAGCACCAACTGCAGCTTCACTTCGCCGATGCCGCGCAGCATGCCTGTCTGCTTCTGCACCGCTTCCTCGGTCGAACGGCCGGCGGTGTCGATCAAGATCAAGTCGGCATCGCGACACTTCTGCACCGCGCGCTGCAGCTCGGGCAGATCCTTCGCCACGAAGGCCGGCACGTTCATGATCTGCCCGTAGCGGGTCAGCTGCTCGCTGGCGCCGATGCGGTAGGTGTCGATCGTGATCAGCGCGACCTTCTGCCTCGACTCGATCAAAGCGCGGGCGCCGACCTTCGCGAGGGTGGTCGTCTTGCCCACGCCCGTCGGGCCGACGAAGGCGAGGACGCGGCGGCCGGCGTCGGGGTGCCAGGGGGCCTTCGCTCCGACGAGCCAGTCGGCCAGCAGCGCCTTCGCCGTCTCGATCAGCGCCGCCGGCTGACCGTCGCACGCGGCCAGCGCGTGACGAACGAGATCTTCCGCCGGAGCGTCTTCGATGCCCCGGCTCTTCAGGTGCCCGAACAGCGACGCGGCCGCCGGAGGCAGCTGGTACTGGTCCGCCGCCGAACGTCCCGAGGCCACCAGCGAGAGCTCACGGCGCATCGACTCCATCGCCGCGCGCATCGACTTGAACTCGTCGTTCAACGGCGAGTCGTCGGGGCGCAGGCGCGTGGCGGGCGGCTCGGCGTGGGTGACCTTCACCTGGGGCGCCGCCTTCGCGATCATCGCCGGAGGCTTCGGCGCAGCCGTGACGGCCAGCGGGGTCGGCTCTGACAGCCCGGCCGTCACTTCGATCTGCGGCTTGCGGAAGAGCCCGCCGGCGACCTCGGCCGTCGACAGGATCACCGCCGCCGAACCGAGGGCGGCCTTCACCGCGGCCAGCGCTGAACGGGTGTCTGCGGCGCGAAAGGTTCGAACGTTCGTGGTCATGCGGTACCCCGGAGCTGCTGGTGGTTGGGCGAGATGTGAACGACGCCTGCAGGTTCAATCGACGTGCCGGGCACGAGCTCGCGGGCGCTGATCACCCAGAGGTCCGGCACGAAGCGCGACGCGAAATCGAAGAGCGGCTTGCGCAGATCCGGAGGCGCCAGCACCACCGCGCTCTGGCCGGCCGTCGCCATCCGCGCGGCGTTCGTCTCGAGTGACGCGAGCAGCTTCCGCGCGGTCTCGACATCGGGCGCCAGCGTCGCCTCGCCATCGCTGCTGCCCAGCGTCGCGCGCAGGGCGTCTTCCGTCGGGCGGTCGAGGGTGAGGGCGTGGACGACGCCGCTGCTGTCCGACACGCGGGTCGTGATCTGCCGGGCGAGGCGGCGGCGCGTCTGCTCGACGAGGAACACGGTGTCCTTGCTGCGCGGGGCCGCATCGCCGACCGCTTCGAGCACCGTGCGCAGATCGCGAACCGAGAGCCGCTCGCGAAGAAGGCCGCGCACCACCCGCGCCAGTTCGCCCAGCGTAATCGCCGCGGGCACCGTGTCTTCGACGAGCTTCGGGCTTTCCTTCGAGAGCGTGGCGAGCAGTTCCTGCACTTCCTGCCGGCCGACCAGCTCGTGCGCAGTGCGGCGAATCACTTCGGAAAGGTGGGTGGTGATCACCGACGCCGGGTCGACCAGGGTCAGGCCCATCGCCTCGGCCTGCGGGCGATCACTTTGGAGGATCCACCGGGCGGGAAGGCCGAACGCCGGCTCCTTCGCGGTGAGGCCGTCAATCGGAGGCTCACCCCCGCCCGGCTCGAGGGCCATGAGGCGATCGGGGTAGATGACGCCGCTGCCAATCTGCTGACCGCGCAGCTTCACGCGGTACTCGGTGGCCTCGAGGCGCAGGTTGTCGCGCAGGTGAACCGAAGGAAGCAGGATGCCGAGGTCGGACGCGAGCTGCCGGCGCAGCGCGGTGACGCGGCCCGGAAGCTCGCCGCCCTTCTCGACATCGATCAGCGGAAGCAGGCCGTAGCCGACTTCGAGCTCCAGCGCATCGAGCGCCAGGAGATCTGCGATTCGTTCTGGAGCAGAGCCATCGCTGGCCTTGGCCGCCGCCGCCACTTCGCCCGTCGGATCCGCCTCGAGGCGCTTCGCCCGGCGCGCGAGCAGGAAGCCGATCACCGCGAGGGGGCCGAACGCGATCATCGGCAACCCGGGGATCAGCGCGAGCAGCGCCAGCACCGTCGACGTGTAGTTGAGGACGCGCGACTTGCCGAAGAGCTGGCCGAACAGCTGGCTGCCGAGGTCGGCGCCAGCGGCGCGGGTGACGAGAATACCGGCGGCCGTCGAGACGAGCAGAGCGGGCAGCTGGGTGATCAGGCCGTCGCCGATGGTGAGCACCGTGTACGTCTCGGCCGCGGCGGCGAGCGACAGGTGGTCGCGCAGCACGCCGGCGAAGAGCCCGCCGACGATGTTGATACCGGTGATCGCCAGGCCGGCGACGGCGTCACCGCGGACGAACTTGCTGGCACCGTCCATCGCTCCGAAGAACTCGGTTTCCTGCTCCAGCGTCTGGCGGCGGGCGCGGGCTTCGCGATCGTTGACGATGCCGGCCGCGAGATCCGAGTCGATCGCCATCTGCTTTCCGGGCAGGGCGTCCAACGTGAAGCGCGCCGCAACTTCCGACACGCGGCCCGAGCCCTTGGTGATGACGGCGAAGTTGACGACGAGGAGGATGAGGAAGATCACCGCTCCGACGATCAGCGAGCCGCCGACGGCGAACCGGCCGAACGTCTCGATCACGTGGCCTGCTGCGCCCGGACCCTGACCCCCGTTCAACAAGATGAGCCGCGTCGTCGCGACGTTCAGGCTCAAGCGGAAGAGGGTGACGATCAGCAGAATCGAAGGGAACACCGAGAAGTCGATCGCGCGCTTCAGACCCAACGCGACGAGGAGCATCAACACCGACATCGCCACGTTGATCGCCAGCAGCAGGTCGAGCGCGATGGGCGGCATCGGCACCACGAGGATTGCCAGCACCGCGAGCACGCCCACCGCGAGCAGCGCTTCAGCGGGAACCTTCGACGTGCTGGCAGCTTCGGCGCTCATTTCGGTGACTCGTCCTTGTGCAACCGGTGGACCCGCCCCGAAGTCAGCTTCTTGACGCCGGTCTTCCAGCGAGACCCGGCGGCTGGGGCGGTCTTCTGGGCGTCATCTGCCCGACGCGCGCCAAACCTCAGGCGCCGGGGTGCCGCGCGCCTCGCCTTGGGGGTGTCTGGACACCCAGCGGTCGGGAAACACCCAGTGGCTCGGCGCCGGCTACGCGGCCGCCGACTTCCCGGTGACGCGGTACACGAAGGCGAGGATCGCGGCGACGGCCTTGTACGTATCGGCCGGCACGGAGCCACCCACCTTCACGCGCTTGTAGAGCATGCGCGCCAGGGGAATGTCCTGGACGATGGGGACGCCGTTCGACCGCGCGAGGTCGCGCATGATCTCAGCCAGCTGCCCTTTGCCCTTGGCGATCACGCGTGGCGCTTTGCCTTCGTCCTTGCGGTACCGAATCGCGATCGCGACGTGGGTCGGGTTGACGATCACCGCGTCGGCGCGGGGCACCTCGACGGCAGCGCGGCCCTTCGCGAGCTCACGCGCCTTGCGCCGGCGCTTCCCCTTCAACATCGGGTCGCCTTCCTCTTCGCGGTGCTCTCGCTTGGCCTCGGACTTCGTCATCTTCATCTTGGTGAAGAAGCGGCTGCGCGTGAACCAGAGGTCGAGCCCCGCGAGGAAGCCGAGCGCGACGCTGATCTTCACCGCCGCCTTCAGCAGCGGCTCGAACAGCGCAGACAGCTGCGACATCGGCCCGATTCCGACGAGCGTGCGAATCGTCATCAGCTCGCCCTTGAGCGCGAACCACGCGACCGCCGCAATGACGGCTACCTTCGCGAGCCCCATCAGCAGCTCGACCCAGAAGTCCTTCGTCAGGATCCGGGTGAGCTTCCCCTGCGTCAAACGTTCGACGGTCGGCATCGCCAGCTGCGGCCAGAACCGCCCCTGCGTCTGAATGACGACGGCGACCGTGGGCCCGAGGGCCGCCGCCGCACAGACCACCAGCGTCCACAGCAAGACGTCGCGCGCGGCCCCGGGCACCGACGGGGGCGCATGCAGCGCCGCCTGCCGTACTGAAGAGCCCACCACCGACACCAGCGCATCGCGAAGCTTCGGGCCCGCCATCGCCAGCGCGAGCACCCCCGTCATCAGCCCCGCCACCATCACTGCGTCACGCCCGATCGGCAGCCGGCCTTCCTCCTCGGCCTGGTGCATCCGCCGTTGGCTGAGCTGATCTGTCTTGTCGTCGTCTTCGTCCGACATCGGCTCAGGCCCCGGTGAACGCCGCGATCGCGCTCTGGGCGGCGACGGCGGCGAGGTCGGGGACGAGCACGTAAAGTGCTCCGCCGCCGGCGATGATCGTCACCGAGAAGCCGACGCTGGACACGTTCACCTGCGGAGCCGCCTTGCCCATCAGCGCCATTACGCCGTGCCCGAAGGTGATCGCCACCAGCAGGGGAAACGCGAGCCGCACCGTCAGCGCGCAGCTGCCGATGATCTGCAGCACCACGCCCTGGCACAGCCCCACCCAGCTGATCGCCTCGCCCACCGGCGCCGACTCCAGCGACTGGCAGAACCACGCAATCGCCTCGCGGTGAATGCCCGCCGACACCGCCAGGCCCAGGGCCACCAGCTGCACCAGCTGCCCGATCGCCGTCGACTCCGCCCCGTTCACCGGGTCCAGCAGCGCGCCGTAGCCGAGGCCCATCGACAGGCTCGCCACCTGGCCCGCCGCCATCGCCGCATCCAGGCAGATGCGCGCCGCAAACCCGGCCGCAAGGCCCATCATCGTCTGCGCGAACACCTGGCCTGCGAGCCCCAGAAAGTTCCCCGGCAGCTCGACGGGGGGCAGGTTCATCGCGGTCGCTCCGGCGAAGGCGATCGACGCGGCGGTGGCGATGCGAATCGTCGCCGGCACCGAGTTCAGCCCCAGCAGCGGCGCGGTGATGCACAGCCCCACGGCGCGAAAGAGCACCAGCGCGAAGCCGTACAGCGTGGGCACCATCAGGTCCACCCGCCGACCTCGCTCATCCGCTGCAGGGCGCTGGTGACGAAGACGGCGAGGCGTTCGAGCATCCAGCCGCCGATGAACGTGAGGGTGAGAATCGCGATCGCGAGCCGAGGCAGGAAGCCCACCGCCGGATCATTGATCTGCGTCGCCGCCTGCAGCACGCCGACGACGAGGCCGCCGATGAAGAGCGCCGCGAACAGGGGGCCTCCCACCGTGCCGATGAGCAGGAAGCCTTCGCGCAGAAGCCCATTCGGAAGCTCAGAGCCCATGGAAGCTCGCCACCAGCGACGCGACGACCAGGTGCCAGCCGCCCGCGAGCAGAAACACGCCGACCTTCAGCGGCAGCGACACCAGCGTCGGCGGCACCATCATCATGCCCAGCGACATCAGGATCGCGGCGACGAGCAGGTCGATCAGCAGAAACGGAATGAAGATGAAGAGCCCCATGCGGAAAGCGGTCGACAGCTCGCTGACCATGAAGGCGGGGACGGCGATGTTCAGCGGCACTTCGTCGCGCGACATCTGCTCGACCTTCGCGATGCGGGTAAAGAGCAGCAGGTCTTCGTCGCGGGTGTGCGCGACCAGGAACTCGCGAATCGGCACCGCGCCCTTCTTCGCGGCGTCGGCGGGCGACAGCTGGTCCTCGAAGTACGGGCCCAGCGCCTCGTCGTAGACGCGGGTCCCGGTCGGCGCCATCACGAAGCACGACAGCGCCAGGGCGAGCCCGATCATCACCTGGTTCGGAGGCAGCTGCGGGGTGCCGAGCGCCTGCCGCAGAAACGAGAGGACGATGATGATCCGCGCAAAAGACGTCACCGACACGAGCGCGGCCGAAGCAAATGACAGCGCCGTCATCAGCAGGAAGAGCTTCACCGACGCCGAGCCACCGCCGTTGATCGACAGCTGAATTCCGTCGGCAGCGAGCAGCAGCGGGAAGTTCATGAGACCCTCGCCTGCTGGCCGGCCGCCAGCTTCTGCCGCAGCTCCTGGTCTTCCAGGCTCTCGCTCAAGAGATCTTCGAACTGCGCGTCGAGCTTTGGCGCGTACACCGACGCCGCCTCGACCTCTGCGCGCTGCAGCCCCGACTTGAGCAGCGTGATCCCCGCTTCGCTCGTCGCGAGCAGCACCGTCTCGGTTCCCAGCTGCGCGACCACCAGTGAACGCTTCGGCCCCAGGCTCTGCGTCTCGAGCACCTGGATCCACCGCCCTGCCTTGCGCTTCCGCTTCGACAGCACCAGCGCGGCGATTCCGAGCAGCGCGATCAGCGCCACCGGCCACCCGAAGCTCACGGTTCCCGCGTCCACCGGCATCGGCGTGACGGGCTGAAGCGTCCTGGCAGTCGTGACCGCAGCAGCAGCAGGCGTGTCGGTGATCATGGTCTTCCTCGTTCAGCGCAGGCGGGCGACGCGGTCAGCGCGGCTGATGATGTCGGTGATCCGGATGCCGAACTTGTCGTTCACAACCACGGCCTCTCCGCGGGCGATCAGCCGGTCGTTGACGACGATGTCCAGCGGTTCGCCGGCGACCTTGTCGAGCTCGATCACCGAGCCCGGAGACAAGCCCAACAGATCCTGAATGCTGAGGCGGGTGCGGCCCAGCTGCACCGTGACTTCCAGCGGCACGTCGAGCAGCAGGTCGAAACGGCGGGTTGACTGAGGCGCAGCGGGTTCGACGGCGGGGGAGGCATCCATGTCTTTGGGTTCCTTCATGGCTAGTGGGTGATGTGTTCGGGCGCGAGGCCCTGTTGGAGAACGACGGCGTGGCTGCCACCATTTGCTCGTGGCATGCCGACGAACTTTTGACGGCCCTCGACGAAGATCGGAATCGGCTGACCCTCTTCGGTGTCCAGCGTCAGCACGTCGCCGACCTCGAGCGCGAGCAGGCGCGACAGCGGCACCACGGTGCGACCAAGCTGGGCGCAGAGTTCGACCTTCACCTGATCGAGCTGGTTACAGAGCGCGTCGGTGAACCGCACGTCGCCGCCCGAATGAACCCGCGGCGGATCCGAGAGAAGCTTCTTCGCCGGCTCGACGGCCGCGAACGGAATCGTCACCTGCAGCCGCCCGTTGATCGCGCCTGTGATGTCGAAAGACGAGACGATCGCCGCTTCGTTCGGAGGCGCAATCACCGCCAACCGCGGGTCCGCCTCGATGCGCACCACTTCCGGCGAGAAGGGCAGCACACCGGCCCACGCCCGCGTCATCGCGTCGGTGAGAATCTGCAGCAGCCGCTTGAGCACCAGCCGTTCGACCGAAGTCAGCTCGCGGCGTTGATCGCTGGGCACATCGACCGCGCGCGCCTTGCGGTCACCGAGCGCAGCAGAAAGCAGCGCCTCGCCCAGGCCAGGCTCGAGCACCACCAGCGCCAGGCCGTGGCTGTGGCCCAATGAGAGCACCGCCACCGTCGTCGGGGGCGCGATCAGCGAGTTGAAGTCGGCGAACTTCATCAGCGTCGCCGGGGCAGACGTCACCTTCAGGTTGAGGCGGGTGCGGCCCGCGAGCCCCGTCGCCAGCATCGACGAGACCTGCTCGTTGATCGCGTCCAGCGTCGGCATCTGCCCGCGGATGATGCGGTCGTGGCTGGTGAGATCATACGGCACCACGCTCGATCGGGTCGGTGCCTCTGGCTGCGAGTCGACGCGACCGTCTTTGATCGCGTCCATCAACGCACTGACTTCGTCCTGGTTCAGGGTGGCCATGGCGTCCTCTCGAGCTACTGGATGACCAGGTCGGTGATGTAGATGGCGCGGGGTGCGGCTTCCGGAGCGATCAAAGTCAGCTTCTGGAACAGCGCGTCCTTCGTCTTCTTGATTCCCTCTGAGCCGCGCAGATCTTCCAGGGTCTGGTCGGACAGGTAGGCGATGAACGTCTCGCGAATCTCTGGCAGGTGCGCCGTCATCTTGTCCTTGTCGAGATCCGTGCCGACCTCGACCTCGAAAGAGATGCGCGCGTAGCGTTCAGCCTCGGGGTTGCGCAGGTGGATGATGAAGTCGGCGAGCCGCACCATCGGGCCCGGGCCTGACTTCGGCTTCTCGGCCCCTTCGGCCTTCACCTCGCCGTGCTCGCCGCCCTTCGGAGCGCCTTCGGCATGCTCGCCGCCTGCGCTGCCGTGACTGCCCGGCTTGAGAATCAGCATCGCCAACACGCCCGCGAGGAGCAGGCTGTTGATGCCGAGGAAGATCATCACGCCGATGCCCTTCTTGGGGGGCATGGCTGCAGCGAGATCAGCTGCGTCGGCGGGGGCTTTTTCGGTGATTGCATCGCTCATGGCGAAGCAACGCTTGAGCAATGGCTGTGCCGACGATTCTTAGAACGGCTACGTGGGGTTGCGCGTCGTCAGTGCTTTGACGCGGCAACCGCCTGACGGCAGATCGTCAGCGAACCGCTTCGGAGTTCAGCAGGTCTGCCGAGGTCAGCTCGACCACCAGCTCGACCCGCCGGTTTGCCTCGCGCCCCTCCGCAGAGTCATTCGCCACCAGCGGCCGGGAGCCACCCATGCCCGCCGCAGCCAGCATTGCCGGAGCGATCTGGTGCCCCGCCTCGAGAAAGCTCACCACCGTCACCGCGCGAGCGGCCGACAGATCCCAGTTGTTGCGGAACTTGCCCTTCACCGGCGAGTCATCGGTGTGTGCCTCGACCCGCACCGGCCGGTTCAGCCCCGCGAGCTCCTCGGCAATCGCGTCGAGCACTGGCAGTGCCTCTGGCCGCAGCGCCGCCTGCGCCGCGTCGAAGAACCGCGCCGCCGACAGCCGGATGTTCAGCTTCCCGTTCGCCGTCTCGACCACCACCGCCGAGGCCGTCTTTTTGTCCTGCAGCAAGGGCTTCAGCCGCTTCTCGATTTTCCGGCGCAGGTTCTCGGCCGCCTTCTTCGCCTGGGGGCTCGACGCCGCCGCCGGGCCGGTGTTCGCCGCGCAGCCGCCTTCTGAAGGGGGGCCCTCGAAGATGGGCATCGCGCCGACGCCACCGGTGCCCTTGTAGTGAAGGGCCCACTGCACCGACGTCGCTGCCTGGGCGAGCTTCTTGTTGTCGACCCGGCTCACCGAATACAGGACGACGAAGAACGCGAAGAGCAGGGTGATGAAGTCGGCGTACGAGACCAGCCAGCGTTCGTGGTTCTCGTGCTCTTCGTGTTTGTGTTTGCGTGCCATGGGTGGTTGTTGCTTCTTCGGCACGCGGTGCCGTGCGCTGAAGGTGGGCGGCTGGCCTACCCGGCGTTCGCGGTCTGGAACTGGGCCAACAGGTGCTTCACCAGCGTGGTGAGCACCTCGTTGTTCCACGGCTTGGCGATACAGCGGTGCACATCGCAGCTCGCGATCGCAGCCATCAGGGCCTGGTCGAACTCGGCAGTGAGCACGAGGCGCAGGGTCGACGGCCAGCGCTGCTTCACCTGGGCGAGCAGCTCGATGCCGCTCAGGCCGGGCATGCGCAGGTCTGAGATCACCATCGGCACGGGCGTCTTCTCGAGCACCGCCAGCGCCTCGGCGCCCGAGCCTGCCGTCAACACGCGAAGGCCCGAACGCTCGAGCACGCGGCGCAGCGCGACCTGCAACATCTCTTGATCGTCGACGACCAGAATCTGGGGGTTGTCCACGTCAGGCCACCTTTCGCTCGCGGCGACGCTTGTCGGCGTACATCGCCTGGTCGGCCTCGATCATCAATGCGTTCACCGAGTACCCGTCGCCCGGCCAGCTCGCGCCGCCGATGCTGCAACCAATCTCGAACCCTTCGAACCCTTCGAACGCTTTGCGCAGCCGCTGCACCGCGCCCGCACACTCGGTGCCGCACGTGTCGGGAAGCAGCACCGTGAACTCGTCGCCGCCCGTGCGCGCCACCACGTCGTGCGTCCGCAGGTGCCCGGTCAGAAACCGGGCGAACCGCATCAGCACCTGGTCTCCCGCGGCGTGGCCCAGCTGATCGTTCACCTGCTTGAAGCCGTCGAGGTCGATGATCAGCACCGAGAAGGCGCGGTCAGGGCGGCGTTGGGCCCGCGACAGCTCCTGCTGGAGCCTTTCGTCCAGCGCCCGGCGATTCGCGAGGCCCGTGAGCGCGTCGCTGAACGCGAGGCCCTGCAGCGCCTTCATTTCTTCCATCATCCGCTGAAGTACCGCATCCGTTTCGCGCAGCCGTTCTTGCAGTGCGCGGCGAGACATGCGGCGGTGTTCGATGTGTTGCATGGCGCCCCTCTGTCAAAGGTTTTCTACTTCTTTGCGTCTGCACTGGGCGGGCCAGCGTGCTCGCCGACGTAGCCACGCAGCTTCTCTTCGAGCACGCGGGGGTTGAGTCCTTCTTGGATTCCCAAAACGCCCTCGCAGATCAGCGTCTTGCGCTCTTTTTCGAGGTTGATCTTCCTCTTCAGCTTGTTGGCCATCGGCAGCAGCAGCAGGTTCGCCAGGCCGACGCCGTACACCGTCGCGACGAAGGCGACGGCGATGCCGGGGCCGAGCTTCGAAGGGTCCGACAGGTTTTCCATCACGTGGATGAGGCCGAGCACCGCGCCCAGAATTCCGACCGTCGGCGCGAAACCACCCGCGGTCTCGAAGACCTTTGCAGCCGTCGTCGCCTCTTCCGCTTCGGCGTCGATCTGCGCTTCGAGCGCCGAACGGGCGACGCCCCCGTCCACGCCGTCGACGAGGAAGCCGACCGCGCGCTTGAGAAACGCGTCCTCGATTCCCGCAAGCTTTGCTTCGAGCGCCAGAACTCCGTCGCGCCGGGCCAATGACGCCATCTCGACGATCTGCGCCAGCAGCTCGCCCAGCTTCGCCGGCTTGTCGGTGAAGGCCGCCTTCGTCATCTTCAGCCCGCGAATGAAGTCGGCCTTCGGGTAGGCGACCATCGTCGCGCCGATCGTGCCGCCGATGACGATGATACCTGCGGTCAGCTGCATCAGTGATCCGGCGTGACCGCCTTCCAGCGCCTGGCCGCCGAGGATGGCGCCAATCGCCAGCAAGATTCCTGCGATGCTCAAGATGTCCATGGCTTAGTCCCTGGCCTGCGCTGGTTCTTCTTTCGTGGTGTCGACCACCAGAGGCGGCTCGACCTGAATCCGCTTCCGGTATGCGACCACCTGGTCGACCAGCTCAGCGGCGGTTTGCTTCACCATCACCCTTAGCCCCGTGGTCAGCGCGAGGACGGTGTCGGGGGTCTGTTCGATGGTCAGGATGTGGTCGCTGTTCACGACCAGATCGCTGCCATCGAGGCGGGTGACGTGGATCATGACTTTGGTTCCTGTCAGCGCTTCAGCTGAATGAGCTCGGCCAGCAGCTGGTCGGCAGTGGAAATCGTCTTTGAGTTCGCCTGGAAGCCACGCTGCGCCGCGATCATCCGCACGAACTCGCCGCTGAGATCGACGTTCGATTGCTCGAGCGCCCCCGCGATGATTGCGCCTCGCCCGCCGCTGGCTGCTTCGCCAATCGTCGGCTGGCCCGACTTCGCCGTGTTCGAGAACAGGTTGCCGCCGATGCGCTCGAGCTGATCGGGCGCTTCGAAGTTCGCCAACGCCACCGCGCCCAGGGTGCGCGTCTGGCCGTTCGTGAAGGTGCCGACCACTTCGCCGTCCGTGTTGATCGCGACCCGAGCCAGAATGCCCGACGTGAAGCCGTCCTGGTTGATGAAGACGTTCGCTTCAGTCGAGGCGTACTGGGTGATGCCGTCGGCGCCCGTACCACCGGCGCCCGTCGGGGTGCCGAAGTTGAAGGTCAGCGGCTGCGGCTGCACGGCGCCCCGCGGGTTGAAGAGAATCGCCGCTTGCGGTGTCACCGAGGCCAGGTTGCCGGACGCGTCGAAGGTCATCGCACCGCCCGCGATCTCGCTGTTCACGCCCGCCACGCCGCCCTGCACGCCGCCACCGTCGGTGAGCACGTGGTAGTCGAAACCCGTCGCAGTCTTGACGTAGTAGATGGTCGCTTCGTGCGCGCCGCCCAGCGAGTCGTAGATGGTGGTGGGGCTCGTGAAGTTCGACGTGGCGCCCGGGTTCTGCGGATCCCATGGCAGCGCCGGAATCGGCTCGCGCGCGTCCAGGTTCGCCTTCACGGTGATCGTGGTCGTCGCCGACGGCGGCGAGCTGGCTGCCCCCACGTCGATGTCGCCGAGCGTGCCGTTGATGACGCCGGCCGCGTTCGTCCCGTAGCCCTGAACTTTCAAGCCCTCGAGGTTCACCAGGAAGCCTGAGTTGTCGACGGTGAACTGGCCGGCGCGGGTGAAGTAGCTGCTGTCGACGCCGTTGTGGCTGCCCTTCACGACGAAGAACCCGTTGCCCGAGATGGCGAGGTCGGTGGCGATGCCGGTGTTGGCGATCGCGCCCTGTGACATCAGCTTCTGAATCGCCTGCAGCCGGCTGCCGAGCCCGCGCTGCGCTCCGCCGATCAGGGTCTGGGCCAGGGCGTCTTCGAACGCCGCGCGGCCGGCCTTGAAGCCGATGGTGTTGGCGTTGGCGATGTTGTCGCCGACCACCGACAGCTCGGCGCTGGTGGTGTCGAGGCCAGTAACTCCGGTGTACAGCGCGGACATCAGGGACATGTTGTTTCCTTGTGAGGTGAAGGTTTGGGTTGGAATCAGGACTTCGCTTCGTCGATCTGCACGACGTCGGCGAGGCGGATGCGGGAGCCGCCGACCACGAGCTCGGGGTAGCCGTTCTGGAAGGAGACGCCGGTGACGCGGCCGCTGGCACGGGCGTCGATCGGCACCGACTTGCCGCTGGTGTCTGCCGCGGTGAGCGACACCGTGTAGGCGCCGGCAGGCAGGCGGGTGCCTTGATCGTCGCGGCCGTCCCACTTCGCGTCGAGGTCGCCCTCGGGCTGGTTGCCGAGCTCCATCGTGCGCACGACCTTGCCGCTCGAGTCCTTGATCACCGCGGTCACCTTCGCTGCGGCGCCCGAGAGGTGGCCCTTCAGCGACGCGTCAGACGTGGCGTCGAGCGTGACCTTGTCCGCGCTGTAGACGACGCTGCGGCCGACCAGCGACGCGGCCGACATCTGGTTGCTCGCCGCCTGCGCCATCACCAGCGACTCGAGCTGCGAGTTCGCGGCCTGCGCGAGCTCGACGTTCGCGAACTGCGCCAGCTGCGCGACGAACGCTTCACTGTCCATCGGCGCCGTCGGGTCCTGGTGACTCAGCTGCGCCATCAGCAGCTTCACGAATTCGTCTTTGCCCATCTTCGAGTTGCCCGCCGTCTCTTTGGCCTGGCTGGTGGTGGGGGTGCTGGTGTTGACAGAGATCGTCATCGTCGTTTCCTCTTCGGTCAGGCGCGAACGTGGTGGCCGGCTTCCGCGCGGGCAGGGGTGGAGGTCGCTTTCGCAGCAGTCGCAGGGAATCCGGGCTCGTCGCGATCCAGCGGCTCGTGCGCGTGCTGCTGCTGCTGCTGGCGATCGGAGCTCGACGCCTGGAACCCGCTGGCCGAGGACTCGCTGGCCGCCGTCACCGTCGTCTGGATCTCGAGCCGCTGCAGCGTGATGCCTTCGGTGGCGAGCGCGAGCCGCAGCTCGTCCGAACGGCGCTCGAGCAGGGGGGCCGCGGCGCCCGTCATCCGCAGCTCGGCGTTGCCGTCACGCACGCGCAGGTAGAGGGAAAGATCGCCGGCGTTCGCGGTCTGAATCGAGATCGCCGCGGCGTTGGGCGACACGTTCATGCGCAGCGAAGGATCTTCGGGAAGCTGGGCGATGAACGCGGCCGGCGGCGCCTCGGTGACCTCTTTCGTCGAGGCCGTGGGCGCGCTCGGCGTCTGCGTCGCGAGTGGGATCTGCAGCTTCGGCTCTTCGACATGCTTCGCCGGGGCAGGGCGCTGCTTCTGCGGCGGCGCGTGCTCCTTCGCAGCGACGACGAGGGTGGCAGTGGCCTTCGGGACGGCGAAGTGGGGCAGGGGCAACGGCTGCACCTGAACCTGCGCCTGGGGCTGCGCCTGGAGCACCTGGGCGAAGTCGGCGGCGGGCTTCTTCAACTTCTTCTCGAGCTCGCGGGCGAGCTTCTGGGGCGCGACTTTCAGGGTCTTCATGGGCGGCCCTCGGGGCTGGGTTTGGAGGCGAGCGAAGCGACGAAGGTCGCGGCGAGCTCGGGCTTGAGGCGCGAGATGATCGCGGCGGCAGACTTCGGGTTGAGGCGGCGCAGCAGCTCGATCGCAAGGGGCGGCTTCATCTTCGACAGCAGCTCGGCGCCCTCGGTGGGCTTCATCGCCTTCAGCGTCTTCGCGAGCGTGGCGAGCTGGGCCTCATCGCCGGGACCATTGGGAATCGCCGCCTTCGCAGGCTCTTCGACCTTCTCTGCTTTGGGAGGTGCGGCCGCGGCCTTCGCCGTCAGCGCCTCGAGGCGGGCAATCTCGGCCTTCAACGCCTTGCGCGACTTCGCGATCTCGGCAGCCAACCTCTTCAGTGACCTGCGTTCTGCATCCAGGGTGGCCTTCTCGATCGCGGCCGGCGCTTCCCTCGGCTTGCGAAGCTCTTCACAGAGCGCGGCAGGCAAAATCGATGGCGGGCCGATCGCCACGGCCTCGATCTTCTTCGCAGGCTTCGGTGGCTCGGCCTTCACTCGAACGGCAGTCTCCTCATCAGCCTCCTCGGAGCCAGAAACGGGCTGACCCTTCGCAGAGCCAGGAACAGGAGCAGCTTTTGGCGGCTGCCCGTTCAGCACGGGTGCAGTCGACGGCTGAGCCTCCGCAGAGCCAGGAACAGCCTGAGCAGTCTTCGCTTCAGCAGTCGTGGGCGCGACCTTCTCTGAGTCAGGCGCCTTCGCCTTCGAAGGAGCCACGTCTTTGACGCCGGCCGTCGCCGTTTTGGCGGGCTCGGTGGGCGAGACGGGCGGAGTCGGAGCCGTCGGTGCAGCAGGCGCCATCACGCCGGTGGCCGCCTCAGTGCCAGGGATCTCAGGCGTCAGGGGGGACGCTGCGAGCAGAACAAGCAGGGCGCTAATAACCATGGGCAGGACCTCCGAGGACGCGCTTGAGCTGCGTCAAAGATTCGCCGATGGCAGTGGGAGCATCGGGCGCCTGCCTCAAGAATGCATTGAGCGGGCCGACGCACTTGAGCGCGTGGTCGACGCGGGGGTTCGAGCCCGCGACATACGCCCCGACCTCGATCAGGTCGGCCGCCTCCCGGTACGCCGACAGCACCTCACGCGCTGCAGCCGCGAGATCCCGATGCGCCGGGCTGACGACATCCGTCATCACGCGGCTCACCGACGCGAGCACATCAATCGCCGGAAAGTGCCCCGCAGAAGCGAGCTTCCGAGACAGCACCAGATGCCCATCGAGCGCCGCCCGCGCCGCATCGACCACCGGATCCGCCAGGTCATCACCCTCGGCGAGCACGGTGTACATCGCGGTGATGCTGCCCTTGCCGGCGTCATTCCCCGCGCGCTCGACCAGCTTCGGCAGCGCCGCAAACACCGACGGCGGGTACCCCTTCGACGTCGGCGGCTCGCCCGCAGCCAGCCCAATCTCGCGCTGCGCCATCGCGACCCGCGAAAGCGAATCGATCAACAGCAGCACCTTCTTCCCCTGGCTGCGGAAGTACTCGGCCACTGCCGTCGCAGCCATCGCCGCGCGAACACGCACGACCGGCGGCTCATCCGCAGTGCCCACCACCACCACCGATCGCAAAAGCCCTGCCGGCCCCAGATCGCGCTCGACGAACTCGCGAACCTCGCGGCCACGCTCGCCCACCAGCCCGACCACGATCACATCGGCCTTCGCGTGCCGGGCCACCATGCCCAGCAGCACGCTCTTCCCGACACCCGGGCCCGCCATCACGCCCACGCGCTGCCCCTCGCCCAGCGTGAGGCAGGTGTCGATCGCCCGAATTCCCAGCGGCATCGGCTCCGAGATCCGGCGCCGCGTCATCGCCGGCGGGGCTGACGCCTGAATCGGAACCTTCGCCCACAGCATCGGCGTCGGCTTCCCGTCGATCGGCCGAAGGTTCGCGTCCACCACCCGGCCCAGCAGCGCATCGCCCACGCAGATCGTCGCCGCCGTCTGCCGCGGAATCACCGCGCACCCTTCGCAGATCCCCTGCATCTCGCCGAAGGGCATCAGCAGCGCCGTCGACCCGTTGAAGCCCACCACCTCGGCCTGCACCGACCGCGACGGCCCCAGGCGGATCTCGCAAGACGTGCCCACCGCGACCCGTGGCAGCGTGGCTTCGATCACCAACCCCGAGGCGCGCACCACGCGGCCCTGCACCGACAGCGGCTCCGAAGCATTCAGCGTCTTCTGCAGCTTCTCGAGGTTCACCAGGCTCACGCGGCCTCCTCGGTAATCGCGCGCTGCAGCTCGGCGAGGCGCGTCGACAACCGCCCATCGACCCGGCCCATCTCTGAGTCCACCACGCAGTCGCCCGCAGCCAGCGTCGAGTCCGGCAGCAGCTCGATCTGCGCGACCATCAACCCCAGCGCGCCCGAGCCCCCTTCGGCTTCAATGCGCGCCAGATCTTCCGGGCACACCGAGATCGTCAGCTTCCGCGTCTCGCCCAGCCGCTGCACCGCCGTTCGAATCAACCCGAACAATGGGGCAGGCGACGTCGTCAGCTCGGTCTCGAGAATCTTTCGCGCCACCTGAAAGCCAATCTCGAGTGCGTCCGACCGGGCCTGCTCGGCGAGCCGACCCGCGTACTGCTTCAGGTGCTCGATCGCCGCCGAGAGCCGCGTGTCGTCCATCGGCATCACGGGCGCAGACGGGCTGGGCGACGACGGCGGCGTCGGAGCCGAAGCCGCCTCCAGCGGCGCCATGTCCACCGGAGGAGGCGCAGCCGGGTGCGGCGGCGCGCTCGACCGCGGCAGGTTGAACTGCGCCGTGGTGACGTTCTTGTGCGCAGGCCGCTCGGAGATGAAAGACGGCGGCCGGATGTGGGTCGTTGTGATCGCCATGGCTCAGAGCATCTTTTCGTTGGCGCGAACGATGGTGATCTTCCCCTGCTCGGCCAGAGCAGTCGCCGCCTTCGCGATGACCCCCTGCGCCTCTTCGACAATCGACAGCTTCACCGGGCCCATCGCGACGAGGTCGTCCGACAGCATCTGCGCCGCGCGCGAGCTCAGGTTCTTGAGGAACTTGTCCTTCACCGCCGCCGTCGCACCCTTCAGCGCCATCGGCAGCTGTTTCGGATCCAGATCCTTCAAGAGCGCCTGGATGTCGCGATCGTTGAGCCGCGCCAGGTCGTCGAAGGTGAACAGCTTGTTTCGCAGATCCAGCGCCAGCGCCGGGTCGTCCATCTCGATCGAGGCCAGCACTTCCGTCTGCTGCTCGCCCGACGCGCGGCGAAGCATCTCGAGCGCGGCGCCCTTGCCGTCGACTTTGCGCATGCCTTCTGCGACCACCGACTGCAGCTCGTGCGTCAGCGCCTGGCGAACCTCGCGCAGCACTTCCGGCGCCACCGACTCGACGCTCGCCATGCGGCGAATGATCTCGGGCCGATTCTTCTCGGGCAGGAAGGCGATCACCGCACCCGACTTCTCGGCCGACAGCGCGCTCAACACCAGGGCGACCGTCTGCGCCTGCTCCCGCGCGAGCACCATCGCCAGCGACTCCGGGTCCGCGTCTGCGATCGGCCCCAGCGCTTCGTCCGGCATCGGCGCCGCCATCACGCCGTCGAACGCGCGCCGCGTGATCTCCGGGCCGTGCGTCAGCTCGACCATCTCGCGCAGCATCTCGTCGCCCGCCGCCGCGTCGCCACCCACCCTTTCCATCGAGTCGACGAAGGTCTTCAGCGCGTCCGTCACCGGAGCGCCCTGCGCCTTCCGCAACCCCCGCGCGCCCGCCGCGATCAGCCGCACCTCGTTCTCGCCCAGGAGCTTGAACACTGTCGAAGCGACCTCCGCCCCGAGCCCCAACAACAGGGCCGCTGCACGCTGCGCACCAGGTCCACCGTTTCCATCAGCCACGGGCCACCTCCTTCACTTCAGAAACGTCGCCGCTGATCCACGCTCGCAACAGGTGCGCCGTCTTCGCGGGGTCTGCCGCTGCCAGCGTCCGCGCCTTGTCTCGCAGCGAGATCGCCGGGTCCGGCAGGGCCGCGCGCTCGTTCACCGGGTTGGGCAGCGCTGCCAGGTCATCCTTCAGCGCCGCCTGCGCCGCCTCGATCTGGGCGACGTTCATCCCCGGCTTCAGCTGCAGCGCCGGCACCCGCGCCACGTCGGGCGACTTCTTCCGCAGCGCGAAGAACGCGATCCCCGCGAGCAGCACCAGCAGCGCGATCGCAGCCCCCACCAGCACCGCCACCTTCGGCAGCTGCGGCCCCGTCGGCTCAGGTGTCACCGCTTCTTCCATCGAGTGCGTGAAGACCGAGCTCGAGATGTCCAGCTTGTCGCCGCGCGCTGCATCCAGGCCCACCGCGCGCCGCGCCAGCTCACCCAGCCGTGCCACCTCCGCGTCGTCCCGCGGCTTGCCGTCCTTGCCGTCCAGCAGCACCGCCACCGACAGCCTCGTCAGCCGGGGAGCGCGCGCCACCGAGTGCGTCGTCACCTTGCTCACTTCGTAGTTTCGCGTCTCGTCGCTGGTGCTCGAAGATCCCTTCGAGCCGCCCGCCGCGCCGTTGTTCGCCACCGGCTGTAGCGGCTGGTTCGCCGCCGCGCCGGCCACCTGCCCGCGCCCCGCGTTTTCCTGCTGCTGATTTCCGTTCGCGATCCGCTCTGTCTTCAGCGCCGTCGTGTCCGGGTCGAAGTTCTCGCTGGTCGTGTTCACTTCGCTCGCGTCGACCGTCGCGCTCACCCGCGCCACCACCTGGCCCACGCCCACCACTGGCTCGAGGATCCCCACCACCCGCGCTTCCAGATCCTTTTCCAGCTTCGCTTGAAACCCCGCCGCGCCTTCACCCCAGCTGTCCTGCGCGCCCAGCACCGAGCCCTGGCCGTCGACGATCGTCACGTTCTTCGCGTCCAGCGACGGCACCGCCGACGCGATCAGGTGCCGCACCCCCGCCAGCTCGCGATCGCCCAGCTGCTTGCCCGGCTGAAGGTTCAACACCACCGCGGCCGTCGCCGACGCCTTGTCGTTGCGGAACAGGCCACGCTCGGGGAGCGTCAGGTGCACCCGCGCCGACCGCACCCCATTCAACCGGCTCACCGTGCGCGCCAGCTCGCCTTCCGTCGCGCGGCGCAAGTTGATCTGCTGGGTGAACTCCGAGACGCCCAGGTCGCCGCGGTCGAAGAGCTCGAAGCCGGTGCCGCTCGCGTGGGGCAGGCCCGCGGTCGCCAGCAGCAGCCGCGCCTCGTAGACCCGGTTCGCCGGTACCGCCAATGCCGTGCCGCCCGCCTCGAGCCGGTACGGAATCTGCGACGTCTTCAACACCAGCGCCGCTTCGCTGCCGTCTTCGCCCGTCAGGTTCGTGAACGCGTACTGGTAGCCATCGGCCCCGGTCTGCGTCACTACCAGCGCGATCACCCCGACCATCGCCACCAGCACCGCCGCCAGAATCGCCTTGGTGCGGCCCGACGAGGCGTAGAGCTTCTTCGGCAGTTCCTGCAGCTGCTTGACGAGGGGTTCCATTGGCTCAGACGCTCATCCGCATCACTTCGTGGTACGCGTCGACGAGCTTGTTGCGCACCTTCATCGCGACCCGCATCGCGACGTCGGCCTTCTCGAGCGCCAGCGCCGTCTCGTGAAGGTTGCCGGCGCCCGCCGCCAGCTTGTCGGCCTGGCGATCGCCTTCGACTTGCATCGCCTCGACCGAGCCCAGCGCCGCTCCCAGCTGCTCGCTGAAAGACTTCACGCCTTCGGGCCGCTGCGGCCGCGCAATCTCGCGGGGCCCTTCGAATGATCCAATCTTGAGGTCGTTCATCGGTGGTTACCTCAGGATGTCCAGCGCCTTGCTCGCCATGTTCTTCAGGGTCTCGATCGCGGTGGCGTTCGCCTCGTAGCCCTTCGACGCCGACATCAGATTCACCACCTCGTGAATCGGGTTCACGTTCGGGAAGGTGACGAAGCCCTGCAGATCCGCGTCCGGGTGGCCCGGGCTGTAGACCTTGCGGCCCGGCGTCTCGTCGGCCACCACCTCGGCCACCGCGACGCCTTGCGGCGAGTTCTGCTGGGCGGCGCCAAGGCTCTGATCGAACGACCGCGCCTCCAGCACCGGGTCGAGCCGCTGGTACGGCTTGCCGTCCGGGCCGCGCGTCGACTCCGCGTTCGCCAGGTTCGAGGTCGCGAGCGTCACGCGCGTGCGCTGCGCCGTCAGGCCCGTCGCGCTCACCTTCAATGCAGAGAGGAAGTCCATGGTCAGCTCCTATGAAGAAGGGTTACCCGTTGCCGTCGTTGGCGACGTACTTGAGGATCGCGAGCTTCTTGGACGCCGTGCGCGCGACCGCGCCGTACTGCAGGCCGTTTTCCGCCAAGCTGACCATCGTCTGATCCAGATCCACGCCGTTGCCGTCGAGCCCCAGGCCTTCACCCGGCACGTCCTGCACCGCGCTTTCGAAGCTCGCCTTCTCGCCGCCTTCGACGCGGCTCGCCGACGCCATCGCCTTGTCGAAGTCGACGTCGGTCGGGACGAAGTTCGGGGTGTCGACGTTCGCCAGGTTTCCCGACAACACGTTCTGCCGGTACAGGCGCACATCCAGCGCGTTGCCCAGTTGGGTCAGAGTTCCGTCGAAGAGCTTCATGCCGCCACCGCCAGCTGCGAGGGCTGGCCTGAGTTCAGCTTCGTGCGCAGCGTGCGAAGGCCGATGCCCAACAGCCGCGCCGCCTGGGTGCGATTGCCGTTCACCCGGCGCAGCGCCTCGATGATCGCCAGCCGCTCGAGCGCCTCGAGGTTCAAGGGCAGATCCTGCGGCAGCGCGCTGACGACCGGCGGAGGCGTCGGCCGCGGCGCGACCGTCGGCCCGCCGAACCCGAGATCCAGCGCGGAAAGCTGATTGCTACGGCAGCGAACCAGCGCGCGCTCGAGCAGGTTGCGCAGCTCGCGCACGTTGCCCGGAAAACCGTAGCTGTGAAGCGCCGACTCGGCCGACGCAGTCAAGCCCGGCAGCGCGCGGCCCATCGTCGCCGCCGCCTCGGCCAGCAGGTACTTCGCCAGCGGGGTGATGTCTTCGGGGCGATCGCGCAGCGCGGGCAGCTCGATCGGGAAGACGTTCAGCCGGTAGTAGAGGTCGGCGCGGAACTTCCCGTCGGCCACCATCTGCGCCAGGTCGCGGTTCGACGTCGCGATGATCCGCACGTCCACCGAGATCGGGCGGCTGCCACCCACGCGGTCGAGCTCGCGCTCTTGAATGACGCGCAGCAGCTTCGCCTGCAGCTGCAGCGGCAGCTCCGAGACCTCGTCGAGCAGCAGGGTGCCGCCGTTCGCCTGCTCGACCCGGCCCACCCGCTTTTCCGAGGCGCCCGTGAAGGCCCCCTTCTCGTGGCCGAAGAGCTCGTTCTCCAGCAGGTCGCCCGGCAGCGCCGCGCAGTTCACCGCCACCCACGCCTTCTCGGCGCGCGGCGACTTCTCGTGAATGAAGCGCGCCACCACTTCCTTTCCGGTGCCGCTCTCGCCCGTCAACAGCACGGTCGCCTGGGTGCCCGCCACGTCCAGCGCGGCGCTCAGCGCGTCTTTCATCGAGGGGCTCTGGGCAATCGGGGGCGGGCTCATGGGGTCTCCTTCGCGCTGCCGATCTTTGAAGCTGCTTCCAGCACTGCGTCGGCGCGCTGACACTCGGCAGCAATTGCTTGCGCAGTGCCAACCGGCAGGACCCCGATCTTCGCGGGTTTGGATTTGCCGAACGCCGCCAGCACGGGTCGCCACGCGCCTGACGTCAACGCCTTGTCGCCCAGGCGCCCGCGCGCGAAGTCGACGATCACTCCCGCGCGCACCTTGTCTTCCGCCGCCAGGTAGTTACCCACCACCTTCAGCAGGTGCGCTTCGAGATTCTCAGCCGGCACTTCCGCCGTCGCCGACGCCAGCAGATCCGCCGCGTACCGTGGAGCGCCCAGCGCCGCCGACGCTTCCGCCGCCGCCACCGTCAACGGCAGGCTCTTCACCTTCGGCTGCAACGCCGCCCACACCTCGAGCCCCGCTGCCTTCGTCTCTCTGTCTTCCGTCTTCAGCGCCGCCCGCACCATCGCGTCGCAGAGGTCTTCCACCTGCCCACACACCGGGCCGCGGCCCCGTTCGGCGTTCAACGCCAGCAGGCTGCGCATCGCCCGCTCGAGGTTGCCCACCATCGCGTCCGCGCGAACCCCGCGAAGCTCCAGCTCGCGACGCAGCGGCTCGGCCAGCGCGATCGGGTTGAACACCTTCGGCCCGTTCTCTTCGAGGCAGCCGCCCAGCACTTCGCACTGCCGCGCCGTCGCCAGCCGGCCCCACGGCCCCTTGTCACCCGCTTTCTTGAAGGCCTCGATCGCCGCCAGCGCATCGCCGTCTTGCAGCGCCAAATCTCCGACGCGGAGCCAGGCGTATGACGCGTCGCCCGTCGCAGTCGCTTCACGCAAGAAGCCCTTCGCCTCTTCGATCTTCCCGGCGCTCAACGCACACTCCGCCCGGCCCGCCGGCCTGGTGCCGGGACACGCGCCACCCAGGCTCACCAGCTCAGGAGCAAAAGAGCGCAGCGGCGGGCCACCTCCCGTCTTCCTCCACGGCAGGCCACGCAGCTGTCGGAAATCAATCGCAACCCCACCCGCCACCTCGGTCGCCGACGCCTCGAGGCGCTGCGTCACGCAGGTGAACACGACCTCGCCTCTCTCGACTTTCGCCTCGGGGCACAGCCGACTCGGGTGCACCTTCAGCGCCCGCATCACCGCGTCAGTGGCGCCGTTCGCAAAGACCCGCACCGTCGCGCCATACGCATCGACTTCGGTGCGCAGCTTCTTGTCTGTTTTCACCACCAGCCGTTCGACCGCGGATGACGTCACCGTCGACGTCTGAACCGGAGCTGCTACCAACATCTGGACGATCGCGAAGACGAGCACGCGGGACTCCAGTGCAAATGACGTGCGCTGCCAGAAAGCGTCAGACTTCTGCCGCGTCGCGATCGCGGCGCTTCAGCTTCTCGACCAGGGTGGTGCGCTGCAGGCCCAGCATGTCGGCGGCCGCCTTCCGGTTGCCCTGCGTCGTGCTCAACGCCGCGTCGATGTACTGAACCTCGAGCTCGCGCAGCAGCGCCGGCAGATCGATGGGGAAGCGCATCGGTGCCGAAGGGGCAGGGGGGGGCGCAGACGGCGTCGGGTGCGGCAGCGGCTCAGACGGCATCGGCGCCGACACGAAGGCCGCCATCACCGCCGCGCCCGACGGCTCGCTGGGCATCGGCGGCGTCGGCCGCACCGGCAGCGCGCCCGGATCCAGCGCCAGCCGCACGTTCATCGGCAGATCCGTCACCCCGATCGAGGTGCCTTCTGAGCAGACCGACACGCGCTCGACCAGGTTCTCGAGCTCGCGTACGTTGCCCGGCCAGCTGTAGGTCGACAGCGCGCGGTACACGTTCTCACTGACCGGGCGCGTCTCACCGCGGGCTTTCCAGAAGTGGTTGAACAGCTCGACGATGTCGCTTTGGCGCTCGCGCAGCGACGGCAGCTCCAGCGGGCACACCATCAGGCGGTAGTAGAGATCGCGGCGGAAGCGGCCCGCTTCCACTTCGGCCAGCAGGTCGCGGTTGGTCGCGGCGACGAGGCGGAAATTGGCGTTCACCGACTCCGAGCTGCCCACCGGCTCGTACGTACGCTCCTGCAGCACGCGCAACAGCTTCACCTGCAGCGACAGCGGCAGCTCGCCGATCTCGTCGAGGAACAGGGTGCCGCCCTCGGCGATGGCGACGCGGCCCTTGCGGTTGGCCACCGCGCCCGTGAAGGCGCCGCGGGCGTGGCCGAACAGCTCGCTCTCGAGCAGCGACTCGGGAATCGCGCCGCAGTTCACCGGCACGAAGGCCGCGTTCGCCCGCGCGCTCTTCTGGTGGATGTGGCGGGCGATCACCTCTTTGCCCGTGCCCGTCTCACCCGTGATCAGCACCGTCGCTTCACTCGGCGCGATCCGTTCGCACGCCCGCAGCAGGTCGATCAGCGGCGAGGCGGGAGCGAACACCAGATCTTTGCGGCGCGAAGCAGGAAGAGCGGACATCGAAACCCCGTAGGTGGTGATGCGAAATGTCTCTTGAGCAACCTCGGGGCCATCGTCATCGCCCTGACAAATCAGCGTCATGCACATGACGAGAGTGGGAATCGGGTCGAAGGAACCGGTTTTTCCTGACCCGATGGTCGGCAAAGACCCGGGGCCGAAGCCCTCGCGATCGCCCGCGTCGCTGCGAAGCTGTACGCTTCTTTCCCACCGTCAAAAGTTCGGCGCGATCGAGGGCCGCCAACTTGCACTATCGGCTCCTCCAAGAATGTCTGATCCCGCGAACGATCCCTTGATTCAGCGGCCTGCCTTCGAGGCGCCGCTCGAGCAGCTTCTCAACGAGCTGTCGCTGGGCATCATCCAGCTGAGCCTCACCGGCGACGTCCTCCACGCCAACGCGGCCGCCCAGGCGATCGTCGAAGGCCCCGGGGGCAGCGAGGTGCTGACCACCCTTCACGAGATGACGGCCCGCGCCCTTCAGATGCAGGGCTTCGTCGAGTCCGTGCTCAGCCTCGGGGCGATGGGCGAGCTCCGCGTCCTCGTCTCACCCGCCCGGTGCCTCGACGGCTGTCTGGCCGTGCTGGAAAGAGGGGTGATCAACCGCCTCCGGGCCGAAACCAATGCCCTGCGGTCGATGCTCGCGGCCGCCAGCGAGGCCGTGTCGCCCACCGAGGCCGCCCACCGCGCGCTCGCCACCCTCGCGACCACCCTCGCCGGCAGCTACCTCGTCATCTACGAGCTCGACGAGGGGCGCCGCCTCGTCCGCTCCCTCTCTCAAATCGGCGTGCCCGCTTCGCACTCGGCGATGCTGGCCGACCGCCAGCTCGACGACAAGACCTCGCTGGTTTGCCGCGTCCTTCAAACCGGGCGCCCCCACCACGTCGCCAACCTCGCGCGTTCCTTCTTCCCCGCCGAACGCGGCCTGCCGAACGGAGAGAAGCTGGCCGCCCTCGCGCTTCCCGTGCGCGGCCGCGGGCGAACGGTCGGAGCGCTCTTCATCTGTGGCCCCCGCGATCTGCTGGGCGAGGGCGAGCTCAAGCTCACCCAGGGGCTCGCCGACGCGCTCGGCGCCCTGATCGAACGCGCCCGCCAGGACGCGGCCTTCACTTCCGAACGCGTCGCATTGAAGACCTTGATGGATCACCTTCCCGACGCCGTGCTGGAACAAGACGGCGATGGCCACATCTCGGCGGCCGGCGGTCGCATCGAGGGCCTCCTCGGCCAGCCCGTCGCCGCATTGTTGGGCCAGCAGCTCGGCCAGGTCCTCGTCTTCGAAGATCGCAGCCGCTTCGAGGCCGCCTTCGCCAACGTCACCGAAGGTCCGGTCACAGGTGAGTTCACCGTCGAACGTCCCGACGGTACGCGGCTTCCCTGCGAGGTCTCGGCCCACGTCAGCCGCGTCGACGGGCGGGGCTTGAAGATCCGCGCGATCTTCCGCGACATCTCAGGCCGCGTCGCCCTTCAGCAGCAGGTCGAGGCCAGCCAGCAGCGCGCGATTCGCAGCGATCGCCTCGCCGCCATCGGCCAGCTCGCCGCTGGCGTCGCCCACGAGATCAACAACCCGCTCGCCTTCGTGAAGTCGAACATCAGCGCGCAGGTCGAGATGTTCTCCGAGCTCCGCGACGCGCTGCCCAACTGCCCCCCGCAGGTGCTCTCGCTGATCGACGAGCTCGAGCAGATCTCGCGCGAGACGACCAGCGGCGTCGATCGCATCGCCTCGATCGTCAAACAACTGAAGCTGCAGTCGCGCGACAGCGGCAATGCGATCACCGAGTGCGACGTCGGGAAGGCGGTGAATGAGGCAGTGCTCTTCTTCAGCAAAGCAAAAGGCCGCCGCGACGCCGTCGACTGCGAGCTGCCCTCATTGCCCCGCGTGCACGGAGACCCCGGCCGCCTCGGCCAGGTGATCATGAACCTGCTCGAGAACGCGCTCGACGCGATGGGCGGCGAAGGCACGATCAAGGTCCGCGGCTCTACCGACGGCACCTGGGTGCGCCTCACCGTCACCGACCAGGGCCCCGGCATTCCCGCCAGCGTCCGCGATCACATCTTCGAGCCCTTCTTCACCACCAAGGGCATCGGCAAAGGAACGGGCTTGGGCCTTCACATCAGCCACCAGATCATCGGCCAGGCTGGAGGCAAGATGACCTTCGACACGGGGCCCGGCGGCACGACCTTCCTCATCGAGCTGCCCTGCGTCGCCCAGCTGATGTGAAGCGCGCCGCGGGGCCACTCAGCCTCGTCACCGGGCTCGTGCTCGGCGTGATCTTCCACGTCGACGTCGTCGACTTCGATCCCCGCGTGCGGCTCTTCCTCGGCGCCGCGGGCAACGCCACGGCGCTCTCGCACGGAGCAGCCGACGTGCTCCTCGTCGACACCAAGTACCGGATCTTCGCCCACCGGGTGCGCCAGGGCATCGAAAGGTCCCTCGCGCGCGCCGTGCGGTGCGTCGTCCTCACCCACGCCCACCCCGATCACGCCGCCGGGCTCGACCTTTACCCTGGCGCCACCGCGGTGCTCGTCCACCCGAACACCCGTCGCCGCCTCGAAGCCCAGGGCGTGCGAGCGCCCATCGTCGACGTCGACTCCGAGGCGCGCCTGCGGCTCGACGGCGAAGAGGTGAGGGTGATCGCCACCACCAGCGGCCACACCGACGGAGATCTCGTCGCGCTCTTCCCCGGCCGCCGCCTGCTCGTGGCCGGCGATCTCATCAACGACGATCTCGAGCCGTACTTCGACCCGTCCTACGGCGGCGATGTGCACGCTCGCCCAGACGCTTCGCACCGTGATGGCGCTCGAGTTCGACGCTGTCGTCCCCGGCCACGGCGAAGTGATGCCGCGGGCCAGAGTTCAGCGCCTCTCCGATTACCTCACTGCCCTCGAGACTGAAGTCCGAACCGCGAAGCTTACTGGCAAGTCTGAAGATCAGGCCGCGGCTGAGATCACGCTGCCCGACTACCCACTGCGCGCGGTGCTCTTCATCAGCTCCCGCGAGACCAGCGTTCGCGCGATGTACCGCGCCGTCCGCTAAGCCGTCTCTCGCGCCTCTTCCATTCCGTCGTCGTCCTCGACTTCGGGCGCGCCGGTGCGCTCGAGGCTCTTCCAGCGGAAAGGCACGATCAGCTGGCTGAAGTACGTGCCGGGGAAGTTCGGCATGTCTCCGATGCCGACCTTGCCGCGGAAGTACTCGCTGGGGCTGTGGAAGGTGCCGAACAGGTGATCCCAGAACATCACGATCAGGCCGTAGTTGTGGTTCGCCTCGGCCATGTCCACCGAGTGGTGCCACCGGTGATTCGCCGACGTGCCCATCACCAGGTCGAAGGGCCGCGTGCGGTACGCCACGTTCGAGTGCTGCACCCAACCATGAATCGAAGTGAACGCGCCGTACACGAGAAAGACCTCGGCCGTGCAGCCCAGCAGAATCAATGGCAGCGTCTGAATCGCCATCCGGAAGATCAGCTCGAACGCATGGAAGCGCGTCGAGTTCAGCCAGTACACGTGGTGCGGCCCGTGGTGCACCGAGTGAAGCCGCCAGCCGAGGTCCGTCTCGTGGCCGAAGCGGTGGCATCAGTACTGGAAGAACTCGGCGACGACTGCCGCGAGCCCGATCTGGAAGAGCAGCGGCCACTGCGTCGGCCACAGCGACGGCCCGAGCGTCGCGGCCAGCTGCGCGAGCAGCACCGAGGCGATCACGCCCGTCAATGCCTGGGCGATCGGCACCAGGAGGAACCAGCACATGCCGAGGTGGGTCAGATCATTGCGCCTCTCTTCGCGCGTCGGCCCGCGGTCAGCCCAGAACGGCACCTTCTTCTCGAGCACCAGCAGCGCGCTCACCACCGGCACGGCGCAGGTGAGAAAGACCGCCACCTCCAGCACCTTCCGCATCAGCGGGTCGGCGGGCTGGGGAAAATAGGCGAGCGCGACACAGCCCACGATCAACGGCCATGAAATCAAGACCGGGTACGCGAACCGCGACACGGCACAAAGTGTTGTTCATCTCGGCCCCTTTCGACACTTCTCGCTTCACTCTGCACCTCAACTTTTACAGCACGGAATCTGTACGAATTCTCTGACACCTGGCGAGGCCCCAGGGGTGCACCAATTCAGTTCGGATGCGCGCGTATGAGAGGCACTGCTGCCGTTTCCTCGGGCTGCTCCATGCGCTCATCGCGGTCAGCGGAGCAGGGGGGTGCCTTGTGCTCGCGATCGCTCCGGAAGCGCTGCCCGCCGACGTTCCCTGGGATCATCTGCGCGCAACAGTGCTGCTGTACGGACTCGTCGGAGTGCTCCACCCTGCTCGCGGCGACCCTCCTCTTCCGGCTCGACCGCGGCAGCGAGATCGCGTCGCTCGTCGCTGGCCTCGCCCTGCTCCTCTGGGTCGGCGTCCAGCAGCTCCTCGTCCACTCCCTGACGCCTTGAATATTCTCCAGCCGGAAGCCGTAGACTGCTCTTCGAATGATTCGCTCTCTCGTCCTGCTCCTGGTCGCCACGCCCGCGTTCGCCCAGTCCGTCTACCGCTGGGTCGATAAAGCCGGCACCACGCACTACACCGATAACCCGGCCTCCATCCCCCAGGGCGCCACCGTCTTCGCCACCGAAGGCGAGCCGATTTCAGAGATGGGCAAGGCGCCCCCGCTTCCCGTCGTCGCCGCGCGGCCAGTCGCGGTCGAGCAGAAGCAGCAGGTGCTCGAGGCGGATCCATCAGTCCCCAGCCACGCCGAGCAGTACTGGCGCGGCCAGTTCCGAAGCGCCCGCGACAAGCTCCGCACCCTCGAAGACGAGATCACCGCCGATCGTCGCCGCGTCGAAGATCCCAACGGCCTGCCCGTCGGCCCCATCTACGCCTGCGGCCCTGCGTACGGCTACGCGCCGCCCGTCGTCTACGGTGCCCGCGTCCACGTCGGGCACCGCGGAGTTCGGGGCTACGTGGGTCAAGTTCAGCAGCCCGGCGTCGTCAACCCTTTCGTGACCTGCATCCAGTCTGTCAACCCCGAGTACGAGCGTGCCCTGGCGCGCCTGCAAACCAACCGGGGCGCCCTCGAACGCGCCAAAGAAGATCTGCGCGACCTCGAACGCCGCGCGAGCTTCGATGCCGTGCCGCTCGAGTGGCGTCGCTGATATAGCCCCCCATCGTCGGTCCAGACCCCGTAGCTCAGTTGGATAGAGCGATGGTTTCCTAAACCGTAGGTCGTGCGTTCGATCCGCACCGGGGTCACTTTGAATTCCTCAGCCATCCCCGAGACGATCCTCGAGGTCGTCCGGACCCTGCACGCGGCGGGGCACCAGGCCTTTCTGGTCGGGGGCTGCGTGCGCGACATCATGCGCGGCGCGAAGCCCAAAGACTTCGACCTCGCCAGCAGCGCGCTTCCCGCCCAGGTGCAGCAAGCCTTTCGCCGCGTCATCCCCACCGGCATCCAGCACGGCACCGTCACCGTCCTCGTCGGCGACGAGCACATCGAAGTGACCACCTTCCGCCGCGAAGGCGACTACGTCGACGGCCGCCGCCCCGAGAAGGTCGAGTTCCACACCGACATCGAGGCCGACCTCGCCCGCCGTGACTTCACCATCAACGCGATGGCGCTCGACCCCTTCACCCAACGCCTCGTCGACCCCTTCGGTGGGCGGGCCGACCTGCAGGCGAAGACGATTCGCTGTGTCCGGAGCGCGCTCGAACGCTTCACCGAAGACGGCCTTCGCTGCCTTCGCGCCGTGCGCTTCGCCACCGTCCTCGACTTCGCCCTCGACCCACAGACCGAGGCGGCGATCGCGCCCACGCTCTCCATCTTTCAAAAAGTCGCCGTCGAGCGCGTGCGCGAAGAGTTCCAGAAGATCCTCCTCTCGCCCAATGCCCTGCGCGGGCTCCACCTGCTGAAGTCCACCGGCCTGCTCGGCGCTTTTCTTCCCGAGGCAGGTCAGCTCGAGCAGGCCGCCGCGGCTCCGATCGATCTCGAAGTCCGGCTCGCGATCCTCCTGCATCGGGCCCCGAAGCCGCTGGCTGCGCTCGAGCGGCTCAAGCTGCCCACCCACGCCATCAAGCGCGTCGAAGGCCTCGTCGCCCACCAGCAGCCGCCCGCCGATTCCGCCGACAACAAGGCCGTTCGGCTCTGGATCCGCGACACCAGCCTCGAGGCCCTCGACCAGCAGCTCTCCGTTTGCGAGGCGCTTGGCCATTCGACCGACGCGCTCCGTCTGCGGGTCGAGCAGCTGCGCGGTGACCCGCTCATCCCCAAACAGCTCGCCCTCAACGGCGCCCAGATCATGACTGCCCTCGACGCGAAGCCCGGCCCGATCGTGGGCGAGGCGACCCGCTTCCTGATGGATCAAGTGCTGGCGGATCCGTCGAAAAACACAACAGATTCCCTGACCGCTTTGCTCACCGTTTTCAGGCCTTGAGGTTCTCCACACCTTTTCCAACAGGGGAGGGGCTGGAAACCGGGTCGTCCTCCCTCGGCGGCCCTCATTTTCGCCGCCCCATTGTGGGAAAACTGTAATTCATGAGCAATCTCATTGGGTTCCACGCCACGGTCAGCCGTTTCCCCCTTGTGACAAAAATGCACCCCGGCCGCGCTTGATGTAGGTGTCCTGTGGAAAAGATTTCAGGAACCGTGCTTTCCAGAGGTCCGAAGACGACATGCGCTACGTGATTGCCATGAGCGGAGGGGTGGACTCTTCCGCCGCTGCCGCACTCCTCAAAGAACAGGGACACGAGGTCCTTGGCATCACCTTGCGCGTCTGGAGCTACGAGTCGCGTGCCCAGTGCGGCAGCTGCTGCAGCCCTGAAGACATCGATGACGCCCGCGCCGTCGCCGAGAAGCTCGACATCCCCTTCTACGTCGCCAACGTCGAAGAGCTCTTCAAGGATCGCGTCGTCAGCCCATTCGTTCAGCAGTACCTCAACGGCCGGACCCCCATCCCCTGCGTGGCCTGCAACCAGGACGTGAAGTTCGGCTTCCTGCTCAAGCGCGCCCGCGCCCTCGGTGCCCGCCTCGCCACCGGCCACTACGCCCAGATTCGCGAAGAAGCGGGCCACTATGTCCTGGAGCGTGGCGCCGACGAGGCCAAAGACCAGTCGTACTTCTTGTTCACCCTTGGCCAGGACGAGCTCAAGGACCTCTCGTTTCCTGTTGGGCACCTCAGCAAGGCCGAGGTCCGCGCGATCGCCGAACGCCACGGCCTGCTCACGTCCAGCAAGCCCGAGAGCATGGAAATCTGCTTCGTGCCCGACAGCGACTACGCGAAGTTCGTCGAGAAGGTTGCGGGCCCACAGCCGAAGGGTGAGATCGTCGATCGCGAGGGCAAAGTCCTCGGCGAGCACGATGGCGTCCACAAGTTCACCATTGGCCAGCGCAAGGGCCTGCGGGTCAGCGCCCCAGACGCGCTCTACGTTCAGGCCATCGACTCCGCCACCCAGCGCGTCGTCGTCGGCCCCGCAGTCGAAGCCGAGCGCCAGCGCTTCCACCTGCTGCGGCCCCACTGGGTCGAAGGCCAGGCCCCCGTCGGCCGCCCGCTGACCGTCCGCATTCGCCACCGCCACAGCGGCACGCCCGCCCGCCTCGAGAAAGAGCCGCGCGGCATCTACGCCGTCGAGCTCGACCTTCCCGCGCGCGCCGTCACCCCTGGCCAGGCGGCCGTGTTCTACGAGGGCACCACGGTGCTCGGCGGCGGGTGGATCGCGTGAGAGCCGCGCTGGCGGTGTTCGCCGTCGCGCTGGTCGGCTGTCAGAAGAAACCCGAAGTTCCGGTGTGCGGCCTTCACTCGGCGGCAGCTCCGATCACGATGACGGTCGGCAAGAAAGAACGCACCTTGAGCGTCGGCGCGAAGCTGCTGCCGTCGGATCACCTCACCGCCTCGGGCGATGCCCTGCTCGAGTGCTTCGGTGCCGCGCTGCGCCGCCTCGAGAAGGGCGACTCCTTCGACGTCGGCGAGCTCACCGAATCGAAGATCGAGTCGACCAATATTCCGCGGTTCCGCCTGGTGGCGGGGAAGCTCGAGAAGGTCGAAGCGATGCGGCGCACGGTCGCTCCGAGGTACAGCGACAACCAGTTCACGCCCGAGAGCGCCCTCGACGCGCCCGAGTCGACCAGCGGCGACTACTTCGTCGCGTTCTTCACCCCCAACGGCTTCGCAAAGATGAAGACGGCGCCGCTCGATGGGCCCCGCAAGCTGCCGCCGCCCAGCCTGCGCCCGCGCGTGCCTTTCGTTCACGCCGGCGACCTCGGCGAAGGGCCGTACCTGTTGACCGTCGAGGACGAGGTCGTCTTCGCCGAGACCGACGATTTCGCCACCGCTGCGCTTCCCGAAGACAAGACCTACTCGCTGGGCCGCACCGTTCGCCTGATCCTCCCCGACGGAGCGGAAGCCACGCTCGACCTCGGCGGCGGAACCCTGGTCGAGCTCGATGGCCCGATGGACGTCAGTCTGAGGTAAAACTTCGGCGATGCGCGGCAAACTCGGCCTGGCCTTCGCCTTCCTGCTCACGACCAGCAACTGCGGCGTCAGCCCGAAGAACTGCACCCCCACCAACTGTCCCGGCTGCTGCGACGAAGACGGTGAATGCCTCGCCGGCACCGGGCTCTTCGAGTGCGGCGCCGCCGGCGTGAAGTGCGAACGCTGCGAAGTCACCGACTCCTGCCGCGCTGGCGCCTGCGAGGCCCTGGGCGACGGCGGCATCTACGACGCCGGCACGATGATGATGATGATGATGACGGGCGCCGGCGGCGGCACCGGCATGATGATGACCGGCACCGGCGGCGGAGGAGCGGGCGGTTCGGGTGGTGGCGGAGGCACGGCAGGCGGGGCAGGGGGCGCTGGCGGAGGAATGGGCGTCGTCGACGCCGGCCGCGATGCCGGCACCGACGCGGGCCGCACTGACGCAGGCCTGGACGCGGGAGTCGACGCGGGCAAACCAGACGCGGGCTTCGATGCCGGAGTCGACGCAGGCAAGCCAGACGCTGGCGTCGACGCGGGTGTGGATGCGGGTGTGGATGCGGGTGTGGATGCGGGCTCTGCCGATGCGGGCCTCGACGGCGGAGCCGATGGCGGAGACGGCGGATAATCGGCGTGAAATTGACGGTGTGAAACATCGCGCTACCGTCCGGTTCTTCGCTTCACCAAAAGTTCAAGGGCCCAGACCAAAAGATGCGTGACGCACACCGGATGAAAGAAAAGTACGAGCTGTCGCTCGACAACCGCCAGATCGTGAGCATGACGGTCGGAGCGTTGATCGTGGTCGGCGCCGTCTTCGCCCTCGGAGTCGTGGTCGGCAAGAAGCTCGTGGCCGACGATCCCGCGGCCCACGCCGCGCCCGATCTGCTCAGCGCCCTCGATCAGCGCGCTGCCGCGATGGACTCGATGCAGAAGAAAGACGCCTCGCTGACCTTCCAGGACGAGCTGACCAAGCGCCCCGAGCCGATGGTCGAGGCCAAGCCGATCGAAGCGCCGAAGCCCGTGGTGGCCGCTCCGGTGGCAGTCGCGGCGGCCGAGCCCGTCATCGTCCCCCAGAAGCCCTTCGAGATTCCCGTCGTCGAGGCGAAGCCGAAGGTCGAGGCCGTGCCGACCCGCATCAACGAAGACGCCGGCGCCCTGCGCGACGCGATCGCCCGCGCCCAGAAGCCCGAGCCGAAGCCCGAGACCGCTCCCGACGGGAACTTCACCCTGCAGCTGTCCGCATTCCAGGATCGCGCCGAGGCCGATCGCTTCGCCGCCAACCTTCGCGACAAGGGCTACGCCCCATTCATCGTCGAGGCCACGATTCCCGCGAAGGGCACCTGGTACCGCGTCCGCATGGGCCGCTTCCCGACCCGCGACGCCGCCGGCCGCTACCTCACCGACTTCAAGCGCGAGACGTCAATCGACGCAATCGTGACGGGCGCCAACTAGCTGCAACTGGCTGAGCAGCGCCCCGTTCATCCCGAGAGAAGTCGAGGGATGAGCCGCCTCCGCCGCCCCAAAACCTAGCTCTCGCTGTTCGGGTTCTTCGTCCACTTGTCGACGTTGCCGTCGCCGTCGAGATCCTCACCGACGCGATCGACCTGGTCGCCTTCCCAGTACTCCCAGTAGTCGACGCGGCCATCGCCGTTGGTGTCGCGTTCTTTCCGGACGAGCTTGCCCTTCTCGTAGAACTTCCACAGAGACGGCTTGCCCGATGACGAGAGGTCCGATTCCTTCCGGACGATGACGCCCTTCTCGTAGAAGTTCACCTGGTCGATCTTCCCGTCGAAATCGAGGTCGAGCGCTTCCTTCACGATCTGCTCTTTCTCATCGTAGGCGCGCGCCACGTCGACCTTGCCGTCCCAATTCAGGTCCAGCTCTTTGCGCGAGATGCGGTCGTAGTCCTTCCCGTCGGGTGTCTTGCCCGGCACGGTGAAGGTCCAGACGTCTGGCCGCTTGTCGCCGTTGAGATCGAACTCGGTGACCTTCTCGTTGCCCTGGACCTTCTGGTGGATGCTGCCGCCACCGGTCGAGCCGCCTTCATCCGTGGTCTTGCCGTCGCCTTTCTGTGCGTCTTTGCTCGAAGAGCACGCCACCAGCGCGAAGCTGAGAAGTACCGCGATCCGTCTCATTTTTTGACCTCCGTGACACTCGACATACCGTCACATACGTCCATGCCGCGCAAGAAGATCAGCACCACCATCTACATCACGCCCGAGCAGAACGAACTGCTCAAGGCGCTGAACGCGAAGACCAAGGTCCCGGTCGCTGAATACATTCGTCAGGGCATCGACCTGATCCTCGAGAAATACAAAACCCAGCTGCCCGGGCAGTCGACCTTCGACGACCTCTGAGAATCCCGCTATAGGCGGCGCCTCAATGGGCACGATGGAAGGCAAGCGGGTGGTGGTGATGGGCGGGGCCGGATTCTTAGGCTCGCACCTGTGCGAACGCCTGCTCGCAGACGGCGCTGCCCACGTCCTCTGCATCGACAACCTCTGCACCGGCGCCGAAGCCAACCACGCGTCCGTTCGCAACAACGCCCGCTTCGACTTTCAAGCCCACGACGTCTGCCTTCCGCTGAAAGTCGCCGGCGCCGTCGACTACGTCTTCAACCTCGCCTCGCCTGCCTCACCCTTCGACTACGACACCCTGTGGCTCGAGACGATGCGCGTCGGCTCGCTGGGCACGCAGTGCGGGCTCGAGCTCGCCGAAGAGAAGAAGGCCGTCTTCTTCCAGGCGTCGACATCGGAAATCTACGGCGACCCGCTGGTGCACCCGCAGCCCGAAGGCTACCTGGGCAACGTCAACTCCATCGGCCCGCGCGCTGTCTACGACGAAGCCAAGCGCTACGGCGAGGCCCTCGTCTCGGCCTTCAACCGCAAGCGCGGCGTGCAGACCCGCATCGTCCGAATCTTCAACACCTACGGCCCGCGCATGCGGCTCAACGACGGCCGCGTCGTGCCCGCCTTCGTCAGCCAGGCGTTGCGCGGGCAGGACTTCACCCTCTTTGGCGACGGCTCCCAGACGCGCGCCTTCTGCTACGTCGACGACGAGGTCGACGGCTTCGTCCGCCTCGCGCTCTCGAACGTCACCGAGCCCGTCAACATCGGCAACCCTGTCGAGCTGACGATGCTCCAGTTCGCCGAGGCGGTGCGAAAAGCCGCCGGCACGGGTGGGAAGTTGACCTTCGCGCCGCTGCCCAAAGACGACCCCAGGCAGCGAAAGCCCGACATCACCCGCGCCCGCACCTTGCTCGGCTGGGAGCCCCGCACGTCGCTGGACGAAGGCCTTCGGAAGACGATCGCCTACTTCCGCACCGTCGTCTGACGCTCCGCAACAAAGACAACGGGCCGGCCCTCTTTCGAGAACCGGCCCGCTTCACTTCAAACTGTTTTTCCGCTCAGGCCCGGATCTCGGCCTTCGGCTCTTCCGTCGCCGCCGGAGCCGCCTTCCACGGCGACGTCTCGAGGGTCAGGTTCAACACCTCGTCCATCTTGGTGACGAAGAAGAACTCCATGTCCTTCTTGGCCTGCTCGGGGACGTCGACCATGTCCTTGCGGCAGCGCTCAGGGAGCACGATGCGCTTGATGCCGGCGCGGTGGGCAGCGAGGACCTTTTCCTTGATGCCACCGACGGGAAGCACGAGCCCACGCAGCGTGGCCTCACCCGTCATTGCCGTATCACTGCGCACCCGGATGCCCGTCATCAGCGACGTGAGCGCGGTCAGAATCGTCACGCCGGCGCTGGGGCCGTCTTTCGGAATCGAGCCGGCTGGGAAGTGCAGGTGGATGTCCGTCTTCTCGAGGAAGAGCGGGTTGATCCCCAGCCGTTCGGCGTTCGCGCGCAGGTACGACAGCGCGGCCTGGGCAGACTCCTTCATCACGTCGCCCAGCTGACCGGTGAGGGTCAGGCCACCCTTGCCCTGCATCTTCGTGCACTCGATGAAGAGCAGATCGCCGCCGGCTGCCGTCCAGGCCAGGCCCGTCGCGACTCCCGGGGTCTCGGTGCGCTCGGCGACTTCCGAGTAGTACCGTTCAGGCCCGAGGATCTCGATCACGCGTTCGGGCGTAATCGTCTGCTTGTCCGTCTTGCCCGAGGCGAAGTCGACCGCCACCGCACGGCAGAGGTCCGCGATGCGCCGTTCGAGCGAGCGCACGCCGGCTTCCCGGGTGTACGCCGATAGCAGCAGCTGCAGCGCCTTGTCTTCGATCACCAGCTGATCTACCGCGGCCAGGCCGTGCTCTTTCAGCTGCTTCGGGATGAGGTGCGTCCGCGCGATCATCTCCTTCTCGTCGAAGGTGTAGCCAGAGAGCTCGATGATCTCCATGCGGTCACGCAGTGGCCCGGGAATAGGGTCCAGCTGGTTCGCCGTGGCGATGAAGAGCACCTTCGAGAGATCGAAAGCGACGTCGAGGTAGTGATCCGCGAACGTGTTGTTCTGTTCCGGGTCGAGGACCTCGAGCAGCGCCGACGACGGGTCGCCCCTGAAGTCCGCACCGAGCTTGTCGATTTCGTCCAGCATCATCACCGGGTTCCGCGTGCCTGCCTTCTTCATCGACTGGATGAAGCGGCCGGGCAGGGCGCCGACGTAGGTGCGCCGGTGACCGCGAATTTCCGCTTCGTCGCGCACGCCGCCCAACGAGAGGCGTACGAACTTGCGGTTCACCGCCCTGGCGATCGACTGACCCAGCGACGTCTTACCGACGCCCGGGGGGCCGACCAGGCAGAGAATCGGGCCGCGCATGTCGTTCTTCAGCTTCCGCACGGCCAGGTACTCGAGGATTCGCTTCTTCACCTTCTGAATGCCGTGGTGATCCGAGTCGAGGATCTTCCGCGCATTGTCGATGTCCAGGTTGTCTTCGCTCTGCTTGCTCCACGGCAGGTCTGCGATCCAGTCGAGGTACGTGCGGGCGACGGTGTACTCGCTGGACGCGGCGGGAATCGTCTTCAGCCGGTTCAGTTCCTTGTTCGCGACCTTCTCGACCTCGGGCGGCAGGCCCGCCTTCTTCAGGCGTTCGGCGAGCTCGTCGAGCTCCTCCTCTTCTTCGCCCATCTCGCCCAGCTCTTCCTTGATCGCCTTCAGCTGCTGGCGCAGGTAGTACTCGCGCTGGGTCTTCGACATCTCGCCCTTCACGGCGCTGTCGATCTTGTTCGAGAGCTTCAGGATCTCGCGCTTGCGGTTCAGCAGCTCGAGCACGAGCTTCATCCGCGCCTTGAGATCGACTGTCTCGAGCACCGCCTGCTTCTCTTCGATCGGGACGTCGACGTTGGCCGCGATCAGATCTGCCAGGTGGCCCGGGTGGGTGATCGACTCGACCAGCTCGGTCGCCGCCGCCGGGAGCTCGGGCATCAGCTCGATCACTTCGCGCGCCAGCTTCTTCAGGTTGATGCCCAGCGCCTCGACCTCGACGTTCTCGGCCGCAGTCTTGTCTTCGACGGCGTCGACGCGCGCCTTGAGGTACGGAGCTTCCTGGACAAGATCGAGCACGCGGAAGCGCGCCAGCCCCTGCACGACGAGCGAGTAGTTGTCTTCGCCCATCTTGAGCAGCTTCACGATGCGGGCGACGGTGCCCATCGAGTACAGATCAGCCGCGCCCGGATCTTCCTCTTCCGCCTTGCGCTGGGTGACCACGCCAATCACCTGATCATCGCGAACCGCGTCTTTGATCAGCGCGATCGTTTTCTGCCGGCCGACGGCCAATGGCAGCACGCCTCCGGGAAAGAAGACCGAGTTCCGAAGTGGCAAGATCGGGAGGACTTGCGGAATGTCCTCCTTGTTGATCAGGCCGGGGGGGCTCATCGGGGCCGCCATCGCTTGCGCGGCAGCAGCACCCTTCTTTTTTTCGTCGGACATGCTCCATAGGGTAGCAACGAAAAGATCACCTGCAACCCATTGTTTTTCTCAGTTTTCGACCCGCCCGTACGGGTAGGGCACAATGGGCGCAGGCCGTTACCGCCAGAAGGTGTTCCCCATGACGAAGCCCCCCAGTCACCTCCTCGCCGCGGCGATGCTCGCGCTCGCCAGCAGCTGCTCCGGCTGCTTCGGCTGCGTCCCGCCTGGAATCGGTGACGGCGGTACCATTCCCAGCTCGTGCGTGCTCAATGCCCTGGTGCCCGAGCCGCAGAAGCTCGACGTGTTGTTCGTGATCGACAACTCGAGCTCGATGAAAGAGGAACAAGAAGGCGTGGCCCGCGAGCTCACCGCCTTCATCGACGAGCTGAAGAAGGGCGGCGGCGTCACCCAGGACTTCAACATCGGGGTGATCACCACCAGCGTCTACCAGCACACCTTCAGCGGCGGCATCGACTTCAACAAGGAATACCCGAGCGAGTCTGGCCGGCTGCAGCCCGTGCCCGACGCAGATCCCGATGGCGGCGTCTTGATCGGCACCGGCACCGAGCGCGTGCTCAACGGCAATGATCCGGACCTCGTGTCCAAGTTCGCGCGGCTCGTTCAGCTGGGCACGAAGGGCTCGGGGCAGGAAACCCCCTTCGAGGCGATGCGGCTGGCGCTCAAGGACCTCGACAAGATAGCGCTCGCCAACGGCGGCAACGGCGGCTTCCTTCGCGACGGCGCCCGGCTGCTGGTCGTGATCCTCACCGACGAAGACGACTGCAGCGAGATCGCCAAAGCCGGCCCTGATGGCCGCCGCCTTCCTTCGGTGGTGACCGTCGGCGAAAACCCCCTCGTCGACTACTGCGGCGACAAGGCCACCAGCCTTTCTACCGTCTCGGAGTACCACCGCATCTTCACCGAAGAGCTCAAGGACTCCGACGGCAACACCCGCGAGGTGATCTGGACAGTGATCGCCCCGGTCGCGCGGATGAACAAGGCGGCGATGTCCGTGGTCGAAGGCGGCCAGGTGCGGAACATCGACTGCCCGACCTCGAACGAGCCGGGCTACCGCCACCGGAAGATGGCCGAGATGTTCGACCCGACCCTGATCAACCTCGACTCGATCTGCCGCGCCAGCTACCGCGAGACGCTGCTGCTGATCGCCGGGCTCGCCAACGTCACCCAGACGCTCGAGGTCAACAACGTGCCCGACGTCCGGATGATGCAGATCAACTTGAAGCGGAAGGACAACACCACCCAGCTCTGCACGAAGTCGAACGGCGGCATCGAGAAGTACGAGGGTGGAAAGGTCTACTTCTCGCCCACGTGCAAGCGCCGCGCGGACGATCAGCTGATCGACATCAAGATGCTTTGCGTGAACTGACCGCGTACTTCCACCGCCGATCATTGCTGCTGGTGGTGGCCTGCGTCGGCTGCGCTTCGATGCGATCAGTCGATCGCGTGTCGGTGATGAAGAAGAAGGTTGCGCTCACGGTTGCGGTAGATGGCGTCATGGCGCGGCATCCTGATCTTCCGGCCAAGGCCCGCAAATTTTTGCCCGGGCCTGATCGGAAATAGCGGCGCCACCGCGCGAAGAAATCGACCCTTCTGATCCAGGAAAAGCGCGGTTACGGGACGCAGTTCTGCAGCAGACAGGCAAGCCCGCAGCTCTTGCACGAGGCCCCCAGCAGGCCGCAGGCCGATTTCGACGTGCCCGGCATGCACGTGTTGCCGTTGCAGCAGCCGTCGAGGCAGCTCAGCGCCGAACAGCTGCCCGACGAACCGCCTCCTCCCACGCCCGGGTTTCCGCCGCCACCGACGCCTCCGCTGCCGCCCGCTCCGCCGCCCGCGCCTGACTGGCAGAGGCCCCCTGCGCAGACCTGGGTTCCCGCGCACACCGAGCAGGCGCCGCCGTTGATGCCGCACTTCGCCACCGTCGGCTGCCCGACACAGCTGTTCCCGTCACAGCAACCCGAGGCGCACGTGGTCGCGTTGCACTGGGCCGCGCACGCGCCGTTGGTGCAGATCAAGCCCGCCGCACAGGCCGTGCAGCTGGCGCCCGCGACGCCGCACGCGCCGTTGTCCGTGCCCGAAAGACAAGCCCCCGCCGCGTCCTTGCAGCCCGTGGTGCAGGTCACCGCTGCGCAAGAGCCCGACTGGCAAGAAAGGCTCGTCGCGCAGGGCGCGCACGCCTGGCCCGACTTGCCACACTGCTGATTCGTGATCCCTCCGCGGCAGAACCCGTCGGTCGAGCAACAGCCCGAGCAGCTGCCGCAGGTCGACCCGCCGCCCGCGCCGCCCGCGCCGCCTGCGCCACCCTTACCGCCCCCGACGCCCCCCGTGCCGCCGCCTGTGCCTGCGCTGCCCACGCATTTGGCCTCGACGCAGCTCAGGGTCGACCCGCACTCGCTGCAGAGCTCGGCCTTCGCGCCACACGCAAAGGTCTCGGTGCCCAGCTGACACTCAAGGTTCTTGTCGCAACAGCCGGCACAGTTCGACGCCTTGCACTGCGGCTTGCCGCCGGTGCTGCCACAAGAGGGCGCTGCCGAGAGAACCAGACCAAGCAGCGCGCCGACGGCGAAGTACCGGACTTTGAGCGACATGCGCGACGAAGTAGCACGACCCAAGCAACCGCTCCAAACGCTCGGCATCGCCGTTATGGTGGGTGCGTGGCGATTGCGTTCTTCGATCTCGACCTGACCCTGCTCGCCGCGAACAGCGGCAAGCTGTGGATCCGCCGCGAGGTCGCGCTCGGCCAGCTGTCGAAACGCAGCGCCGTCAAGGCCGCCGTCTGGCTCGCGCGCTACCAGCTGGGCCTGGGCGGCCTCACCCTCGCCACCCGGGCCATCGGCACCGCGCAGGGCCTGCACGCGTCTGACCTGATCGCCCGCACCGAGAGCTTCTACCAGCGCCAGGTGCGCACGCTCTTTCGGCCCGGCGGTATCGACGCCCTCAAGTCGCACCGCGCCTCGGGCGATCGCGTCGTGCTGCTGACCGCTTCGTCTCACTTTCTCGCCGAGCTGGTGAGCCAGGAGCTCGCGCTGGACGGCACGCTGTGCAACCGGCTCGAGGTCGACCCCCAGGGCCTGCTCACCGGGCGAACCGTTGGCCCCATCTGCTACGGCGAAGGCAAGCTGCTGCATGCCCAGGCCGAGGCCGATCGGCACCAGGTGAAGTTGCTCGACTGCGCCTTCTACACCGATTCGTACAGTGATCTGCCGGTGCTCGAGGTGGTGGGGCAGCCGGTGGCGGTGAACCCGGATCCGCGGCTGCGGCGCCTCGCGGGCAAGAAGGGCTGGAAGATCGTCGACTGGGGCACGCCCTCGTAGCGAGTAGTGTCCGCGGCGCCCATGCTCTCTTTGATTGTCGCTGCCGCGATCGCGGCCAAACCGCCGGCCGATGTTCGTGAGGATCTGCTCGACGCGATGGTGGTCGAGCTTCAAAGAAACCGCGACCAGCTGAAGCTCAACGACAACAAGCCGCCCTATTTCCTCAGCTACCAGCTCAAGGACTACGACCAGACCGAGATCACCGCCCGCTATGGAGCGCTCTTCGTCGACCAGAGCTGGCGCGATCGGAAGCTCTTCGTCGATGCGCGCGTCGGCAGCTACGCGTACGACAGCTCGATTAGCGACGAGCTGGACTTCAGCTTCTCGATGAAGGGCAACAGCTACATCACCCGGAAGAACGCACCCTTCGACGATCACCCGGCTGCGCTTCGCACCGCGCTGTGGCTCATCACCGACGAGAAGTACAAGCTCGCGCTCTTCAACTTCCTCAAGAAGAAGGGCGACGACGTCTACACCGTCGAAGATCCGAAGCGGGCGCCCAGCTTCTCGAAGGAAGCGCCGACCGTGCACCTGGGCGCGAAGATTCCCTTCGAGGTCACCCGCGATCGCTGGCGCAAGCTGACCCGCGAGCTGTCGGGCGTGGTCGCGGCGAACAAGGAAATCTTCGACTCCGAGGTGCGCTTCACCGCCGACAAGGTGGTGCGGTACTTCGTCAGCACCGAAGGCACCCGCATCGTCACCGAAGAGTTGATGTTCGGCTTCCACGTGTCGGGCTTCACCCGCGCCACCGACGGCCAGCTGCTCGAGAGCTCGAGGAACTTCTACGCGCCGCTGGAAAGCCAGCTGCCCGACGACGAGAAGCTCCGCGCCGCGGCGGCGACGATGGTCAGCGAGCTGCTGGCGCTGCGAAGCGCTCCGGCCATCGACCCGTACACTGGCCCCGCGCTGCTCGAGCCCGACGCCGCCGGAGTCCTCTTTCATGAGGCCATTGGCCACCGCCTCGAGGGCGAAAGGCAAGACGGCGATGCCGAGGGGAAGACCTTTCGCGGCCAGGTCGGCAAGCAGGTGCTGCCTTCCTTCCTGAGCATCTACGACGACCCGACGCTCCGCGCGCGCGGGGCAGTGCAGCTCAACGGCTTCTATCTGTTCGACGAAGAAGGCGTGCGCGGGCAGCGGGTGCCGCTGGTCGAGAACGGGATCCTTCGCAACTACCTGCTGTCGCGGCGCCCGGTCGAAGGGTTCAGCCAGAGCAACGGGCACGGCCGCAGCCAGGGCAACCGCAAGCCAGTGGCGCGCATGGCGAACCTGGTCGTCGAATCGAAGAAGGCCGTCAGCGACGCCGAGCTGAAGAAGATGCTGATCGCCGAGGCAAAGCGGCAGGGCAAACCGTACGGCCTGATCATCCGCGACATCGCCGGCGGCAACACCAACACCTCGACGTACGGCTACCAGGCGTTCAAGGGGATCCCGCGCATGGTGTACCGGGTCGACGTGCGCGACGGAAAAGAGTCGCTGGTGCGCGGCGTCGAGATCGTCGGCACGCCGCTGTCGTCGATCAACCGCGTGATGGCCACCGGCACGACTTCCGGCGTCTTCAACGGCTACTGCGGCGCCGAGAGCGGCATGGTGCCCGTGTCGGCGGTGGCGCCCGCGACGCTCCTGCAGGAAATCGAGCTGCAGCGCGCCCTCGAAGGAAAAGATCGCCCCCCGCTGCTGCCCAGCCCTTCAGCGGCCCAGTGACGAACGACTGAAGGTCGCCAGGGCCCGCGCGCTGTGAACCGTGGGCTCCCGCCTGTGACCCCGGCAGCCACACCCCGATCGCGCAACCGACGGTGAACACTGCGCGGGTCGGCTGGCACCCGCCTCGCACAGCCTCCCGCCATGGGAACCACCGCACTCTCGTCCAGGCCGCACTCCACCCTTCCTCTGGCAACGTCGCGCCCGCCGCCTCGGGTCGCCACCCGGGCGACGCCTCCGCCTCCGGCGGCCGGGGTTGGCACCGGACACCCGTCAGGGTCGACGTTCGAAGCCGGGCCCGCCGCGCGCGTCGAAGCCCGCGGCCACCTCGAGGGCACGCTGAGCCGTTGTGGCACCGACGCGGCGGTGTCGCGCCGGGTCCTTGGCCGCATCGATCGCCTCCCCGAGGCCGATCAGCCGCGGGAACGCGCGATGCTCGAGCGCGCCGCCACCGGGCCGAATGGGGCGCGCGCCGTGCAGGCCTACGACGCGCTGGCGCGAAGGGCGGCCGCGAGCCCTGAGGCAGCCCGCCGGCTCACGCCTGACATTCGCGAAGCGCTCGTGCGCGGAGTCTCCGAGTCGCGTACGTCGGACGCGCGAGGCACCGAAGGCGTGCTTGGGGTGCACCAGGCGACCACCGCCGCCGATGCCCTCGTCCAGATGCCGCGGGCCCGCTACGACGAGGTCTCGACGATGCTCTCGCAGGCGGGCACTTCGCACGCCGCGTCGCCGCAGGCGGATCCCCAGGCCGAGCGCGCGCTGATCCTCGACGCCGTGGCTGCCCGCGCGCCGGCGCTCAGCCGCCGGGGCGCCGCGGGCGATTCTGCCCTTGAAGAGGTTCGAGGGTTCGCCGCCGACGTTCGGGGGCTGCCGCGCGAAGAGCTGATTGCCACCACCACCGCGCTCGACCTCGACAGCACCCGCAGCACCTCGGCGACGGATCCAGAGCACCCCACCCACCCTGGCGACACCTCGGGCACCAACGACGGGCTCAACCAGCGCTACACCGACTCGTGCGCCCCGACCGTCGCCCAGATGGAGCGGGCCGAGCTCGACCCGGTCTACGCGCGCACCCTGCATCGCGAAGGGCTCTCGTCACCGTCCACCTCGGGCTCGATCGCCGAAGAGCAGCGACGAACCCTCGAGGCCGGCCGCGGCAGGGCCGTCTCTCTCGAAGCGACCGAGGCCAGCCGCGACGCCGTCGGCCGCCTCGGCACCGCGCTCGAGACCGCCCACACCTCGCCCGAAGAACGGCACCGAATCGGCACGTACCTTCGCGGCACGACCCGCGGCACCACCGAGCTCGCCCAGGCCGCGGTCGACCTGGACACCCTGCGGGCCCGCAGCGGCGGCGCCCCGACCCGCGAAGACATTGCAGCGATTCGGGCCCAGCTCGCCGCGCCGCGCAGCCGCGGCATGGTCGCTGAAGACGCGCTCACCCGCATCGCCGGAAGCGCCGCGCACGGACGATACACCTCGACCTCGGTTCCCTCGTCGGGGTTGTCGGCCCACCAGTCGGACGACATGGCCCGCCGAATCACGCGGGGCGATGATGTCGGCATTCGCGTCAGTGACGCCGCCGGAACGCAAGGCCATCTGCTGCTCGCCACCGACGTGCGCGGCACCGGCGCCGATCGCAGCTACCTGGTCTCAGATCCTTCGTCCGGGAGGACGGCGTGGATCCCCGACGCCGAGCTGCGCACCCCGGGCACTGAGGCCTACCGGCGCGAGTTCGGCGTCAGCTGGGATCGAATGTCTGACTACGTGCACACCCGCTAAGCCTCAGCGGCCCAACCCGCTCTTCGGCTTCCCGATGCCGCGGAAGCCGCGCCACTGGATGTAGCGCCGGAACTCGCGGGCGAACGCTTCGGCGGAGATGCCCGTGACGGCAAGAAACGCCGCGGGGAAGCGCTGGCCGCCATGCATCGCGTCGAGCAGGCGGTGCACCGACTGCTGGCCCATGCGCCGCACGAAGAAGGTGAAGCCATGGTGGGCCGCGGCGTAGACGATTGCGCTGTCGTCCCGGTACATCGGCGCCGGGTTCAGCATCGGGTCGAGGTCCGGGTTCTTGTCGTAGAAGCGCGCCAGATCTTCGAGGCTCGGAAACTTGTACGCCTGGTTTGCCGTCCACGTCGCCATGCCTTCGCGAAACCACACCGGAACCTCTTTCGTGTTCCAGCTCGTGGCGTCGCCGATGCGTTGGTACATCACGCAGTGGGTGAGCTCGTGCAGTAAGAGCTCGTCGACCTCGCCGTCGGTGACCAGCCAGCCCCACGTCGCGGGCGACTGCAGGTAGACGACGTCGTATTGCGCCCACGCGCGAAGCCAGTCGAACCCGAAGCCGTTGATCGCGCTGGTGAGGCGCAGGTGCGACGGCAGCAGGTAGAGCGTCACCGGCACCTCGAGCTTTCCCCAGCGAAGCAGGTGCTTCGTGGCCGCGTTCACCGCGCGCTCCACCCGCTGCTGTTCGACGGGCTCGGCAGGCGACGCGATGATCTGCACGTCGCCAGCCTCGGTCTTCACCGTGCTCCGCGTGCTGAGGCCGGCCAGCGGAAACAGGCAGCCCGGCGCCAGGCAGAGCAGGGCGGCGAGCGCGACCCGGCTCATTCTTCGGCGCCCGCGAGGCGGACGATCTCGCGACCCACGTCGGCGACGTCGTGAATCCGGCTGGCGTCCTGCGGGCCGAAGGCCAGCACCGGTACCGGCTTGAGGGTGTGGTTCCGGGTCGAGAGATCTTCGACGTTGCCGTGGTCGCTGCAGATGAAGACCTGCGCGCCAGCCGGCCGCTGCGCCACCACGGCGCGGGCGAAGAGATCGAAGGTCGTCAGCGCCTTGACCGCTGCGTCCACGTCGCGCGCGTGCCCCGCCTCGTCGGCGAGGTAGTGCTCGAAGAGCGTGAAGTCTTCGGCCAGGCCCCAGAAGATTCGCGCCGCTTCCTCGGGTGACGGCCTGGGCACATCGAGCCCGCGCGCCTGCGCCGACGAGCCGTCGATGTCGTGGGTCAGCCCCTTTCCCTCGCGCGCATCGTCGAAGGTGCGAAGGGGCACTGCGCCGGCCGCCATCGCCAGCGCGCTCGCTGACGCCCGAATGCGGCGCTTGAGCTCGGGCGAGAGCTCGACGTCGGGGCCCTTCGACCCGCGGCGCGGGATCCCCATGTGATCCAGCACTGCGGCGGGGTACGCGTTGGCGAAGGTCGATCGCTTCCCCCTCGCCGCCAGCTGCTTCACGACCGAGTGCGCGTTGATCAGCTCGATCAAGCGCGAGTCAGGGTAGCCCAGCGTGTGCTCGCCGATGATCTTCGGCGCCGCCAGCCCGGTGTAGATCGCCGACTGGTTCGACGAGCTCTGCGGCCGGCCTTCGATGCCGAAGGTGGTGTCGGCCGCGGTCCACGTGCCGCCGTCGGGAAGCGCCGTGCCCGTGCCGTCGTCAAAGCGCGAGACGAGGAAGTCGCCACGGGTCAGCGGGTTGTGGGGCGAGGCGCGCGAGCCGATTCCGACGCCGTCGATGAAGAGAAGTGCGACGCGCAAGGAATCCCACTGTAACCTTTCAAGCCGCGCGATGGCCTTTCACGGCGACGTCTCCAGCTATCCACTCCCCGAGCTTCTTCAGTGGCTCGACGCGTCGCGCAAGACGGGAGCGCTGCAGCTTCAGTGGGAAGCCGGTGACCGCAAGCTGTTCATCGTCGAGGGCCACGTCGTCGCCACGGCCAGCCCCGCACTGTGGGAACGCATGGCCCGGGCGATCGAGCAGGGCGGAATCGCCGACGGCCAGCAGCTGATGCGCGCCCTCACCTCGGGCGCCGAGACGAACCTCGCCGCGCTGCGAGAGCTCGCCACCGAAGAGCTGTACGGCGCGATCGCCGATCAGAGCCAGGCCGGCGCGGGCCGCTTCCACTGGTCGGAAGATCCCGATCGCGGCGAGGACGAGTGGGTGGCGATCCAGGTGCCGCTGCGCCACGCGCTCTTCGAGTCGCTGCGCTGGCTCGACGAGGCGACCGACGTCGAGCGCGTGCTGCCGCTGGACTCGATGGTGGTGCGGTCGACTTCGGCGGTGACGGCGGGGCGGGGCGCGCTGCAGCAGGTGCTGCTGCACGCGTGCTCGACGCCGGGTGGAATGAACTTAGGAAGGTTGCGCCTGGTGCTGGGGCTCCAGCGCGGCATGGTCGCGCGCGGCGTCTACGAGCTGCTGCGATTGGGCCTGGTCGAGGTGGAAGGCGCCGGGGCCCTCGAGGCAGACCCAGTGGCCGACATGCTCGAGAAGGGAGCCATTCTGCTCCGCGAGCGGCAGTTCGAGGCGGCCGGACTCGTCTTCTCGGCGCTGCTCCACAGCGACCCGTCAGATCGCCGGGTGCGCGAGTTCGCCCGAATGGTCGAGCGCGAGCACCTGGCCGAGCTCTACCGTGAGCTGCCGCCGCTGACGGTGATTGCGATGGAGCCCGACCCGACGCTGCTGTTGCCACTGCGACAGGAAGAACGGCAGATCGCCGCCCTGATCAACGGCCGCTGGGACGTGAGCACCGTCGTCCTCGCGAGCCAACAGCGCGAGCTCGACACCCTGAAGGCGCTGTACAAGCTGCGCCGGCTCGGACTGCTGCGGGAAGCTACTCTTCGACCGTAGGCGCAGGCGCTTCTTCCGCCGGCTTCGCCACGGGACGTGACGAGGTGGTGGGGTGCAGCGAGTTGAACTCGGGCTTCGCCACGTTGCCGCTGCTGCGGCCGTGAACCAGGGTCTTCTCGTCGGCCTTGAAGTGAATCGTCACCTTGTCCAGGCGGACGTCGCTGACGATGCCGAGGCCGAAGGTCGGGTGATTCACCAGCTCATCCATCGAGTAGGTGTCTTTCGGGGAGTAGGTGCGCGCCTTGTTGGCGTCCTTGCCCTCGATGCGTTCCTGGAAGCCGATCACCACCTTGTCGGCCGCCGACATGCGGGTCGACTTGCGCGGCTTGGTGAACGAGTTCGCCTGCATCGTGGTCTGGATGCCACGGAAGACATGCTCATTCGTGCAGGTGTTGCACTTCACCCTGACGATCTTCGAGCCGACCATCGCGATGATCGTGTGCGCGAGGTTCAGGTTGCACTTGCTGCAGAAAGCGTCGACTTCGCCACCGGTCTTGTGCGTCGTAGGCATGGTTTGAAATTTGCTCTACCACCTTTCCGAATCGAACGTCTGCCTGTATCTGGACCCAATTCGCGGCTGGCTGGACACCCCCATGAGCTTCGACATTCCCCGCCGCCGCGCCCTCGACAACTGCATTCGCCCCACCCGGGCCGAGGTCTCGGCGTCGGCGCTGCGGCACAACCTGAAGGTGGCGACTGCGCTGGCCGCTCCTGCCGAGGTGATGGCGGTGGTGAAGGCGAACGCGTACGGCCACGGGGCGCTGCAGGTGGCCCGCGTGCTCGAAGCGGAAGGGGTGGCGATGCTGGGCGTCGCCCTGGTGGAAGAAGGCGTCGAGCTGCGGTCGGGCGGGGTGAAGGCCCCGATTCTGGTGATGGGCGGCTCTTACGACGGCGGCTACCAGCTGATGGTCGAGCACAAGCTGACCCCGACGCTGTTTCGCCGGGAGCACATCGACGGCCTCGTCGCCGCGGCCCAGAAGCATGGCCAACCAGCCACGGCACACCTCAAGCTCGACACCGGGATGAGCCGGCTCGGGGTGCAGCGGGAAGAGCTGCCCGAGTTCCTCACGTTGCTTCGCGGCGCGCGCGGCTCGATCTCACTGGAAGGCTTCCTGTCTCATTTCGCAAACGCGGACGTCGAGCACAGCCCGCTCACCGGGCAGCAGCACGCGGCGTTTCGCGAAGGGCTCGCCCGGGTGCGTGACGCTGGCTTCAACCCGCGCTTCCGCCACCTGTCGAACTCGGCGGGGCTGCTCGGCCTGCACGACGTGAACGACGGGCTCGACATCAACCTCGTGCGCCCCGGCCTTCTTCTCTACGGCCTGCTCCCCGATGCGTGGCTGGGCGGAAAGGCCGACCTGCACCCGGTGGTGACGTGGAAGTCGGGCGTGATGCACCTCAAGCAGATCAAGACGGGCACCGCGGTGTCCTACGGCGGCACCTGGGTGGCCTCGCGGAACAGCCAGATCGCGACCCTGCCGATTGGGTACGCCGACGGCTACTCGCGGCTCTACTCGGGTCGGGCTTCGGTGCTGGTGCACGGGCGGCGCGCGCCGGTGGTGGGCCGGGTGACGATGGACATGTGCATGGTCGACGTCACCGACATCGCCGGCGTGAAGGTCGGTGACGAGGTGGTGATCCTGGGTGGGCAGGGCGACGACCGCATTCCGGCCGAAGAGCTGGCCGAGCTCGCGCAGACGCTTCACTACGAAGTGCTCTGCAGTCTCGGAGCGCGGGTGCCGCGGCTGCTCGTCTAGTGTCTAGCTGTACGCCGTCACGTCGCCGTGAATCGGGTACTTGCCGATGCGCTGGTGGCGGCCTTCCGAATGGTCCCTGGTCGGAATCGTCACCACGCGCCACTCGGGCAGCACGACCGCGGTGAGGCCGCGGCCGAAGACAGCGCCCGTGTCGATGCCGACCGCGAAGGGGAGCACCAGCGGAGCCGAGAGCACAGTGTGGCCGAAGATCAACCGCTCGGGTCCGTGCCAGTGGCTCGCCCAGAACGTGTAGTCGGCCGGTGCCTTCGAAGGCCAGAGGCTCTTCTTCCCGGGGGGCTTGATGCTCTGAATGTGAAGAAGGTGGCGCTGCTCTTGCTGTTCCAGCGGTACGCCCGGAAACGCGCCAGCGTGGACGATGGCCGCGTTGTGCTCGGGCAGGCGAAGGAACGTCGGCAGCGATCGCAGGTAGGTGTAGTGCCGATCGCCCAGCGCGTCCTTCGTGGCTTGATGATCGTCGGAAAGAAAAATGCCCGGCACCAGGCGCTGCCTCAGGTGGCGCTCTTCGTGGTTCCCCAGCAGCGACTCGTGCTGCATCGCCAGCTCGACGCACTCGCGCGGCTTGGGCCCGCGGTCGATCAGGTCACCTGCGAAGATGACGCGATCCGAAGACGTGGCTTGCAGGGAGCTCAAGAGCTCCACCGCCTCGTCGTAGCAACCGTGCAGGTCGCCGATCACAATCGTCCTGCGCATCACGCCCGCCTCTTAAAGAATTTCACGCCCGAGTGCGCAAGCCGCGTGGTGAAGCTCGTTCCGAAGACGAGTGCCCTGTCCATTGGGCGAAATCCCCATGAACGGGGATTGCTGGATTCGAACCGCGGAAGCGCCTGAACTGCTTCACGAACTGGAACACCCGAGTGCCGAAGCCATGTTTGTGGATTCGAACCATTGGACCCGAAGGTCAACCAGAGCGTGTAGGGCATCGGCGGCCGGGTGCTTCAGTTCGTGGGGCAAACCAGCTGCGCTTGCCCAACGGAAAATCGAGACGCGGCTTCCTTCAAAATCCTGACCTCGGAAGCGCTTTTTTAGGGCGCCGTCAGGATTTCAAGGGTCGCTTCGTGAAGCAAAAGGTATGGTGCCCCACCCCCGACCATGCTCACCGACGACGAGCTGTTCGCCGAGATTTCTTCCCGTAGGGCGAAGGGCGAATCCTTCAATCAACCGCTGGGTGAGCTCGTCGAGAGGTGGCGAGCTCCTTCGGCAACCGTCGTGCGCCGCGTTCAAGGGGCGTTCATGAGGGGGTCTCCGGACGACGCTGGCGAAGTCTTCCAGGACGCCGTCGGCAAGTTCCTCAGCAGAGGCCTCGATCAGTTTCGCGGAGTGTCGGAGCAGGTGCCCGGAAAGGCAGCCTCTCCGAAGACCTTCTTTCTGCGCATCGTGAAGCACTGCGCGATCGACCGGTACCGCCGGCAGCGCGAGGATCTCGCCCAGGGGCCGCGCGACGGTGAAGACGAGTCGGCAGAGCCCGCGCACGAAGTCGCGCGTTCGATCTCGGCGTCCGAGGCGAAGGCGTCGGCCAGCGAAGCGCACGAGGAATACTGGGTCGCTTTCCGGCGGCTGCAGGACGAGCACCCGAACGAAGCGGGCGCCTGGGACCTGTACCACCACCAGGACATGGACGATCACAACGAGGTCGCCCGCATCCTCGGCATCACCGTCGTGAACTCGTACAAGCGCGTCAGCCGCGCGCAGGCGTACCTGAAACTGTACCTCCTCGAAGTGAGGAGCCAGGAGGAGCAGCATGAACCCGAATGACAACGCCGCCGCTCGCTACACTTCCCGCATCGACGAGCTGTCATCGCTGAAAGGCGAGCTCGAGTCTCCGAAGCGGCCAGGGGATCCCGCGCCGGTCATCGGGCGGGTGCTCGAAGCGGCCGGCGATCTGCTCCGTCGAACCCAGGCGATTCCATTCGATCTGGCGGTGCTGCAGTCGACCCTCGCGCTCGTACCCGGCGGAGGGCTGAAGTCCTGGGGTGAGGCGGTGAGCGTCGATGACCTCAAGTCGCGGTTGAAGCGCGCGGCAGACGAGGCGGTAGAGGCGGCGCTGCCCGACACCTCCGACGACGGCAGCACGTGGACGGGGTGGGCGATGCAGGGGCTCTTCGCTCGAGATCGCATGGAGTCCGCGCTTTGTGCAGTGCAACACCTGGCGCAGCAAGGCCGCAAAGACGCCGCCGAGATTCACGCGCGGCTCTCGGCCGCAGTACAGAAGATCGACAAGGCGCTCGCCCACCGCGCTGCCTGGTTGACCCCGCTGAATGCAGGTAGACGGGCCGAGGCGGGGATGTTGGATCCCGAGGCTCGGTCGAAGGCCTGGTGGTTTACAGCGCGCAGTGAGACCAGTGATGACGGCCTGGTCGCCGCGCTGGGTGGAGAAGGCGAGCGGGCCTTCAGTGGCGCCGAAGCCGAAGCCCACCGCGACGTGACGCAAGAGCGCCGCCGCCCTGTGAGCTACGACGAGCTCTTCCGGTACGACCTGGGCCTCGCGAGCCCCGCCGAGCGCGCGTCGATCGCCGCTGCGAGCAAATCGAACCCCGAGTTCGCCCGCGCCATGGCCGCGCTCGCTGAAGGTGAGCGCGCCATCGAAGAGCTGTCGGACCCCGCCCCGCCGGAAAACGTCATTCCGATTGATCGCGGTGTGCCGACCCGCATCGAGCCCGGCCGGGGCGAGCTCGTCGCCGAGCGCACCGAGTTCAAGGTCCTGCTCTTTCGCCGCAAAGAACGCGTCCAGCTGGTGGTGCAACCCCAGCGCAAAGACCGTTTCTCAACCGCGGCCGTGTACCTCGCCGACGCTCCCGAAGTTGCGCGGCCTTCCACTTCCACCGCCGAGGGCCTCGAGTTCGATCTCGGCCCCGCGTCACGCGTGCAGGGCCAGCAAGCGCGCGTCGTGGTGCGGCTTCAAGGCGGCACCGAAGTCGCCACCCTCGTCCGCCTGTAATTGAGGCGGCAGATCGAGATGCTTCGCGTCCAGGTCGCCGTTCATCCGGACGACGTCGTGCTCTGGCAGAAGTTGGGACATCTCTTGCAGAAATCGCACGACGACATCGCGGCCGCCGAGGCGTTTTCCCAGGCCGGGCGACTGTACGCGCGCGATGGGTTCTTCCTCAAGGCTGTGGCGCTGACGAAGCAGGTGCTGAACCTTGATCCGAACCGCGTCGCCGATCGCGAGGCGCTGGGCAGATCGTTCGAGGCGCTGCAGCTGAACACCGAGGCGAAAGAGGCCTACAAGCTCGCGCTGAAGCACCACCAGGCGATCAACTCGGTCGACGGTGTGGTGCGGATGATGGAAGCGCTGCAGCGGGTGCAGTGAGGCTCAAACCGGCTTCCGGTTCATCACGTCGCGGAGCAGATCTGGGCGGTCGGTCATCACGCCGCCGACGCCTTCGGCGATCACCTCGCGCATCTCGAACGGATCGTCGATCGTCCACACGTTGATCCACTTGCCGCGCCTGGCCGCTTCATCGCGCAGCGCCGCGTCGAACAGCCGCACGCCCTGAAAGTGCAGCGGCATGTCGAGCACCGTGAAGCGCGCGTCATCGACCGGCGGCTCGCCGCCTTTCATCGGCAGGATGAACGCCGCCAGCGCGTCGCGCGGGTAGAACAGCAGCGCCTCGGGCATCGCCTTCGCGAGCTCGAAAGCGATCGCGTCGTGCTCGCTGCCCGCGCAGATCCGGTTCACTGCGTTCTCTTTGCGAACGAGATCCACGAACCCGGGCAGGGCGTCCGCGCTCTTCAGCTCGATGTTGAAGCGCAGCTTCGGGAAGAGCCGCAGCACTTCGGACAGCTTCGGGATCTTCACGCCCGCGCCGCGCATCGGAAACGTGTCGCCTTCGTTCGGTGAGAACCGGTACGCCGCGTCGAGCTGCTGCAGCTCGGCCCAGGTGAATGAAGAAACGGGACCCGTGGCATCAGTACAGCGGTCGACGGTCAGATCGTGCGCGACGACGAGCTCGCCGTCCTTCGTCGCTTGAATGTCGAGCTCGAGCATGTCGGTGCGCCACAGCCGCGCCGCCGCCTCGAAAGCGGGCAGGGTGTTCTCGGGCATCAACGCTGCGCCGCCTCGGTGGCTGATGTGCAGCGGCGCCTTCAGGTGATGGAAGAAAGGGTGCTTCACGAGGCCGACTCGAAGGTGGCGGCGATGCCCTGGCCGACGCCGATGCACATCGTCGCAAGTCCCTTCTTCGCGCCGCGCGCCTTCATCGCGTGAAGCAGCGTCGCGACAATCCGCGCGCCGCTGGAGCCGAGCGGGTGACCCAGGGCGATCGCTCCGCCGTTGACGTTCACCTTTGTCGGGTCGAGCTGCAGATCTCGCAAGCACGCCAGCGACTGCGCAGCGAACGCTTCGTTGAGCTCGATCAAGTCCAGCTGCGCGGCCGACCACCCCGCGCGCTGCAACGCCTTCTTCGATGCGGGCACCGGGCCCACGCCCATCACGCGTGGGCTCACGCCGGCCGTGCCACTGCAGACGTAGCGCGCCAGCGGCGCCTTGCCGTACTTCGCCAGCGCGGCTTCCGACATCAGCAGCACCGCCGCCGCGCCGTCGTTCAGCGTCGACGAATTCCCCGCCGTCACCGTGCCGCCTTCGCGAAATGCGGCCTTCAGTGTGCCGAGCTTCTCGATCGTCGAGTCTGCGCGCGGGCCTTCGTCGGTCGACACCACCACCGCAGGCCCCTTCTTCTGCGCGATCTCGACCGGCACGAGCTCGGCCGCGAACCTTCCTTCTTTCTGCGCCGCAACGGCCTTCTGGTGCGAGGCGAGCGCGAACGCATCTTGATCCGCGCGCGAAATCTTCCACTGGTCGGCGACGTTCTCGGCCGTCTCGCCCATCTGTTCCAGCGGGAAGAGCGCGGCGAGCTTCGGGTTCGGGTACCGCCAGCCCAGCGACGTGTCGAAGGCCTCGAGCTTGCCGGTCGGGAAACCCTCGGCCGGCTTCGGCATCGACCACGGCGCGCGCGTCATCGACTCCACGCCACCCGCGACCACGATCTCGGCCTCGCCCGCCTGGATCATCCGCGCGCCGTTGATCAGCGCCTCGAGCCCGCTGCCGCACAGGCGGTTCACCGTCGCCGCCGGCACCGACTCGGGGAGCCCCGCCAACAGCAACGCCATGCGCGCCACGTTGCGGTTGTCTTCGCCCGCCTGGTTCGCGCAGCCGAAATAGACCTCGTCGACCGTGGCGCCTTCGACGCCGGTGCGCTGCATCAACGCGCGAATCGCGATCGCCGCGAGGTCGTCGGCGCGAACGGATCGCAGCGAGCCGTTGTGCTTGCCGATCGGGGTTCGCACGGCATCGACGATGAAAACGTTGGGCATGGGGTCAGCTCACGGTGAGGACGACGTTTCCAAAGCTCTGGCGGTTGCTGAGCAACTGGTGCGCATCGGCCGCCTGCTCGAGCGGCAGCGTGCGGTCGAGCACCGGCTTCAGCTTCCCGTCTTCCACCAGCTGCAGGATGCGGAAGAGGTCACCCTTGCTGCCCATGGTCGAGCCCAGCAGCGAGATGCGCTTGTAGAAGAGCACGGTGAGGTTGAGCTTCACCTCGTTGCCGCTGGTCGCTCCGCAGGTGACGAGGCGGCCGCCGTAGGGAAGGCAGTTGATGCTCTTCTCGAAGGTCTCACCGCCGACGTGCTCGAACACGACGTCGACCAGCTTCTTGTTCGTGAGCCGCTTCACTTCTTCGACGAAGTCGTGGGTCGTGTAGTTGATCAGGTGATCCGCGCCGAGCTCCTTCGCCTTCTGCAGCTTCGCGTCGGTCGAGCCCGTGGCGATGACCTTTGCGCCCAGCAGCTTCGCGATCTGGATCCCCGCGCTGCCCACGCCCGACCCGCCGGCCTGGATCAGCACCGTCTCGCCCGCGACCAGCTGCGCGCGGCGAACCAGCATCGTCCACGCGGTCAGGAACGTCAGCGGCAAACACGCGGCCTGTTCGAAAGGCATGCCCTTCGGCTTCGGAAGGATGTTCTGCCGCGGCACGCAGACGTACTCGGCGTAGCCGCCCGGCAGATGCTCGCCGAGGATCCGGTAGGTGCGGCACAGGTTGTCTTCGCCGCGCAGGCAGCGCTCGCACGCGCCGCACGAGATGCCCGGGTTCACCACCACCTCGAGCCCCGCAGCGACGTCGGTCACTTCCGAGCCCGCTGCGTCGACGACGCCGGCGATGTCGCTGCCGAGCACGTGGGGCAGCTGCAGCTTGAGCCCGGGCCAGCCCTTGCGCGTCCACACATCGAGGTGGTTCAGCGCGACGGCCTTCACTTTGATCCGCACTTCCCGCGCTTTCGGCTCGGGCACCGGCAGCTCGAGCTGTTCGAGGACCTCGGGGCCGCCGTGACGTGAGAAACCAACCGCTTTCATGATCGTCACCTTTGCGTGGCTTGCTGCCAATGGCGCGCGCTTGTAAGAGGCCGCAGGTCGAAAATCCACAGGAGAAGTCCCCGATGCAGCTTCGCTCGCTCTCGTTGTTCGCAGCAGTCGCAGTCTTGTCTGTTTCCGTCGCGTGTGGCCCCCGCGGGTCGACCGGCGGCGGCGGAGGCACGGGCACCGGCGGCGGCACGGGCACCGGCGGCGGCACGGGCGCCGGCGGAGGCACGGGCGCCGGCGGCGGAACCCAGATGACGGGCGGCGGCACGGGCGGGTCGGGTGGCGCGGGCGGCGGCGGCAGCAGCTTCACCTACGACGGCGGCACCACGGTGTCGGCGATCAAGGGCGCGCCGTTCTGCAGCGAGAAGGTCACCTTGAAGAACGTGGTGATCACGTCGTTCGCGAACAACTTCAAGGGCGGGCAGGGCGACTACTCGGCGCAGTTCTGGGTCGCCGAGCCGGGCAACCCGAAGCAGGCGATTTACGTCGACAAGGTCTTCCAGGACCCCAGCGTCCCCGCGCAGTACGAGTTCAAGGTTGGCGATGTCGTCGACATCGAGGGGTACACCTTTCGCCAGTCGCAGTTCACCGATCGCATCGCGTACCGGCTCACGCTCAAGAGTCAGTTCAGCTGCCGCAAGTCCGACAACACGTTCTACAACCCGGCCGCTCCGATTAAGATCACGCTCGTCGACGCGGGCACGCCGCTGTCGGCCCCGATGGCGCCGGCCGGCTTCGGTGACTCGATGATGGGCAACAACCGCCCGAACCCCGACTTCCAGGCCGTGCGCGTCTTCGTCCCGGGCCCGCTGGCGATCACCAACCCGAGCCCGATGGCGATGAAGCGCATCTCGCTCGACACCACCGACAACACGTACTTCGGCTTCGAAGTGACGGGCGGGATCCTGGTGAACAACTTCAACACCTTCGATCGCATCCAGTCAGATGGCGGTCTCACGGTGCGCTGCGACTACCGGAAGATGGTGCTCGACGGCGGCAGCGTCGTGTTCCCCAACGGCATCACCGCCGTCTACGACACCTACTCACACGCCCAGTGCGAGGACGGCGGAACCAACTGCGCCGCCACCACCGATCGCCGCAACAAGGGCGTCGTCCCCGGCACGACCAACGACTACACCTACGTGCTGTACCCGGCTGACTGCACCGAGCTGGTCGGCGTGTACGACGCAGGGCTGTGATTCTCAACGTCACCATACGTCCCGACGGCGTCGGGCACCTCGAGCTCAACCGGCCCGAGGTGCGCAACGCGATCAACGTCGAGATGATCAACGCGCTTCACACCCAGCTCGATGCCTGGGCGGTCGAAGACGCGGTGAAGTGCGTGGTGCTGTCGGGGGCGGGCGGCAAGGCTTTTGCGGGCGGCGCCGACATCGCCGAGCTGCGCGAGCGAACGCACCGGGAAGGCTTCTGGGGAGTGAACCAGAACCTGTTTCAGAAGCTCGAAGATTTTCCGCGGCCGACGATCGCGGCAATCGATGGGTTTGCGCTGGGGGGCGGGCTCGAGCTCGCGCTGGCGTGCGACCTTCGCGTCGCGTCGCGCAAAGCGAAGATTGGGCTGCCTGAGGTCACGTTGGGCATCTACCCGGCGGCGGGTGGCACCTGGCGCCTGCCCCGGCTGGTGGGCCTTGGCCGCGCAAAAGAGCTCGTCTTCACTGGCCGCATCGTCGACGCAGAGGAAGCAAACGGGTGGGGGATGTTCGAACGGCTCGTCGACATTGACGCGCTGTCCTCTGCGTTCGAGCTCGCCGCGATGATCGCGAAGAACGCTCCCCTCGCAGTGCAGGTGGCGAAGGTGTCGTTGAACACGCTGGCCCGCGGCGAGAGCGCCCAGTCGGTTGAACGCCTCGGCCAGGCGCTGTTGTTCGACTCGCCCGAAAAGCGCGACCGGATGACTGCGTTTTTGAACCGGGCCCGGCCGAGTAAGTGAGCCAGCCCAAAAAGCCAGCCCCTCTCTGGCGCGCGCTGCTACCGTCGCGCCGGGGCCATTCAAACCATGAACACAATCACCCACGTCGGCGTCCTCGGCGCCGGCACCATGGGCCACGGCATCGCGCAGGTTTGCGCGACGGCGGGCTACTCCGTTTTCCTCTACGACATCACCGCGGCGCTCGCGCAGACGGGCGTCGACAAGATCCGGAAGAACCTCGACGTCGGGTTCGAGAAGAAGAAGGTGACCGCGGAAGATCGCGACGCCGCGATGAAGCGAATCACCGCGACCGCCTCTCTGGCCGACCTCGCGCCGTGCCAGCTGGTGATCGAGGCGGTGCCCGAAAAGATGGACTTGAAGCAGAAGATCTTCAGGGAGCTCTCGGCCATCTGCGCGCCCGACGCCCTGCTCGCCAGCAACACCAGCTCGCTGTCGCTGACCGAGATCGCTGCGTCGGCGACGAACCCGCAGCGCGTCGTCGGCATGCACTTCTTCAACCCCGTGCACCTGATGAAGCTGCTCGAGATCGTGCGGGCCTACCAGACGTCGGACGCCGCGATCGCCGCCGCCCGCGCCTTCGGCGAGAAGATCGGCAAGCAGCTGGTGGTGGTGAAGGACTCGCCGGGCTTCGCGTCGACGCGCCTCGGGGTCGCGGTCGGTCTCGAAGCCATTCGCATGCTGGAAGAAGGAGTCGCCTCGGCCGAAGACATCGACCGCGCGATGGAGCTCGGCTACGGCTACCCGATGGGTCCCCTGAAGCTCGGAGATCTCGTCGGGCTCGACATTCGTCTCGCCATTGCCGAGTACCTCTACGCCGAGCTCGGCTCTCCCACCTTTCGCCCGCCCCAGCTGCTCAAGAAAATGGTGCGCGCAGGTATGCTTGGGAAGAAGTCCGGCGAGGGCTTCTACAAGTATTGACGACTGGTCCTCAAAACGCGGTTCCCTTCGGGAAGTATCTGCTGCTCAAGCGGCTGGCCGTCGGCGGAATGGCGGAGCTCTACCTCGCGAAGGATCCCGCCACCGACACGCTGGTCGTCATCAAGCGGATCCTGCCGTACCTCGCGCAAGAGACCGAGTTCGTGCGCATGTTCCTCGACGAGGCGCGCATCGCGGCCCAGCTGCACCACCCGTACATCATCCAGATGCACGAGCTCGGGCAGCTCGAGGGCTCGATCTTCATCGCGATGGAGTTCATCGAAGGCGTCGACCTGCGCAAGATTCTTCAGCAGGAACAGAAGCGCGCGTCGGTGGTGCCGCCCGACATCGCCGCCTGGCTCACCGCGCGGCTCTGTGAAGGCCTTCACTACGCGCACAACAAGACGGGCAGCGACGGCAAGCCGCTGGGCATCATCCACCGCGACGTCAGCCCGCAGAACCTGATGGTCGGCTACCGCGGCGAAGTGAAGCTGGTCGACTTCGGCATCGCCAAGGCCACCAGCTTCATGGAACGCAGCAAGCCCGGCGTCATCAAGGGCAAGTTCCTCTACCTCTCGCCAGAGCAGCTCTCTCAAGACCGCATCGATCACCGAGCCGACCTCTTTGCGATCGGCACGATGCTCTACGAGGTCACCACCGGGAAGAGCCCGTTCTACAAGCCGACCACCGAGGCCGTGATCTACGCGATCCGCGCCGAAGACCCGCCGCCGCCCCACCTGACCCAGAATGGTTACCCCGTCGAGCTGTCGCGCATCATCATGCGGTGCCTGCTCAAAGACCGCAGCCGGCGCTACCAGCAGGCGGGCGAAGTGCACGCGGATCTCGAGGCGTGGCTTCGCAAGGAAGCGCCTACCACGCTCAGCACGGTCGTCGACTACGTCGACAAGCTCTTCGGCGATCAGGAAGAACGCACCTCGATCTTCATTCCTCCCAACGCGCGCAGCGAACGCACCACCGTCGAAGGCACGCCGAAGCGCCGCATCACGGAAGGCGTGCCGACGGCGCCTGCGGTGGCCGTGCCCCCGCGCAGCAGCTCGAGCCCGACGGTGCCGCTGGGGCCCTTCAAGAACATCAACGAAGAGACCACCAAGCCGATCGTGACCGCGCTGATCGAAGACGCTGTGCACCCGTCGGTGGGCCGCCGGCCGACGCCCGAGTCGGGCACGCTCACCGCCCCGGCGCTGGCCGAGAACCGCACCCAGACGGTCAGGCCCGCCGACATTGCGCGCGCGTTGGGTGGCCGGCCGCCGCAGCCGTCGATCATCACCGTGCCGAACACGCCGTCGCGGCAGTCGCAGCCCGGGCCTGCGGTGACCGACGTGGGTGAAGGCGAGAACACCGTGCCGCTGCTGGCGTCGCCGCGCATGTCGGCCCCGCCCGTCGAGTCGATCGAAGCCACCGCGATCAGCCAGTCGGGCCGGCTGCAGACAGGAGACTCGCTGGTCGAGCTGACCCCGGCCGAGCTACCCGCTCAGCCACCCCCGCCCGCCGTCATCCGGCGGAGCCGCGACATGCCTTCTTACGAGCGGGATCGCGAAAGGCCGCCGCCTCCCGTGCCGTCGTACCTGCCTGAGGAGCCTTCGACCAACGGCGCGCGGCCATCGAACCTCCGCAGCAACCCGGCGAACCCGATGCCCGCCGAAGAGACGCGCGCGGGGCCGTCTGCGTCGGACACTTTCGCCGACGGCGACGACGCCGTCTCGTACGACGCTGCCGACGAAGAATCGACGATGGATTTCCGGGCCAACTCAGAGCCCGACCTCAAGCCGGTGGTGCGCCGCAAGTCGACGCCTCCGCCCGCCAATGACGCGCTGCTCGTTCGCAAGCCGTGGCTAATCGCGGTCTTCGCGTTTCTGGCCGTGCTCATTCTCGGGCTGCTGCTGATTCTCTGGGCGCGCCCCGAACGCAAACCGCAGCCCGTGATGGGCAGCGACGCGGGGCGCATCGAAGGCTCGGACGATCTGCCGCCCGAAGCGCCGACGCAGCTGACGGACTCGGGGAAGACGATGGTGCGGTTCGCTGCTCCGACGGGGACGACGATCGTTCACGACAACACGTCGTTTCAGCCCAACAAGCCGTACCCATTGTTCCCCGGCAGCTTCACCCTCATGTACCGCTGCCCGAAGAAGGGTCGCCGCGGGGGGGATGCGATCAACACCTCGGTCACCGTCGAGCACAACAAGGCCGACGGCCAGGTGATCCCGCTGAGCTGCAAGAACTAGTACGACAGTTCAGAAGTTCGTGCACCGCTGGGACGCCGCCCCATCCCCATTGGCTGCGTTGAACTTTCTGCGGCGCACAGAAAGTGCGCCTCGGTCGTTCGCCTTGCCACTGGGGCGGCTCGACCTCCGATCGGGGCACGGACTTCTTGAACTGTCGTACTAGCGAGGAGCCCCGAGAGAAGGCCGCTTGGGCCCTGCGTGCTCGGAAAGGTCGACGACCTTCTGGAACAGCTGGACCCCGAAGCCGCCCAGGTCGCCCTCGTGAAACAACCGCCGGGCCTGTGCGCGCGCGAGGTGGCTTGCCAGGGTGCGCCCGGTCTTCTCGAAGAACTCACCCATGCGCCACAGCCGCCGCGCGTACAGCTCGCGCACCGCTTCGGTGAAGTAGGTCTTCGCCAGCGTCCTCACCTTCGCCTCGATCATCGCGGTGGGCGCCCCGGCAGATCTCAGCACGTCGAGCTCGGCACCCAGCGCGGCGATCTGCGTCTCGGCCGGCAGCCACGATTGGATCTCGACCTCGTCGTGAAGCGATGCCGACTTCGTGGTCAGCTCTTCATCGCCACCTTGCGGCTTCGGGATCTCGAGCAGCGCCTCGTTGATCACAACCTTCAGGTCGCGAAGGTTCTGGTGCGCCGACGTGGGCAGCCCGTTCTTCGCGCGCAGGTTCTGGCCCCAGTACTGGCCCAGCTCGTCGAGCACGCGCGACAGCGGAATCTCGATCACCTGGCCGCTGGAAACGATCTCGCGCTGCTGGCGGCGGTAGCGCGAACGGTTCGTCTCCGCGCGATCGAGCTGTTGCACGCCGTACTCGTCGTGAAGCACGCACTGGAAGAACTCGACCCCGCCGCCGCGCGTCGGGCGGCCGAAGAAGAGCATCCGTTCGCCAGTGCCCAGCACAGGCGAGAGAAGGCCGTCGAGCTCGGAAGGCGCCGTCTTCAAGTCGGGCTGCGCGCCAGCCGCGGCGACGGGCTCGGCCACCGCGACTCCGCTGGAACGCAGCTGGTACAGCGCCTTCTTCGCCGCGCGGGCCAGTGGCTTCGACGCCGAGCCGGCGAGCGCCTCGGGCACTTCCGTTTGCTTCGCCTTCACGTGCGCTGCCAGCACCTCGAGCGCCTGCGCTTCGGGGAGCTTCTCGACGTCGGCCGCTGACAGCTTCAGGGGATCCATAAGTGATTCCTTACCGGGCGTTGCCGCGGGTGACGAGCCAGAAGTCCTGGGCCTGGGCGGCGACCTTCAGCTGGCCGCTGGCGAGCTGCGCGCCGAGCACACGGTCGGGTGGGGCGCCCCGAATGAGGAAGTGATCGTACGCCGCACCCTGGCTCGCCCAGTCCATCGTGTCGGGCCGCCATTCCGAGGCGAAAGTCGGGGGCACTTTCCCTTCGCGGTACATCACCGGCGAGTGCGGAGTGACCGCGAAGGTGAAGTTCGTGATCCCACCGCGCTCGCGCGCGATCACCGTCGACGCGTGCAGCCACACCGGGTGCGTCATCGACGCCGAGCCCGTGTTGTAGATGAGCCCCATCACCCGCGGCTTCTCTGACGCGTACGCCGCCAGCTGGGCCACCGCCTGCGCTTCCTGATCGAACGCCTTGAATCCCTTCCACAGCGGCATCGCGGTGGCGATCGCGACGATGGCTCCCGCGAAGAGCCCGACCCGCGCGAACTTCGGCTTCAGCGGCGGCACCACGCAGACGATCAGCGCCGCCGCGAGGTGGGCGTAGCGCGTGTTCAGGTAATACATGTACCCGCGGATATCGAAGGGCAGGGCGAAGTAGAGGATCAGCGCAATCGCAGCCAGGCCGACGATTCGCCACCGCTCGACGAGGGCTTCTTTCACCTCGCGGCCGGTGACCAGCGCCGCAAGCACCGCGAGGCCCGCCAGCACCAAGGTGAGGTTCACCGCGAAGGCATCGCCCTGGTCGCGCAGCATGCCGCTGAGCACCGGAATCAGCTCGGCCTTGTTCTGCTCGTACGTCTTGAACGACAGGTTCTGCGGCGACAGCACCGGGCCCCACGACTTCCACGGCTGCCCCGGCGCGATCTCTTCCGGCTCGCCGAACCTTCCCCCGAACCAGATGAAGAAGAGCAGCACCGCCGGCACCACGCCGACCAGCGCGGGCACCCTCGCCTGGAGTCGCGCGTTCCACCCGCTTCCATCTTCAGGAGCCCGCGTCATCACCAGCAGCAGCGGCAAGGCGAAGGCGAGCCAGATGAAGACCTGCACGTGAAACAGCAGCACCGCCGACAGCGCGACCGCGAGCCCGATGCCCCACGTCTTCCGCTTCGGCTGATCGAACACCGTTCGCGCGAACAGCCCGCAGGTGAGGAACGCCAACGGCAGCGCCGAGCAGTAGTTGACGAAGCCCCACGCGAAGCTGTCGCCGTACGCGAAGGGAATCGCGAGCAGCGCCGGCCACGCGGGCCGCTTCAAGCTCTTCAACAGGAACATCAGCGACAGCGGCAGCCCGGCGACGTACGCCGACAGGAAGATGCGGTTCGCCAGCTCCAGCGGGAACAGCCAGTTCAGCAGGCTCACCGAGTAGTAGTAGCCAAGGTACGGCGTCAGCTGCGGGCGCCGCGCGAAGAACTCGGGGAACAGCGTGCTCGCGTCGTCCAGGCGGTGCAGCACCGAGATGAGGTGCAGGTGCTGCGGCAGGTCAACCAGCGGCAGCGCATGGGAGGCCCACAGCGGCGCAACGCCGAAGCACAGCGCCACCACCACCACCCAGCGATCGAGGTTCCTGCCGTCCACGAAGGGCCTTAATCCCCCATTGGTTTTACAAACGCCCGCTTTTTGAGGTATGTGGCGCATCGCCTTACCCCAAGGAGCCCATGCCTACCTCGTCTCTCATCAAGGCAGTCACCACCTCAGCGATGCTCTTTTCGTCTGCGGCGCTGGCAACGGGCACCCCGGGCGCGGCGCTGGCCGACCAGCTCCAGCTGAACGCGACCTGCGCGTGCGGCAGCGCGGCAGACTGCACCTGTAAGAAAGGCACCTGCAAGTGCCCGAAGTGCGGCCAGCACAAGAACAACGCCCGCATGTTCGAGTCTTTCAAGCCGCAGGACACGAAGCTGCCGAACACCGCTCGCCTCGACGCGACCGGCGGCGTCTTCATCTGACGCCCCGTTCAGGGTCGCTCGACCTTGAACATCACCACCTGCGCCACCTTCACCCGCTCGAAACGCACCAGGCCTGCAGCCTCTGTCGCGTCGCGCAACAACCTCTCGCTGCGCGGATGCACACCGGCCGCGGCGTGGAAGGGCCCGAGCAGGGGCGGCACCAGGGTGTGGCTCGCGACGTAGCGGCCGCCTGGGGTGAGCACCCGCGCGATCTCGGACAGCAGTGATCGCAGGTCGCGAATGAAGTGCACCGAGCCAACCTGAAGGATCGCGGCCACTGAGCCGCTCTGGAAGGGAAGCGAGGGCACTTCGGCGCGGACGAAGTCGATCGCCACCGCGGCCTCTCGTGCCTGGGCAATGGCCTCTTCCAGCATCGCCTGGCTCACGTCGACGCCCACCACCTGCGCCTCGAGGTCGCGCATCAGCCGCCGCGCGAAGAGCCCCGTGCCGCAGCCGAGGTCGACCAGCGGACCCGTGGGCTTGCCCAGCAGCGATCGGTAGATCAGATACTCGCTGTCGCGATCGAACTGGCCGCGCGACAAGAAGAGCTCCAGCGATGGCCGCACGTAGCGTTCGTAGCTGCGCGCCACCCACGGCGTCTCGAGCGCGCCCTGCAGGCCCTGCGGCCGCACGCGATCGCCGACGAGGTCGATCATGCCTTCGCCCACCGGGAAGCGCGCGCCGCAGGTGCCGCAGCGCACCGGCCCGAAGATCAACCGCGGCGAAGAGATCGCGTCTTCGGGCACGAGCTGGCCGTTCTCGCAACGCGGGCAGCGCAGAATGTCCAACGTGGCTCGGCGCATCGGCTGCTAAGTCGCGGAGACCAGCACCGGCCAACCGCGCGCCATCGCCTCGCGGAAGAAATCCGACAGGCTCTTGCGGGTCGCGTTCACCCGGCCTTGAAAAGGCTCGACCAGCTGGTCGTCGCCCAGGCTCGCCGTCACATCGAGCTCCAGCGTGCGGCCACAGCGTTCGCACTTGATCGACACCGGCCGCAGCAGCGCCACCGGCACGGCGTACCGGGTGCCACATTCGCAGCGCCAGACGCGGGCCCTTTCACCGGCGTCCTGCCGCGCGAGCGTCGTCAGCTGGTCAGCCAGGCGCAGCAGGGCGGGCAGATCGTTCGGAGGTTGCGCGAAGATCGGCGGCCCCTTCGGGTTCTCGAGCACCTTCTTCGCCTTGTCCAACGGGCGTTCGCCCCGGTACTCCGAGCGCTTGAAGGCTTCGGCGATCAGCTCGGCTTCGAAGTTCACCGGCTCCAGCGTCTCGGCGCTCGGCTTGCCCAGCTCCCACTGCGGTGCGGCGAAGAAGCGAATCATCAGCTCCACTCCAGCATGCGCTTCAGCGGGGCCAGCGACGCCTGCGCGAGGCCCGGGTGCATCTCGAGGCGCGGCGTCTTGTTCTTCATGCACAGGTACAGCTTTTCCATGGTGTTCAATCTCATGTGCGGACACTCGTTGCACGCACAGCCGTTGTCGGGCGGCGCCGGAATGAAGGTCTTGTTCGGCGACCGCGCTTGCATCTGGTGAAGAATTCCCGCCTCGGTCACCACGATGAAGGCCTGCTTGTCGCTGGTGGCGGTGCGGTCGAGCAGCTGCTTCGTGCTGCCGATGAAGTCGGCGTGGCGCAGCACCGCCTCTTCGCACTCGGGGTGGGCCACCACTTCGGCATCGGGGTGCGCGACCTTCAGCTGCACCAGCCGCTTCTCGCTGAAGATCTCGTGAACCATGCAGCTGCCCGGCCACAAGATCATCTCGCGGCCCGTCTGCTTGCTGACGTAGCGGCCGAGGTGCTGGTCGGGCGCAAAGATGATCTCGCGATCCTTCGGGATGCGATTGACGATCTTCACCGCGTTGCTGCTGGTGCAGATGACGTCGCTCATCGCCTTCACCGCGGCCGACGAGTTCACGTAGGTGACGACGAAAGCGTTCGGGTGCTTCGCCTTGAAGGCCGAGAACTGATCCGGCGGGCAGCGATCCGACAGCGAGCAGCCGGCCTTCAAGTCGGGCAGCAGCACCAGCTTGCCGGGGTTCAAGATCTTCGCCGTCTCGGCCATGAAGTGAACGCCGCAGAACACGATCACGTCCGCGGTGGTCTGCTCGGCCATCTGCGCGAGCGCGAGGCTGTCGCCCACGAAGTCGGCCACGTCCTGGATTTCGCTCTCCTGGTAGTAGTGCGCCAGGATGACCGCGTTCAGCTCTTTCTTCAGGCGCTGGATTTCCTGCTCGAAGTCCATGGCCTGCTCTTAACGTGAATGCCGGCTTTCGGCATAAACTCCGTGCCGGTCTGTACACCGTGCGCGCAACCTCCCTGCTGTGCCTGGTGTCCGTGACCCTGGCGGCCTGCCAGTGCGGCGGCCCTGCGACGAAGCCCAAAGACCGTGGCGAGCCCTGCGAGACGGACGCCGAGTGCACCTCGATTCTCTGCGCGAAGCTGCCCGACGCCACCACCCGAACCTGTGCCCAGAAGTGCGCCGACGGCTGCGCCGCCAACGAGGTCTGCGCCTCGCTGGAGCTCGGTAAGCACGCCTGCGTCCCCGAGCGCGAGGGCCTCTGCAAGCCCTGTCAGACCAGCGCCGACTGCCCGTACCCTGCCGACGAATGCCTCGCCATCGGCGCAGCGAAGTTCTGCGGCCGCGACTGCTCCTTTGACTCGAAGTGTCCGTCGGGCTTCCGCTGCGAGATGGGGTTCGATCTGCAGGGAAACCAGGTCGGGGTCCAGTGCCAGCCCACCAGCAACAGCTGCGGCTGCACCCCCAACAACCTCGGCCAGACGGTGCCTTGCGAAAAATCGAACCCCTTCGGCCTCTGCATCGGCGTGCAGACCTGCGAGCAGACGGGCTTCAGCATGTGCGGCGCTGCGGTGCCCGCGAAAGAGACCTGCAACGGCCTCGACGACGACTGCGACATGCTCAAAGACGAAGACCTGGGGCAGACCACCTGCGGCGTCGGCGAGTGCCAGCGCATCACCGCCAACTGCATCGAAGGCGTCCTGCAGACTTGCGTGCAGGGCGATGCAGGGCTCGAGGTCTGCAACGAGAAGGACGACGACTGCGACGGCACCGTCGACGATGGCTTCAACAAGCAGATCTCGATCACGAACTGCGGCCAGTGCGGCAACGTCTGCGCTGCACCCAATGGCACCCCGTCGTGCACCAACGGCGTCTGCGGCGTCGGCAGCTGCACGGCGCCCTTCGCGAACTGCAACACGATGGCGTCCGACGGCTGCGAGACGAACACCGACACCAGCCTGCAGCACTGCGGCGGCTGCGGCGCGGGCTGCGGCGGACCAGGCTCGACGGGCAGCTGCGCCGCCGGCACGTGCACGCTGCAGTGCCAGCCGGGCTTCGTGAACCTCGACGGCAACACCGCCAACGGCTGCGAGTACGCCTGCACCGTCACCTCGACCACCGACTTTCCGGATCTCGCTTTCGTCGACAGCAACTGCGACGGCCTCGACGGCGAAGCGGCCAACTCGATCTTCGTCTCGGCCGCCGGCAACGACGCGAACCCCGGCACGCGGCAGCAGCCGAAGGCCACCATTCAAGCCGGCCTCACCGCCGCCACTTTTCAGGGCAAACGTGACGTGCTCGTCTCGCAGGGCAACTACGCAACCCAGGTCTCGATGCCGTCCAACGTGGGGCTCTACGGCGGCTTTGCGGCGGGCATCTGGGGCCGCAGCACCGCGAACGTCGTCAACGTCAACTCGCCGCTGCTGATCGAGAACGTCGGCAACGTCACCGTGCAGCTGATGACCTTCAATGGCACGACTCCCGCCGGCTCGTCGGCCACCGCCTATGGAGCGGTGATTCGCGTCGCCACCAACGTCACGCTTGAAGGGGTGCAGATCCGCGCGGGCAACGGCACGGCGGGCACCGGCGGCGCGGTAGGCTCGACGGGAGGCGCGGGCTCGAACGGCCTCGTCGGCAACCCTGGCTGTGAAAACTCAGGCGGCTTCTGTTCTGGCTGCTCCCAACCGGGCGGCGGCTTCGGAGGGACCAGCGCCTGCGGCCGCACGGGCGGGCGGGGTGGCTTCGCCGCGAATGGCGGCACGACGGGCGGCGTCGGTGGCACGGCGGTCGGCGGCACGCTGGGCGGATCCGGTGTCCCTCCGCGCCTCGGCAACGTCTTCAACCTCGGCGCGCCGTACGTGGGAGGCGCGGGGGCGGCGGGCGCTCCTGGCACCGCGGGCATCTCGGCGGGCGGTGTCGGCACGCTCAGCTCGTTCGGCTACGTCGTCGCCCTCGCCAGCGGCGGCTTCGCAGGGTTCGATGGCAACGGCGGCGGTGGCGGGGGCGGCGGGGGGGGCGGCGACAACAGCTGCAACAGCTACGGCGGCGGTGGCGGGGGCGGCGGCGCAGGTGGCTGCGGTGGCGGCGGCGGGCTTCGCGGCTTCTCGGGCGGCGCGTCGATTGGCATCTTCCTCTACGCGTCGACCGTCACCGCGAACGGCGTCACCGTGACGACTGGCAACGGCGGCGCAGGTGGCAACGGCGGCAGTGGTGGCGGTGGCGGGCTGGCCGGCAACGGCGGCGTCGCGTCGAACGGCTCGGGCAACGAGTACGGCGGCAGCGGCGAGCAGGACGACGGCAGCAACGGCGCGAAGGGCGGCCGCGGCGGCAACGGTGGTTCAGGTGGAGCCGGCGGCGCGGGCGGCGGCGGCCCGGTGCTGGCGGTGGTTCGCGCGGGCGGCTCGACGTGGACGGCAGACGCGGCGACGACGTACGCGCTGGGGATTGCGGGCGGTGGTGGCAGCTCGGCCGCGGGCGCAGGCGGGGTTGGCCTGTCGCAGGCCGTCTACTGACTCACTCAGAGGCTTCGTCGATCGTCAGCTGGTAGAAGTCCTGGAAGTTGGCGTCGCGGCTCTTCGAGTCACGCACCTCGAAGATGTAGCGGCCCGGCTCGGCGGTGAAGCGCACGTTCTCGGCCTTGTCGCCCTTCGCTCCGTCGGACGTCTGCACCAGCGTCAGCTTCCCGTCGTCTTCGATGCGGTGCACGTAGAGGCCGACGTCGACCTTCAGGATCCCCGTCACCGTCGCGCGCAGCGGCGTCTTCACCGGCCGGGTCGAGAGGTCGACGAGGAAATAGTCGACGTCCTTCTTCGGAAACACGGTGCCGCGCACCGGAGCGGAAAGCTTCACTGGCATCGCCGTCTCGACCGTCTGGTTTGGCTCTCTTTCCTGAGAGCCGTCGTCAGCGACCACGGTGGGCGAGATCCGGTACGACATCTCGCCGTTCTCGTCGTCCTTCACCCACTTGCCGTCGACCTTTCGCGCGGCTGCTTCGACGCGGAAGTAGCAGACGTTGTCGCAGGCGACGTTGTTGAGCATCTCGGGCTCTTTCACTGCGCCGTCGTTCGCCTTCAGCACCACCTCGTCACCCTTCTCGCCGACCTTCAACGCGCTCAGCACGAGGTCGATTTTCTCGACGCCGGTGACGACCACGTTCACCAGCGACGGGCCGTCGGTCTCGACCTTGAAGCAGTCGAGGTCGCCCTTCGACGACAAGAAGCCTTCGCGGTAGCCTCCACCAGTCAGCGGCGTCGCATGCGCGAGATCATCGTTCGGCTCGAACTCGCTGCTCGCTCCCGCCTCTTCCTGCGCGACGGTGAGCGTGTAGTAGGTGCCCGTGCTGAAGCCGCGCTTCGCGTCCTTGCCCGTGCCCTGCCACGAAGGCTTCACCACCACGTAGATGACGCGATCTGTTTCGCGGACGCCGACGTTGCGAAGGCTCAAGCCCGACCCGTCTTTCGACTTCGCCGAGAAGAGCACTGCCTCGGCTTCGGTGAGCACCTGCACGTCGTACCCGACGCCGTCGATGGGCGAGACCTCGATGCGCAGCGCGAGCCGCGGCACTTCTTTCGCCGGGCCGGCATCGACCACGGGCGCCTCGCCTGCGTCGATGACCTCACCCCCGTCGGCCTCGAAGATCCCCGCGGCGTCTTCGACGGGAAGTCCGGTGGTGGGCAGCTCGAAGCGGAACCAGTCTTGATCGTTGGGGTGGGCGACGAAGCCCGACAGCGCGGCGCCCAGCGGCACGGCGGTGGCGTCGACGCGGCGATCATTCGGCTCGAGCTCGAAGCCCGGCTGCCGTTCTTTGAAGATCGCGGTCAGCGTGTACGCGCCGCCGGCGCCCTTCTTCGCGGCCAGCACGCGCACGAAGGCCTTGCCCGAGACGTCGAGGTTCGGCAGTCGCTCGGTCTTCCCGGGACCCTCGGCGTTGATCAGCGCCAGCGACGTGCGCGTCTCGTCCATCACCTCGAGCACCACGTCGGCGCCAGGAGGGCTCGTCACCGTCAGCTCGACCGTGCGGGGCAGGGCGGACTTGAGCACGTACCAGTCTTCGTCCGGCTTCGCGGGATCCGCGCCCAGGTTCGCCTCGACCCACGCGCTGCCCGAGAGCTCGAGGGCGCTGTCGGGGCGATCGTTCGGCTCCTTCTCGGACATCACCAGCGGGCCCGCGTCTACCGGGCCGGCGTCGACCCCCGTCGATTTGTCACAGCTGCAACCGCCAACGATGAATGCGAGCACCCCTGCGACGGTCAGCCTTCTCATGGGCGCGGTACATGCCACGAACACTGAACCTGGCAAGGAGGGAAATCTTCCTTGCCGCCACCGCAAGGGGCATCATCCAGACATGAAACTCACCTCGCGCATCGCAGGAGGGCTGGCCGGGCTGTTGGCGTTGCCGGCAGCGGCCGCCGCTCCGATCGGTTACGCGCAGGCCAGCGGCTACTTCAAGCGGGACTCGCGGCCGACGCTCTACCAGCCGCTGAACCTTCTCGACGGCCGCGACGCAACGGCGTGGTGCAGCCCCACCAGCGATCCCCTGGGCGAGCTGCTGAGCTTCGGCTTCAAGGGCAGCACCCGCATCGACGAGATCCGCGTCACCACCGGCAACAACTTCGACGAGAACACCTTTCAGACGTTTTCCCGGGCAAAGAAGCTGTCGATCAAGGGCGGCAAGTCGACGCAGGCGTTCACCATCGACGACCAGCGCGGCCAGCAGACGATCACCTTCAACCCGCCGCTGGAAGGCAGCCGCTTCACCATCGAGGTCCTCGACCACTACCCGGCCGACGATCTCGACCAGCCGGTGTGCCTGACCGACGTGATCTTCATCAGCGACGGCAAGCCGCTGGATGGCAGCTGGCTCACCACCAAGCTCAAGTACGACAAGAACCACGCGCCGCTGCTCGGCACCTGGTACGCCGGCTTCGACGGCACGCCCGACCGGTTCCTCTCGTTCCACTTCGACGGCACCTTCCGCTACAGCTACGAGCCGTACGACACGAAGACCGGGAAAGAGAAGGTCGTCGAAGGCACCTACGAGGCGTCGCCGACCAAGATCGTCCTCGAGCTCACCGGCACCAAGGGCAAGGTGTCGATGAAGTACAGCCGCGACGAGAACAAGAAGGGCTCGAAGGCCGGCTTCACCTTCAGCTTCGAAGGCGAGGTGCCGGAAGACTTCAAGGGCGTGTTCCGCAGCGTGCCGTAACTGCCAGAAGCCCTAGATCGCCTTCTTCTTCTTGGGGTTCGAGAACGCCTGGAAGAAAGTGACGATCTCTTGCAAGGCCTGCTTGAAGTCGCTGGCGTCCTTGAACTCGGACTCGAGGAAGACGCCGCCGCAGGACTCGCAGGTGTCGTAGCTGACCGGGTGGTTGCGATCGCCACCCTCGACCCGGACCAGATCCACCAAGCAGTCGCGGCACTGCCCGCAGTCGGCCTCGGCGTTCACCCGCCCGCCCAGGCTCTCGAGCCCAGCAGAGTTGTTGTGAAGCAGAACGCGGTTCAGATCCGAGACGTCAATCCAAAGCCCGCCGCACTCACCGCACTTGCGAAGCGGGTGGTCGTCTCCATCTTTCTGGAGATCAACCATCTCGACGTCGCAGCTCGGGCAATCCATGGGGTTCTATCCAGCTCCTGTGAGGGTGTTTTGAAATGGTACGGCTGCGGGAAAGTGAACTGCAACCTCCCATTTGTCTCACATGGGTAATGCGTCAGGCCTTGACTCGCTTGATGTTTGCTCCGAGGCCGCGCAGCTTCTTCTCGAGCTGCTCGTAGCCGCGATCGAGGTGGTAGACGCGCCCCACGGTGGTCGTCCCTTCGGCCTTCAGGCCCGCGAGCACCAGCGAGGCCGACGCCCGAAGGTCGGTGGCCATCACCGGAGCGCCCGACAGCTTAGGCCTGCCTCTCACCACCGCCGTCGCGCCGTTCACCTGAATGTCGGCGCCCATGCGCAGCAGCTCGGCGACGTGCATGAAGCGGTTCTCGAAGATGTTCTCGGTGATCACCGACGTGCCGTTCGCCGTCGACAGCAGCGCCATCAGCTGCGCCTGCATGTCGGTGGGAAAGCCCGGGTGTTCCTGCGTCTTGATGTCCACAGCCTTCACGCGCGTCGGGCCGATGCAGCGAATGCCTTCAGGCTCGGCGATCACCTTGCAACCGGCCTCGCGCAGCTTCGCGATCACCTGCTCCAGGTGCTCGGGCACCGCGTGCTTCACCAACACGTCGCCGCCGGTGATCGCCGCCGCCACCAGCAGCGTGCCTGCCTCGATGCGGTCGGGGATGATCGCGTGGTCCACTGGCTTCAGCGTGTCGACGCCATCGATGGTGATGATGTCGCTGCCCGCGCCGGTGACGTGGGCACCCATCTTGTTCAGCACCCGCGCCAGCTCTTCGACTTCGGGCTCGCGCGCGGCGTTCTCGATCACCGTCCGGCCCTTCGCGAGCACCGCCGCCATCATCACGTTCTCGGTGCCGGTGACGGTGATCATGTCGAAGGTGATCGTGCCGCCCTTGAGCCGCTTCGCGCGGGCCTCGACGTAGCCTTCCGTCAGCTCGATCTCGGCGCCCAGCGCCTTCAGGCCTTTGAGGTGTTGGTCGATCGGGCGGGCGCCAATCGCGCAGCCACCCGGCATCGACACCCGCGCGCGGCCCCAGCGGGCGACCAGTGGGCCGAGCACGAGCACCGACGCGCGCATCGTCTTCACCAGGTCGTACGGCGCCTCGGGAATCACCTTCGGGCCGACCTCGATCTCACAGACGTACTTCTTCTTCCCGGTCAGCCGTTCGGCGTCGCAGCCCATCATGCGCAACACCTTCAGCATCGTCGCGACGTCGGCGAGGCCGGGCACGTTGCGGAAGGTGTGGCGGCCCTCGGCCAGCAGCGACGAGGCGAGAATCGGCAGCGCTGCGTTCTTGGCGCCCGAGGCGAAGGTCTCGCCTTTCAGCGGGCCGTTTCCGATCACGACGATCTCATCCATGGGCGGCGGGCTCCTGAGCAAAAGCGAGGCGATCGAGCCGCGCCAGATCCTTTTCCACCCGCACCGCGAGGTAACCCGCCCGCGTCAGCTCTGCCTTCACTGCGTCACCCTGTTCATCTCCGATCTCCAATGCAAGCCAACCGCCACGCTTCAGCGCTGCGTGGGCGCCGGCAGCGATGCGGCGGTAGAAGTCGAGCCCGTCGGGGCCACCATCCAGCGCCTCGCGCGGCTCCTTCGTCACTTCCTTCTGCAGGCCGGGCAGATCGCCGCGCTTCACGTACGGCGGGTTCGACACCACGACGTCGAACTTCGCGCCCGCAGGAATCGCCGCGAACAAGTCGCCCTTGAGCACCGACACCCGGCCCGCGACCTCATGCTTCTCGGCGTTCGCCGACGCCAGCTCGCACGCGCCCGGCGACAGGTCCGTCACCCACACCGACGCCTGCGGCCTCTCAGCCGCCACCGTCACCCCGATGCAGCCGCTGCCCGTGCACAGGTCGAGCACGCGCGTCGGCACGTCCTTCGGCAACAGCTGCAGCACCGCGTCCACCAGCAGCTCGGTTTCAGGGCGGGGGATCAGCACCCGCGCGTCGACGCTGAAGCGCCGGTTGTAGAAGTCCTTGAAGCCGGTGAGGTACTGGGTCGGCTCGTACTGCATCCGGCGCTGAATCAGCCCGCGGAACTCGCCCAGCTCGTCCTTCTGCAACGGGCGATCGAGCTCCATGAACAGCTTCACGCGATCGAGCTTCAGCGTGTGGGCCAGCAGCTGTTCAGCGGTGAGGCGTGGGGCGTCGATGTCCTGCTTCTCGAACCGCTGCGTGGTCCAGGTGAGGACCTTGCGAATCGTCCAGACCTCGTCGGTCACTTAAGCCCTGTCCTTGTCCGGCCGGTCTTTGTCGTTCTTCAGCGCCTCGGCCTGGAAGAAGGTGCGGCACGCGCTGACGACGTCTTCCAGATCTCCGCCCATCACCGCGGGCAGGTTGTGGCGGGTCAGCCCGATGCGGTGATCGGTGAGCCGGTCTTGCGGGAAGTTGTAGGTGCGGATCTTCTCGCTGCGATCGCCGGTGCCGACCTGGCCCTTGCGAAGGTTGTCGCGCTCGCTGCGAATGCGTTCCTGCTCGGCCTCGTACAGCCGCGACCGCAGCACGCGCAGCGCCATCGCCCGGTTCTTCAGCTGGCTCTTTTCCTGCTGGCACTTCACGACGATGCCGCTGGGCTTGTGGGTGAGCACGACGGCAGAGTTGGTGGTGTTGACGCTCTGCCCGCCGGCGCCTGTCGACCGCGCGACGGTCATCTCGATGTCATTGGGGTTGATCTGCACGTCGACTTCCTCGGCTTCGGGCATCACCGCGACGGTGATGGTCGACGTATGAATTCGGCCTTGCGTCTCGGTGGCCGGCACCCGCTGGACCCGGTGCACCCCCGACTCGTACTTCATCTGCGAGTACACCGCGTTTCCGGACACCGTGAGCGTCGCGTCCTTCACGCCGCCCTGATTGCCCTGCGACACATCCAGCAGGTCGGCCGCCCAGCCCTTCTTGGCGGCGAAGCGCAGGTACATGCCCATCACTTCTTCGGCGAAGAGCGCGGCCTCGTCGCCACCGGCGCCACCGCGGATCTCGATGATGACGTTCTTCTCGTCGTTCGGATCCTTCGGAATCAACAGCATTTTCAGCTCTTCCTCGAGCCCGTCGCGCTGGGTCCGAAGGGCAGGCAGCTCTTCCTTCGCCATCTGGCGAAGGTCCGCGTCGCTGCCGTTCAGCCACTCTTCCGCCTGCCTCAGGTCGTCGCCGACCTTGCGCCACAGCCGGTACTTTTCGACGAGCCTCTCGATGCCCGACCGCTCTTTGGCGATCTTCTGGTAACGGCCCGAGTCGGCGTACACGGCCGGGTTGCTCATCTCGGCGGTGAGTCGATCGAACCGCCGCTCGACTTCTTCCAGCTTGTCGATCACGACGGGGGCGTGTATTCGACGAGGGTCCACCTACGCAAGGAACCAACACAATGGCCCGGCCAGTGAAGAGCAATCGCAGCAAGAAGAAGCTGAAGAACCGCGCCAAGGTCAAGCGCAGCGTGCTGAAGCGCCGCCGCGTTCGCGCGCGCAAGGCGAAGGGCAAGTACTAAGCAGTCGGTACCAGCCTCATCCCGCGGCGGCTCGATTGACCTCGGGCCGTCGCCTTTCTGCGCCTGACGTGCCGTCAGTTCCCCGCGTCCTTCGGCAGCGACCGGCCTTTGAGCTGCGGCAGCGTCGTCTTGAACTGTTTGGAGATCTCTGCGAGGTGGTTGAGCACGGCCTCGGCCGCGTCGCCTTCGGCGGGGTAGGGCTGAATAGGCACTTCGGGGAACTTGTCCGAGAAGGCGGGAATCACCGTCGTCTTGCGAACCCCGCGGGCGTCGACCTCCATCTTCACCATCGCGGTGCGCTTGTCGCGCGGGTCCCAGTTGCCACCGAAGACGAAGTTGCCCAGCGAGTAGATGATCGGGCGCCCGTTGTAGAGCTCGATGCCCTGCAGCACGTGGGGGTGGCTGCCGATGACCGCGGCCGCTCCGGCGTCGATCGCCACGTGCGCCAGCTCGAGCTGGTAGGGCTCGGGCGATGTCTTTCCTTCCCTGCCCCAATGAAAGAACGGAATCACCAGGTCGGCCTTCGTGCGCGCCGCCTTGATGTCTTCCACCACCCACGTCTTCATCAGCTCGAGGTCGGTGTGGTGGCCCGCGACGCCTGGCGTCGACTCGGTGGCGATCACCTCTTTCGGCTCGATGTTTCGATCGCCCAGGAAGAAGTAGCCGAGGAAGGCCAGCCTCACTCCCTTCACCGTCACGATCGCCGGAGCGCGCGAAGCCTTAAGCGTCGCCCCCGCGCCGAAGTGCACGATCTTCGCGGCGTCGAGCGTGCCTTGCGTGTCCGTCAGCCCGCCCGCGCCGTAATCCATCAAGTGGTTGTTCGCGAGGCTCACCACGTCGACGCTGCCCGCCTGCAGCGACGCCACGAACTCCGGTCGCGCGCGGAAGTTGAAGTTCTTGGGGATCTTCTCGCCCTCCAGCGTGAAAGGGCACTCGAGGTTCACGATGAAGAGGTCGGCCTTCTCGGCCAGCGGTCTCACCTTCAGGAACCCGTGGGCGAACATCTCGTCGCGGCTTCGACCCTTCTTCACCTGCTCGTCAAAGTACTCCTCATAGTGGAACCCCAGCGTCACATCGCCGCCGAAGAGCAATGACACCACCGGAGCTGCCGCGATCAGTGACCACATGCGGGGGGACTCTACCGCCCTGATCTGCTAATGCGCGTTGGCGGCCATGGCGAGGGAAAAAGACAGCATCGCAGCGTCCGACGAGCACAACTCGCGCGGCATCGAGCTCGCCGATCGCGGCTGGCTCGACGAGGCGATCAAAGAGTTCAAGAAGGCGATCGACCTCGACCCCAACTCCGCCCACGCCCACGACAACCTCGCCACCGTCTACGCCGAAAAGAAGCTCTACCGCGAGGCGCTGGCCGAGTACCTCACCGCGCTGAACCTCGAGCCCGACAGCGCCACCGCCCACTACAACCTGGCGTGCTTCCTCTCGACCCACGGCACCGACTTCGCCATCGCCGAGTACAAGGAAGCGATCGAGCTCGACCCCGAGTACCCCGACGCCCACCTGAACCTCGGGCTCACCTGGGCCGACGTCGGCCGCGTCGACGAAGCCGTCAAAGAGCTCGGCACCGCGATCGAGCTCGAGCCCGCCGACGCCTTTCCCCGCCACGAGCTCGCCGCGCTGCAGATGGACGAAGGCGACTACCGGGCGGCGATCGCGCAGCTCAAGGAAGTCGTTCGCCTCGAGCCCGACAACTTCGAAGCCAACCTCGACCTCGGCATCTGCTACGCGCAGAAGGGCTTCTACGCCGAAGCCGAGCGTGCCTACGAAAAGGCCCGCACCCTGAGCCCAGAAGACTTGCTGCTGACCTACAACATGGGCGCCCTCTACGCGCTGTGGGGCCGCCCGCGCGAAGCGCTGGATCAGCTGAAGCGCGCCGTGGTGCTCGACAAGGCCAAGGTGCAGGCGTGGCTCGCCACCGACCCGATGTTCGATTCGCTGAAGGCGGATCCCGAGTTCGAGGCGCTCTTCTAAGACCGTGCAATTCGCAGCCTTAGGCTTTGCTTTCGTTCTCGTCCTGCTCAACGCCTTCTTCGTGGCGGTCGAGTTCGCGCTCGTCAAGGTGCGCCCGACACAGCTCGAGGCGCTGGTCGAACAGAAGCGCCCCGGCGCCGCGCAGGCCCTGGCGATGCGCAACAAGCTCGATGCCTGGCTCTCGGCCTGCCAGGTCGGCATCACCCTCGCGTCGCTGGCGCTGGGTTGGGTCGGCGAGCCTGCCTTTGGCCATCTGATCGAGGCCGGCCTCGCCAGGATCACTCCCGACAGCGAGCAGGCCCACGCGATCGCGAAGACCGTGTCGCTGGTGCTCACCTTCGGCACGATCACCTTCCTTCACATCGTGCTCGGCGAGCAGGTGCCGAAGACGATCGCGATTCGCAGCGCCGAACGCACCTCGACCATGCTCGCCTGGCCGATGCGCGTCTTCTACGTCGCCGGGTTCCCCGTCATCTGGGTCCTCAACTTCGGCACCCGGCTCGTGCTGCAGCTGTTCGGGCTCAAGCAGGGTGGGGAAGAGCACGAGGTCCTTCATGAAGACGAGCTGCGCCTCATCTTTGCGAACTCAGTGCAGGCCGGAGCGATCGACAGCTCGCGCGCCGAGCTGCTCGAGCGCGCGCTGTCGATGATGGAGAAGACGGCGCGCCAGGTGCTCGTGCCGCGCACGCAGATGAAGTACCTCGATCTCGAGGCGTCGATGGAAGACAACCTGCAGGCCGCCCGAAGCGCGGGCCACACGTGGTTACCCGTCGTCCGCGGCGGGCTCGACACCGTCGAAGGGCTGGTCAACGTCAAAGATCTGCTGTTCCTTCTCTCGCGCGGCGAGCTCAAGTCGATCTCGCAGGTGCAGCGCCCGGTGCTGTTCGTGCCCGAGAACGTCACCCTCGAGCAGCTGCTGACCGAGTTCCGCCGCCGCCACAAGCAGGTCGCGATCGTCGTCGACGAGCACGGCGGCACCTCGGGCATGGTCACCATCAGCGACGTCGTCGCCGAGCTGGTCGGGAACATCGCCAAGCTGGGCCGCAAGGTCGAACCGATGCGCACGCTGCCCGGTGGACGATTGGAGCTGCCCGGCACCGTGCAGCTCGACGATCTCGAAGACACGCTCGAGGTCGAGTTCGACGTCGACAAGACCGAGATCACCACCATCGCTGGCTACCTGATGGCGAAGCTTGGCCGTGTGCCCGTCGTCGGCGACGTCTGGGTACTCGAGGACTACCGGATCTCGGTCGCGAAGATCGACGGCCCCCGGGTGCAGCTGGTGCGCATCGAGCCCAAGCTGTCGGCCGCCGGCATCCAGCCCGAGCTGACGCCCCCGAGCCCCCGGCCGTCCGGGTAGCCGCTACAGGGGGATCTCGACGCCCGCGCGGCGCAGCACTTCCAGCGCGTTCGTGGTCTCGACCACGCCTTCGCGCAGCACGTAGTCGAAGGTCATGTTCCCGTTCTTCTCTTCATCACGGAAGTGCACGTTGCGCACGCGCACGCCCGGGTACGCCTGCAGCTCGGTGAGCGAGAGGTCGTGCGTCGTCAGCGCGCCTGCGGCTCCGGTCGAGAGCAGCATCTTCATCAGCTCTCGCGAGGCGATCTGACGTTCGCGGGTGTTGGTCCCCATCAGCAGCTCGTCCAGCAGAAAAAACGTCCGCTTCGGGTTCGCCTTCGCCACGTCCAGCACCGCCTTGATCCGCTGTACCTCGGCGTAGAAATACGAGACGCCGCGCTCCAGCGAGTCCTTCACCCGCATGCTGGTCAGCACCTGCACCACGCTGACCTTCAGTGCGTCCGCGCAGACCGGTAGGCCCGCCAACGCGATCACCGTGTTGAGCCCCATCGACCGCATCAGCGTCGTCTTGCCCGACATGTTCGAGCCGGTGATCACCAGCGCCGTGCCCGGGCCTTCCAGCGCCACGTCGTTTCGCACCGGCTTGTCGAGCAACGGGTGGCCCAGCTGTTTCGCCTCGAAGTGCACCGGGCCTTCGTCGACTTCCGGCCACGCATAGGCCGGGTTCTCGTAGGCCCAGGTGGCCAGCGAAGACAGCGCTTCTAGCTGGGCCAGCGAATCGAACCAGCCGCGAACGCCCGTGCCGAGCTCGCTGCGCCACCGCTCGATGCGGAAGAGAAAGTGCAGATCCCACAGCAGCAGGGCGTTGACGATCCAGTGCACTTCCTTCGCGGTCTTCAGCGACGCGAAGCCATGCAGCCGTTCGAACCTCTTCAGCCGCTGCGACACCGGCGGGCCCCCGGTCGCGAGCCCCGCCTTGAGCCGCGCGAGCAAGGGGTCGGTGAAGCCCTGGGCGTCGATCGCCTCGAACGTGTGCTCGAACTGCACGAAGCCCTGCTCGCCCATCGCCAGCTGCGCGTACATCTCGGCAAGCTTCGGCGACGTCACCACCACGATCGCTATCTGCAAACCGAGCCCGACGTACGGCACCCAGTCCAGCAGCAGCTTCAGCTCGGCGCCGACCCACAAACCGAAGGTCACCAGAGGCAGAATGTGCGCCAGCGCGAACGCCCACTTCAGCGACGCGATCGACGACCCATTCTCGACCCAGCGAATGAAGCGCGACGGGTCGGCCTTCTGGGCGACCACCTGCCGCGTCTCACTCACCAGCCGCTGCCGGAAGTCGATCAGCGGCGCGAGCTCCTTCAGCGCGCGCTGCCTCTCTTCCACTTCGCCTGCGGTCTTCGCCGGAGCCGACAGCCAGCCCGCCAGCAGCTTCTCGCCCGCCTGGGTGCTGGTCTCGTCGAGCCGTTGGAACAGCGAGCCGTGCCCGAACACGTCGAGGTCGCCCGCGTACAGGTGCCCGTCCACGCGGTACTTCTCGCCCTGGGCCGGGAACTCGCGCCACTTCCCCGCCAGCCGCTGCAGCCCGCGCTCGTTCAGCAGCAGCACCGTCTTCGACGTGCGCTCTTCGCGAATCACCTTCGCGTGCCGCACCGCCAGCACTGCGTAGATCGCCATCGAAACGATCGCCGCCAGAAAACCCCAGCCCGGCAGCTTCCCGAACACGGTGGCGATCGCGAGCCCCGCCGCCAACAGAAAAGTGAACAGCCGGGCGTTCGCGAGCTTGAAGCCCTTCGCGTCGAGCAGCTTCAAGCTCGCCTTCGCGGCCGTGCTTCTTTCGGCGTACGTGGTCTCTGGAGTGCTCAAGCTTACCGTGGGGTGAGGTTTGACAACGCCCCGCAGATCGAATCAACACAAAGCACCGGCCGGCAGTCCCTTTCGTTTCACGAGGTCATCACGATGCTGCGCGCTTCCTCCTGGCTACTGCTGGTCTGCTCTGCGCTGCTCGTCGTGCCCGGCTGTCGCTGTGTGCCCACGACGGTCGAGAACAAGCCGGGCGAGATCGCCATCGTCTACTCCGTCGACGGCGTGTCGATGACCAGTTCGAACACCGGCACCTACGACTTCGGCCAGGTGCCGATGGGCAGGAAGGTGTCGTCGAAGATCGAGATTCGCAACGCAGGGGGCGGCGCGCTCTTCCTCGACACCCTCACGAAGGCCAGCGGCGAAGCGGTGAAGATCGGCGACGCCAGCGCCTTGAACCCCGTCTTCATCGTCGGCTTCGCGCCCCGCGAGATCGGCCCCGGCGAGACCGCACAGCTCGACCTCGACTTCGACTCGCCCACCGACCCCGCGCAGAACAGCGTGCCGCACGAAGCGACGCTGACCCTCCGCGCCAGCAACACCGAGCTCGGCAAAGAGTCCGCGACCATCGTCTTGAAGGGCGTCAGCGTGTCGGGCGAGTGCGAGCTGCCCGATACCCTCGACTTCGGCGCCGTCGCGCGAGGCGACAACTACCCGCTGTCGGTGAAGCTCAAGAACACGCGGCCCACCGACGGCTTCGCTTTCGTCGGCGACGTCACCAGCAACTCAGGCGACGACAAGGTCTTCATCTTCACCCCCGAATCTCCGAAGGGCGAGGTCGGCCTGAAGGTCGCGCAGGAAAAAGTCGTGACCCTCGTCTTCGGCCCGACCGAGGTGAAGGAGTACGTCGCGCGCGTCACCATGCGCCGCCTCGACGGCTGCCCCGAGAAGACGATCAAGCTGATCGGCACCGGCGTCGACACCGTGCTCACCTGGGCGCCGAACCCGCTCGACCTCGGGTACGTCGCTCCGTTGCAGCAGACGACAGCCGAGATGACTTTCAGCAACTTGGGGCTGAAGGACGTCACCCTCACCAACCTGCGCACCGACAAGGCCGACTTCAAGGTCCTCACCCCCGCGCCCGTGGTGGTGAAGGCAGGCGTGCGCGACGCCATGGGCGCGCTCGTCGCCAGCTCGACGAAGCTGAAGGTCGCCTTCAAGCCCACGCTGCTCGGCCCGCGCCCCGGCCGCCTCGACTTCGACACCGACTTGCCGAAGCAGGCGTCGGGAATCCAGCTGCTCAAGGGCTACGGCGGCGGCCCCGACATCGACGTGAAGCCGCCGCTGCTCAACTTCGGCCGCGTCGCGTACTTCGCTGGCGCGAGCCCCGCAGCGTACGTCACCCGAAAGCTCGTCATCCAGAACGTCGGCACCCGGCCGACGCCGCCCGACGCGAAGGCCAACCTCCACCTCGGCGCCAACGGCAACGGCCTCGTCTACTGGGACGTACGGGTGAAGCCGAACGTGGCGGGCAACACCGCGACCCTTGCCGAGATCTGTGTCGGCGAGCTTTTGGGCACCACCTGCACCAACAAGCCGACGTCTGGCGCGTACGACCCGCTGGTCGGCATCGAGGCGGCGGGCCTGAAGGCGCTGCTCGAGGTGCCCGTGCGCGTCACGCCTGCCGACAGCGTCAACGGCGGCCTGAAGGAATGGGAGGTCGTGATCCATTCCGACGATGCCGACGAGCCCGACTTCATCGTCACCATTCGCGCGACGTCGATCGTGCTGCCGCCCTGCGACTACGAGATCACCCCGACGACGCTGAGCTTCGGCCTCGTCACGCCGCCCGACTACAAAGATCTGTCTTTCCAGATCCGCAACCGCGGCCAGCTGCCCGGCGATCTCTGTCTGATCTCGAGCCTCGACCTCAAGATCGGCAGCGACCCCATCTTCTCGCTGCCGCAGGGGGCCGTGTTCGACGAAGAGCTTCAGCCAGGCGCGACCCGCACCGTCATCGTCCGCGGCTGGCCGCAGGGGGTCGTACCCGCGACGCTCACCAACGTGATGGGCACCGTCGCCTTCAGCATCAGCAACCCGGCCAAACCCGAGGGGCTCGTGGCATTGAGCGCGACCATCGGCACCAGCTGCCTCACCATCTCGCCCGACGACCTCAACTTCGGCACGGTGAAGAAAGACTGCAACAGCGCGACGCGATCTTTCACCGTCTACAACACCTGCCCGAACGCGGTGAAGATCGAGAGCTTCGCGATGGTCGCCCCTGCGGGTGAACCTGGCGGCTCGACCAACTGCCCAGGCGCCACCGCGTGCCCCGAGTTCATCCCCGTCGACACCAGCGGCATCGCGCCGATGACGATGGTGCAGCCCGGCGCGACGCCCGTCACCTTCAGCCTCAAGTACCGCCCGTTGAACCTCGGCACCGACTACGGCGTCTTCCTGATCAAGGTGACCCAGAACGCGCAGGTCGTCGACTACCTCGTCACGCTCACGGGCACCGGCGACACCCAGGGCCTCAACACCGACACCTTCACCCAGGACACCAAGCCAAAGGCCGACATCCTGCTCGTAATCGACAACAGCTGCTCGATGTCCGACAAGCAGCAGGCGCTGTCGGTGAACTTCGCGAGCTTCATCAAGTACGCGAACACCGCGCAGGTCGACTACCAGATCGCCGTCACCACCACGGACATGGTGGTCGAAGGCGGCCGCATCGTCGGCGACGCCAACAACCCGAAGGTGCTTAAGCCCACGACGCCCGACGTCGAGCTCAAGTTCAAGCAGAAGGTCTCGCTGGGCACGCTGGGCAGCGGCGCCGAGCAGGATCTGCTTCCCGCGGTCGCAGCGCTCACGGCGCCGCTCATCACTTCCGACAACGCGGGCCTGCTTCGCGCCGATGCGGTGCTGGCCGTGGTCGCGATCACCGACGCTGACGATCAGTCGCCCCAGCCCGTCAGCTACTACGTGAACCAGCTGCTCAGCGTCAAAGGTGTGCAGCGAGCGACGATGTTCAGCTTCAACGCCGTTGGCCCGTACCTGCCTTCCGAGCCCCCCGGCTGCTCGTACGACGGGCCGGGTGGGGGAGGCCGCCTTCAGCTCGCCGTCGGCGCCACCGCCGGCGTGAAGGAAGAGATTTGCACCCCCGACTGGAGCAAGTCGCTCGAGCAGATCGGCAAGAACGCCTTCGGCTACCGCACCAACTTCTTTCTCAACGCGTCGCCTGACCTGTCGGGCGGGAAGACGATCGTCGTCAAGCTCGACGGCCAGCAGCTGGACGAGGTCGATGTGCTGGGCTCACTGATCTGGCACTACGACCCGATCAACAATTCGGTGAATTTCGAGCCCCTCTTCGTGCCCGAACCCGGCAAGACGTTGACCCTCACCTACTTCGTTGCCTGCCTCCCGTAGAAAGGAATGCGGGTTGACATCCGCAACTCTCGAGCAGGTCAGTGCGACAAGTACCTGAAGTGTAGGATGCCGTGCGCAGGGGTAGGTGCTTGACCAGAATCGCTGGGTTAGGCACATTGCCCCACTTTTCAAAGCTTTTGACCGCCCGCCAGCCGACGGGCACCCGAGTAAGAGGACCCCCCATGCTCCAGCCGTCCATGCTGCGCCCTGCGTTGTTGCTTGCTGCATTTTCACTGGTGGTCAGCGGGTGCCGTTGCGGCGGCCAGCAGCCGGCGGTCAAGAACGGCGAGATCTCGATTCAGTACGACGTCGGCGGTTCGACGATGTCCGGTACGGACGCCACCTACGACTTCGGCCAGGTGCCGATGGGCAAGAAGGCAACCCTCAAGCTCATCGTGAAGAACAACGGTGCAGGTGCGCTCTTCCTCGAGACCCTCGAGAAGACGGCCGGCGCAGACAACACCAAGATCGGCGGCGTCGGTGACCCGGCCCCGGTCGTGTTCGACATCGCGTTCGAGACGCGCGAGCTCGGCGCCGGCGAAGTGGCCGAGTACGTGGTGACCTTCGACTCTCCTACCGACACGGCACTCACCGTGCCCCACGAGGTCAAGCTGCTGCTGCGCGCGAGCAACACCGCCCTCGGCGCAGAGACCGGCACCATCACCATCAAGGCTACCTCGGTCTCTGGTGAGTGCGAGCTGCCCACCACCCTCGACTTCGGCGCAGTCTCGAAGGGCGACACCTTCGACATCGCCACCAAGATCAAGAACACCCGCCCGATCGACGCCGTCGCCTTCATCGGCGCCGTCACCAGCAACTCTGGCGACGACATGGCTTTCAAGTTCAGCCCCGACTCGCCCACCGGTGACGTCAGCCTGAAGGCCGGCCAGGAGAAGACGGTGACGCTGACCTTCGCGCCCACTGAAGTGAAGGACTACCTGGCCCGCGTCACGATGCGCCGCCTCGATGGCTGCCCCGACAAGGTCGTCAAGCTCATCGGCACCGGCGTCGACGCCGTGCTGACCTGGGCCCCGAACCCGCTCGACCTCGGCTACGTCACCCCGGGCCTCGCGGTCACCGGCGACGTCACCTTCAGCAACCTGGGCCTCAAGCCCGTCACCCTCAACAACCTCGTCCCCAGCACCGGCGACTACAAGCTTGCCAGCGCGGGCCCGGTCGAAGTTCCCGCGGCCACCCGCGACGCCAACAGCGCGCTCATGCCCGGCACCGTCAAGGTCACCGTCACCTTCAAGCCCACACTGCTCGGGCCCCGCAACGCGCGGCTCGACTTCACCACCTCCCTCATCAAGCAGCCCGCCGGCATTGAGCAGCTCAAAGGCTACGGCGGTGGTCCTGACATCGACTTGAAGCCGGCCAACCTGAACTTCGGCCGCGTCGCGTACTTCGCGGGCGCCAACAGCTACGTGAACCGCAAGATGACCGTGCAGAACGTCGGCACCAAGCCGACCCCGCCGGATCCGAAGGCGAACCTGCACCTCGGCGCGATGGGCACCGGCACGGTCTTCTGGGAAGTGCGCGTGAAGGCCGGCGTCACCGGCAACACCGCCACCGTCGGCGAGCTCTGCGTCGGGGAAGTGCTGGCGAACGGCATGTGCACCAACCTGCCGAGCATCGGCTCGTATGATCAGGCGATCGGCCTCGAGGCCTCGGGCGTGAAGGCGCTGCTCGACGTCCCCGTGCGCATCACCCCGACCGGCACCGGCACGAAGGTGTGGGAAGTCGACATCTTCTCGAACGACCCCGACGAGCCCAAGTTCACCGTCACGATCAACGCCGAGTCGATCGTCCTCCCGCCTTGCGACTACGAGGTCTCGCCGCTGAACCTGAACTTCGGCCTCGTCACGCCGCCCGACTACAAAGACCTGACCTTCACCATCCGCAACAAGGGTCAGAACGCGGGCGACCTCTGCCTCATCTCGAACCTCGATCTCAAGGCACCGACGAACATCATCTTCTCGCTGCCCGCTGGCGCGCTGTTCGACAAGGAGCTGCAGCCGGGCCAGGTTCTCTCGGTTGCCGTTCGTGCGTGGCCGCAGGGCACCGTGCCGACCGCGGTCACCGCGGCGACGGGCTCGGTTTCCTTCAGCATCAGCAACCCGACCAAGCCGGAAGGCGTCGTGGCGCTGAACGCGGCGATCGCGGCCAGCTGCCTCACCATCACGCCGGACGACCTCAACTTCGGCACCGTGCAGAAGGACTGCAGCAGCGCGACCCGCACCTTCACCATCTACAACACCTGCACCTCAGCGGTGACGATCACCAGCTACAGCATGGTCTCGCCCGCGGGTGAGCCTGCCGGCGGCGCGAACTGCCCAGGCACCTCGCCTTGCCCCGAGTTCATCGCGGTCAACACGGCCGGCATCTCGCCGAACACCGTGCTGTCGCCTGGCGCGGCTCCCGTCACCTTCAGCATGAAGTACCACCCGATCAACTTTGGCACGGACAACGGTGCCTTCCTGATCAAGGTGATGCAGAACGGTTCGGCGGTCGACTACATCATCACGCTGGCCGGCGCGGGCGACACGATGGGTCTGAACACCGACACCTTCAAGCAGGACAGCAAACCGAAGGCCGACATCCTGATCGTGATCGACAATTCGTGCTCGATGTTCGACAAGCAGGTGGCGCTGTCGGTGAACTTCTCGTCCTTCATCAAGTACGCGACGTCGGCGCAGGTCGACTACCAGATCGCGGTCACCAGCACCGACATGGACTCGGGCGGTGAGCAGGGCCGGATCCTCGGCGATGCGAGCAACCCGAAGGTCCTTCGCCCGACGACGGTCGACGTCGAGAACAAGTTCAAGGCGAAGGTGAACCTCGGCACCAACGGCAGCGGCACCGAGCTCTCGCTGCAGCCGGCCGTTGCCGCGCTCACCGCGCCGCTGATCACCAGCGACAACGCTGGTCTGCTTCGCTCGGACGCCGTGCTCGCCGTCGTCGCCGTTTCCGACGCCGATGATCAGTCGCCCCAGCCGGTCGCTTTCTACGTAAACCAACTGCTCAACATCAAAGGGGCGCAGCAGGCGACGCTGTTTTCGTACAACAGCATCGGCCCTTACCTGCCTTCGGAACCGGCCGGTTGCAGCTACGACATAACGGGTCCCCGCAGCCTCGCGGCGGTCGTTGCCACCAACGGCGTGAAGGAAGAAATCTGCACCCCCGACTGGAGCAAGGCGCTCGAGCAGATCGGCAAGAACGCCTTCGGTTACCGCACCAACTTCTTCCTCACCTCGACGCCTGACCTCACGGCGGGCAAGACGATTCAAGTCAAGATCGACGGTGTGGCCCTGGATCCGGTCGACAGCCGCGGTGCCCAGGTGTGGACGTACGACTCGACGGGCAACTCGGTGAACTTCGAGCCGCTCTTCGTCCCTGAGCCCGGCAAGACGCTGACGATCACGTATTTCGTCGCCTGCATTCCCTGACAGCTCGCCGTCGTTGCGCCGCCGATTCGTTTTGGCCGAAATGAATCGGCGGCCATTAGGAAAAACAAAAATGACGAAGCCTTCGATCTCCAAGCTCCTGGCGCTTTGCGTCGGGTTGTCTGCCGCGCTTGCCTCCGCCCAGGTCTATACCGTCAACAGCCAGACCCAGGCCTACGTGCCGATGACGGGCGGCACCAACGTGCCGCTGTTGGCGCGCGACTCCTTCGGCACCTATCCTGCGGCAGACGAGGGCTACGCGAGCATCCCGCTGGGCTTCACGTTTCCGTACTACGGCCAGAACTTCACGTCGGTGCACGTCGACTCGAACGGCTTCCTGATGTTTGGCAGCTCGACCCCTTGCTCGATCGGCGTCATCTGCACCAGCGGCGACGGTATTCCCAACCCGCTGCGCGACAACGGCAACGGCGTGCCCGTTCACAACATCATCGCGGGCTGGTGGCAGGACATGGACGGCTCGGCTTCCGGCACGCTGAAGTCGAAGCAGTCGGCCGGGCAGATCGAGATCGAGTGGGCCAACTGGGGCCCGTTCTTCAGCTCGATCCTCTACACGTACAAGGTCACGCTGACCGCTTCAGGCCTCTTCACCATTCATTACGGCCCCATCTCGGGCCCCGTCTCGTTCGGCACCGCAGGCTGGGAAAACGCGACCGGCAGCATGGGCGGCCACCACCTCAACTGCTCGATCGCTTCCAGCGATTGCACCGAGACCAACTGGCCGGCCAACACGCTCTTCACCATCGGCCAGCCGGTGCAGCCTGACATCGCGGTCGCAGCGGTGAACATCGCGAACCTCACGGGTGGTGGCGCCAGCAACATCAGCGTCACCGTCAACCCGACCTTCCAGAACTACGGGCAGAACGATACTGGCGCCGTGCCCTTCGCCTGGAAGGCGTACCTCTCGACCCAGCCGCAGAAGAACGTGGGGTCGATTCTCATCTACACCTCGCCCGCCAACATCACGCTCGGCGGTGCAGGCAGCCCGACCGCCGCCGCGAGCGCCACTGGCGTCGGCACCACGTCTACGCCTCCGCCTCCTGGCCAGTACTACGTGATCGTCGAGGCCGACACGACCAACGTCGTCGCCGAAGCCTCCGAGACGAACAACGTCGGCAGCACCGCCAGCTACTTTGTCAGCGGCCTCGACCTCGTCGCCACCGCCGTCTCGGGCCCGGCCAACAGCGGCCCCGGTAACGTGATCACCGTCAACGCCAAGTGGTTCAACCAGGGCACAGACCCCGCGGGCACCGTCACCTTCCGCATCCTCCTGTCGAACAACAATGTGTTCGAGGCCAGCGACTACGTGCTCTTCACCGGCACCCAGGCGATCACCGGCGGCCAGACGGTCGACGACAACCTGAGCATCACCGTGCCTGGCAACGTGCCCGGCGGCGACTGGTTCTACCTGCTGCAAATCGACCCGGCCAACGCGATCTCGGAAGCCAGCGAGACGAACAACGTCGTCGCCTCGGGCACCAAGGTGACGATGAAGCAGGCCGACCTCGTCAACACCGGCACCGACTTCCTCGACCCGATCACCGGCGCCCCGACCCGCGTCGGCTACTTCGGTGAGCCCGCGCGCGCGTCGGTGAAGATCGACAACATCGGAGGGGCCAACGGCATCAACTTCAAGGTCGGCGTCGTCGTCTCGACCGATGCGACGCTCTCGCTGCTGTCGGACACCATCGTGGTCGAGCAGGTCGTGCCGCTGGTCGCCCAGGGCGCGTCGGTGCTCGTCGACATCCCCTTCACGATGCCGCTCAAGGACGCGGCGATGAAGACCTTCCCCACCGGGAACTATTACCTCTTCATCATCGTCGACTCGACCAGCGCGGTGACCGAGCTCAACGAGGTGAACAACAACCTCGTCATCACGGGCGTCGTGCAGCTGCGCGCGCCCGCCGCCGACCTCACCGTGACGCGGGTCGAAGCGGCCGCCAGCGGCGCCGTGGGCGAGATCATGCCCGTGCTTCGCACGCTGAAGAACATCGGCAACGTCAACGCGCCCGAAGTGAAGTACCGGTACTTCGCGTCGGCGAACCAGATCATCACCGCCGATGACGTGCCCCTGCAGATCGTGAAGGGCGCGGCGACGTCGATCGAAGGCACCACCACGCTTGCGATCGGCGCCGCCGACACCCAGACCGAGCTGGTGAAGCTGCCCGCGTCGATGTCTGCGGGCACCTACTACCTGGGCGTGATCATCGACACGACCAACGTGGTCGCCGAGACAGACGAGACGAACAACGCGTTTGCCTCAGCCTCGGTGGCCGTCGCCGCCTCGAGCCTTCGCATCGCAACCACGCAGCTGCCGGACGCGATCGTCGATCGCCCCTATAGCTACCGCCTGGTCGCGCTGGGCGAGCAGGGTGGGGCCTCGACGTGGGCGCTCGATGCTGCCCAGGGCGCGCTGCCGATGGGCATGGGCCTCAGCGCCGACGGGCTGCTCACCGGAGCGCCCAACGCTCCGGCGGTTGTCGGCCTCACTGTCACCGTCACCAACAGCGGCCGCGATGCCCAGTCTCGCCTCGTGCTGCGCGTGCTGCCGACCACCACCCAGGTCGAGATCACCACCAACTCGGTGCCGGCGGTGATCAACACCCCGGCCCAGAAGTACGAGTTCTCGCTGGGCGCGGCGGGCGGCGTGAAGCCCTACCAGTGGCGGCTGGCCAGCGGCGTGTTACCGCAGAACCTGACCCTCACCGCGGCCGGCCTGATCACCGGCAACCCGAAGGTAGGGCTCGTCGACGGCGCCAACAACATCACCCTTGAGGTGAAGGACTCCCTGGGCACCACCGCGCAAAAGACGCTGTCGATTCGCGTCATCGCCCCGGGCTCGATTCTCTTCCGCAACCTTCAGCTGTCGTCCGGCCTCGTGGGTGAGAACTACTTGACCGACATCGCGATCGCGAACGCCGACATGACGCTCATCTCGGCGATGCAGAAGCCGCTGACGTGGACCCGGCAGGGCGAGCTTCCCGACGGCCTGATGTTCAACCCGGCCGGGGATGTCGCGGTGATCGAAGGCAAGCCGCTGCGCGCAGGAACCTTCACTTTCAGCCTCAGTGTCGAAGACGCGAAGGGCCGCAACGACACCGCCGAGTTCATGATCCGGATCACTCCGGCGCGGTTCAAGCTGTCTGCGGTTGGAATCCCCCAGACGTCGAAGCCGGGCGATGCGATTAATTTCTCGATCACTGCGGCGACTCAGGCGTCGCCGAAGTTCGTGATCTACTCGGGCCAGCTGCCGCCAGGTCTGACGATGTCCGCCGATGGCAAGGTCACCGGTACGCTTCCGCTGGACAACGCGGAAGGAACCTACAATTTCGTGGTCGAGGCGACCGATGCAACGGGCGCCACGGGTCTTGGAGCGTTCTCTATGGAAGTGAAGCGTGAAGTGAAGGTTGGCGGTTGCAGCAGCAGCGGTGACACTTTCAGCAGCCTGTGGATCCTGGCCCTGCTGGTTCCGATGGCGATGCGGAGGCTGAGCTTCAGAAAGGGCGCCCTTGCCGCAGCGGCAATGGCGGCGATGGTTCCGGCCACAGCGCTCGCACAGGCCTACCAGGTGTCGGGCCCCAACGCCGTCACCTACGCGCCGATCGCCTCTGGTACGCCCGTCACCACGGGCACGCCGATCACCGTCCCGTTCCCCTTCTCGTACTTCGGCGCGCCGGTGTCGTCGGTGTCGATGTCGCAGTACGGCTACCTGAAGGTCGCCGGCAACGCCTTCACCTCATCGAACCTCGGCATCCCCCACACCCAGACCTCGACGAACAGCTACCCGATCACCTACATGGCGCCCTGGTGGGACATAATGGTGATTCCGACGGGCTCGAACATGCGGCACCAGACCTTCGGCGCCTCGCCGAACCGCTACCAGGTGTTCGAGTGGAACCAGCTCTCGACCACCAGCGTCGCCGCCAAGTTCAGCTTCCAGGTCATCCTCTACGAGACCACTGGTCAGGTGCGCTTCGTCTATGGCGTTGGCACGCCTGCGCTCGGCAGCGCCTCAGTGGGCATTCAAGGCGCGACCAATGTCGGCATCGCGGCGCTCTCGTGCACCACCAACCTCTCGGGTACCTGCTCGCCTGCCTCCTTTCCGAAGGATCAGGCGATCGACTTCTTCCTTCCTCCTGACCTCACCGTCGGCTCTGTCACCGGCGATCAGACGGGCTACACGGGCGTCGCGTACCGCGCGGGCGCGGTGGTGAAGAACGTCGGTGGCCGCGCGACCGCCAACGTCATCGTGCGCTTCTACCTGTCGGCCGACGCGACCTACGAGGCCACCGACACCGCCATCGGCGACTCGCTGCCGATCAGCCTCAACCCGGGCGCCGAAGCGCAGGTCAGCGCCACCGCTCCGATTCCGGCGGCGATCACCTCGGGCAACTACTTCGTCATCGCCCGCGTCGACCCCGACAACACCATCGTCGAGCAGAGCGAGCTCAACAACACCGGCACGCCGGCGCAGATGAACATCGGCGCGCCCACCGCCGACCTGATCGTCAGCAGCGTCACCAGCCCCACCACGGGTGCTCCCGGCGGCACGATCGCCGGCGATGCGGTGCTGAAGAACGTCGGCAACGCCGCGGCAGGAGCTTTCAAATACACCTGGTTCATCTCGGACAACGCGGTGGTCACGATTTCCGACGTGAAGCTCTCGCCCATCGGCTCGGTGACGGCGCTGGCCGAAGGCGCCACCAGCCCTGTTTCCGACATGCTCACGCTGCCTGCGACGCTGGTCGCGCGCGAGTACTGGCTGGGCGTGTGCGTGAACTACGACCCCGCAGCGACGCCCGAGTTCGGAATCACCGAGATCACCCAGGTCAACAACTGCGTCACCGCCGCCCAGCCGATTCTGGTCTCGACGGGCCAGCTGTCGATTCTCACCACCACGCTTCCCGCCGCCACGCAGTACGGGCCGTACGGCTTGCGCCTCAAGGCGACGGGCGGCAACGGCACGTACACATGGTCGATCACTGCGGGCACGCTGCCTCCGGGCCTGTCGCTGTCGGCGTCGGGCGATCTGCAGGGCACTCCGGCTGTCTCGGGCACCTTCGCTTTCGATGCGAAGGCCACCAGCGGCGGCGCGATGGCGACGGCTTCGCTCTCATTGATGATCACCACTGGCACGCTGCCGCTGGCGGTCGTCGACCAGGATCTTCCGGCCGCCGAGTTCTCTCGCGCCTACGCGGCTTCGCTGGTCGCGGTGGGCGGCAAGCCCCCGTACGTCTGGACGCTGAAGCCCGACAACCGGCTGCCGTCGACGCTGGCGCTGTCGCCCGAAGGGCAGATCGAAGGCCGCGCGAACGAGGGCGGTGACTTCCTCTTCGGCGTCGTCTGCACCGACTCTGCGGGCACCTCGGCTTCGAAGGACTTGAAGCTCAAGGTCGTGCCCCCGGCGACGCTGCACATCGCCACCGCAGGGCTCTCTACCGGCTACATCAAGCAGTCCTACCTGCAAGCCCTGCAGGCCGTGGGCGGGAAGCCCGGCTACGACTGGGCGATCGTGCGCTTCCAGCAGCTGGCCGAGAACGTCACCGAGCAGGACGGCACCTCGATCGGCAACGGCAAGGATGCGCTGAGCAGCGCGTTGCTCCCTGCCGCATTCGGCCTGCGCATCGAAGACGGCGGCAACGGCGTCGACTACCTGCGCGGCACCCCGAAGCTGGCCGGCCTCTACCTGCTGACCCTGAAGGTCGTCGACAGCGTCGGCGCTGAAGACTTCACCCAGCTGATGCTGCGTGTCAGCTACATCGAAGGCCTCGCCATCACCACCACGGCGCTGCCCGATGCCTTCCTCAGCCACGACTACCAGCCCACGAGAATCGGCCACAACGGCGGCGCGGCGGCGACGGTCACGTTCAGCGAGCCCTGCGTCAAGCAGGCCACCAGCCCCGGTATGTTCGCCTGCGCGGTGACGGACCCGAAGCAGAAGCTGCCTCCGGGGTTCGTGCTCAGCGCCGACGGCACCATCAGCGGCACTCCCACGGGCGAGCCCGGCAACTACGCGTTCCTCGTGAAGGTCGCCGATGACAGCGGCCGACAGGACGTGCGCAGCCTCTCAATCAAGGTTCGCAGCGATTACTCGCTCGAGCCCAAGGGCGGCTGCGGTTGCGCGGCCTCCGACCCTGCAGCGATTGGCCTCCTCTGGCTCGCGGGTCTGGCGCTGTTGCGCCGCCGGCGCGCTTGAGCCCTCTTCGAACCTCTTTTTCGGAACCTTTGAAAGTCATGATCAAGAAAACCCTTCTCCTGGCCGCCGCTGTCGGTTTCGGCTTCGGCCTCTTCGCCTCGTCCTGCGGTGGCAGCAAGGACCTCTGCACCTCTCGGAACATCGACTGCGACACGGCGAAGTCCGGCCTCGTCTGCGACCCCACCGATGGCGAGTGCAAGTGCGGCGGCCGCGGCGGCGTCGTCTGCCCCACGGGCTTCGTGTGTGACGGTGCGGCGAACTCGTGCGCGCCGACCCGGTGCGCGGCGGTCGACTGCAACGACAAGCCCGGCACCAGCTGCGACGTCATCGACGGCCAGTGCCGCTGCGGTGGCACGGGCGGCACCATCTGCGGCGCCAACGAGGTCTGCAACCCGAACGCGAAGGCCTGCGTGCCAGTGCTGAACTGCAACGCGATCGCCTGCGGCAGGAACCAGACCTGCGACAACAGCACGGGCCGCTGCAAGTGCGCCCAGGTCGAGTGCATGCCCGGCCAGTTCTGCTCGATCTCGGGGGGCAACGGCGCGAAGACCTGCATCAAAGACGTGTGCTCGGGCGTGAAGTGCGCTGGCACCACCGTCTGTGACCCGATGGACGGCTACTGCAAGTGCAATGGCGCCATCTGCCAGAGCGGTGAAGCCTGCGCGTGCCCTGCGGGCGGCGATGGCGGCAGCTGCCAGGACACTGCGCGCGTCTGCAAGCCGGGCAGCGCCTGCACGGGCGTCACCTGCGGCGGCGGCACCACCTGCGATCCTGTTGACGGTCAGTGCAAGTGCGGCGGCCCCGGTGGCCCAGTGTGCAGCCCGGTTCAGATCTGCGCCCTCGGCCCCCCGGCCAAGTGCCAGGGCGGCGCGCAGTGCGCCACGGCTGACGGCGGCACCCGAAGCTGCGCGGGCGGCACCAGCTGCGACCCCGAAGACGGGTTGTGCAAGTGCGGCGGTTTCAACGGCCAGCTCTGCAAGCCGATGATGGGCACCGACCTCGCCGAGATCTGCGTCAGCAACCCCCAGCAGAAGTCCTGCAGGAAGCCGTGCGACGTGCGCGCGCCTGACTGCGCCACCGGTACCTTCTGTTACTTCGACCCTACTGCGGCGACCCCGGCGGCGTACTGCTCGGCGGCCACCGACACGAAGCTCGAAGAGGCCGCCTGCCTCACCGCCACGGCGTGCCTCGGGGCCAACCCGCCGCGCTCGCTGAACTGCACGGGCCTCGCGCTCGGCCAGGCCGGCATCTGCCGCCCTTACTGCGACGTCGCGGTCGGAGCCGCCGGCTGCATTCAGGTTCCCAAAGCCAACCTGTGCGTCCAGATCAGCGGCGCTCCGACGGGCTACGGGTTCTGCCAGCCGCAGCTCTAGTTTTTTCAGGCCTTCGAAGCACCGACGCCCTCGTTCCCACCCGGAACGGGGGCGTTGTGCTTTCTGCCTTCGTCCTGTATTGACTTCAGAATCAATCTGACGCGGTTTCAAAACTGGAGCGACACGCCATGTCGAAGTTCTTCACCGCCGAGCACGAAGCCTTCCGGAAGTCGGTTCGCACCTGGGTCGAGAAGGAGCTCGCCCCGCACGCCCTCGAGTGGGATCGCGCGGGCATCTTTCCGCGGGAAGTCTTCAAGCAGGCGGGTGAGCTCGGGTTCCTGGGCATCAACCACGATCCTAAGTACGGCGGCAGCGGGCTCGACTACTGGTACGTGACGGCCTTCTGCGAAGCGATCGCGCACTCGCACAACGCGGGCGTGAATATGGCGCTGCTGGTGCAGAGCCAGATGGCGACCCCGATCATCAACGAGATCGGCACCGACGAGCAGAAGCGCGAGTTCCTGGCTCCGGCGCTCGCGGGCGATCGCATCGCGGCGCTGGGCGTCAGCGAGCCGGGCGCGGGCAGTGACGTGGCGAACGTGAAGACGACCGCGAAGCGCGTCGGCGACGACTACGTCATCAACGGCTCGAAGATGTGGATCACCAACGGCACGCGCGCCGACTTCATCACCCTCGCGGTGCGCACCGGCCCCGCAGGCTATGGCGGCGTCTCGCTGCTGACCTTCCCCACCGACGTGAAGGGGTTCTCGGTCAGCAAGAAGCTCGACAAGATCGGCAACCTCTCGTCAGACACCGCGATTCTCTTCTTCGAAGACTGCAAGGTGCCGGTGCGGTACCTGCTGGGCGAAGAGAACGAAGGTTTCTACCACGTGATGACGAACTTCCAGGGCGAGCGCTTGACCGCGTCAATCACCGCCGTCGCCGCGATGGAAGAGATGGTGAAGGGCGCGATCGCCTACGGCCACGAGCGTGAAGCTTTCGGCCGGCCGCTGATCAAGTTCCAGGTGTGGCGCCACAAGTTCGTCGAGCTGATGTCGCTGATCGAAGCGGCGAAGCGGCTCACGTACCACGCGGTCGAGCTCTTCGAGGCGAAGGAATCGCCCGTGAAAGAGATCTCGATGGCGAAGCTCGTCGCCGGCGATCTGGCCCAGCGCGTCGCGTACGACTGCCAGCAGTTCTACGGCGGCATGGGCTACATCGAAGAGACCGACATCGCGCGCGCGTGGCGCGACATCCGCCTGATTACCATCGGCGGCGGCACGTCCGAGATCATGAAGGAAATCATCAGCAAGCTGTCGGGCTTTTAGGCGGCCGCGCAAATCGCCATGCGGGACCCGCTGAAGCGGCTCTCTCTGCGGCCCGGAATTGGGGCATTGTCTTGCGGGTGAGACGCTTGGCGATGCTGTGTCTGTTGATTCCGGCCACCGCGGCCCGGGCGGACTTCATGGATCACTTCGTGATTCGCGAGGACGTCGGGCCGCACAAGGTCCCCTCGCTGGGCCCGGCTGAGATCGTGCTCATCCCGGTCGAAGTAAAGGGGTTCCCCGAACTCGACATTCCGGGGCTGCAGGCCTTCTTCGGGCCCGACTTCACCGGCGGGTTCGTCGACTACTACCGCACTGCGTCGCTGGGGCGGTACCAGCCGCACGTGACGATCGCGCAGAAGGTGGTGTTCGACACCTGCCCGCTGCCCGCGGCAACGTTCCCCAAGTGCGAGATTCCGCGCGGCGACATCAACGCCTTCACGGCCGGCATGGACATGATTCGCGAGGCGGTGAAGCGCGCGAAAGCGCAGGGCACCGACTTCTCGAAGTTCGACGTGAACGGGAAGCGCAACGTGCCCGATGGTTGGGCCGACGGCGTGATGTTGCTCGCGAATGTGCCTTTCGGCGGCATCGCTTTCCCGTTCGGCTACTTCAACCGCGACGACAACCTCAATGGCGGCATGGGCGGCCCGCTGGTGGTCGACGGGGTGAAGATTCCGCACGTGGCGATCGCGGGGAAGTCGGACGCGTGGGTGATGATCCACGAGTTCGGGCACCTGCTGGGGCTCACGGATCTCTACGACGAGTCGGGCCAGTACGCCGGCCTCAACCTGACGTGGATGGGATCGTGGCAGTACGACTCGGCCGTGCCGCTGCCTGACGCCGAGACGCGGTGGCGGCTGCGATGGGGCAACTGGCACCAGGTGTCGGGGAAGCAGCGGGTGGTGGTGAAGCCGGCTGAGACCAGCGGCGAGGTCTGGCGGCTGGGCACCGGCGACGAGTATTTCCTGGTCGAGAACCGCGGGCCCGACGGCCGGTTCGATCGCGGCGTCTTCACCCGGGGGCTCGCGGTCTTTCACGTCGACCGCAAGCTGAAGCAGCTGCGCGGCGAAGAAGGCCGGTTCGTCGACCGCATCCTCACCTGTGTCAACTGTGACCCCTGGCACCCCTACATTCGCTGGGTGCAGGCCGACGGGCTGTTCGAGGTCGAGCAGAACAAGAAGCCCGACTTCGCAAGCGATCTGTTTCTCGAGGGCGACGCGCTGTCGCCCGAAGACGGCCACACCCCGCTGAGCGCCACCCACAAGGTGCTCTCGAGCAACTTCTACTCGGGCGAAAAGTCGGGCTTTTCGATCTCGGGCATCCGCGTGCTCGCCGACCAGTCGATCGAGGTCACCTTCGAGACGCCGAACGACGGCCAGTGCGGCGAGTCGCTGTGCGCCGAAGGGGCAGGGTGCCTGCCGGTGTCATGCGCCGACCCCGGGCCGTCGGCGAAGTCAGGGTGCTCGGCGGCCGAAGGGATGCTCGCGGGCCTGGCGCTGCTCGGGCTGCTTCGTCGCCGTCGCGGGCCTATTTCTTCCTGAACAGCGCTTCCGCGGCCGACAGCAGCTCTTCTTTCTTTGCCGCGACGCCTTCGCGGCCCTCGCCGATCTGGAAGAGGTCACAGAAGTTGGCGTCTTCCTTGTCGACGGGGACTTCGGCGAAAGGCTCTTTGCAGGCCTTGGCCACCGTCTCATCGTAGTGGCGGCAATGAATGCAGGCGTGCAGCTCGGCGTCGCAGTGGCGGCACGTCTCGTGACGCCCCACGGTGCCGCCCACGATCTCAAGCTTTGCACCGCACCTTCCACAGCCGGGCATGGGGTTTCGGTATAACGCGACTCTTTCACGGAGGCTTCACCTCGATGGTTTCGGCTCGCCTTGCCCTGCTGGTTCCCTGTGCCCTGACTTTCTCTGCCTTCGCGGCCGAGCCGCTGCCGCTGACGCGCGACGAGTTCAAGATGTACAAGCACTACAAGGTCGCGCTCGAAGATCCCCGGGTGCAGAAGATGAAGCCCGATGCGCGCGTCGCCGCGATCGCCAAAGACGCCAAGTTCAAGGTGAAAGACTTGAGCGCAGTGATCGCCAAGGGCGACGAGGCCGGTGACCTGAAGGCGCTCTGCGAGAAGAACCTGCACGAAGCGCTGGACGCCACCGAGCTCAAGGGCCGGCTGGGAAAAATCGAGGCTGACCTGACCGAAGAGCACGGCGTCGCCTACGTGCAGTGGATGAACGAGAAGCCCGAGGTGCTGCCGGTGGAAGCGTCGATCGCCGCTGCCACTGCCGTCTCGGCCTGCCCCGTCGTCTCGAGCGTTCAGGTCTGGGCGATGGACAAGGCGAACCCCAAGGCCCGCGTGTTCCAGGGGCTGATCGGCGCGTCGTCGGCCGCCAACATCAAGCCGGAGAAGGCGAAGGACTTCGCAGTCACGCGCTACCTGCGCCTGTTCGAGAAGGTGAAGAACGCCGCGAACGGAGATGACCTTTCGGGCGAGCTGGGCGAAGTGAAGGCCGCGGCCCCATAACCCGTTGGACTGATGAGCCAGAGCAAGGCCTACAAGCCGAAAGACCACTTCTTCAAAAAGGCCCACGCCGAAGGCTTGCGCGCGCGGTCGGCCTTCAAGATCGACGAGATCGCGAAGCGCTTCTCGATCTTCAAGAAGGGGCAGGCGGTGCTGGACATGGGCGCCGCTCCGGGTGGGTTTCTGCAGATCATCCTCGCGGCGGTGGGCAGCACGGGCACGGTGATTGGCGTCGACCTCGCAGCGATTCGCCCGCTCGGAAAGCCGAACGTGAAGACCGCGGTGCTCGACGTGCTCGCCGACAACTTCGATGCCGAGCTCTTGAAGCTCTACGACGGAGTCTTCGACGTGGTGGCCTCGGACCTCGCGCCGAAGACGACCGGAACACGGACCACCGACGTAGCGCGCAGCATCCGGCTGGCGGGCAAGGCGCTCGAGGTCTCGCAGACGCGCGGCAGAACTGGCGGGCACTTCGTGGCGAAGCTCTTCATGGGCAGCGACTTCGAGTCTTTTCGTGACGAAGTGCGGGCGCTGTACGACGACGTGAAGGTGGTTCGCCCCGAAGCGACGCGCGGGGCGAGCATGGAGGTCTACCTGGTCGGCCTCCGCCGCAAGTGAGGCCCCGCACGGGTTAGAGATGGCTGCGCCCATGGCTTCACCCAAAGAGAAAGTACGGATCTCGACCCGCGACCTGCTGAAGCAGCTGCCGAAGACCTTGCGCCTGGTCTGGCAGGCCGACCGGGCCAGCGCGCTGCTGCTGGGGGCGATGACCTTGGTGCAGGCGCTCTTCCCCGCTGCGCTCGCCTACGTCGGGAAGCTGATCATCGACGCGGTGGTGCACGCGGCGAAGTCGCACTCGGAAGCCGACCAGGCCCTGGTGTTCAAGTACGTCGCCTGGGAGCTCGGGCTCGCCGTCGCCACCCTCGCGGTCGGCCGGCTCGCCGGGTTCACGCGCGAGCTCCTGCGGGTGAACCTCGGCAACCTCATCAACGAGCAGATTCTCGAGAAGTCGCTGACGCTCGAGCTCAAGCACTTCGAAGACTCGAAGACCTACGACGTGCTGCAGAACGCGCGCCGCGAGGCGTCGCTGCGGCCGCTGTCGCTGGCGATGGCGCTGGTGAACGTGATCAAGAACGGCATCACCCTGGCCACCTTCGCGGTGCTGTTGCTGGGCGTCGCGTGGTGGGCAGCGATCCTTCTGGTCGTGGCGGCGATTCCCGCTTTCATCGCCGAGACGCGGCTGTCGGGCGAGGCGTTCAGGCTGTCGTCGTGGCGCGCGCCGGAAGGCCGCAAGCTCAACTACCTCGAGTGGATCCTGACCCGCGACTCGCACGTCAAAGAGGTGAAGCTCTACGACCTGGGTCCGATGGTGCTGGGCCGGTTCCGCGGGCTCTTTTCGAAGTTCCTGAAAGAAGATCGAAGGCTCGCGGTGAAGCGGCTGCTGCTCGGCACGCTCTTCGGCGCCATCTCGCTGGCTGCGTTCTACGCCTGCTACGTGTCGGTGGCGGCGCGCGCGGCGCGGGGCGACATCTCGCTGGGCGACTTGACCCTCGGCCTCGCGGTGTTCCGCCAGGGGCAGTCGGCCTTCGAGGCGGTGCTGTCGTCGGTGGCGGGCATGTACGAAGACGCCCTCTTCATGTCGAACCTGTTTCTGTTTCTCGCGCTGCCCACTGACGCCGAGCAGCCGCGAACGCTGCCCGCGAAGACGGTGTCGCCCGGCCAGCACGCGATCGAGTTCCGCAACGTCTCTTTCAGGTACCCGGGCCGCGATGGCTGGGCGCTGAAGGATCTGACGCTGACCCTCGGGCCCGGCGAGAAGCTGGCCCTGGTGGGCGAGAACGGCGCCGGCAAGTCGACCCTGGTGAAGCTGCTGATGCGCCTCTACGAGCCGTCGGAAGGCGAGATTCTCTACGGCGGCGTCGACCTGCGCGACTTCGAGGTGAAGGATCTGCGGCAGCGCTTCGGCGCGGTGTTCCAGGACTTCGTGCGGTACCAGTTCAGCGCAGGCGAGAACATCGGGCTCGGCGATGTCGGCCGGCTCGGCGAGCCCGACGTGGTGAAGCGCGCGGCGGAAGACGGCGGCGCCGGTGAGCTCGTCGAGTCGCTGCCGCAGAAGTACGACACGGTGCTCGGCGGCTGGTTCGAGAAGGGCCACGAGCTGTCGGGCGGGCAGTGGCAGAAGCTCGCCATCGCCCGCGCCTTCATGCGCGACGCGCAGATCCTGATTCTCGACGAACCCACGGCGTCCATCGACGCCGAGGCCGAGGTCGCCTTGTTCGATCGGTTCAAGCGGCTCGCGAAAGACCGCAGCGCGATCATCATCTCGCACCGCTTCTCGACCGTGCGCATGGCCGACCGCATCGCAGTGCTCGAGCACGGAAAGCTTCTCGAGCTCGGCAGCCACGAAGAGCTGCTGGCGATGAAGGGCCGGTACGCGCACCTGTTCGCGCTGCAGGCCCAGGGCTACCGGTAAAACGAAACCATCGGGCACGCAGCGGGGTCTAAGGTGCGCGCGCCATGACCCCACTCCTGCTGACGCTTTCGCTGCTCGGACAGACGCCGTCCTGGGCCCAGATCGACAAGCTCGTTTCCGAACAGAAGCTGGAGGCGGCTGCGGTCGAAGCCGAGAAGCGGCTCACCGCGGCGAAGGCGGGCGGCGACGAGCTGGAGCACGCGCGCGCGCTGATCAAGGTGACCCAGCTGCGGATCTCGCTGGGCGGCTACGAGACCGCAGTGAAGCGGCTGCGCGAAGAGCCCTGGCCCAAAGGTCAGCTCGGCCAAGACGCGGTGAACCTCTATTACGCGAACGCGATCTGGCGTTACGCAATGCAATACAGCTGGGAGATTCGCACCAGAGAGAAGGTCGACACCAGGGGGGTCGTCGACCTGAAGCAGTGGACGGCGGGCCAGCTGTACGCCGAGATGCACCGCGCGTACGGAGAGGTCTGGAAGAACCGCGAAGCGCTGGGCACCAAGCCGATCGCCGCGCTCGCCGAGTACTTCACCGCCAACGACTACCCGGCCGGCATCCGCCCGACGTTGCGCGACGCAGTGACGTACCTCTGGGCGCAGGCGCTGGTGAACTCGACATCGTGGACCCCCGAACAGTCGAACGATCTGTTCCGGCTCGACTTGAAGGCGCTGGTCAAGGGCAACGCCGTGCAGACGGGCGAGGTCCACCCGCTGGCGCAGGCGATGGCGCTGCTCGACGACCTCGAGGCCTGGCACGCGAAGAAGGGCGAGCGCGAGGCGGCCTTGAACGCGCGCATCGAAAGGCTGCAGGCGCTTCACAACGCGTACACCGAGGCCGAGCCGCGGGAGCTGGTTCGCGCCGAGCTCGAGGCGCGCCTCGACGGCGTGAAGGACTTGCCGTGGTCGGCCCAGGCCCGCGCAGTGCTGGCTGAGCTGACGCGCACTGCAGGCGACCTGGTGAAGGCACGCGCGATCGCCGCCGAAGGAGCAAAGGCGTACCCGAAGAGCATCGGCGGCCAGCGGTGCGCGTCCATCGTCGCGACCATCGAGTCGCCCGACTACTCGATCACGTCGATGGAGTCGGATGGAGCGGGAAAGCGATCGATCGAGGTCAGCGCCCGCAACGTGCCGACGCTGTACTTCCGCGCGTACCGGCTCGACCTCATCTCGTTCGTCACCGGCCGCAGCGACTACCAGATGCTGCCGTCGAACAACGAGGTGAAGGCGTTGATGGGCAAGCCTGCGGGCCACAGCTTCAAGGTCGCGCTGCCGCCGACGCCTGACTTCAAGTCGCACCGCACCTACGTGACGCCTCCGATGAAGGACGCGGGCCTGTGGGTGGTCGTCGCTTCCGCGCGCGAAGACTTCAGCGACACCGCGAACCGGCTGATGGCGGTGAACTTCGTCGTCACCAGGCTGGTGATGGTGGTTCGCCACACCGCCGAGACGTCGCTGGACATCACCATCACCGACGGCGCCACTGGTACACCACTGCCCGGCGTCACCGTCGAGCTCTGGAGCTACCGCTACGACAGCAAGCGCCGCAAGGAAGAGGGCCTGCTGACCAACGCCGAGGGCAGCGTGAAGTTCGGCAAGGAAAAGCGGCCGAACGATCGCCAGTTCTTCGTCGTCGCAAAGAAGGGCAAAGACGAGGTGCTCGAGAACCAGAGCATCGGCTTCTACGCGGGCACGACTTCCGAGTTCGACGCCTCGCTGATCTACACCGACCGCAGCGTCTACCGGCCGCAGCAGAAGCTGCTCTGGAAAGTGGTCGCGTACCACGGCAACGCCGACCGCACCGACTACCAGACGTCTGCGAACAAGGAGGTGACGGTCAGCCTGATGGACCCGAACCACCAGGTGGTCGAGACGAAGACGATCAAGACCAATGGCTTCGGCTCGGCCGCGGGTGAGTTCGTGATTCCCACCGGGCGCCTGCTGGGCCAGTGGTCGCTGCAGACCAACGGCGGCACTTCCTACGTGCGGGTCGAGGAGTACAAGCGGCCCACTTTCAGCGTCGAGCTCAAAGACACGGGCAAGGCGCTGAAGTTGAACGCGGCCGCCAGCCTGAAGGGCGAGGCGCGCTACTACTTCGGGTTGCCGGTGACGTCGGGCCAGGTGAAGTGGCGGGTGCAGCGCACGCCGCAGTGGCCGTGGTGGTGGGGCTGGTGGGGCTGGAACCCGCCCGCGTCGCGCGCGCAGGTCGTCGCCAGCGGCACGAGCGCGGTGAAACCCGACGGAACTTTCGAAGTCACCTTCACGCCCGAGGCAGATCCGAAGCTCGCGCGCGACGTGACGTACCGGTACCAGGTCGACGCGGATCTCACCGACGAGGGCGGCGAGACGCGGTCGGCGACGAAGACGACCCGGCTGGGCCTGGTGTCGGTCGAAGCGCGGTCGAGCATCGACGGCGAGTTTCTTCGCGACTCGGCCGACGCAAAGGTCACCACCAGCCGCACGGATCTCGACGGCAACCCGCGCGCCGGCAAGGGCAGCTTCAGGGTGGTGGTGCTCACCGCGTTGGGTGGCACGGTGATGCCCTCGGACGAGCCGATTGCGCGCAGCCCGGTGGAAGAGAAGACCGACGCGTACCGCAGCGCGGGCGACTCGATGAAGCCGCGGTGGGGCCAGGGCTGGTCGTGGATGCAGACGGTGCGCACCTGGAAGGAAGGGGCGCAGGTCGCGGCGGGCGAGCTGACCCACGACGACAAGGGCGTGGCGGTGTCGTCGCTGGGCAAGCTGAAGGCGGGCGCGTACCGGTTCAAGTACGAGACGAAAGACGAAGCGGGCGAGAAGTTCGAGACCTCGCTGGACTTCCTGGTCGCGGGCGGGAAGTTCGAGCTGAAGCTGCCGGCGCTGCTGCTGACCGAGAAGACGAGCGTAAAGGTCGGGCAGACGGCGCGGTTCCTGGTGGGCTCGGGCTTCGAGAACCAGCCGGTGGTGATCGAGGTGTACCGCGGCGGCAAGCGCGTCGATCGCAAGGTGGTGACGGGCGGCAAAGACGGTTCGTTCTACGAGCGCCCGGTGACCGCGGAAGATCGCGGCGGCTTCTCGGTGCAGGTGCTCGCGGTGCGCGACTGGCAGCTGCTGCAGTTCCAGAGCTCGATCTTCGTGCCGTGGGACAACAAGCAGCTCGACCTGTCGTTCAGCACCTTCCGCGACACGCTGCGGCCCGGCCAGAAAGAGACCTTCACTGTCTCGGTGAAGGCCAACGGCAAGGCGCTGGAGGCGGGCGCTGCCGAAGTGCTGGCGTACATGTTCGACCAGTCGCTGGATCTGTTCGGCCCTCACTCGCCGCCGAACGTGATCTCGCTGTACGCGAGCCGCACGGGCGTGCCGTGGCTGACGCACTCGCTGAACACCGCGGGCCCGATGTGGCTCTCGTACAACAACTGGTTCACGTTGCCGGGCTACCCGCAGCTGCGCGCCGACCAGCTCGTCTTCTTCGAGTCGTACGGCGTGGGCGGCATGGGCCTGCGTGGCCGCGGGACGGGCGGTGGCGGGTACGCAGCTGAGACGCGGCGGATGGCGAGATCCGAGTCGAAGTCCGATTCAATGGCCTCAGCCGAGATGGCGGTCGAAGGGGCAGCAGCCCCTGCGCCTCCCCCGATGGCGCCGCCCGAGAAATCTGAGAAGGCGAAACCCGCCGCTCAAACAATGGCGCAGGCCGCGAACAAGGTCGGCGGGGAAGAAAGCAAGGCGGTCGAGGTGCGCAGCAACTTCGCCGAAACCGCGTTCTTCATTCCCCAGCTGATCACTGACGCGAAGGGCACGGCGTCCTTCGAGTTCCAGGTGCCGGACTCGGTGACGGCGTGGAATGTGTGGGCGCACGCGATGACCAAGGATCTTCGCGGCGGCTCGACCAAGACGCAGGCGAAGTCGGTGAAGGAGTTGATGGTGCGGCCGTACCTGCCGCGCTTCCTTCGCGAGGGCGACGCGGCCGCAATCAAGGTGGTGGTGAACAACGCCTCGAAGTCCGAGCTGAAGGGCGAGCTCATGTTCGAGATCTTCGACCCCGACACGAACGCGGACTTGAGCAAAGAGTTCTCGCTGATGAACACAGGTCCGCAGCCGTTCTCGGTCAAGGCGGGCGAGGGGGCGAGCTTGACCTTCCCGATCGTCGCTCCGAAACGGGTGGGCACGGTGGCGATTCGCGTGGTGGCGAAGTCGGGTGACTTCAGCGATGGCGAGCTGCGGCCGATGCCCCTGCTGCCCTCGCGCATGCACCTCGCGCAGTCGAAGTTCGTCACCCTGCGCGACGCGCAGGAACGGAAGATGACCTTCGCCGACCTGGCGAAGAACGATGATCCGTCGCGCATCAACGAGCAACTGGTGGTCACCGTCGACGCCCAGCTGTTCTTCACCGTCCTGCAGGCGCTGCCCTACCTGGCGCGCTACCCGTACGAGTGCACCGAGCAGACGATGAACCGGTTCGTCTCGTCCGGCATCGTCGGCAGCGTGTTCCGCGATCACCCGGCGGTGGCAAAGATGGCCGCGGGCTTTGTGAAGCGCACCACGCCGCTCGAGACCTTCGACGCGATGGATCCGAACCGGAAGCTGACTCTCGAGGAATCGCCGTGGGTGATGGCGTCGAAGGGCGGGGCGGCCGATCAGGACTTCATCAACATGCTCGACCCGAAGGTCGTCAGTGCCGAGCAGGCGTCGGCGTTGACCAAGCTACGCAAGGCGCAGACGTCGGGGGGTGGCTTCCCTTGGTTCGCGGGCGGGCCTCCGTCGCCGTACATCACGCTCTACCTGGCGCACGGCTTCGCGAAGGCGGCCGAGTTCAAGGTCGACGTGCCGAAGGACGTGGTTCAGCGCGCCTGGCAGTACCTCGCGTCGGAGTACCGTGGCAGCTGGAAGGCGTGCATGGCGCTCAATGGCTGCTGGGAGTTCGTCACCTTCCTCAACTACGTCGCGTCGAGCTACCCGGACGAGAGCTGGACGAACGCTGCTTTCTCTGCGGATGAACGCAGGCAGATGCTCGAGTTCAGCTTCAGGCACTGGAAGAAGCACTCGCCCTACCTGAAGGGCTACCTGGCGCTGACGCTGCAGCGAATGAAGCGGCCGGCCGACGCGAAGCTGGTGTTCGACAGCGTGATGGATTCGGCGAAGACCACCCAGGACGACGGCACCTTCTGGCAGCCCGAGGATCGCGCCTGGCTCTGGTACAACGACACCATCGAGTCGCACGCCTTTGCCCTGCGCGCGTTGACCGAGCTGTCTCCGAAAGACACGCGCCGCGACGGCCTCGTGCAGTGGTTGCTCATCAACAAGAAGCTGAACCAGTGGAAATCGACCCGCGCCACGGCCGAGGTCATCTACTCGCTGGTGAAATACATGCAGTCCGAGAAGACGCTGGGGATTCGCGAAGAGTCGCTGGTGAGCATCGGGCCGATTCAGAAGAAGTTCGAGTTCGCGCCTGACGAGTACACCGGCAAAAAGAACCAGCTGGTGGTGCCGGGGCCGCAGATCGACGGCAAGACGATGTCGACGGTGACCGTGTCGAAGACGACGAAGGGCTTCCAGTTCGCGTCGGCGACCTGGCACTTCTCGACTGACAAGCTGCCCACAGAAGCGCGGGGCGATCTGTTCCAGGTCTCGCGCACGTACTTCAAGCGGCTGAAGACGGGAAAGGAGACGACGCTGCAGCCCCTGACCGACGGAGCGAAGCTCGAGCCGGGCGACGAGCTCGAGGTGCAGCTGTCGATCAAGGCGCGGGCGCAGGCGGAGTACGTGCACCTTCGCGATCCGCGCGGCGCGGGCTTCGAGCCGGAAGGCGCGGTGTCCCGCTACAGGTGGGATCTTGGCCTCAGCTGGTACGAGGAGTACCGCGACTCGGGCACCAACTTCTTCTTCGAGAACCTCCCCGCCGGTCAGTACACGTTCAAGTACCGCGTGCGCGCGAACCTGGGCGGCACCTTCCGAGTGGGCCCGGCGACGCTTCAGTCGATGTACGCGCCCGAGTTCACCGCGTATTCACAGGGGCACGTGCTGACCGTCGCGACCGGCGGGAAGTAGGCGGGGCGGGCTACAGCGAGATCGTCTGCCCTTCACGGGCGGCGATCGCGTCGGGGCGAAGCTTGCGAACCTGGCGCACCACCTTCTCGAGGTCGGCGTCGGTGCGGGTGGCGTCGTGGTGAAAGAGCACCAGCTGCTTCACTTCCGCGTTGTCGGCCATGCGCGCCGCGTGCTGCCAGGTCGAGTGGCCCCAGCCAACCTTCGGAGCGCCCCCGCCGCGGCCGCGGTACTCGTCTTCCGAGTACATCGCGTCGTAGATGATCACGTCGGCGCCGTGGGCGAACTTCTCGAGCTGGCCGTCGCGATCCGTGCCGTGCTCGTGATCGGTGGCGAAGACGATCGCCTTGCCTTTGTAGTCGACGCGGTAGCAGAGGTTGCCGCCCGGGTGGTTCAGCTCGAGCGCGGTGACGAGGGCTTCGCCGATGGGGTACCGGTCGCCTTCCGCGAACGGCGCGTAGTGCATCTGCGCGCGGAACACCATTTCGGCAGTGACGGGGAAGTAGGGCTGCTGCATCTGCCCGAAGAGCACCTCTTTTACGGTGCGCCCGTTGCGGGTCGGCCCCATCACGGTGAAATGGCTTCGCGGGTCGAACACCGGGCCGAAGAACGGCAGGCCCTGCAGGTGGTCGTAGTGGTAGTGCGTGCAGAAGATGTGTCCGTTCATCGGCTTGCCGGCATTCTCTTCGCCGAGCACGCGGGCGCCCGTGCCGAGGTCGAAGATCAGCCGATGCTCGCCCGCCCGAATCTCGACGCAGGGCGTGTTGCCGCCGTACTTCTTCGTCGATTCACCCGGAGCGGGGATCGAACCCCGAACCCCCCAGCACCGAACGCTGAGGCCGACGGGTCCCTTCTTGGCTGGTTTCCGAGCCTTCCTCGGCGACGCGCTCACAGGGCGTCGTAGGTTAAGGGGGCCGGCCAGAGGGCGATAGCGAATTGTGTGGCTCAGCCGGCCTTGCCGCCCGTCTTCGAGGTCGCGTTCAGGGGCGTCTCTTCCAGGTCCAAAAGGTGGCCAGATCGGTCGCGCTTTGTCTTCAGGTACTCGATGTTGATCGGCGTCGAGAGCGTGCGCGAGGGGATGCGGCGCTGCACGGGAATGCCTTCGTCGACGAGCCCGGCGATCTTCAGCGGGTTGTTGGTGATCAGGTCGACCGACTGGACGCCGAGGCTGCGCAGCATCTCGGACGCGATGTCGTAGCGGCGCAGGTCGTCGGGAAAGCCGAGCTTCAGGTTGGCCTCGACGGTGTCGTACCCCTGCTCTTGAAGCGCGTACGCCTTGATCTTGTTGCCGAGCCCGATGCCGCGGCCTTCCTGGCGCAGGTAGATGACAACGCCGCACGGGTGCTGCGCGATGAAGTCGAGGGCGCGATCGAGCTGGGCGCGGCAGTCGCACTTCAGGCTGCCGAAGACTTCGCTGGTGAGGCATTCGGAGTGGATGCGCACCGGCACACCCTGGTGGTTGGTGACGTCGCCACGCACCATCGCGACGTGCTCGCGATCGTTTCGCTTGTCGCGGAAGACGATGATTTTGAAGGTCCCCCGCGCGGTGGGCAGGTTGGCTTCCGAGTAGCGCTCGAGATGAGACGAGGGCTTCTTCGTGGGCAGCATTCTGGTGTCGTTCATCGAAAAGAGGACCCTCTGCTCATGAATTACGGGCCGCTCAATAGATACGCAAGTTGAACAGAGGTTTCACAGCCAACTCCAACTCACTGGAATCAGTGTGATTCGGTCGCCGACGGCCAGAGAAGTGGTCTCGGGGGGCACGGAAATGAGGTGGGTGGCCGTGGCCGCCGAGGTCAGCGCGCCTGAGCTCTGGGTGGCCAGCGGCGTGGCCCAGAGCTCGCCGTCGCGGTGGGCAACGGTGGCGCGGACGTGGTGGCGCAGGCCGGGTGCCTTCTTGAAGGGCGTGGCGATGCGGCCGCCGAGGGTCGGAACCTCCGAAGGCAGGCCCTGCAGCGCGCGAAGGGCGGGGCGCACGAAGAGCTCGAACGTGACCAGCGAGCTGGTGGGGTTGCCGGGGAGGCCGAAGACGTGGGTCGAGCCGCGGCGGCCGACTGCCAGCGGCTTGCCCGGTTTCATCGCCACCTTCCAGAAGTCCATCGTGACCCCAATCGCTTCGAGCGCGTCTTTGGCGAAGTCGCGTTCACCGACGGACGCTCCGGCGCTGGTGATCAGCACGTCGTAGTCGAGGCCCTTCGCAAAAAGCGCCTTCACCTCATCGAGGCGATCGCGGGCAAGGCCGAGCAGCGTCGGGTCTCCACCGGCGCGGCGCACGGCGACCGCCAGTGACGGAGAGTTGGTGTCGAAGATCCTCTCGCCCGGCGTTTCACCAATCGGGCACAGCTCGTCTCCCGTCGACGCGATCGCGACCCGGGGCCTCCGACGAACCGTGACAGTCGAGAAGCCCTGCGACCACAAAAGCCCGGCTTCGGGGATTCCGATCACCGTGCCCTCGGCGAGCAGGATCTCGCCCTTTCGCGTGTCTTCCCCCGCGCGTCGAACGGCGTTGCCCTTTGGTACGGCTTCCTGGAGCACGACAAACCCGTTCGTCGAGACGACCTTTTCCTGCATCAGCACCGCGTCGGCGCCGGGTGGCAGGGGCGCGCCGGTCATGATCTGCGCGCACTGGCCCGGGCCGATCGCTTTTTTCGGCAGGTCGCCGGCGAAGATCCGATCGACCACCTCGAGGCGGGCAGCTGGAGCGACTGCGTCCGCGCTCCTCAGGGCGAACCCATCCATCGCGGAGTTGTCCCAGGGGGGCAAAGTCCGCGCAGCCACAACGGTTTTGGCGATTGCCCGGCCCAGGGCCGCTTCAATCGCCACCGTTTCTTCGGGCAGCGCCGCCACCCCCGAGAGGATGGTTTTCAGCGCCTCTTCGACACTCAATAACGCCATGATCGCGGAAGTTGCCCGAATCACTCGGGAATGTCGATTGACAAGGTGCCCCGGAAGGTCGTAAGGGACCGCTCCCTTTTACAAAAGAGGCGACGCGTTGGCGAAGGATAAGAAGGCCACGAAGTCCCCGAAGAACAAGCCCGCGAAGTCGAAGGCCGTCAAGCCGCCGAAGGTGGTGAAGGCCAAGGCTCCGCTCAAACCTGCGAAGGTCGCGAAAGCGCCACCGCCGCCAAAACCCGAAAAGGCCGCGGTGAAGACCGCGGATAAAACCGTGCTGGCGAAGCCCGAGAAGCCCGAGAAGGCGGCGAAGGTCGACGCGAAGGGCAAGCCAGCCGACGTCAAGAAGGTGCCGGAGCCCGCGATGTCTGCGCCCCGGCGTGACGGCGTCTTCCTTGGCCCGTTGCCCGACAAGCAGCTGCCGCGCGCGTCGAAGTTGCCGCCGCCGGTCGAGCCGCTGACCAAGCGCGAGATGGAACAGATCCTCTCGGTCGGCACTGGTCGTGGCGTCCAGGGAGAGGGCTCGCTGAAGGGGCGGATGTTCGTCCACCTTGGCTTCCCGTACCTCGAGGTGATCGGCCGCGACAAACGCGAGCTGTTCTTCCTCTTGCAGGGGCCCGATCAGGAAGTGCTGCCGGCCTACGTCGACCACAAGGTCTCGGTGAACGGCCTCATCCGCCGCACCAACAACCACGGTGGCATCGTCGAGGTCCGCAAGTACTCGGCGAAGAAGCCCGAGCTCGAGGTCACCGAAGTTCCGGTCGAGCCCGAGATCAAGCTCAAATACCTGTCTCCTGGCGAGACCGAGCAGGTCTGCAACGCGGGCATGGGCGCGGGCATGAAGGGCTTCGCGTCGATGCGCGGCACTTTGGAAATGACGGGAGAAGACTTCTTCCTCGTCGTCTCGAACGGCGGCACGCGCCAGCAGGTCAGCTTCCTGCTGCAGGGCAAGAACGCGAAGGGCATCAAGAAGCACGTCGGCGGCACGATGTACCTCACGGGCGTGGTCGAAAAGACCTCGGGCTGGGGCGGCAACGTGATGGTCGAGACGTGCGAGCCGCGTCCGCTGGATGTGCGGCCGGTGATGCGCGACGGAATGGAATTGAAGAACGTCGACGCGCGCGGTGAGAAGGGTGCGATCGAAGTGCGCCTCAACAGCGGCCTGTCGGTTCGGCTGCCCGAGCGCGCCGGTTACACCTGGGCCGTCGAGCCCACGCTGGCCAAGCGGGTGTCGCTGCGCGAAGCCAACTTCGAGCTCAGGCCGGGTGGTGCGGCGATGCGTGAATTCTTCTTCACGCCGCGCAACCCGGGCGTTCACGACGTCGACTTCTTCCTCGCCAAGGTCTTCAACCCGACCCAGGTTCAGAAGACGTACAAGCTGACCGTGACAGTGAAGCCGGGGGAAGGCCCGTGATTCGCTGGGCGCTGGTGTCGGCGGTGCTTGCGACATCGGCGTTCGCGCAGGAAATCGGTTCAGAGATTCAGCCGGCGGAGACTGCGCCGGCACCGGTCGAGGCGGCGCCCGCCAGGGTGGTGCCCACCCGCCCTGTCGCGGCGGCTCTGGCGTCGACGCAGCTGTCGGCCGGAGCAGGCACGCTCGGCATCCGCGCCACCTTCTTCGGTTCGCCGTCTCCGAACCTGCCCACTGCAGCGGTCGGGGTCGGCTTCTTCATCACCGACCTGCTCAAGCTGACGCTCGACGCTGGAGCGGCCGCCAGCTTTCCCCAATACCCGCAGAACACCAGCGTCGGTTTCACGATCGCAGCGGGCGCTGATCTGATGTTCCGCAAGACGACCGACTCGGTGCGGCCTTTCGTCACCGCGCAGGTCGGCTTCGGCAAATTGCTCACCGACAAGAACGACGACTTCGCGCTGGTGGTGAACGCGGGCGGCGGCGGCGAGTATTTCTTTTCGCAGTACTTCTCGATGAACGTCCGGGCCCTTTTCGCGCTGCCGATCAATTTCAGATCCGGCACGATCGGGCTCCTCTTATTCACGCCCGGCGTTGGGGCGACGGTCTACTTCTAGTGAAAATCGACAGTGCGCAGGTCCGCGAGGTGTTTGCCTCCGCGGGGCGTCCGCTTGGCCTGAAGGAATTGGGCCGGGCCCTTTCGTTGTCTGCAGGTCAGCAATCGGTGCTGAAGCGCGTCCTGGCGCGCATGCTTCAAGAAGGGCAGTTAGATCAGGAAGGAAAGATGTACGCGTTGATCGGGCCAATTCCGCCCGCCGAGAACAAGAAAAAGGTTGAGAGGATCGCAGAGAAGGTGACGAAGCACGAAAGGAAGTCGCAGGTGCAGCACGCAGAGAAGAAGGTGGTGAAGGTCGACCAGGTGGTTCCGCTCCCTCCCCAAAGAAACAACGCGATGGTCGGCACGCTTCACGTTCACCCCGACGGTTTCGGGTTCGTGCATCCGTCGGACGCGAAGGGCGACAATGTCTTCCTTCCGCCGGAAGAGGCGAAGCGGGCGATTGACGGTGATCGCGTCGAGGTCGAGGTTTCGATCGGGCGCAATGGCCGCAACATCGGCCGGATTCTCAAGGTGCATCAGCGGCTGCGCCAGATGGTCGTCGGCACCTACGACGAGCGCGGCACGGAAGCGTGGGTCACTCCCAGCGATGGCTCGCTGGGCTCGATCAAGGTTCCGAAGACGCAGATCGCGCGCCCTGGCGACGCGGTGAAGGTGCGGCTCGGCATCGGCGCGCAGCTGTTGCGCGAGCGCACGCAGCTGACGGGTGAAGTGGCGGGCAGCCTCGGTCGCCCCGGCGATCGTTCGGTCGAAGTGCTGGCGCTGGCCTACGCGAAGGGCTTCCACGACGAGTTCCCCCCCGAGGTGATGGACGAAGCGGACGGCATCGAGCTCACCGTCAGCGAAGCGGAGGCCGGCAGTGAGGGCCGCCGTGATCTGCGGTCGATGTCGCTGGTCACGATCGACGGCGAAGACGCGCGCGACTTCGACGACGCGATCTACGTCGAGCCGAAGGGCGATGGCTGGCGGCTGGTGGTCGCGATCGCCGACGTCTCGCACTACGTGAAGGAAGGCAGCGCCCTGGACGCCGAGGGCCTGCGCCGCGCGACCAGCGTCTACCTGCCCGGCCGCGTACTGCCGATGCTCCCCGAGCGGTTGTCGAACGGCATCTGCTCGCTGAAGCCCGACGAAGATCGCCTCTGCATGGTGGCCGACATGCAGATCGACAAGACGGGCGAGACGCACGAGACGCAGGTGTACCCGGCGGTGATGAAGAGCCGCGCGCGCTGCACGTACGAAGAAGTCCACGCGGTGCTCAACGGCGAGCAGGTGCCGGGCCGCACCGAGCTGAAGGATCTCTTCGTTCGCGCCAACACGCTGGCGAAGACGCTGACGGCGATGCGGCTGACGCGCGGCGCGATCGACTTCGATCTGCCCGAGTCGAAGATCGAGCTCGAGGCCGACGGCCAGCCGAAGCGCATGGTGCGGCGTGAACGGCTCGAGAGCCACCGCCTCGTCGAAGAGTGCATGCTCGCGGCGAACGAAGCGGTCGGGAAGTGGTTCCGCCTCAAAGGCCTGCCGACGGTGAACCGGTTCCACGCCCCGCCCGACGAGGACAAGGTGGCGATGTTCCAGTCGCTGGCCGGCGTCTTCGGCGTGAAGGTGAAGAGCGCGAAGGCCGTCGAACCGACGAGCCAGGAGCTGAACGAGATGCTGACCCAGCTGATCGGCCACCCCGAGCAGCGCGCGCTGAACCAGGTGCTGCTGCGGTCGATGATGCAGGCGGTGTACTCGTCGAAGAACCTCGGCCACTACGGCCTGGGGGCGGCCGACTACCTGCACTTCACCTCGCCGATTCGGCGCTACCCGGACTTGCTCGTTCACCGGCTGCTGAAGGCGGCGTGGAAGCACCCGGCCCGGCGCGCAGGCCCGGCGCTGGATGCAGAAAGAGAGAGGCTCGAGGCGCTGTCGGTGCAGGCGTCAGAACGCGAGCGGGCAGCGATGCAGGTCGAGCGCGAGGTGCTCGGCTTCTACAGCTGCCTGATGATGAAGGATCACGTCGGCGAAGAAATGGGCGGCACGGTCGCCGCGCTCACCGACTTCGGCTTTTTCGTCGAGCTCGACGGCCTCTACCTGGAAGGTCTCGTGCGCAGCGAGACGGTGGGCGAGGGGGCCGAGTTCGACCCCACGACGCTGCGGATCTACTTCGGTGATGGCCGGTTCGTGAAGGTCGGCATGAAGGTGCAGATCAGGGTCGACTCGATCAACTTCAAGCGCCGCCAGGTGGATCTCGAGCTGCTCACCCCCCTGCCTTTCGGGCCGCGCAAGGGCAGTGAAGGCCAGGGCCGCGAGCGCAAGCCGGGCGATCGTCCCCGCGGCAACGCGGGCGGTGGTGGACGGGCAGGGTTCGAGAAGCTGCGCGCGGCGGCTTCGCGCGGCGGTGGCAAGAAGTTCGGCCCGTCGCACGGCCGCCCGTCGGGTGGAAAGAAGGCGACGAAGGGCGGGTTCGGCGGGAAGAAGCGCCGGTAGTTTCTATCGAAGGATGACGACGGTCACGCCGTCGCCGCCTTCGTGGGACTCGCCCCCGCGAAACGTCTTCACGTACGGCGAAGCGCCCAGGTACTCGCGCAGCATCGACTTCAGCGCGCCGGTGCCGTGGCCGTGAAGGACGATGGCCGCCTCGTCGCCGGTGCGCGAGAGGCGATCGAGGAAGCCTTCGACCTCGCGCACCATCTCGTCGCCGCGCAACCCGCGCACGTCGACCTTCGGAGCGGCCTGCACCGGCGTCCCCGCGGCCGACTTCGCCGCCTTGTCCAGCTGCGCCTGCTGCTTCGAGGCCGAGCTCGACGGGAAGGCTTTCGGAGCTGCCGGCTTGCCCTTGTGCGGCGGGCCGAGCTGGGTGACGGGGACGCGGGTCTTCAGCGCGCCGGCCGCGACCAGGGCGTGGGTGCCGTCGAGCTCGAGGATCTCGACGTCGGCATCGAAGCCTTTGTGGTGCACCCGGGCGCCGACCTTCAGCTCAAGCGGAGCGGCCGGCCCCTGACCTGACAGCTCGAGCCGGCCTTCGCGTTCGGCCACGGTCTGCTCGTTGATGCGCAGGGTCAGCTCGGCGCTCGCCTTCTCGGCGGCCTTCGGTGACTCCTTCGCGGTCAACGCGGCTTGCAGCTCACGAAGCTGGGTGCGGGCGAACTCGAGCTCGGCGCGCAGGGCGTTGCGGAACTTCAGCTCTTCCTCTTTTCTCGTCCGGGCGAAGTCGGCGCGCTCGGACTCGAGCTGCTCGCGCAGGCGTTTGGCCTCGTCCGCATCGCGGGTCGCCGCGTCGGATTGTTCGAGGTATTTGCGGCGCTCGTCTTCCGCGGCCGACAGCGCCTTCGACAGCGCGCCGCCGGCGTTCTGGGCCAGCGAGGTCGCGCGGACGCAGATCGTCTCGGGCAGGCCGACGCGGCGGGCGATGTCGATCGCGGAGGACGCTCCGGCGGCGCCCAGCTGCAGGCGGTAGGTCGGCGCCATCTTTCGCGAGTCGAAGCCGACGCGCGCGTTGACGAAGCGTTCGTCGAGGTGGGCGAGCGCCTTGAGCTCTTCGAGGTGCGTGGTCACCAGCACCATCGCGCCCTTCTCGAGCAGATCTTCGAGCACGGCGACGGCGATCGCAGCGCCTTCGCGGGGATCCGTGTCGGCGGCGATTTCGTCAACCAGCACGAGGCTTCCACGGCGCGACGTCTTGATGATGTCGCGCAGGGTCGAGACGTGGGCGCTGAAGGTCGACAGGCCGGCTTCCAGATCCTGCGCGTCGCCGATGGCCGAGTGCACGGCGTTGAAGAGTGGAAGCTTCGAGCCGGGGTCCGCGGCGATCGGCAGGCCGGCGCGAACCATCAGCGCCGAGAGTCCGGTGGCGGTCAGCGTCACCGTCTTGCCGCCGGCGTTCGGGCCCGACACGACCAGCGCGCGGGTCTGATCGCGAAGCTCGAGATCGTTGGCGATCACGTCCTGGCCCTTGAGGACGAGCAGCGGGTGGCGCAGGCCCTTGAGCTCCAGCGTCCCGTCGGCCGGCTGAAGGTCGGGGGCCGACGCGTTCAACGCCTCGCTGAGCCCCGCGGCGGCCTCGAGCTCGTCGAGCTGCGCGGTCGCTTCGATGCCGCCAGCGATCTGCCCTGACGCCTTGCCGACCTGAAACGAGAGCTCGGCGAGGACCTTGCGTTCTTCCTCCAGCACCAGCGACTGCGCGATCGCGAGGTCGTTGCCGAGGCCGATCATCTCGGTGGGCTCGACGAACAAGGTCTGGCCCGACTGGCTGGCGTTGTGGACGATGCCGGGAATCTCGGCGCGCGAGCTGGCGAGCACGGGCACCACGTACCTTTCGTTGCGGACGCTGAAGTAGCCCTCGCGCAGGTTGGCGGCGAACTTCTCGTCGTGCAGCAGCTTGTCGAGCCGCGCCTTGATCGTGCGGTGCAGGCCCCGGGAGTGGTCGCGCGCTTCTTTGAGCGCGGTGCTCGCGCGATCCGAGATCTCTCCGCTGGGCTCGAGCGAACGTTCGAGCCGGGTGCCCAGCGACTCGAGATCCGGCAGCGCCTTGCCGATCGCGTTCAGGCCCGGCAGGCGGTCTCTGCGCGAGGTGAGCGCGTCACTGGTCCGCTCGAAGGCGAACAGCGCGTGGGTAATCGCCATCAGCTCTCGCGGCTCGAGCAGGGCGCCTTTCGCCGCGCGTTCCAGCGACGGGCGAATCTCGGTCAGGCCGCCGAGGGGCAGCATCAGCGGCTCGAGTCGAAGGAGCCGCGCCTCGGCCGTCAGCGACAGCGACTCGAGCACCTCGACCCGGCCCGGCAAGAAGCCGCGTTTTTGCGCGCGCGCCTTGCCCGCTTCCGTGCGCGTCCGGCCCGCGAGCGCGGCTCGCACTTCTTCGAAGCGCAGCGCCTGTAATGTCGAGTCTGACAAGTCCATGAACGGGGCGGGTGTAGCCAGTTTCTAACGCGCACGCGAGGACGGCGCGCTGCTTGGCCGCCTGACAAATTTCGTGCCTACCGCTGGGTCTTGAAGGCCTGGGTCAGCCCGTTGAGGGTGGCCCGGGCCTCGGCGATCTCACCCGTGCGCTGCTGCTCGAGCACCGCACGGAAGACGGCGATCTCGTCTGCCAGTCGCAACCGCAGGTCTCCGGTGAGCTCGACGAACAGCGCTTCGGCCCGCGCCAGGGCCGTCGCGTTCGGCAGGGAGTCCCGCGGGTGCAGCTTCAAGCCGGCCATTCTCGCGCGGGCGGCTTCGAGCAGCTCGGGCGTCAGCGACCCCGCCCGCGGCATCCGGGTCGCTCCACCGACGAGGAGGATCGCGTCGAGTTTGCCGGCGGTGACCCGCGCGTCGCCCATCGCGACCTCGATCGGCTTCCTCAGCCGCGCCATCAGCGGCGCCCACGACGCCTCGAGCGCGTCGCCGCGGAGCTCGGTCTTGAAGGGAACGATCGACCTTCCGACCGCGAGGCCCGGCAGGTAGACGGTGGTTGACGCCTGCTCGCTCAACGTGTGCCGCGCCGACTCGGCCGCCACCTTCAGCCGCGCGCAGGCCCGGCGATCGTCGCGGATTCCCTTGCCGTATTGCGCCTCGAAGCGGGCCATCGCTCAACTGGGAGAGCTCACCGCTGATGAAGCCAGGCGCGGTGCCGGGAGTCCTTTTGAGGAGAATCAGCGAGTCCATTGCCCGGCGAAACTTCGAATGCACGTCGGGAGCGCAGCCGTCATCGTCAATCGCTTCGGCAGCCATCAGGAAGAGACGGCAGGACGCGGCAGCTTCGTCGGGCGCTTCCTGGCAAACCTTCCCCACCTTCTTCGCGAGGGAACTGGGCTCCCGCGGCCGCTGGATCTCGGGTTTGCTGAGCAACGCGCCCCAACCCATCAACGCGAAGTAGATCGCGACCGAGGCGGCGGCGATGATCGCGGCGGCCTTCGCGTAGTACGCGGGCGTCTTCTCGTCGGGCATCTTTGCCCTGCCGCCCAGCGATTCGACTGGAAGCCTGAAGGTGCGGGTCAGCAGCGGACTCTTCTCGAAGAGAACGTTGCGGGCAGAGAGCGCCGCAGCCGGATCGTGCTCCGCGAATCGGCAGAAGGTTTCGAGCAGGGGCCGGTCGTCGCCATCGAGAAGCGTGCGGGCCAGCGGCCAGCGGGGCGCGGACCATGCGCGGCAGATCGTCAGGCAGCTCGCCGAGCGCGCGGATCAGCGGCCACAGCGAGCCGACGCCTTCCTTCTCGAATGCGTCCATCAGGTCGGCGGCTTTCAGCCAGACGAGGTACCGCTCGGACACCTGGCGCGCCGCCGCGGGAGCACCCGCGATGTGAAGGCTCAAGACCAGGATCGCGAACCAGTCGGGCGGAGGCGGAACTGCGTCGGGCGTCCGCGTCTGCGCTTCGAACGCCGCCATCGCCATCGCTGCCGCACCGGCCCCTTCGTCCAGCGCGTACAGCTCTTCGACCATTCGTCACAGCATCGGCGGCGTGGCCTTCGCTGCGACGTCGCGAACCTCGTCCTCCGTCAGCACCGCCGGAAATCGCAACGCCAGGTCGAGCAGCAGCGCTGGAAATCGCGAACGGCTTGCACGCAGCGCAGAAATCGCCTCATCCCTTCGATCTGCGTCGACGAGGGCATGCAACAGCCAGTGAACCGGCTCCTCTTCGTCCGGAAGCGCTGCGATCGCCCGCCGCGCAATCGCGATCGGCGTCTCCACCGACGCGCCTGGCGGCATCGCTGCCAGCTCGGCACGGAACCCGTCGATCGTCGTCGGCTCAGTGCCCGCAGGTGCGGCAAGCACCGAGGTCGACACAGGCTGCGGCTCGCCGCGATCGAGCTGCGCCGTGATGCGTTCGTAGGCGCGGCGGGCGCGCTGGAAACCTTCGGGGTCGGTCTCGGGTTTGCGAACCTTGATGAGCTTCAGGTACGCGCGCCGCGCTGTCTGCGCGTCCCGCAGCCGCGGTGATCCCCAGCTCGCCGAGCGCCTCCTCGAAAGTCACGGCACCGTGCCGCCGTCGGTGAAGCGCGCGACGCAGGTGCCGCCGACGCAGCGGGCGCGCAGCTTGTCGATGTCACCGGGCCGCGCGCACTCGGGCATCGGCCCGCAGGCGCCGACCTCGGGCGCGGCGCACCCGTCTTTCGAAGGCGTCTCGGCGCACGGGCACTTTCGCAAGATGTCGGTGCGCGAGAACGCCTGCGGATAGCCGCACGACGGCCAGCCCAGGCTGCACGCGTTCGGGCAGCGACCGATGTCGCACTCGGAGTCCTGGGTGCAGACGCCCGACTGCAGGCCCGAGAAGGGGTTCGTCAGCGGAGGCGTCGAACAGCCGAGCCCCAGGAGCACCACCGAAAGCAGCAGCCGATTCGTCGCCATGTCCAAAGTCTCCGCGAACCCTGTTATCAGTTTTCGCAATGTCGACTGCAGCCCTGTGGTGGGCGATCGCGCTCAGCGCTGTTCCGGACCCCGCGCGGCTGCAGCAGGCGCTCGCCCTGGAGCCGACGAACGAGGCGGCAGCGCTGGCTGCCCTCGACGCGCTGATCATCCAGCACCCCGACTGGATCCTGCCCCGCCTCGAAGACGCCCGGCTGCGGCTCAAGCGCGGCGAAGGGCTCTTCCTGGCCGAGGCGCACCTCGAGGCCGCCAGGTCCTTCAACCCCGAGAACGCGCGCGGCCACTACCTGTGGGGGATGTTGATGGAAGAGCGCCGCGACTCGCCGGCCGCGATGGCGGCCTACGGCGTCGCCCTCGCGCTGCGCCCCGACTACGACGACGCCCGCTTCCGCCTCGCCGGCCTTCAGCTGGCCGCAGGAGACTTCGCCGCCGCTGCTGAAGGCTACCGCGCCTTCGTGAAGGCCCAGCCGACCGTGGTCGCCGCCCGCCTGCAGCTGGCCGTCGCCGCCGAGAGGTCGGGCGCCGTGAAGGAAGCCGAGGCCCAGCTGAGAAAGGTCTTCGAGACCCCGCCGTCGCGGGCGATCGGCGGGCGGCGCCTGGCCGAGCTCTACGAGCGCACTGGGCAGAAAGCGGCGGCGCAGAAGGTGAGGGCGGCGATCGAGCCCCCACCCCGAAAACTCAGGGAACTCCAGCGCTCGGGGCGTTGATCCTTGAGTATGGTTTGAGGTCCCCATGCTCTCTTTGCTTGTCGCTGCGATCGTCAGTGCGCCTCCTCCGTTGCCGCCGCCTCCGCAGGTGCTCACCGAGCTGCGCGCGATCGAGAGCGGCGCCCTGCGTGGCAAGGGCGACGACCTTCGCCTGAAGTACCAGGACCAGGCCCGAAACCGCCCCAATGACATCCTGCTTCGCGTCTACCTCGCGTGGGTCGTGCTGCCCTCGGACGACGCGTGGAACCAGCTGAAGGCGGTCGCCGCGCTCAACCCCGACAACCCCTGGGTGCACCTCGGCATGGGCCGCACGTACACCGCGTGGAAGATGCGGGACCAGGCGAAGGCCGAGTACGAGCTGATCCTCAAAGGCGACTCGAAGTTTTCCGCCGCGATCGTCGGCCTCGGCGAGCTCGCGCTGATCAAAGGCGACCTGCCCGACGCCGAGGCGAAGTTCCGCTCCTCGCTTGCGATCTACGACGACCCGCGCGCGCGCGCCGGGCTTGGCCTCACGCTGCTGCAGGCGGGCAAGGCGGCCGACGCGAAGGCCGAGCTCGACAAGGCGATCAAGGGTTGGCCCGATCAGCCCTCGGTGCTGCAGGCGCTGCTCAAGATCCAGCGCGACGCGAAGGACGCGAAGGCGGCGGCGGGCACGGCGACGCGCCTGGCCGAGCTGCAGCCGAAGGACCCCGAGGTGCGCAAGATCCTCGCTGACCTGCGCTTCGACGAAGGCAACAAGGCCGAAGCGGCGAAGGAGTACGAACGGTGGTTGCGCGTCGCCGCTCCGAACGCCGAGGTGTTGGTGCGGCTCGAGGCGCTCTACCGCGAGCTCAAAGACGCCGACGGCGAAGAGCGGACGCTGCAGGTGCATGCGTCGGTGGAGAAGGACGATCCCGCTCCGAGCCTGCGGCTCGCCGAGCTCGCGGAAGCAAAGGGCAACGCCGAGGTCGCCGAAGGGCACCTGCTCGAGGCGATCGAGCGAGACCCGAAGAATGCCGCGCCGCACCTGCAGCTGGCCCGGCTTCGCAGCAAGCGCGAGGCGTACTTCGATTCGCTGGCCGCCTACCGCACCGCGAGCGCGATGGAAGGTGAGGCCGCGACGACGGCAAAGGCCGAGCGCGCCGAGCTCGAGAAGAAATTGAAGCTGCCGGCGAAGCCGCCGAAGGGCAGCGTCGACGCGATCTACAACGCGGTCGCCAAGGGCCTGAACGACTTCTACCTCGAACGGAAGAAGGCGAAGCCGGCGCTGGCCGGCGACCTGAAGATCCGCGTCCGGGTGAAGGCGACGGGTGAGGTCGAGAGCGTCGACGTGTTGAACGACACGGTCGGCGATCCGCTGCTGACCGCCCACGTCTACTTCGCGCTGAACGACGCGGTGTACCCGAAGCAGAAGCGAGAGCCGGTGTTCGAGTTCGAGCTCGGTTCGGCGAAGAAGGGAAAGTGATCCGCACCGGCCTCGATGCGTGGGTGCGCGACGGGTTCGCCGCGCTGAAGGGCGGCCGCGTCGCAGCGATCGTCAACCCCACCAGCGTCGACGCCTCCTTTCGCCACCTCGCTGACCTGCTGCACAAGGCCGGGAAGCTGGCCGCGCTCTTCGGCCCCGAGCACGGCATTCGCGGCGAGGCGCAGTACATGGTGCCCGTCGGTGAGGTCGCCCGCGATCGCCACACGCACGTGCCCGTATACAGCCTCTACGGCTCGACCTTCGACTCGCTGAGCCCGAAGCCCGAGCAGCTGGCGGGCGTCGACGCGCTGGTGTTCGACATCCAGGACGTCGGCAGCCGCTACTACACGTACGTCTACACGATGGCGCTGGCGATGAAGGCGGCCGCGAAAGCGAAGCTGCCTTTCTACGTGCTCGATCGCCCGAACCCGATTGGTGGGCTGCAGACGGAAGGCAACGTCGTCAACGCGGGCTTCGAGAGCTTCGTCGGGCTGTACCCGATTCCGAACCGGCACGGGATGACCGTTGGTGAGCTGGCGCAGCTGTTCAACCAGCAGCAAGGCTTCGGCTGCGAGCTGACCGTGGTGCCGTGCGAAGGGTGGAAGCGCGAGCAGTACTTTGGCGACACCGGCCTGCCGTTCATCTCGCCGTCGCCGAACATGCCGACCCCCGACACCGCGCTCGTCTACCCAGGCATGTGCCAGGGCGAAGGCACCAATGTGTCCGAAGGGCGGGGCACCTGCCGGCCCTTCGAGCAGTTCGGAGCACCCTGGCTCGACGGTTCCGCCGTCGCCGCGCAGCTGCAGTCGCTGAAGCTTCCCGGAGTGAAGTTCCGCCCGGTCGCCTTCACGCCGACCTTCGACAAGTTCACCGGCCAGTCGTGCGAGGGCGCTTTTATTCACGTCACCGACCGCCACGCGTTTCAGCCGTTGCTCACCGGGCTCGCGGTGTGGCAGACGGCGCGCGCCCTGTCGGGGGGCAAGTTCCAGTGGCGCGCCGACGCGTACGAGTTCGTCGACAAGGTGCCGGCATTCGACCTGCTCTGTGGCACCGCGCAGGTGCGGGAAGGCATCGAGGCGGGGCTGCCGCTGGCCGAGCTCGTGCGCGGGTTCGATGCGCAGCTGAAGACCTTTCATTCAATGCGTTCGCAGGTTTTGCTGTACGGGTAGGGGGGGCCATGCCGACCGCGATCGGGATCTTCTCGGACAGCGATGGCGATCTGAACGCGCTCGATGCGGCGATTCGCTTTCTTTCCGGCAAAGGGGCCCGGCGGTTTCTCTTCGCGGGCGGCCGGTACGGCGATCTCGACGAGTGGGTGAAGTGGAAGCGCGACGAAGCGCGCGCGCTCACCGATTATTCGAACCTCGACTTTCTCGCCGACATCTCGAACTACCTTGCCGAAGCCGATCAGCTCGATCGCCCGGCCGCCTTCGGCAATGCATACGAGCTCTCGCGCACCAACGAAGAGCTGCGTCGCATGGCCGACCGCGTGATCCGCACGCCCGAGAAGGGCAGCCTGCAGTACCAGGACCCGAAGTGCCCCCGGAAAGCGATGGACATGCTGGGCGACACCCTGTGCTGCGTCGTCCACGACAAGAACGATCTCGACAAGGAAGACATGCTGAACGCCGCGCTGCTGGTGCACGGCAACGAGAAGGATCCAAAGGTGGTGCAGATCGGGCCCCGGTATTTCCTCACGCCCGGCAGCCTCAAGGGTGATCGCCCCACCGTCGGCCTGCTCGAGTTCGTCGAGAAGAACTTGAAGTACTCGGCCTTCACGCTCGCCGGCGAGACGGTGATCGAAGGCCAACTGCTCCAGCTGCAGGCGAAGAAGAAGGTCTCGGTCAAATGAAGCAGGTGGCGCTGATGGGCGGCAGCTTCAACCCGCCGCACTTCGGGCACCTGATGGCCGCGCTCTACGTTCGGGGCTCGCTGCCCGTCGACGAAGTGTGGCTGATGCCGGCCTACCACCACCCGTTCGGCAAGCCGCTGGAAGGCTTCGGGCACCGCGTCGCGATGTGCCGTGCGATGGCGGAAGACCTGGGGCCGTGGCTGCAGGTTAGCGAGATCGAGAAAGAAGTGGGCGAGGGCGGCCGCACCATCGACACGCTCGAGTACCTGCTGCCGAAGCACCCAGGGACTCGGTTCCGCCTCGTGCTCGGCTCGGACATTCTTCATGACCTGCCGAGCTGGAAATCGTGGGATCGCATCCAGGGCCTGGTCGACGTGACGGTTCTTCATCGCGCCGGGTATCCCGACCCGCGCGCCGTCGGGCCTCCGCTGGCTGAGGTGAGCTCGACCGAGATTCGCAGGCGCCTCGACTCGAAGCAGCTGCCCCACGACCTCGTGCCCCGGGCGGTGCTCGGCTACCTGCAGGCGCACCATTTGTACGGCCTGTAGCGACGCAACCTCGGAAGTGCTACGCGCGAGCGCCCAAATGACGACGCGCCGCCAGATTCGGGTCGTGGGAGCCATGCTCGAGCGCGAGCCCGGCCGGTACCTGATCACGCAACGCTCGAAGAACGCGTCGTTGCCGCTGCTGTGGGAATTCCCCGGTGGCCGCGTGATGGAAGGCGAGCTCGATGTCGATGGCCTGATTCGCGAGCTGAAAGAACGGCTGGAGCTCGAGGTCGAGGTCGGCGAGCAGGCGATTTCGACCCACCACGTCTACCCCGACTACGAGGTCGATTTTCGCGTGTTCCTCTGCAAGCTGAAGAAGCAGGGCGAGCCGAGCCACCAGAAGGTCAACGATCACCGCTGGGTCACGCTCGCCGAGACCGCCAGCTACAAGTTCCCCGACGCGGACGCCCGCACGCTCGAGAAGCTGCTCGACCTCGACCACTGAGCCGACCCCCGTGCACCAGTTCCCCAAAGAGATCGGCTGGATCGAAGTGATCTGTGGCTCGATGTTCTCGGGCAAGACGGAAGAGCTGATTCGCCGCGTGAAGCGCGCCGTCTACGGCAAGCAGCGCGTGCAGGTGTTCAAGCCGAAGATCGACAACCGGTACGACGAGTCGGCGGTGGTCAGCCACTCGCAGCTGAAGCTCTTCAGCACGCCCATCGACCACGCACAGGAAATACTGCAGTTCCTGCTGCCCGACACCGAGGTGGTGGGCATCGACGAGGTGCAGTTCCTCGGGCCCGATGTGGTGCCGATCATCGAGAGCCTCGCGACGCGCGGCATTCGCGTGATCTGCGCCGGGCTCGATCAGGACTACCAGGGCAAGCCCTTCGAGCCGATGCCGGCGCTGCTGGCGATCAGCGAGTACATCACCAAGGAGCTCGCGATCTGCGTCGTCTGCGGCAACCCCGCGAACCGGACCCAGCGCCTGCTCGCCCGTGAGGAACGCGTCGTCGTCGGCGCCGCCGGAGCGTACGAAGCGCGCTGCCGCAAGTGCCACACCCCCAACCCGACCGAGGCGACGCCGCCGCAGAACCTCGAGCTCTTCAAGTGATCCCCTATGCGTGACGCGCTCTACGAGAAGGTGCCGTACCGGTTGAACGAGCAGGAACACAGGTACGGCCCGCAGGTGCACCTGGTCGGCAACCCCTACCTGCTGTCTCTGTTGGCGACGCTCTGCTCGAAAGAGACCATTCAGCCCCAGGTGAACCGCCTCGTCGCCGTGCTCTACACGGACCTGATCACGATGGCGGTGAACCAGGAGTTCCCGCGCAAGTCGGTGGCGATTCCGACCCGCATGATCGACCACACCCCGAAGGGCATCTACCAGGGCGAGGTGATCGACGACGAGATCCGGGCGATCAGCGTGAACATCGCGCGCGCGGGCACGCTGCCGTCGCAGGTGACCTTCGATCTGCTGAACACGATTCTGACTCCGCGGCTCGTGCGTCAGGACCACATCATCATGAGCCGCATGCTCGACAACTCCGAGCAGGTGGTCGGCAGCAACATCGGCGGCTCGAAGATCGGCGGCGACGTCGACGACGCGTTCGTCGTCTTTCCAGATCCGATGGGTGCGACGGGCGGCTCGCTGTCGACGGCGATCGACATGTACAAGAAGAAGGTGGCCGGGAAGATGCGCAAGGTGATCTGCGTGCACCTGATCGTCACCCCCGAATACCTGCGGCGCATGACGAAGGATCACCCAGACGCGCAGATCTACGCGCTGCGGCTCGACCGCGGCATGTCTCCGCCCGAGGTGTTCGACACGGTGCCGGGCGAGCTCTGGGACAAAGAACGCGGCCTCGACGATCGGCAGTACATCGTCCCCGGCGGCGGCGGCATGGGCGAAGTGATGAACAACGCGTACGTCTGAACTGGAGCTCGCAGATGGCCTTCTACGATTCTGACGTCAACGTGATGATCGACGGGGCCACCGTGGCCGCCCGCGTGCGCGAGCTCGGCGCGCAGATCTCAATGGACTACGCCGGCAAAGAGCTCACGCTGCTCGGGATCCTCAAGGGCAGCGTCTTCTTCACCACCGACCTCGCGCGGGCGATCGATCTGCCGCTCACTGTCGAGTTCCTGGGGGTCTCGTCGTACCAGGGCGGCGTCGAGACCACGGGCGAAGTGCGGATCACGTCCGACGTCACCAAGCCGATGGCCGGCAAGCACCTGCTGATCGTCGAAGACATCATCGATACCGGCCTGACGATGAAGTTCCTGCTCGAGAACCTGGCGGCGCGGCACCCGGCGTCGCTGCGCATCTGCACCCTGCTCGAGAAGCCCTCGCGCGCCCGCACCAAGGTCGCCATCGACTACAAAGGCTTCGTCATCGAAGACAAGTTCGTCGTCGGCTACGGGCTGGATTTCGACGAGAAGTTCCGCAACCTGCCCTTCATCGGAGTGATGAAGGGGAAGTGAAGCAGGGCCCGCCTGAGCCCGTTCATCCCGAGAGCGACTTCTGTGCCGTCACTGGGGGGGGCCCGTTTCGGAAAGCCACTCCCACTGGGGCCGACCCGCAAGGCAGTTCGATCGAATTCGATCGAACATTGAAAGCGCTGAGTTGGCAGGAGGTTGCCCCTAAGCGCCTCCTCGTTTTGTGCCGCAGTGCGTTACGTTAGGTGGCTCCATGACACCTCGCCGCAACGCGTCACGAATCTTCGATCGAATTCGATCGAATGGTCGGGGAGCGCCGCCAGCCGCTGGAGGTCGAAATTCACCCTGGCCTTCGGACAGCGGGTCGAACTGGCTGGAGCTCAGCTCCCTGCGTCGGGCGTTGCGACGACGGAGGCCACAGGCGGCAGCGGGGAAGGCGGGCGCACCAACTCGGGAGCCGGCGCTGACAAGGTGTTGATCGCGCGCCGCAGGGCTTCGGCCAGCGCCTTGGCTTCAGGCTCCACCGCGCTGATCATCTGGTTCGCCGCGCGGCTGTGCTTGCTCTCGAGGCCCGACGCCAGCTTCAGCTGCGCCAGTGCTTCCTCGATCTGGCGCTGGCCGTCTTCGAGCCGCTTCCGTGCCGTGTAGAACGCCACGTCCGATCTCATCTGCTTCAGCGACAGCCGCTGCTCGTCGCCCAGGCCCGACAGCTTGTCGGCGCGGCGCAGGTAGTACAGGCCCTGGTCCAACAACTTCGGGTCGTCCGAATTTACCCGCGGGCGCGCCAGGTTCTCGAGCACGTTGAAGAGCGCGCGATCCAGCGAGTCGCGATCTTCGTACTTCACGTTGACGACGCCCATCGGCGAGGTGCCTTCGAGCTCGATTGGCGCATACGCGTCGGCCAGGGCGGCGTCCGCGGGCTGCCAGGGGTCCGCTCCCACTGGAAGCATCCGACCTTTCAGCACCACCAGCTTCCCGTCGCGGTTCTCGAGGCTGAAAGTCTTCGCGTTGATCTGCGAGAGGAGAAACCCAGTCGCCCCCGCCAAGCCCAGCACCAGGCTGGTCAAGATCAGCCGCTTGAGGAAGGTCATCGCCCGGCTGCCGAAGGAGGGGTTTGCGTTCATGGGTTCGCCACTTTCATTGGGGCTCGAACATTCGGCCCTATATTCGGGTTCCAGTTGGCTACCACGTTCAAGCGGCTCGGGTTGTCCGAGCTTTTGCCAAGGTACGTCTTCGCGGAAGGGCTCTACGCCCGGCGCCGCGTCCTCGAGATCGGGGCCGTTGCGTCAACCCGCGGAGAGTCCGCACGATTCCTGCTGACCCGCGGGGCGCGCACCGTGCTCGCGTGCGATCTCGATCTGCCCGCCGTCGAAGCCGCGAACAAGGCTTACGCGACGCAGGGCCTGCGCTACCGCGCCAACGTCTTCGACGATCTCGAGGGCGGCAGCTTCGATGTGTTGATGGTGGCAGACCTTGCGCCCTACGTGCGCGCGCCCGAGCTATTGCGCGAGCTCACCCGCCTGCTCTCGCGCGGCGGCATTCTCATCGGCGGCCTTCGCAACCCAGCGGGCCTCGCGCTGTCGATGGTGATGGAGGCCGAAGAGGGCGACCCGCCGCCGACGTGGGGCCAGCTGCTCGACGCGCTCTCGACCCATTTCCCTTCTGTCGAGGTCGCCACCCAGAGCCCCGTGCTCGGCTACCAGCTGGCCTTCGAGCGCGGCGATGGGCTGCAGGTCGATGGCTCGCTGGCCGAGGCGACCGAGGCGGCCTACTTCGTCGCGATCGCAGGGGCCGAGGCCGTGCGCGCCGTCGACCCCACCTGGGTGCAGCTGCCGCCCGAGCCCCTGGCGTTCACCAGTGGAAAGCTCGAAGACGCCGCTCGCCGCGCGCGGGAATGGCAGGAACGCACCGAGCGGATGAAGGAGCTGCTCGAACGTTCCAAGAAAGACATCGGCCTTCGCGAAGAAGATCTTAAGGCCGCGAAAGAACAGCTGCTCGACACCCGCGAAGCCGTCGCGCGGCTTACGGTTCAGCTCGAAGAGGTCGCGAAGAAGCCGAAGGCGCTCGAGGTGCAGGACGAGCTGGCCAACCGCATTCGCCGCCTCGAAGCCGAGCTCGGTGTCGCACGCGAGAGGGCGCAGGACGCCGAAGGCCGCGTGCACGCGTCGCGCGCCGAGTCTGAAGCGCAGGCCCGGGCCCAGAAGGACGCCGCGGTCGAAGCGATCGCCGCGCAGGAAATCGCCCGCCTCGAACGCTCGCGCCGTGAAGAGATCGTCAGCCAGCTCGAAGACGCGCGCACCCGCCTCACCGCCGCTTACGAGCAGCATGGTCATCTGCAGGACGAGCTGGCCAACGGGCGCGTCGAGCTCGAACGGACCCGACTCCAGGCCGACCGCGTCGTCGAGACGCTGGGCGCCCGCGAGCGCGAGCTCGCCACCGCCCGCGAGCGCGAGGTGAAGCTGGCCGAGCTGCGCAGCGAAGCAGTGTCGGCGATCGAAGTGCTCGAGGGTCAGCTGGCCGCGATGCGCACGCGCTCGGGCGAGACGCAGGCCCTGCTAGAACGGAAAGAGGGTGAACGGCTCTCGGCGCTGCGATCGATCGAGCTCGAGGCGCAGAGCCGCCAGAAGTTCGAGAACGAGCTCTCGCGCACCGAGTCAGAGCTCGCGATCGCACAGGCCGAGGTGGCGCGGCTCGAAGGAGAAAAGCCCGGCCACGAGACCGAGCTTCAGGAAGCGAAGGCCGCCTCGAACCGCCTCGCGCGCGACATCGAAGTGCTCGCTGGCTCCGAACGCACCTGGCGCGGCATGGCGCAGGAGCTCGAACAGCGCCTCGCCAACACCCAGGCCAACGTCGAGGCGCTGAGCGAACAGGTCGCCGCCGCCGAAGCCTCGAAAGAAGCCGAGACTGCGCGGTACCGCCGCCTCGAAGGCGATCTCAGCACTGCAATCGGCGCCGAACGCAGCGCTCGCGAGCAGGCAGAGGTTGCGCTCGCCGACACCCGCCACCAGGTGCTTCGTCTCACCGAGGAATCGCGGACGCTGCTCGAGGCCCACGATGCGCTGGCCGAGAAAACCGCCGAGTTCGAGACCCACCGGACCTCGATCGCCGGGCAGGCCGGAGCGCTGGAGACGCGCGTCAAGGAGCTCGAGGCACGAGAGGCCGCGCTCATCGGGTCGCTGCAGATCTCTGAGCAGACCGCGGCGAAGCAGGCCGAGTCGTTTGCTGGCGAGCGGGCGCGCTTCACCCACCGCATCGACGAAGTCGGCGGAGCGCTGCTTCAAGCCCAGGCCCAGATCGGCACCCTCGATCGGAAGATCGAACGGCTCACCGCCGAGGCAGCCGAAGCGTTGGCGCGCGGCACGGACGCCGAGAAGCTGCTTCAGGAACGGGTTGAGGCGCTGACGCGGCAGCTCGAGACGCTCACCGCCGAACGCGATCTGCTGATCGCCGACCTGCGCCAGGTTCGCGCCGAGCTCGTCGACGAAGAAGCCCACGGCAACGCGCTCGAAGTCGACCTCGGTGAGTTCAAGGCGCTGCTCGCGGCTGCCGAAGCCGAATCGAATCAGCGGCAGGCCTCGGTTGTCTCGCTGCAGGCCGCCGGTGCCGAGGCCGAAAAGCAGAAGGAGTCGCTGGAAGAGCTGCTGCGCCAGGGGCAGGCGACCCTCGACGCGCTTCGCGAAGAACACCGACAGAAGCTCGAGCAGGCGGCCGCCGATCTCGACCAGGTCCGCCAGGAACAGCGCTCGGTCGCCGAAGGCAGCACGGCCGCGATCGATCGGCTGCGCGAGGAACAGCGCGTGGCGCTCGAGGCCAGCGCGGCGGTGCTCCAGCGCCTCAAGGACGATCAGCGCGCGGCCGACGAGGCGCACGCAGCCGAGCTGCAGGCGCAGGTCGAAACGAAGCGAGCGGCCGACGAGGCGCACGCAGCCGAGCTTCAGGCGCAGGTCGAAGCGAAGCGCGCGGCCGACGAGGCGAACGCAGCCGAGCTTCAGGCGCAGGTCGACGCGAAGCGCGTGGCCGACGAGGCCCACGCGGCCGAGCTTGAGCGCGCGCGTGACGCCCAGGTCGCCGAGCTCGCGAAGATCCGCGATGCGCAGTTGGCGGCGGACGAAGCCCACGCTGCCGAGCTGGCGAAGGCCGCAGACGCCGAAACCACCGCGGCTGAAGCGCATGCTGCCGAGCTGGCGCGCATTCGAGACGAACGCGCCGCTGCGGTTGAAGCGCATGCCGCCGAGCTGCAGAAGGCGCGCGACGCGCAGATCGCGGCCGACGACGCCCATCTGACGGAGCTCGCGCGGGCGCGGGAAGAGCAGGGCGCGACGGGCGAGGCGCTTCAGCGGTTCCGAGAAGAGCAGGCGGCCGCTTCACAAGCACAAGAGGCCGCTCTGCAGCAGCTGCGAAGCGACGCAGAGGCCCTGGTGGCCGATCGACAGCGGCTGATCGACGAAAGCAGGGCAGCGGCCGAAGCGAACGCGGCCGCTGCGGAAGCTGCGTCAACCGGGCTCGAACGCGCGCGTGCCGAGCATGCCGCCGCCGTGGAATCGATCGCTGCCGAACACACTGCGATCGCCTCCGCGCAGGCGACCGAGCTCCAGCTGCAGCTTCTGGCCCGGGACGAGCTGCGCGCGATGCTCGACACCGCGCGCTCGGAGGTCGAACGGTCGCGCACCGAGCTGCTGACCGATGCGGAACAGAAGACCGCCGCTCTCGCCGAGCTCCAGGCAGCCCGTGACTCGCTGCGCACCGAACTCGAGCAGCTTCGCGCGCAGCTGGCCGCACGGAATACCGAGTACGCCGCCGCTCTCGAGCACCTGGCCGCGCAGAAGGCGCACGCGACGAAGCTCGAAGAGAAGGTCGTCTTCGCCGAAGGCGAGGTCGCCCACCTCACGGCGGAAGTTGCCGAAGGCGTCGACGCCCGCCACGCCGAGCAGGCGCTTCGCGAGGCGACCCAGGCCGAGCGCGACGCGAGCCGGGAGCGCATCGGCGCGCTGGAAGAGGAGCTCCGTTCAACCAACGATCGGCTCGAAGCGGGTCGCGTCGAGCTGGCCGAGCAGCAAACGAAGCGCGAGGAAGCCGCGCGCGAGCTCGAGACCGCCGCCGCCGAGCTGGCACAGGTGCAGGCCGAGTCGACCGCGCTGAAGGCGGCTGCTCCGACGCTGGTGCGCGCGCGCGAAGAGGCGTCGGCAAAGTACGTCGCGCTCGAAGAAGCGATCGCCCAAGAACGCGCCGCGGCCGAGAAGGAGCTCGAGAACCGCAAGGTCGAGCACCAGCAGCAGCTGGCCGAACGCGAGACGATCACCCAGCGCGCCGCCGAAGAGGTCGCCGTCGCCCAGCGCCGCGCCCTCGATGAAGCCGCCGCCGCACACCGCAGCGAGCTCGAGGCCCGCGACGCCGCGCACCGCACCGAGCTCGACCACCGTTCGGCCGAGAGCCAGAAGTCAGTGGCCGAAGCCTCCGAGCAGCAGCGCGCCGAAGCCGATGCGCTCAAAGAACAGCTCAACGCGACGAAGGAAGATCGCGATCGCTGGCGTGGCACCGTCGAGCGCGCCCAGTCGGAAGCCCGCGGCCACCAGTCCGGCAAGCTCGGCATCCAGAAGGAGCTCGACAAGACCCGCGAAGAGCTCGCCGCACTGCGCGCGTCTTCGGCGATCGCCGGCGGGGAGAGCCAGGCGATGGCCGAGGCGCGCACCCAGGCCGATCAGGAGCTCGCCCGCCTTCGCGAGAAGCTCGCCGCTGCCGAGGCCGAGCTGCCAAAGGCCCAGTCGCGCCGCGACGAGCTCGAAGCCGAAGTGCCCCGCCTCAGGCTCGCAAAGGACGAGGTCGACGCCGAGCTGCAGAAGACGCTGGCCGCCCAGCGCGAGGCCGAAGACGCGCTCACCCGAGCGAGGGACGAACGCCGCGGTGCCGATGAAGAGCTCGCCCGTGCGCGCGATCGTTCGCAGGCCCTCGAGTCCGAGCTGTCTGCCGTTCGCGGCTCGGCCCAGGGGTCGACGTCCGATCTCGAGCTCGCCCTCGGCGCCCGCCGCCAGGCCGAAGAGCTGCTGCTCGCCCTGCGCGCCAGGTACGGCGAGCTGCAGGACAACTACCAGCACGTTCGCACTGCAGCCAGTGACCTGCCGCGCCTCAAGGAAGAGGTGGTCGAGCTCCGCGCCGAGTCGCAGATGCTCGAGGCCGAGCGTGAGCGCTTGTCGAACGAGGTCGAACGCCTCGAGAAGCTTCAGCCCGCCGAGCCCACCTACGCGCCTGGCAACGGCGACCTCGCCGCTGAGCTCGCGATGTCGCAGGAAGCCGTGGTCGATCGCGACGCCCGCCTCGAAGCGCTGATGAAGCGGGTCCAGGCACAGGATCTCGAGCTCGCGGCGATCAAGAAGAAGGCGACGAGCCCGGCCAACACGTCGGCGATCGGCCGGGTGGCGCTGGTGAAGAAAGCCGTGACTGTGCCTGTGAAGAAGCCGCCGGCGCCTGCGCCGCCCCCCAGGCCGTCGACCCCCCCGATCGTCCCCGGGGTGGAGCTCGAGGTGTTCGAGCTCGACATCGACGAAGAGCAGAAAGACGAAGAGCTGCTCGACGAGATGCTGATCCTGGACGAGGACGAGCCACTGAACCCCACAAAGAAGTAGAAATGCAGGGGCGTGAAGCGCCTCGCTTACATGTTGGCCGGGTTTTGCCTGGCCCTCGGCCTGATGTGGTGGCTGCTGGCTCCCGACGAGCCAGTGCCGCTGCCTGCGCCAGCGCCGGTGGTGGTGAAGCCGAAGCCGGTCGAGGTCGCTGTGCCACCAATGCAGATCGTCGAGAAGGCGCAGCTGTCGGGCACGGTGATGCGCAAAGGCGTGCCTGTCGTCGGAGCGCGCGTCACGCTGCGCGAGGTCGTGCCGCTGGTGGTGCAGACCGGTGAGGGCGGGCAGTTCTCGTTCGAAGGCATCAACGCGGGCGAAGCGTGGCTGTCGGCGGCGCTGGCCGACGATGCCTCGAAGTTGATCGGCCCGTTGATGCTGGCTCCGGGCGAACGGCGCACCGGCGTGGTGCTCGAGCTGGTGCCGAGCGCCGTGGTCGCGGGCCGGGTGGTGAGCAGCCAGACGCGCCAGCCGCTTCCCGGCGCTTCCGTGATCACTTCGGGCGGCGCCGGCATCACCGACGGCAACGGGCGCTTCACGCTGCACGGCTTGCCCGCAGGCCAGACGTGGATCGAGGCGAGCGCGAAGGGGCACCTGTCACGGGTCGAGTGGCTGTCGCTCGAGTCGGTACGGCCGCACACCGGGCTCGAGATCTCGCTGGATCCGGCGAGCACGATTTCGGGCAGCGTTCACCAACAGGGCAAGGCGATGGCGGGCGCGCAGGTATGGGCCGAACGGCTCGTCGGCGCGCGCGTCGGCAGCAGCCATGGCCCCGTGTCCTCGAAGGCGGATGGGACGTGGAAGCTGGAGGCGGCGCACGGGCTGGTGCGAGTGGTGGGGCAGCTCGCGGACGGCACGCGGATTCAGGGCCCGCGGCTGCGGCTCGAGGCGGGTGAGGATCGCACCGGCATCGATCTCGAAGCGGGCGAGACGCTGAGCGCCGATGGGCAGGTGCGGCTCGACGGCAAGGGGTTGCAGGGCGCGTCGCTGACGCTCTTCGACTCGCGCACGTCCGAAGTGATCGCGGTCACGAACAGCGTCGCCGACGGCCGGTTTCATTTCGAGCGAGTGCCGGTGGGCAGCTACCTGGTGCAGGTGCGTCGCGGGACGCTGACGACGCAGACGGGGCCCTTCGAGCAGAGCGGCGAAGGCCTCGAGTGGATTGTCGACATCTCGGGCAGCGCGGTGCTCGTTGGCCGCGTCGAGCCGGCGCAGGCAGGCGTTCGCGTGCGGTGGCGCTCGGGTGACTGGGCCGGCGCGGCCGCTGACACGCTCACCGACGACAAGGGTACCTTCAAGTTTGAGGGCGTCGCGTCGGGTGTATTGCTCGTGGAAGCGGAAGGCGAGCAGGGCAGCGCAGCGGCCCGGACGAGCGCGGGCGCGACGGATCTCGTGCTGCGGCTCGCGCGCGGGCGGCTGAAGGTGGCGGTCGTGGACGACCGCGGCGGATCGATTTCCGACTTCGCGCTCACGCTGGTGCCGCAGTCCGGCGGCCTCGTGCGCAGATTCCCGGTGCTGAGCCCGACCGGCATCTTCTCGCTCGATCTGCCCGCAGGCGTCTGGCGGGTCGAGGCGCAAGCCGAAGGCTACGCGGATGCGGCGGCGGCGACGGTCGAGGTGCGCGGCGTCGAGGCCGAGGTGAGGCTGTCGATGCAGCCCGCGGGTCCCGTGCGCGGCTCGGTGCGCGATGCGGCGTCGCGGCTGCCGATTCGCGGAGCCACGATCACGATCATCCGCACCAGTGGCCCGCCTGGTCAGCAGTTCCGGAACCTGGGGCGGGCGAAGGCGGGGCAGACAGACGGCAACGGGGAGTTCTATGCGCAGGCCGTGGCGCTGCCCGCGACGATCGAGGTGCGGCACCCGGCGTACGCGACCACCTGGGTGGCGGCCCCGGCGACGCGCGATGGCGTGGCGCGCGTCGAGGTGCTGATGAACCCGGGCACTCCGGCCCCGGTCAGCGATCGGCTCACCGAGTACGAAGGCGTGGGCATGCAGCTGTCCGGCGATAAGGATCGCGCGTGGATCGCGCAGGTCTACGAGAACAGCCCGGCAGAGACGGCCGGAATTCAGAACGGCGATGTGTTGGTGGCGATCGATGGGCGGCCCGTCGTCGTTGGCGGGAACCTCGAGGGCGTGGTGAAGCAGATCGTCGGGCCGGCTGGGTCGGTGGTGCAGCTAACGATTCGGCGCGGGGCTGAGACGCTGCAGTTCTCGGTGCGGCGGCGGGCGATCACGCTGTAACGCCCAGGCGGCGACGCTACGCGGTCTTCCGCTTCTTTTTGTCCTTCCGCGACTGCCGCGAGGGCTCGTCTTTCAAGACCGGCGGGTTGATCGAGCCTGGCAGCGGCGTCCCATCGGGCAGCGGCGTCTCGGCCATTGGCGCTTCGGTCGGCAGGGTGGGGAGCCGGACGACGAAAGTGGTCCCTTCACCGACCTTGCTCTGCACGGCAATCGACCCGCCGTGGTTCTTCACGATGCGCTGGCAGATCGCGAGCCCGAGCCCGGTGCCCTTCGACTTGGTGGTGAAGAACGGCACGAAGATGTGCAGCTGCTGATCGTTGGGAATGCCAGGCCCGTTGTCGCTGACGTCGATCTCGACGAACTCGGCGCCACGGAGTTCGCCGAACCTCTCGGGCTTCAACGTCCGGATCACGATCTCGCCCTTCTTGTCGCCCAGCGCCTGCCGCGCGTTCTGCACCAGGTTGATCAGCACCTGCTTCAGCTGCTCGGCGTCGCCATCGATCTTGTTCAGCGCATCGCCGAGCTCCACGGTCAGCGAGATGTTCGCGGGGAAGTCGTTCTGAATCAGCCGCACCGTGCGCGTGACGACCTCGTTCAGATCGGTCACGCCGAAGCTCTGCTTCAGCGGGCGGGAGTAGTCGAGGAACGCGGTCACCACGCCGTTCAGCCGATTCACTTCTTCGACGATCACCTCGAGGAACTCGCCGTCTTCGCCCGGCAGCCGCCGTGGATCGAGGCACTGCGCCGCGCCCTTGATCGCCCCCAGGGGGTTGCGGATCTCGTGCGCCAGACCGGCCGACATTTCACCCAGCGCCGCGAGGCGATCGCGCTCGCGCATCCGTTCGTACAGCTTCGAGTTCTCGACCACCGTCGCCAGCCGTTCGGCCAGCTGGAGGATCAAGGCAATCTCATCCGAAGCGAAGGCTTCGGGCACGCGCTCGTCCCACAGGTTCAGGAACCCGATCACGCGGTCGTTGCCTACCAGCGGCACCGTGATGCCCGCCTTCATCAGCTGCATCGCCGCGCGCACGTCGTTCAACCGTTTGATTTCTTCGCGCGTCCGTTTCAGATCCGTCGGCTGCTGCCGCAGCTCGATCGCCCGCCGTTCGACCGTCTCGAGCAGCTGCGCCTTTTCGGTGCGCCCCAGCAGCGACCGCGCCGTGCCTGCGTCGAGGAACAGCGCCGGCTGCGGGCCCCGGCTGTCGAGCAACCGGAAGCCCGGCCGATCTTCCGCCAGCAGGTAGATGCTTGCGTGCGTCACCCGCCGCGTCTCGTTGAGGCCGTCGAGCAGCCGCGCCGAAAGCTCTGCCACATCGATCACGTTCGCCGTGCGCTGCTGCAGCTGCCGCGTTTGCAACAGGAAGTCGAAGCGTTCGCGGAAGAAGAGGGCGACGACCCGTTCTTCGACCTTCTCGCGCACCGGCTCGAGCAGAATCAGCATCACGAACGCAGCCACGATCGTGTTGAAGATGAACAGCGACTTGTTGCCGTCGACCCAGGCCGTCAGCACCACGAAGACCGCCGCGAGGATGATCGCGAGAAACGTCTGCGACGCGATCTTCCCTAGCAGCTCGTGAAGATCCATCAACCGCAACCGCAGCAATGTCTGCGACAGCAGGAACAGGTACAGCGTCGAGACGATCGGCCCGAGGGAAGGGAAGGGGACGTCGAAGCGCCCGAGGAAATCGAGCCCCGTGAACATGATCGTCGCGCCGGCGCCAATCGCCAGGTACGCCAGCCGCGCGCGATCGATCTTCGATTCGGCCGATCGCATTCGGCCGAGCACGAGCGAGACCGAGAACGTCAGCGCCAGCAGCACCCAGACCGAGACCGCCACCCGCGCCCAGAGGACTTCGGCAAGCGGAGAAGCCCCGACCGTGAGCCCGAACACCACCGAAAAGAACGACATCCGCCGGCCGTAGCGGGCAGCGCGCGGGCTGAAGTTAAGGAACTCGAGGAAGAAGCTCAGCGCCGTCGAGGGGACGATGGCGCCAGTGACGATCGTCGCTCCGAGGATGAGGCGGCCCGAGAGGGTGCCGTCGTCCCAGGGGAAGAGGCCTTCGAGGAACTTCGTCAGGTAGAAGGCGCCCACTGACAGGGCGAAGGCGCCGAACTGGGTCAGCACCCGGGGCCGCTGGGCCCGCAAGAGGACAGAGACCCCCAGGGCGAGGCCGACGATCGACGCGAGAAGCGCGCTCTGGGTGCGGATGTCCATCGGCGGTGGTGGCTTAGTGTAGCCCCCGGCCGATGTGTGTGAAGATCACCCCCGCACGCACCATGAAGCCCGTTGCCCTGTTTGCCCTGATTTCCGCCCTCACCGGCGCCGCCGAAGAGCCCGAGCCGCCCGAGGACGCGGATCCCGGTTACGTCCGGGTGCAGAACCCCGCGTTCCCTTCCCCTGTCGTTCGCCAGACGCCGATCGATCGCGGGCCGAAGGTCGAGCGCGCGGATCTGGCTGGGTATTTTCAGTACGGCCGCCTCGCCGGGGCGAAGTGGGCCTTCGACGAAGGCCGCCTCGACAAGGCCAGCAAGCTTCTCGACGGCGAAGGTGACGCGCCGCCCGTGCGCTACCTGCGCGCGTCGATCGCGATCCGCACGGGCGATTTCGCCACCGCAGCAAAAGAGTTCGAGGCGCTGGCCGCGGTCTACCCGCAGATGCGCGATCGCTGCCTGCTGCAAGCCGCGTGGGGCTACGAGGGCCAGCGGAACTTCGAAGCGGCCGCCAAGATCTACGAGCAGGTGAGCCGCGGGTCGCGCCAGTACGCCGACGCCCGCATTGGCCTGGCCCGCGCCCGCCGCTTCCTTCGTGACCTGGTCGGAGCGAAGGCCGCCGTCGCCGAGTTCGTCGATCGTCCCGCTCCGCCGTGGGGCCGTGACCTCGGGGCCGATGCGCTGCTCGCCCTGGCCGACGTCTACGCCGCAAAGAAAGACGACAAGGCCGAGCGCGAGACGCTGCTCAAGATCTGGTCGGCCCACCCGATGTCGCCGCAGGCCGTGAAGGCCGAGGCGCGCATGGCCACCCCGCCGCCCGCTTCCGCCGAGCAGAAGGTGATTCGCGCCGAAGGCCTCATCGACGCCCACCGCAACGCGCTGGGGATCGCGATCCTCGAGCCGATGGTTGGCGCATTGAAGCTCCCCGACCCCGTCGCCTGCCGCGCCCACTTCGCCCTCGGCAAAGGCCAGCGGAAGCAGCGCAACCACGCCAAGGCGGTCGAGCTGCTCAGCGGCGTGGTGAAGAAGTGCACCGCCGCCGCCGACCTTCGCGCCCGGGCGCTCTTCATTCTCGGGTTCTCGCGCGGCATCGTCGAACCGTCGAGTTCGGCCGCGACCTACGAGCTGCTGGCCCGCGATTATCCGGCCCACGCGTACGCCGATGACTCGCTGTTCTCAGCGGCCGAACAGCGTTTCAAGGAAGGCGAGCAGGACAAGGGAATGAAGCTGCTCGCCGACGTGGTTGAGCGCTACCCCTCAGGTGACTTCGTCGCCGAGTCTCTTTTCAAGCGCTTCTGGATCCTGCGGCGCGCCAACGATCTGCACGGCGCCAACGTCACGCTCGACGCGATCGTCGAGAGGTTCGCCAACGCCGAAGACAGCTACGAGGTCGAACGGGCGCTGTACTGGCGCGCGCGGCTCGAAGAAGACCCGGAAGCGGCGCTGGCGCTGTACGAGAAGATCGCCCGCGAGCACCCGACCACTTTCTACGGCTTGTCGGCGCGCGAACGCTTGAGCGAGGCCGACCCGGCGCGCGCCGCTGCTTTGCTCGCGGCGCCGCTGGGCACGCAGGCGTCAGATCCGTTTCCGCTCTTCGCGGGGCCGGTGGCGAAAGATCAGAACTTCCAGACCGCGGTCGAGCTGCTGCGCCTGGGTTTCGGCGACCTGGTGCCCAGCGAGATCCTCGCCATCGACCGCACCGCGCTGACGGTCGACTCGCTGCGCCTGATGGTGCACGTCTTGTCGCTGGCGGGGAAGGAACGCGAGGCGCACGGGCTGGCGCGCATCTGGCTGCGGCGTGACCTGGGGCAGCCGATCAACGCCGAGACGAAGGCGCTGTTCACCATCGCGTACCCGAATGCCTTCCGCGCCGAGGTCGAGAAGGCGGCTGAGGCGGCCGACAAGCTGGATCCCAACCTGCTCCAGGCGCTGATGCGCGAAGAGAGCGCGCTGGATCCGAAGGTGCGTTCGTGGGCCGGCGCGCTGGGCCTGACGCAGCTGATGCCGGCGACGGCGGCCGAGGTGGCGATGAAGCTGAAGCTCAAGCGGCCGACCGTCGAAGAGCTGCTCGAGCCCGAGCTGAATTTGCAGATCGGCGGCAGATACCTGGCCGACCTGCTAAGGCGCGCGAAGGGCGTGAAGCACTACGCGGTCGCCAGCTACAACGCGGGCGAGGGTGCAGTGCGGCGCTGGCGCAACGCGAACCCCTCGGCCGCGATCGACGAGTGGGTCGAAGAGATTCCACTCACCGAGACGCGTGGCTACGTGAAGCGGGTGCTGCGCAGCTACAACACCTACCAGCTGCTCTACCCGCCGGTTGCCGAGGGACGACCCGCCGCCGCGCGCCGCTGAATCAGCGCGTCGATCGAGAGCTTGCCCGGCCCGGTCAGCAGCAGCGTGAAAGCGATCGCGAGGTACAGCGCCGCGAGCTCCCACTTGCCGTAGGGGTCGCCCTTGCCGACGTGCAGGTTGATCGCGACGACCATCGTGCTGACGATGCCAAAGGACGCGATCACGGTCAGCGCACCGACGACGAGGCCCAGGCCTCCGAAGAACTCAGCGGTCGCGGCCAGCGCCTGGAGGATCGCCGGTGGCGGGCTGTCGGCCTTGTCCAGCCAGTGAAACGGGTTCTGAATCTTTCCCCAGCCGTGGGTCATCATCGAGCCGCCGGCGACGGCTCGAAGAATCAGCAGGCCCAGCGAGCCACGCGTCGACGGCGCCGGCGGAAAGAGGATCGATCGGACGTTCATGGGGCGCGACCCCTAACAAGCCCGTCAGGCGTCTGCTGACCTTCCGTCTGAACACGCAGCGCGGTCTCGTCTTTCTGAGAATGCAAGCACGCCCCCAAGGCTCAGGCGGAGGAGCACCGGTTTCGTAAACCGGGGGTGCCGGTTCGAGTCCGGCTGGGGGCTTTGGTGTCGAATCTGGGCCTGTGGTTCAGAGGGAGAATGCTGGTTTCGCATACCGGAGACGGGGGTTCGATTCCCCCCAGGTCCACTCCCCTTCGTTTCAGCAGCGAATAATCAGGGTTTGAAAGGGTCCAACGTCAAAAGGCGGCAGCCGATGTGCCTACCGGCATGGCGCCGGTAGAATGCAGCGTTAAGCAAAGGAGGAGCGAATGGAAACACTTGTACTGAACGCGACGTACGAGCCTGTTGCCCGGGTGACCTGGCAGCGCGCCATCTCGCTGCTCTTCTCGGGCAAGGTGGAAGTGGTCGAGGAGTACGACGACAAGACGATCCGCTCGGTGACCTTCGAGGTGCGGATGCCTTCGGTCGTGCGCTTCCTCCGCATGCTCAAGCGCCGCAAGCCCGTCATCCGTTTCAGCCGTGAGAACGTCTACGCCCGGGACTCTGGCAAGTGCCAGTACTGCGCGCGGAAGATCACGAGAGCGGAGGCGACCTACGACCACGTGGTTCCCCGAGCGCAAGGCGGGCGAACCGGGTGGGACAACATTGTGATCGCCTGCGTGCCCTGCAACCAGTCGAAGGGCGGACGTACGCCCGAGCAGGCGCGAATGAAGCTCTCGGTTCGTCCCGTGAAGCCGGCGAAGCTGCCGGACACGTTGCGGCTGACCTTCATGTGGGAAAAAGGAATGCCGCACAGCTGGAAGAACTGGCTGCGTGACATGACCTACTGGCACGGCGAGCTGGACGAGGGCTGAAGAAGGCCTTCTGTCGGCGCGCGGGTCATCCGAGGCCGACAGAAGTGGTGTGCTTCCCTGGCAGAGTGAGCTGACCCAGGGGGCATGCGCTCGATGCTGGTCCACGCTTCACAGGACCTGGGTGTCTTGCATCGGAAGACCCAAAACAGTCTGGCGGGCGCGGTTTCGGCAAACGTGGCCGGAATCGCGCCCGTTTTTTTCGTGCACTGCGGTTAGCCTGTCGGGTGCCTCCAGACTCGAAACGGGCAATCTACGAAAACGTCGAGGCGGTCGCGACGCTGTACGAGAACGCCGAGCACGAGATGCCTGCGGGACAACGCGGCGTCGATCGGGTGGTCGAGCTGATCGGCCGGCCGCTCTTCCTCGCGGTCTACCTCGCGCTGCTGGCCGGGTGGGTGATCTGGAACGAGACGACCCCGTCGCCGCTGGATGAGCCGCCCTTCTTCTGGCTGCAGGGCTTCGTCACCGCCACGTCGTTGCTGACGACAATCGTGATCTTGATCGCGCAGCGCCGGCAGGGGGTGCTGGCCGAACGCCGGGCCCACCTCGATCTGCAGGTGAACCTGCTCGCCGAGAGCAAGATCGCCAAGGTGATTGGGCTGCTGGAAGAGCTGCGGCGCGATCTGCCGTCGGTGCGGAACCGGGTCGACCAGGAGGCCGAGGCGATGACCGAGGCGGCCGACCCCGAGCAGGTGATTCGCGCGCTCACCGAGAGGGGGCGTCACGACCGCTGAAATTGGGAGTGGGCAGGGTTGGGCTACTCTTCGAAGCCGTGGATGACCGCAACCGCATGCTGCGAACGCTGCCCTCGATCGACGAGCTGCTCGGTCGGCCGTCGCTTGCCGATCTGGTCGCCGCGACGCCACGTCCGTTGATCGTCGAGGCGCTGCGAACAGCCGTCGATCGGGCGCGGCTGCGGTTGATCGCGGGCAGCACGAATGGCTTCGACGAGGCAGACGTGAAGCGGGCGCTGGCGGCGATCGAGAAACCGAACCTGCGCAAGGTGATTAACGCGACGGGCGTGGTGCTGCACACCAACCTGGGCCGCGCGCCGCTCAGCCCGGCCGCGATCTCACGCATCGCTGAGGTGGCCGCGGGCTACAGCAACCTCGAGCTCGAGCTGGAGGGCGGCGAACGCGGCAGCCGGTACCAGCCAGTGGTCGGCCTGCTTTGCGCGGCGACGGGCGCCGAAGACGCGCTGGTGGTGAACAACTGCGCCGCGGCGGTGCTGCTGGCGTTCGCCGCGCTGGCGCAGGGGAAGGAGGCGATCGTCTCACGCGGCGAGCTGGTCGAGATTGGCGGCGGCTTCCGGATTCCAGACGTGATGCGCCAGTCGGGCGCGCGGATGATTGAGGTCGGCACCACCAATCGCACCCGGCTCGCCGACTTCGAGGCCGCGCTGGGGCCGGACACGGGCCTGCTCGTAAAGGTGCACCGCAGCAACTTCGCCGTGGTTGGCTTCACCGAGGACGCGTCGACCAAAGAGCTCGCCGGCCTGGGCAAGGCGAAGGGCATTCCATTGTTTGTCGACCTCGGCTCGGGGGCCGTCACCGCGCTTCACGCCGAAGGGCTCACTCCGGAGCCGACGGTGTCGTCGGTGATCGCCGCGGGCGCCGATCTGGTCGCGTTCTCGGGCGACAAGCTGCTGGGCGGGCCGCAGGCGGGGATCCTGGTCGGCAGGAAGGCGGTGATTGCGCGTTTGAAGAAGCACCCGCTGAACCGCGCGCTGCGGGTCGACAAGCTCACCGTCGCGGCGCTCGAGGCGACGATGGAGTCTTACCGCGCCGGCACGGAAGATCTGCTGCCGGCCCGGGCGCTGCTGAAGCAGACGCCCGCGGTGCTCGAGGCGCGGGCGATGGTGCTGCTCGACCAGCTCGCGGCGCAGAAGGTCGACGCGAAGATCGTGCAGACGACGGGGCAGGTGGGAGGCGGGTCGATGCCGCTGGCGGCCCTGCCGTCTTTCGCCTGCGCGGTGCGGGGACCCCAGGCGGAAGCGCTTCATCACGCGCTGAGGCAGGCCGAGCCGCCGGTGGTGGCGCGGATCGCCGATGGCCTGCTGTTGCTCGACGTCCGCTGCTTGCGTGACGATGAGGTGCCGTGGGTCGCCAGGGCCGTGGCGGCTGCGGTGGGTGGAGCCTGACCATGTTGAACACCGCAGTCCTCGTCCTCAACCGCAACTACCAGCCGGTGCACGTCACGTCGGTGCGCCGCGCCTTCATGCTGCTGTACTCAGGCCTCGCCCGGGCGATCGACAGCCACTACCGCCTCTATGATTTCGCCAGTTGGTCGGCGCTGTCGTCGCGCAACCATGAATCGATCTCCACCATCAGCAGCACGATTCGAGTGCCTCGGGTGGTGGTGCTGTCGGCGTTCGAGCATCTGCCGACGGGCAGGGTGCGCTTCTCGCGGCTCAACATCTACGCGCGCGACCACGACACCTGCCAGTACTGCGGCGCCCACCTCGATCGCGCGTTGCTGAACCTCGATCACGTGATCCCGCGGACGCTGGGTGGCCGCACTTCGTGGGAGAACATCGTGTGCTCGTGCATCGACTGCAACCTGAAGAAGGGTGGTCGCACGCCTGAGCAGGCGCGGATGAAGCTGATTCGGGTACCCGGTCGACCGCGGTGGACGCCTTTCTTCAGGGGCGCAGCGACGAAGACCAGCTACCGCGAGTGGCTGCCTTTTCTCTCGCTCGCCGACGCGTCCTATTGGAACGTCGAGCTGAACGAGGAGTGAGCGCCTGAGCGACGAAGCCCAGAAGGTGATCGCATTTCCGCGGCCGCGCGCGCTCGTGCCCGGCAAGGCCCGCGCCCGCAAGGTGGTAGCGATCGGCGGTGGAAAAGGCGGCATCGGCAAGTCGCTGGTCTCGGCGAACCTGGGCATCGCCCTCGCGAACCGGGGATCATCCGTCGTCATGCTCGACGCTGACCTCGGCGGAGCGAACCTTCACACCTGCCTCGGCGTAGGCCAGCCGTCGGTGTCGCTGTCGGACTTCATCAACAACCGCGTCGCGCGGCTCGAAGACACGATCGTGAGCGGAGGCGTCGAACGCCTGGGCCTGATCGCCGGAGCGCACGACGGGCTCGACGCCGCGAACCCCAAGCACGCCCAGAAGGCTCGCCTGCTGCGCCACCTGCGCGCGTTGGACGTCGACTACGTGATCCTCGATCTCGGCGCCGGCACTGCCTTCAACGTCCTCGACTTCTTTCTCGCCGCCGACATCGGCCTCGTCGTGCTGCTGCCCGAGCCGACGTCGATCGAGAACGCGTACCGGTTCATCAAGACGGCCTTCTTCCGGCGAATGCAGGGCCTGGCCGATGCGTCGGTGGCCGAGGCCTTGTCGCAGGTGCTGGGCGGGCGGGACCCCTCGGCGCGCACCCCGTGGGATCTGATCGCGCGCTTGAGGCCCCACAACGCCGAAGGCGCGAACCAGCTCGAGCTGCTGCTGGGCGGTTTTCACCCGTGGCTGGTGGTGAACCAGGCGCGCACCCGGCCGGACTACGACATCGGCCCGACCGTCGCCTCGGCCTGGAAGAAGTTCTTCGGGCTCGAGCTGGGCTATCTGGGGGCGGTGAGCCACGACGACGCAGTCTGGAAGGCGGTGAGGGCGCGGCAGGCCGTGCTGACCGCTGCTCCTTCGAGCGCCGCTTCACTTGGTTTGATGCGTCTTGCCGAAAACCTGCTTGCATTGAACAAGTGAAGCCGTTCGCCGCCCAGACCTACTACGAGCTGCTCGAGATCTCGGTCTCGGCCACCGCGGGTGAGATCCGCGCTGCGTGGGAACGCCTGAACCGGATGTACGCGGACGATCAGGTCGCGCTCTACGGGCTCGCGAACGCCAGCTCGGCGGGGGCGCTTCGCAAGCGGCTGCGCGAGGCGATGGAGGTGCTCACCGACGACGAGCTCCGCGGTATGTACGACGAGGAGCTCGGGCTGCCGCCGCGCGAAGAAGTCAGTGAAGAGGCCCCCGTCAGCCAGCTCGAGATGGGCGAACTGTTGCGCGGGGCTGATCAATCGATCGCGTCCACGCATCCGCGCATCGCTTTCAGCTGGGCCGAGCCGTCGTCCGCGGGGACCCAGCCGGTCGCGTCGCCCCCACTGCCGCCCGTCACGCCCCGGCCAGTCGCGGTCGAAGAGCCGCCCCCGCCGCCCCCTGCGCCCTCGGCCCCTCCGGCGCCGGCAGAGGCCGAACGGCTGTCAGAAGAGTCCGCCCTTCTGATCGCGCCCCGGCCGAGCCCGAAGGCTCCGGTGGTGCCGGGCGCTGATCGTCCAAAGGCCCCCGACATTCCGGCAGACGCCGAGTTCAACGGCGAGCTGCTGCGGCAGGTGCGGATGTCGCTGGGCATGACCCTGGCCGCGGTGGCCGACCGCACCCGCATCGGCGCCAAGCACCTCGAGAACGTCGAGGCCGATCGCTACGCGGCGTTACCTACAACCGTCTACCTGCGCGGGATCCTGATGTCCCTCGCCAAAGAGCTGCGGCTCGACGGCCTTCGCGTCTCCCGTAGCTACCTGTCGCTGGTCGAACGGAACCGTTCGAAAGGTTGACCTGAGGGGGCCGTGACCTGAAGAATGCGGGCTTCGATGACCGACGAAGAAAGAATGAAGGCAATGCGGCTGGCCCGGGCAATCGCCTCTGACATCTCGCTCTATAACGAGCAGAAGATCATCAAGGGCATCGAACACGACAACCTGTTCGAGGCGCTGAAGGATGAGATCGAAGAAGGCCGCGAGCTCTTCAAGACCCGCGTCTCGCAAGAGATCTTCACCCGCACCAACTTCTTTGATCGCGCCATCTGCGACATCGTCATTCGCCCGAAGGGGCACGTGAAGTCGAAGATCTGGTGACGCGCCTGGTGGTCGCTGTGCAGGGGCGGGGCGCTCGAATCGATCAACACCTCGCCTCGGTGCTGCCGGACCTCAGCCGCTCGCGGCTGAAGGCGCTGATCGAGCAGGGGCACGTCACGGTCGATGGTCAGCCGGTGCACGTCGCGATGCGCCTGAGAGGCGGCGAAGAAGTCGAAGTCGTGCTGCCCGAGGCGGCGCCGATCGCGCTCGAGGCGGAAGACCTGCCGCTGAAGGTCGTCTTCCAGGACAAGCACCTGGTCGTCATCGACAAGGCCGCTGGCATGGTCGTGCACCCCGGCGCCGGCAACCCCGACGGCACGCTCGTGAACGCGCTGCTGTTCCACGTCGACGACCTCGCCGGCATCGGGGGCGAGCTGCGGCCTGGCATCGTGCACCGCCTCGACAAGGACACGTCGGGCCTGCTGGTGGTCGCGAAGACCGACGCCGCGCTCGCCGCGCTGCAGGCGTCTTTCAAGGCGCGCACCGTCGAGAAGACGTACCTGGCCCTGGTGCACGGCGCGCCGCCGGACAAAGGCACCTTTCGCACGCTGTACGGGCGGCACCCGCGCCAGCGGCAGAAGTTCTCGGGCAAGGTGAAGACCGGAAAGGAAGCCGTGACCCACTTCATCACCCGGGCGCAGTACGCGAAGGGGGCGAAGGTCGAGATCCTTCTCGAAACGGGCCGCACGCATCAGATCCGGGTGCACTTCGCCGAAGCCGGCTTCTCGCTGCTGGGCGACGCGCTGTACGGCAGCTCGCGCAAGTCGCTGCCGCAGCTGATCGCCCGCCAGGCGCTTCACGCGTGGAAGCTGGCCTTCCCGCACCCGAAGACGGGCAAGCAACTGAGCTTCGAGGCAAAGCCCCCGAAAGACTTCGTCGCCGCCGAGAAGCTCCTAAAAGCCGCTGAGTGAGATGCCGGCGGTCTGCTGGCGCTTGGTGAGCACCTTGATCGGTTGAATCGCCATCACCCGCATGAAGACCTTCAGCAGGTCCGGGTCGAACTTGTTCCTCATCTCCGTCCACATCAGCATCAGCGCGACCTCAGGGCCGTAGGCGTCACGGTAGGGGCGCTTTGAGGTGAGGGCGTCGTAGGTCGCGCAGATGGCGACGATGCGCGCGTAGAGGCCGAGGTTCGCCTTGGGGATGATCATCTGGATGTTGCCCTGGCTGTCGCGCACGGCCGTGCCGAAGTCGACCTTGAACTCGAAGGTCGTCACCACCCGCATCAGGGTCGACCGGTTGATCGCCTTCTCTTTCAAGATGTGGCGCACCGCCACCAGCGGGGCCCGCTGCACCAGGGCCTTCTCTTCCGCGGTCAGCCCGCCGCGCTTCGACACCAGCGCCTCGGGAATCGTGCCCATGCCGGCGTCGAAGAAGAGCGCGATGTAGCCCAAGTCGCGCAGCTGCGGCTTGGTGAGCCCGAGCTCGCTGCCGAAGACGATCGCCATCAGGCACACGTTGACGTGGTGGTAGGCGAGGTACTCGGCCTCGTTGTGCGTGGTGGTGAGCCCGAGGAAGTGCGTGCGCTGGTCGAACGAGATGTCGACGAAGTCCTGGATCAACCGCAGGCTCTTGCTGGTGTTCAGCGGGTTCTCGGTCTTCAGCGAGTCGAGGTACTTGCGGATGAAGAAGATCGCGCGGCCGTAGACAGTCAGCGCGTACTTCTTGCGGTCGATGCGCGCCTCAGACTCGTCCTTGTCGTTCTCGATCTTCTCTTTGAGCTTGCTGTACTTCGCGAGCTTCATCGAGACGAGCTTCCGACCCTCGGTGCCGTCTTCGTTCGCCTCGTCGTTCTGTTCCTTCGAGAAGATCCAGACGAAGTTCTTCAGCTCGGCCATCTGCACCGGGCGCAGCAGCGTGAAGCCGCCGACGTCCTTCGCGCGCATCTCGTCGAGCAAAAACTTCACGTTGTCGAGCGCGGCCATGTCGACCTTGACCAACATGCCGTTGATGTAGAACGACTGCTTCACGCCCACGAGGTCGAGCTTCCCGTCGCGGCGGATGATGTGGTTCATCGTTTCTTCCAGCTGCGCCAGCGGCTTCGCGAAGACGGCGTTGTCGGGGTCGTACATCTTTACCGACCGCACCAGCATGTAGAGGCCCGAGATCAGCGTGCGGGCCAGGCCCTGCAGCTTCTCGTTGTGCTCGCGGCCGAAGGTGTCGACGTTCTCGTCTTGTGCGCCAGTGATCTGAAGGTTGTCGGCCATGGGTTCAGCCCTCGCGCGCGTCGCCGAAGAGGATCTTCTTCGTGCGCAGCCCCGCCATCTTCGCGGCGTGGATGACTTCCGGGGGCTGGCTGGTGTCGGCCGTCACTTCCTGAAGGAACTTGTACGTCTGAATCGTGCACGCGCCGGCCATGCCCGCGACGGCCAGCAGCTTGTCTTCGACGACCTTCTGCTTGTTGAAGAGGCCACCCTTGGCCGAGAGGATCGTCTGGAAGTAGCTGATCGCGCCGGCGACGCCGGTGCTGCCCAGCGCGGCGTAGAAGGCCTCGCGCTCGTTCGGCTGCTTCTTCGCGAAGGCGGGCTCTCTCACCACCTTGAGCAGATCGAGGTACGCCTTCTCGCGATCGAACTCGGGCAGCACGCGCGCCGCCTGGATTCGCACCTGCACGTTGCCGTCGTCGAGGCACGAGCTGATGAGCTTGCGCGCGTCGCCGGTGCGGCCGCGGGCGATGATCCCCATCACCTCGAGGCGGATCGCCAGGTTCGGGCTTCGCAGCGAGTCGGCGAAGAAGCGCAGCTTGTCCGGGTGGTTCGACTTGTCGAGGATGTAGATCATGTCGCGCACCGTCTGCGGACGGTCGGACTTGAGGCGATTCACGAAAGGCTCGGGCAGCGCCTTTGCGTAGGTGGTGAGCACGTCGCTCAACAGGGCGCGGTTCTCGGCCAACTCGAGGCTCTCGAGCACTGACAGCAGCGTCGGCACCACCGCGTCGTCGAGGCCCGTGAGGTAGCGCACGATGTCGGCGCTGTTCTTCGGCTTCGCGTTCTTGAGCACGTCGCCAATGCGAGACAGGCGCTGCTCTTCGCCCATCTTCATCTGAAAAGACTGCAGCAGCAGCGAGATGGCCGAGTCCTTGCCAGCCCGCTGTTCCATCGCGCGCAGCTTCAGCACCACCTGGCCAATCGTGCCGAAGTCTTCCTGCAGCAGCATCGCGTCGAGCAGCTGCACGAACATGTCTTCGAGCAGCTTCGGGTTGTCGACGCCGGCCTCGACCACCTGGAAGACGGCGCTGATGAGCTTCGGGAAGAGGCGCGAGTTCTCTTCGTCGAAGATGTCTTTCTGCAGCCGGGCCTTCATTGCTGCGTCGGCGGTGACGCCCGTGACGACCACGCCGCGCATCTGCTCGACGCCATCCAGCTGGGCGTTCAAGTCATCTTCACTCACGCGGGCAAAGCGCAGGTAGTCGTCGGACTCGGCGCGAAGGCGGCGCTGCAGGTAGTCGACCACCTTGTCGACCTCGACCTGGATCTCTTCCTCGCCGAACTCATCCATCTTGAAGCCTTCGACCATGATGAATTCGAAGTGCGGCAGCTGCGCGCGCCACAGCTGCGCGTTCAAGTCGTCGGCCCCGCGATCAGGGTCCGACAGGCTGATCAGGGTGAAGGTGACGAGCTCTTCGCAGGTGCAGCCGTCGCGGAAGATCAGCTGACGAATGCCGTCTTTGAAGAACTTGTACGGAATCTCGGACGCCTCGGGGAATAGCTCGACCTTGTGGACGAGGAAGTTCGTGAGGTCGACCTTGAGCGTCAGGGACCCGTAGGTGGCGTTGTACGCGGTCAGCGCATCGGCCGCCTTCTGCAGGAACTCGGGGAACTTCGCCTCGGCATGCCGGTACATGCCGATCTGCTTGATGCCCTTCGAGATGTGGAAGAGCACCGTACGGGCGGCTTCCACCTGCTTGCGGATCTCAGGGTTCTCCATCGGGTCGGGGCCCGGTGGCTTGGCGATCACCGCTGTTGCTTCAGACTGCTGTGCCGGCATGGGGGCCAGCATCCTACCCGACCGCCTACTTCTTCGCCGGGCCGGTGCTCGGCTTGAGCAACATCTCGCGGCCGACGGCCAGCAAGACGACCGAGATCAGCAGGAAGGGCACCATCGACAGCAGGTCGCTGCTCTGGCCCTTGAAGAACGGGTTATGGGCCGACGCCCACTCTTCGAGCGCGCGGTTGGTGTTGCTCAAGACGCCGGCCATGAAGGCGATCACGATGCCGGCGATGGCACCTCCGGCGATGTAGCCAGACGCGAGCAGCACGCCAGGGCTCTTGTCGCCTTCGGCCGTGAGCTCTTCTTCGGTGAGCTTGCGGCCCGCGTGCTTCTTGCGGACGTAGAGGTCGACCAGCCAGCGCACCATGCCGCCCGCGAAGATGGGCGTCGACGAGGACAGCGGCAGGTAGACGCCGACCGCGAAGGCCAGCGAGGGAATGCCAGCCATCTCGAGCGTGAGCGCGATCATCACGCCCAGCAGCACCAGGCCCCACGGCAGCTGCCGGTTGAGGATGCCCTTGATGATGTACGACATCAGGGTCGCCTTCGGCGCGTTGAACTTGGTGACCTTCGAGCCGTCGGGGCGCTCGCGGTGGATGCCGTTAATGCCCGGGTCGATCAGGTACGCGGCAGCGCCCGTCTCGTCGACCAGGTACTTACCGGCCGGGCCGTTGACGGCGTCGGGCTTCTGCCAGACGAAGAGCTCACGGGGGTCCGCGTCGCCCTGGGGGCCCAGGAGCTTTTCCTTCTTCGTCAGCTGCGAGACATCGGTGCGAAGGTCCTCGCCGAACGTGCGGCGAATCACCATCACCGGGGCCTTCGTCTTCGGGTCGACCAGGTACTCGCCGGGAAGCAGCTCGCCTTCCTGCTCCTTGAACTGAACGAGGCGGTACTCGGCCTTTTCCATCGGCATGTCGCCCTCGTACAGGGGCAGGGCGGCATAGCGATCTTCAGCCAGCGGCACCGGCTCGGCGACGTGCTCGAAGCTCACCGGGGTGACGTAGACGGTGGCCGCCTCGTTGAGCTTCAACAGAATGGGGCCGAGGGCGAGGGCGGAAGCCAGCGCTCCGATGAGAATGGCGACCTGCTGGTGGCGCGGGGTGGCGCCGATGAGGAAGCCCGTCTTCAAGTCCTGCGAGGTGGTGCCGCCGTTGGAGGCCGCGATGCAGACGATGGCTCCGACCGAGAGGGCGGTGACGTAGTAGCTCGGCCCCGTCCACCCGATGATGAGGAAGATCGCGCACGTCAGCAGCAGCGTGGCGACCGTCATTCCGGAAATCGGGTTCGACGACGAGCCGATTTCGCCGGTGAGGCGCGAGCTGACGGTGACGAAGATGAAGCCGAAGATGACGATCAGCAGCGCGCCGCCGATGTTCATGTGCAGCGGGGGGGCGATCACGATCGCAGCCAGCAGGATGACGAGGCCGATCACCACGAACTTGATCGACAGGTCGCGGTCGGTGCGAAGGCCTGCGTTCGCGGCCGGGGCCGACGACTTCTTGCCGATGACGCCGAGGTCGACGAGTCCGCCGCGAAGGCCCTGCCAGATGGTGGGCAGCGCGCGACCGAGGCTGATGATGCCGCCCGCCGCGACGGCGCCCGCGCCGATGTAGAGCACGTACGCGCCGCGAATCTCGTCAGGGCCCATCTGCCCAATCGGAATCGAGCCCGGAGCGACGGGCAGCAGGTTCCCTTCACCGAAGAAGGCGATCGCGGGGATCAGCACGAGGTAGGCGAGCACGCCGCCCGCGCACATCACTGCCGCGATGCGCGGGCCGATGATGTAGCCGACGCCGAGCAGCTCGGGAGAGATCTCGGAGGCGATCGAGCCGCTCTTCAATGGGGCGCCGAAGATCTTCTCGGGCACTTCCTTCCAGAGTTTGAAGGCCGACATCGCCGTCTTGTAGAGGAGGCCAATCGCGAAGCCGGCAAAGATGGTCTTGCCGCCGCTGACTTCGACCGCGCCAGTGTCGCTCTGCGCCGCGGCTGCCCGCGACTCGTCCGACGCGCCCGCCTTCAGCACTTCCGCGCAGGCCGTGCCTTCGGGGTACTTGAGGATGCCGTGCTGTTCGACGATCAGCGCGCGCCGCAGGGGGATCATCATCAGAATCCCGAGCAGGCCACCCAGCACCGCCACCAGCGCGACCCGGGTGAACTCGAGGTCGAAGCCCAGGATCATGATCGCCGGCATCGTCACGCCGACGCCGAAGGCAATCGACTCGCCCGCCGACCCTGCCGTCTGCACGATGTTGTTCTCGAGAATCGTCCGGTTCCGCACGCCGAACTTCGAGAGCACGCGGAAGAGGGCAATCGAGATGACGGCGACCGGAATCGACGCGCTGACCGTCAGCCCGACCTTGAGCACCAGGTACAGCGACGAAGCGCCGAACACCATGCCGAGCAGGGTGCCCGTGATCAGCGGCACCACGCCCAGCTCGGCCAGGTTCGCCGATGCAGGAATGTAGGGTTTGAAGCTGTGCCCGGCGGGGGTCGCTTCGGTCGAGGTCGTTGACTGCGGGGTCTCTGACATGGGGCGGCGCTTTACCGCTTTTCAGCGGATGGCGTCACGCAACCTGCGGGTCAGCACCTTGATGATCCCCATCGCGATCTCGGGCTTCTCGCTCATGATGTCCTGGAAGTCTTCCCGGGTGATCTTGAGCAGGGCCGTTTCAGTCAGTGACGTGACGGTGGCCGAACGCGGGGCGGCATCGAGAATCGCCATCTCGCCGAAGCACTCGCGCTCGCCCAGCTCGGCGATCACGCGGTCGGCCTTGTGGACCCGGACCTTGCCGTCGATGACCAGGTACAGCGCGTCGCCGGCCTCACCTTCGGCGAAGATTTCGTCGCCCTGCTCGCGGTTCTCTTCCTGGGAAATCAGCGCCACCTGCGCCAGGTCTTCCCCGGGGATCTGTGAGAACAGATCGATCGACTTCAGGAAAAGAACCTTCTCGACGGTGGAGATCATCGGGCCGCGGGCGACGCTAATACGGTAGGGAAGGGTATGGACTGGAAACTCCTCGCGACCACCTTTGCCGCTGTCTTCATCGCCGAGCTCGGAGACAAGACCCAGCTGGCCACCCTCTCGTTCGCGGCCTCGGGCAGCTCGCGCTGGGTGGTGTTCCTCGGCTCAGCGGGGGCGCTGGTCTGCACCAGCGCGATCGCCGTCTTCGCAGGTGAGGCGATCACCCGGGTGGTTTCACCGCGAACGCTTCAGCGCGCGGCCGGCTTCTTGTTCCTGATCATCGGCGCGTGGATTCTGTACACCGCGTTCAGCCCGGCGTCTGTGCCGCCCGCCGCGAGCTGATCAACGCCGCCTGCCGGCGAACCACCGGGGCCTCGTCGCGCAGCCGCTTCTCGGCGATCTCCCACGCGCGCTCGGGCGAACGGGAATCGAGCACCACCAGGCTGATCTCGCGCACCACCGCGCTGCTGTCGCCCGAGCTGTGCGCCATCATGTCGTTCAGCTCGGGCGGCGGCTCGCCCACCAGCGAAAGGCACCACACGGCACACGCCCGCACCCACGCCGTCTCGTCGCGGCACAGATCGATCAGCACCTGGCGCGGTTCCTTCTTTGGCAGCTCGTACAGGCCCGCGACGAGCTTCAAGCGATCGACGCGGGGCAGGTCGTCCAGCAGCGGCAGGAACCGGCGCTTGAGCTCGCGGCCCAGCAGGTTGTCGAGCAGCTCGACCGCGTTCGCCCTTCGCCGCGGAGCGTCCTGCGCTGCCGCGTCGTGAATGCCCGCGTGAATCTGTTCCATGTCGGCGTCGGGGAAGAGCACCGCCAGCAGCAGGAAGATGCGGCGCTCGATCTGGCTGACCTTCTCGACCATCGCCGACGCGAGCAGCGCGCGGGCGGCGGGCTCTCCTGACCGCGGGGTGTCCGCATTGGGGCCCAGCGTCAGGCCCAGCGTCTCGGCCTGGGTCAGCGTCACGTACGCGCGCTCGAGCTCGCTTTCCAGCGCCTGTTCGACGGGCTTGCGGTCGACCAGCAACAACCGCCGGCCCTTCACCGCGCGGGCGAGCGCCTTGTACATGCGGGCACGCAGCTCTTCGTCGGGCTCTTCGAGATAGCGGGTGATGACGTCGACGGACTCGGTGGTGCCCAGCCGGCCCAGCACGCGCGAGACGGCGCGGCGAATCGCGGGGTCTTCCAGTGAGTTCGAGAGCACCTTCGACAAGGTGGGGATCACGCTCGACCCGTAGGCGGTGAGGGCGGTGACGGCCTCGCGCGTGGTCTCGATCGACTGCGTCCGGTAGATCAAAGGAATGACGAACTCGGGGCTCTTCAAGACACCCGCGGCGTTGATCGCGTGGCGGCGCACGCGCGGGTCGGGGTCGTTCATCAGCTGCAGCACCGGCTGGTAGAAGTTCTTCACCCCGACCGCGCCCAGCACTTGCGCCGCGTGCTCGCGCATCACCGCAATCGGGTTGTCGATCAGCGCCTTCAGCGCCTCGGCCGCGACGAGGACGCCGTCGAGTCCGCCGTACTTGATCATGCCGGTGACCGCGGCGCTGCGGATGCGCGGATCTGGGTCGGCGAGGAAGGGGCGCACGCTGCGCACGGCCTTGTCGCGACCGATGGCGCAGAAGGCGTCGACGGCCGACGCGCGAACGCCGGGGTCGGGATCTTCGAAGCGACGGAACACCGAGTTGGCGAACCGCATCGTCTGGCGGCGCGCGTAGTACTCGCAGGCGGCGGTGCGGATCTCGGGCGACGGGTGCTCGAGCAGGAGCTCGACCCGGTGATCCAGCTGGATGTTCTCGAGGTGCGGCAGGAGCAGCAGCGCGTTCAGGACTTCGCGCGGATCCGTGCTCTCCAACGCCTTCACCAGCACGTTGTTCGTCGAACCGTCGATCACCTTGTAGCGGGCCGACTCGAGGTCGAGGCGCCGGCTCTTCAGGTTGTCCTGAAGTGATTTGATGTAGTGCGCGCGCAGCTTCAGCACGACCGCGATCCAGAGCGCGGTGAGGGCCAGCGAAAGGAACGCGACCATCCTTGGCGCGCCACCGAACCATGCCTTGTAGGCAGCGAGGGTGAGGCCAGCGAGGCCGATCGCGCACGGCTTGATCACGCCGTCGATGAACGCCTTTGCCTGCACGCGCGCCTGCGACGGCACCGGCAGGTAGAGGATCTGCGTCGTGGCGTCGTTGATCGAATAACGGAACAGCGTGTCGCCGCCTTTCGCGATCGACGCCGCCCACAACGCCCCGAACAGCAACAGCGCCGAGTTGCCGAGGGCGAGCGACAGGGGAAGCACCGCCAGCGAGCCCACCACTCCGGCGCGGTTCAGCAGCTTGCTCGTGCCGAACAGCTGCAGGCCCAACGCGAGCACGCCGATCACCGCGCTGAAGTAGCTGAAGAAGGCCGCCAGCTCGTTGGTCTTGAAGGTCTGGTTCGCGATCACCTTGAACTGGAAGTCGACCAGGGTGGTGGTGAAGAAAGTGACCGCGGCGAGCATCGCGACCGTGCGCAGGTGGCCAGACGCCATCACCTTCGCGGCTCCACCCGTGCGCTTGGCGGCGCTCGGCTTTCCACTGGCCGCCTTTGCGAAAAGCCGCTGCTTGCCCAGGGTGCCGCCGGCGAAGCTGGCCGCTCCGGTGCCGACGAGCAGCACGGTGCAGAAGAGCAGCAGGGCAGGGGCGCCGAAGGTGGTCGCGATCTTCGCCCCGAGAAGTCCCGCGACGATGTTGGCCGCAGTGCCGCCAGCGCCGATCAGGCCGTACAGCCGCTTGGCTTCTCGCGCGTTGAAGAGCTCGTTCGCCAGCGTCCAGAACTGCACCAGCGCCAGCGCGCCCATCACTTCGACGTAGACGTAGAGCGCCGTGTACAGCCAGGTGCTGTGGCTCTTCTCGACGAACCAGAAGCCCGCGAACATCACCGAGAAGAGCGCCGCGGTACCGACGGCCATGCGATCGCGGCGAACCCGAATCGCCAGCTTCCCGTAGAGCAGCCCCGACGCCGTGACCGCGATCGCCGAGAACACGTACATCCACGCCAGTTGTTCTTTGTCGCCGTACTGCAGGAACAACGTGTCGCGCACCGTTCGCCCGGTGAGAAACGCGCCGACCGCGAAGAAGCTGTGGAGGAACAGCGCCAGCGTCAGCCGGCCTTCACCCCTGCGCACCGGCAGCAGCATCTCGACGAGGCGGAGGAACACGGGCCCTGAAACTTAGCCCCACCCGGTGGTCAGGTGGCGGGGCGAATCGCGGCCAATAGCCTTCCGCGTTCTTCGGATGCGACCGGCTTCCCTCCAAAGCGCGCGAAGAGGTAGGCGCGGGTCGCCTTCGTCACGGCCGGAGCGAGGGGGTGCGACGACGACGCCAGCCGCGCCGCCAGCTGTTCGATCGCTTCTCCGTCGAGCCGGGCGATGCCTGCCCGCCGCAGCGCCCTTTCGAGCTGCTCGAGGAAGTTGGCGGCCGGGTGGGGCCTCGCGACGGCGCTGCGCATCACGCGTCGGGTCACGAAGAAGATGACCAGGCCTGCGAGCGCCGCCGCGACGAAGGCGCGCAACGGCGGAACCGAAGCGGTAGGCGCGGCGCTGGGGGCGTCGTCATTCGCGGCGCCGCGCGGAGGCCGAACCAGCGCGCGGGCGATCGCCAGTTGATCCTGAAACGAGTAGTCGACGACGCGCGCCCGCCACCAGTCTTCCAGCGCCTCGTATGTCGACGTCAGCCACTGCAAGGCGAGCATCGCCTGCGTGCTTCGCGCGGCGTCCGGCGTCGCGTCGATCGTCTCCCAGCCGCGGCCCGGCACGAAGACCTGGGTCCACGCGTGGGCGTCACCGGCCCGGACCACGTACAGCGCCCCGACGCGCTCGCCGCCGAAGAAGCCTGCCGCCACCCGCGCCGCGAAGCCCTGCGTGCGGAGCATCACCGCCAGCGCCGTCGCGAAGTGCTCGCAGTGGCCTTCTTTGCGAGTGAAGAGGAAGTCGGCCAGCGGGTCGGCCACCTCGCCGGGCAGCTCGAGCGTGTAGCCGTAGTTGCTGCGCAAGTGGTCGGCGAGCTTCGTGCCTGCCAGGAAGGGGTTGCGCTCGTTGCCCACCACGCGGGCCGCGAGCTTCGCCACCTCGGGGCTCACCGTCTCGGGCAGCCGGGTGTAGCGCGCGACGTCGGTCAGCTCTTTCTCGCCGCTGTACTTGCCGCTGGGACGGCTGAAGGCGGTGTACGTGTAGCTGTTGGCGCCGTCGGCGAAGTGCACCTCTTCGTCTTCGAGCCGCACCAGGCCCGTGCGCTGGCTGCCGGACGTCTGCAGCATCACCGCGTTGTTGAACATCACCGGCGTCTGAAGGCCGACCAGCGTGCGCGCGCCGTAGGCGGGCAACAGCTCGATCTGCTGCTGCACCATGCCCTGCTGGCCGTCTTCGAGGAACACCTGCCCGCGGGCCCTCTGCTCGACGCCGTTGCCCTTCCACTCGCGGCCATCGAACGTGTCGAAGGTGCGGCCGACCCAATACTGATCGAGGTTGTCGACCCTCGGGTCGGGGCTGATGCGCGCGCGCATCACGATGCGGGGGCTGGTCTTGATGTCGCCGCCGCCGCCCAGCCGCACGCGATCCGACATGCCGGTGGTGCCGCCGAAGCCGGGGGTCGATCGCCGCGCGGCAAAGTTCCACGAGAGGCGGGGGAAGAGGACGAAGAAGAGGACGCCGCCCACCAGCGCGAGGCCGACGCCCAGGCTCAGCCGCTGCAGCGCGGGCCGAACGGGCAGATCGCCCTCGATGCGCACCGGGCCTTCGAGCACGAGCAGCCCGATCGACAGCGTCGAGGTGATTGCAAACGCTGCGAGGCAGGCCGCGAACCAGAGCTCGCCCGTCAGCGCCGCGCCGCCCGCGAGGGTGAGCAGGCTGGTCAGGTGCACCTGGTGATCGGTGCTGGCCATGGGCTCGGACAACAGGCGATGCGCGGTGACCAGCGTGGCGAAGCTGCAAGCGGCGACGACGAGGTCGAGCCCCCCGCGAAACACCGAGCCGAAGATCAAGAGCGCCGCGAGCAGCAGCACCACCACCGACCAGACGGTGCGCCCCGACAACGGGCGGAAGTTGGCGAGCGAGATCGCAAAGGCGATGAAGAACGCGAGCATCGCCCAGACGGGCACCGCCCCCGAGAGCGCGACGGAACCGAAGGCCGACAGGGCGGCTGCATCGCGAAGGAGCAGGCGGGTGCGCGTGCGGCGGGTCGCGATCAAGTGCCCGCCTCTTCGTGGCCGACCCAGGCCAGGGCCGACAAGAGCCGCCTTTCCTGGCCCGGGCCACTGGCGGGACGCAGGCGCATCGTGCCCGTGTCGAGGCCGACCTCGTGACCGCGCAGCAGCAGCCGCTGACTCAGCGCCGCCGCCTCTTCACACCGCGCTTCCAGCGCTTCGCCCGTCAGGTCCTCGTCGACGTCGAGCATGAACTGCCGCGTGTCTTCGCGCTCGCGTTCGACCTTCAGCAACTTCCCCGCGGTCGCGCTCTTCAGCCAGTGCACGCGGCGTGCGTCTTCGCCCGGGCTCAGCTCGCGCAGGCCCAGCACATCGCCGGTGCCGTCGCGCCGCCGCGGGTTGCCGCCATCGCCGAGCAGCCGCCCTTCGCGTTCCGACGGCTCGTCGCAGACGAACCCGCGCCGGGGGTAGATGAGCAGCTGGTCTTCGATGTCGAGCACGCGCGTCTTGGCGAAGAGCCCCAGCGGGAAGGTCGTCGTGACCTTGAGGCCTTTGAGCTTCAACGGCCCACGCCTCGCCGCCACACAGTCGGCGCGCACCGTCACTTCTTCCTGCGCGACGGTCGGGATCCACACCATGCCCGCGACCTGCGAGTTCTCTTCGGCGAGCTCCAACGCGAAGCTTCTGCCCGACGTGCGCCGCACCTGGTACCGCATCGCGAAGGGCTCGCCCGCCGACGCCGAGCCCGGCAGCACGCGGCGAATGCGCAGGTGGCGAAGGCTGCGCTCGGACAACACGCCCGACGCGACGATCAGGCTCAGCAGGAATCCGAGCACCAGGTACAGCAGGTTGTTGCCGGTGTTCAGGGCGCCGAGGCCCACCCCCATCGTGATCACCAGGTAGGTGCGGCCCACCCGGGTGATGATCATCGTGCGCGGCAGCTTCCACCGCGATCGCAAGCGTCGAAACATGCCTACCTGGGGACGGGGATCTTCCGGGCGATCTCTTCGAGCAGGTGCGCCGCTTCGTCGCGGCTGAAGGTGCCCTGCACCGCGCTCTTGAGCAGCAACCGGTGTGACAGCGCCGGAGCGAGCACGGTTCTGACATCGCCCGGCGTCGCGAAATCGCGGTCGTCCCACAGCGCCCACGCGCGCGCGGCCGCCATCAGCGACAGCACCGCGCGCGTCGAGGCGCCTCTTTCGATCTCGTGATGCTCACGCGTGGCTCCTGACAGCCGCACCGCGTAGTCCGCCACTGCCGCGTCGACCTTCACCGCGTCGGCGGCGCTCTGGACCTGGGAGAGATCGTGCCGCGAGGCGACGGGCATCATCCCCGCGAGTGGATCCGCGCGACGGGTCTGCAGCAGCTGCGACTCGACCTCGGGCGACAGATGCCCCAGCGAGATCCGCATCAGGAAACGGTCGAGCTGCGAGTCGGGCAGAGGGTAGGTGCCCGAGAGATCGATGGGGTTCTGGGTCGCGATCACCGTGAACGGCGCGGGCAGAAGATGCGTCACGCCGTCGATGCTGACCTGGCCCTGGCCCATCGCCTCGAGCAGCGCCGACTGGGTGCGCGGCGGCGCGCGGTTGAGCTCGTCGGCGAGCACCAGGTGGTGAAACAACGGGCCGGGGCGGAAGTCGAAGCTCGCGTCGGCGGCGCGGAAGATCTGCACCCCGAGGATGTCGCTGGGCAGCAGGTCAGCGGTGAACTGGATGCGCGCGAAAGACAGCGCCAGCGATCGCGCGAGCCCCTCGGCCAGCGTCGTCTTCCCCACCCCCGGCACGTCTTCGAGCAGCAGGTGGCCGCGGGCGGCGAGGGTGGTGATCGCGAGCTTCGTCTGCTGCGGCTTGCCGAGCACCACCCGCCCGACGTTGGCGGCGAGGCGCTCGAGCAGCACGCGGGGTGCAACGGCGTTGGTGAGAGGAAGAGTGCTCATCTTTAAGGGGGCGGCGAGTGTAACCTCAACCAGACGCCATGGGACGCATTCGGGTTCTCTCGCCAGAGCTCATCAACCAGATTGCAGCGGGCGAGGTCGTCGAACGGCCGGCCTCGGTCGTGAAAGAGCTGGCCGAGAACTCCGTCGACGCGGGCGCCACCAACATCCACGTCGAGCTCTCGGGTGGCGGGCTGCAGCTGATCCGGGTGATCGACGACGGCGTCGGCATGTCGCCTTCCGAGGCGGTGCTCGCACTGGAGCGCCACGCCACCAGCAAGCTGGTCGACGCGGCGGGGCTCTTTCAGATCTTCACCAAGGGGTTCCGCGGTGAGGCGCTGCCGGCGATCGCGTCGGTGTCGAAGTTCGTGCTCCACACGTCTGAACAAGACGCAGCCGTCGGAGTGCGCATCGAGATCGACGGCGGCGGCCCGCTGCGCCAGGTGGAAGCGGCCGCTGCGCACGGGACGCGGATCGAAGTGGAAGATCTGTTCTTCAATGTCCCCGCACGGCGGAAGTTCTTGAAGCGCGAGCAGACCGAGCTGGTGCACTGCGAAGAGGCGATGATCCGTCTCGCGCTGGCCCACCCCGAGGTCGGGTTCTTTCTGTCGCACGACGGGCGGGCGCTGCTGGCCGCTCCAGCCGCGGTCGAGGATCCGGCCGAACGCATCGCCGCCGCGCTGGGCGCCGAGGTGCACCCCCATCTGCTCGCGGTGGCCGAGGCCCGGCTCGGGGTGAAGATCAGCGGCCACGTCGCCTCGCCCGAGTTCACCCAGTCGAACGCGCGCGGCCTCTACACCTTCGTCAACCGCCGCTACATTCGCGATCGCGGGGTGAACTTCGCGGTGCAGCGCGCGTTTCAGGAGTCTCTGCCGCCCGGCCGCCAGCCCGTGGCCGTGCTGTTCATCGAGCTCGACCCGTCGCAGGTCGACGTCAACGTGCACCCGCAGAAGCTCGAGGTGCGGTTCGCCGACCCGCGCGGAGTTCAGGAAGCGCTGATCGCCGGGATCTCGAAGGCGCTGAAGGGCGCTCCGTGGCGGCAGGGCGATGCTGCGGCGGTGCCCGACGAGGCGCACTACGCGCAGGCGGTTGATCGGTTCCTCGCCCGCGCGCAGACACCTGCCGCTTTCCTCGAGACGCCGCCAGGGCTCGGGCTGTCTTTCGGGCAGGCGCGGCCGGGCATCAACGAGGCGCCGCCCCCCGGCTACTTCGGGCGGCTGCGCTTCATCGGTGGGCTCGCCCAGCGGCTGTGGGTCTGCGAGGCGCCGGGCGGAACGCTGGTGGTGATCGACCCCCGGTCGGCGATGGAGCGCGTCTTTCTTCACCAGCTGCGCGACACCCAGCCGACGCTCTTCTCTTCCACCGTCGAGCTGCCGCAGCCCGAGCTCGGCCTCGTCACCGACGGCGCCGAGGTGCTGGCCGAGCTGGGCCTCCACGTCGAGCCCTTCGGCGGCAACACGGTCACCGTCTCGTCCCTGCCCGCGATGCTCGAGGCGGCCGACCTGCGGCAGCTGCTCATCGACCTCGCGCCTGCACTGGACGATCTGCCCAGAGCGCTCAGCCTCATCGCCAGCCATGCGGCGGCGGTTCAGGTGCGGCCCTTCACCCACGAAGAGGCCCACGCGCTGCTCAAGCGCCTCGACGCCGCCGACTTCACCGCCCAATGCCTTCACCCGAAGGTCGTCGTCCGCGAGGTGCCGCTGCTCGAGCTGCTCGCCGGCACGGAAAATTGACCGATCGCCGCGCGCTGCTACCGTCTGCGACACCGCTGTAGCGCACGGGGGCACCATGCTCGGAGTCATCACCGGCCGCGACGTCTTGAAGAACTCGAGGTTGATTTGGCGCGAGTTCGGCCCGCGCTGCCTGTTGCGTTGCTTCGTCGCTTGCGCCCTCGGGCCGAAGACCACCTTCCTCACCATCGCTTTCAAGAAATGAACCCTCAAAACGAACTCGCCCTCGCCGCTGTGTCCCAGGCTGTGCCCGTCGGCTACGCCGAGAAGGCGATGGCGTCGTTGATGCAACTCCACTCCGAGCTGATGGATGAGAAGGAACGCCGGGTCGAGCTGTTCCGCCGCCTGATGGAGAAGGAACAGGCGCTGGCGGAAATGAAGATGTACGTGAAGCTGCTGGAAGAGAAGGCCGCCGCCGCGTCGGCGCCGCCTCCCCGGGAGCCGCTGAGGGTCGCGCCGCGGCCTGCGCCCGTCACTCCGCCGCCGCCGCACGTCCCTCCGGTGGTGCCTTTCGTCGCGCGCGGGGCGCCGGTTCGCCCGGTCGCGACGCCACGCCCGGTGCCCGACGGCTGGAAGACGTGGTGATCCGCGCTCTTGTTGTGGCCGCGTTCTTGGCGGCTTCGGCCGCCGCGGCGCAGGAAGATTCGGAGCAACGCACGGTGCAGGGCATGGGCCGCGTCGCGATTCAGGCGGGCTACCGCTACACCTTCAACGGCGAGTTCATGGCGCGCGCGGCGAAGCTCGGCCACCCCGTCGAGGGCGGCATGCCCGGCGGCCCAGGCTTCGCGGCGAGCTTCGGCTACGCCCCGCTGGATTGGATCGAGGCGACCATCGACGCGCTGGTGGGGTTCGAGAGCTTCCGCGTGCAGGGCTACGGCACCTTCACCTCGACCACTTACGGCGCGCTGCTGGGCGTGCGCTTCACGAAGATGGACTTCCCTTTTCGCGGCCTCGTCCCGTACGTCGGCATTCAGCTGGGGCCGATGCTGTCTTTCGTGACGAGCAAGTCGGTACAGAACGCCGAACGCCTGAACACCGCGTACTCGATCAATGCGGGCTTCGCGGTGCGCTTCTCGAGCCGGTGGGCGGTGGGGCTGGATGCGCGCTACCTGCTGGCGACCCGCGGCGACGTGCCCGAGATCGCCACCATCGACGGCGGTGGGCTGTGGGTGGCGCTGTCGCTGACCTACTTTATTCCCGCAGGTCCCAAGGATCCTCTGGGCGGCATGTTGTAAGAGCGACCCATGGCGAACGAGCTGGCCGACAAGGGCCTCGAAGAAATCCGCAGGGAAGTGATCGAGGGAAGAAACCTCGTCATCAAGACGGACAACCAGCTGAAGACGCTTCACGCCGAGCTCAAGCTCGTCGGCAAGCGCCAGGAAGACTTTCAACGCCGCCAGTGGATCTCGTCGGCGGTGGCGTACGTGGTCTTCGCCGGCCTCTGCGTCGCCGGCGCGATCGCGATCTCGAACGCAAAGACTGCGTCGGCCGGTGCCGACCGCGAGCGCTTCGAGAAGCAGGTCAAAGAGCTCTCGGCGCAAATCGACCAGCTGAAGGTCGCCGACGCGACGCTCGCCGCCAACGAGCGCACCGCGAACGAGGTCTACAAGCTGATGAGCCAGGGGCAGGGTGACGATCGCCTCAAGGGCATCGATGCGCTGGCGAAGGTCGACCAGACGAAGCTGTCGCCTTTCGCGCGCGCAGTGCTGGCCGACCGGGCGACGCTGCTTCGCAAAGAAGTCGGCGCCGCTTTCCTCGAGCGCGGCAAGTCGGCCTTCCGCCGGCAGGACTACCCGGCCACCGTCACCGAGCTCACGCGCTTCATGGCGATGAACCCGGTCGAAGAGGACGCGGTCGACGCGTCGTACTTCCTCGGCAACGCGCTCATCCAGACGCGCAAGGCCGACGAAGCGGTGCCCCACCTGCAGCGTTACATCGCCGGCGACAAGCGGGCGAAGAACCGCGACTACGCGATGCTGATGCTGGTGCAGGCGCTGGACGCCAGCGGGCAGCGCGACAAGGCGGCCGAGACGGCGCGCGACGCAGTGAACACCTACCCGAGCAGCGAGTTCTCGGGCTCCTTCCGGAGTCGGCTGTCGCGCAAGGATCCGGCGGCTCCCGCAGCGCCGGCCGCAGCGCCTGCCGCGGTTCCCGCCAAGACCAACTAGCGCCATGTCCGCGCCGCTGAGCCCTGAAGAAAAGCGCCGTTACCGGCCCTACCGCGGGCTGGCGTGGGGCCTCTACATCTTCTTCGCGGTCGCCTTCTCGTTGGCGATCACGATCAACGTGGTGCGTTCGACGCTGGCGATGACGCCCGAGAAGCCGCCGGCCAGCAACGCGCTGATGGAGGCCGACGCCTGTGTCGCGGTCGCCCGGGCGCTGTGGGCCGAGCTCGACCACCGCCGCAACTCGCTGTCGGACCCGAACGACGGTGGCTCGGTGCGCCGCGTCGACGTCGACTGGACGGCCTTCCGCCTCGAGTGGCTGACCCGGCACAACGCCGCCGCGAGCCGCTGCGGAGGCGATGGCGCTGATCGCGTGCCGCTGAAGCGGATCTACAAAGAGCTCGATACGGTGATGGATTTGTACACGACGAACGCGGTGCAGTTCGCCGGCGAAGTCGGGCCCACGCTCGATGCGCTGCGCGCCGACCTGAACGCCTACAAGCCTTAGCGACTCACTTCGTCGGCAGCACGATCTGGTAGCCACCCATCGCGTCGGTCACCGACTCGCCCAGCAGCAGCGACGTCGGGACCCCGCGCACCGAGCTGACCCGGAAGTAGCGCACCGTCGCGTTCTCGACCGTCTGCATCACGCCGGTGTTGGCGTTGGGCGCGCTGATCGTACCGGTCACCTTGCGGCCCTTGCGAAGGATCGATTCCCTGGTGTCGACAGTGCGGGAAGGCGTGCCGGCGTCCAGCGACTCTGAGGCCGTCAGCCGGACCTCGACGACGCGGGTGGTGCGCGGCAGGTCTTCGCCGGGGATGAAGTCGAGCTGGTAGACGGCGGGGTCGAGCTCGATCCGGAAGCGGCCCGATTCGTCGGTGAAGACCTCGCTCTCGCCCGACGGAAGCGGCAGCTTCGGAGCGTCCTTCAGCCGCTCGAGCGCCCTTGCCACCACCCGGGTTCCCGTCATCGCGACGGTGCCGTCGGGGCGAAGCACCGTGCCGATCACCGAGATCTTGTCGGGGCAGGTAACCGTCGCGTCCATCGTGCTGGTGACCTCGAGGCGCGGCAGGCCGGGCGGGCCGACGAGGGCGCGCGCGGTGGCCTGGGTCACGCCGGCCGCTCCGTTCGGAGGAGGCACGACGGTGAGCGCATAAGCACCGTCGACCGAGCTGGGCAGCAGGTCGACGCGGAACTGGCCCTTCGCGTCGGTCAGCACCGCCTTCGACTGGAAGGTGCCGCCGCCACCCACGAGGCCTTCGAGCGACACCAGCGCGAAGGCCACGGGCTCGCCACCCGTCGTCTTCACGAAGCCCGGCAGCTGCGGCAGCGGGTCGCCGAACTCGCCCAGCTGCAGGCGAATCAGGGGCTCCAGTGGCACGGCGAGCCTGAAGGTCTTCGACGGCACCAGGGTGCCCGGCACGCGGGGCGTCGCCGTCACGTCGAAGGCCTGCGACTGCTTCGCGTCGGGCGAGACGAAGAGGACGAAGTCGCCCTCGCTGGTCACCGGCACGCGCTGCGACAGCGGCCGCCGGGTCACGCTCTCGAAGGCCTGGATGTCCATCGCCTGGCCCACCGGAATCTCGGGGCTCGCGCCGGACTCGACGCGCTTGAGCAGCCGGCCCGCGACGACCAGGGTGTCGGCCTGCGCCGGGAAAGAGAAGCTCAGGGCTGCGCTGGCGCCGGGCTTCACGCTGACCTCGGCCATCACGGGCGGCACCGACTGGTCGGCCGTTTCGGCAGTGACGGTGAAGGTGCCTGCGCCGACGGGAAGCGAGTACGTGCCACGCTCGGGCTTGATGAAGGTGTCCTGGTAGGTGCGGACGACGGCGGGGATTAGATCGCTGCTGCCGCGCAGCCGCACCGTCACCGCGCTCGAATAGTTGAGGCCGTCGCGCACGAACTCGCCCGCGACGCGCGCCGGTGCGATCTCGAAAGAGTTCGACGTCTTGAAGCCGCCATCGACGATCTGAAAGTCCTGCGCCAGCTGGCCCAGACGGGTGTTGCCCTGCACTTCGACCACCAGCCCGCCGCCCGGGTCGCCGCAGCCCTGCAGCGGGAAGCAGATCTCGTTCTCGCCGCAGTCGGAGTCTTCCGCGCACGGCGGTACGTAGGGCTGAGAGGGCGGAAGCGCGCAGCGTGCCAGCCCCAGCAGCAGCAGGGCAGGGAGCAGGCGTGAAGCGTGGGTCAGCATCCGCAGTTGCATGGGGTCAAATCGGTGAAGACCTGCCAGGTGTATTGGCTGGTGCTGGTGAGGTATTCGACCGAGCCGCCATCGGGCAGAGGGATCAACTCCTTGGTCATTTCGATGCCTTCGGCCGGAAACTGGCGGTCAGCCACCACCACGGTGACGTCGTGGGTGCCGGAGACGCGAAGGTTGGTCATCGTGTAGAGCTGGTTGACCGGGCGCGCGATGCCGCGCTTTTCCGAGCTCGAGCCCAAGCCAGTGCCATTCAGCGGCACCGACAGGAACTTCCCGTCGTCGTCCACGAACCACCGCGTCGACACCACGTCGCCGAGATCAGGATCTTCCACCACGATTTCGAAGGGGCGCTCCAGACAGGTCAGGCAGTCGCAGCCAGCGCCGAGTCGAATGTTGAACCCACGCATTTTGGGCCTTGCCGATTCGGCCACCAGCTTCGGCGTCGTGTTCTTCTTCTGAGGCAGGTCTGGCAGCACGGGGTCGTCCTGGGGAATCAGACAGCCTTGCACCAGCAAGGCAGCCACAGCACCCCAAAGCAATCGGCCGGCCATGACGTTAAGGTCGCGCATGTCGAGTAGTTTCATTGGCTTAAAATACGTCAAGCCTCTTCGTACTCTGTCTCTGGTGGCATAGATGGGTCGCCCTTCTCACCTTCAAGTTTCTCGAGGTGGCGGAAAATGGTGCGGGGGTCGACGCCAAGGTCTTTGGCGGTCTTGGTGCGGTTGCCGCCGTTCCGGTCGAGGACTTTGTTGATGTAGTCCTTCTGCCATTCTTCGCGGGCCTGGGCCAACGGGAGGATGGGGTCGAAGTTCTCGGGCCGCAGGTCGAGATCCTCAGGCGACAGCTGCGGCTTGTCGGCGAGCACGACTGCTTTCTTCAACCGGTTCTCCAGCTCGCGAATGTTGCCGGGCCAGGGGTACTTGCGCATCGCCACCGCGCACGCAGCGGTGAAGCCGCGGGCCTTCGAGTTGAAGTCCTTGCCGTAGCGCTTGAGGAACCAGGTCGCGAGCAGCTGCAGGTCGTCGCCGCGATCGCGCAGCGGCGGCAGCTTTAGCGTGACGACGTTGATGCGGAAGAAGAGGTCTTCGCGGAACTGGCCCTTCTTCACTTCGTCTTCCAGGGTCCGGTTGCTCGCGGCGACGACGCGGATGTCGACCAGCTCGCCGCGGTTGTCTCCGACCTTGTAGACAATCTTTTCCTGCAGCGCGCGCAGCAGCTTCACCTGCAGCTGCAGCGGCATCTCGCCGATCTCGTCGAGGAACAGCGTGCCGCCAATCGCCGCCTGGAACTTGCCCTGCTTGGTGGCCACCGCTCCGGTGAAGGCGCCCTTCACGTGGCCGAAGAGCTCGCTTTCCAGAAGGTTCTCGGGAATCGCGCCGCAGTTGATGGTGATGAAGGGGCCCTTGTTGCGCGGGCTGCGGTTGTGAAGCTCGCGCGCGATCAGCTCTTTGCCGGTGCCCGTCTCGCCGGCGATCAGCACCGAGATGTCGGTGGGCGCGATCTTGTCGATGCGCTTGTAGACGTCGCGCATGCCCGGGCAGGCGCCGATGATCTCGCCGTACTGCTGTTCTTCGGCCTTCTTCTTCAGCTCGAGGTTCTCGACCTTGAGATCATTGACCAGCATCGCGTTCTGCAGAAGCAGCGACGCCTGGGCGGAAAAGATGGTCAGCGTGTCGAGGCTCTTCTGCTCGAAGCGGTTCACCAGCCGGTCGTTGCCGACGTAGAGCATCCCGAACAGATCGCCGCGGTACATCAGCGGCGCGCACATCACCGACAGCAGCTTCAGGTTCACCACCGATTCCGACGCGTTGAACTCGGGGTCGTCGAGCGCATCCGAGATGATCAGCGGCTTCATCGACTGCACGACCTTCTTCACGATCGAGTCGGACACCCGGCCTTCGGCATCTTCCAGGTTCTCTTTGAGGATGTTCCGCGCGACGCGCACCTGGGGGTTGCTGCCTTCCATCAGAATCAAGAAGCCCTTGTCGGCGCGGGTGACCTCGATCACCTCGTCCATCAGGCTCTCAAGAATGCGGGGCAGATCGTACGTGTCGAGCAGCTTGTGGCTGAAGGCGGTCAACCGGCGCAGCGCGGCCAGCTCGCGGCCGGGCACTCCCGGCACTTCCGAGGTGTTCGCGTCAGGGTTGCCCGATTCGTCGCGCACCGAACGCGACGAGGTGAGCGCCGGCTGGGCGAGGGGGCTCGCCGCCGTGCCGAACGTCAGCTCGCTGCCGCCCACCTTGATCACGTCGTTGGCGATCAGCAGGTGCTCGTCGCGCTTCTTGCCGTTGACCTGAAACTCGGTCGTGCCGCCCAGCTGGTAGCGGCTGCCGTCGAACATGATGTGCAGCGCCGAGTCGGGCACCGAGGCGTCTTCGAGCTGCACGTCGTTGTCGCCGCCGCGGCCGATGCTGGTGATCCGCTTGAGCAGGTTGACGGTGCGAAGCTTCCCGTCGGGCGTGCGCACTGTGAGGCTGGCCATGGGCTTGACTCCTTAGAAGTTCAGACTGAAGCCGGCACCGAGGCCGCCGGCGGTAGGAAAGAGGAAGAGCTTCGGCAGCGCAGCCTTCGAGGCCGGCGCGAGCCGTTTGATCTCGGTCGTCACCACTTCGTCTTCGTGGTGAACCAGCGCGTCGGCCACTCCTACGGCCCAGACGGCATAGAAGGCTCCACCCGAGGCGTATTTCAGGATCGTCAGGTTGTCCGAGGTGTTCTTCAGCGCCTTGGGGATCCCCCGGACGGTGAAAGAGAAGGGGACGATGCGATCGGTGTACGTGTACGTCTTGTTCTCGTAGAGCTGCTCGAACGCAAAGAAGGCCGCCATGCTGGTGATCGCCAGCACCGCCTCGATCGACGCGAACATCACCGCGAAGCCCGTGCGCCCCTGCTGAAACTGCCCGGCGCCGAACGGAATGAAGTTCACCATGAAGGCGCGGTGCTCGAGGGTGCGCACGGTGATTTCCTGCGCCTGCGACTCGAGCCGGCGGCGCGCCTCTTCGGCCAGCACCCGCAGCTTCTCGCGCTCGACCGCCTCTCGCCGCAGCTGCTCTTCGCGCAACGCGATCTGCTGCCGAATCATGTTCAGGCTGTCGGCGTTCTTCCTCTTCACGTCTTCGAAGAGGCGAATCGCCGGCGGCGGGTACGCGAACGGATCCATCACGTAGTCGGGGTTCAACTGCAGCAGCGCGAGGAAGTGTTTTTCAGCGCCAGGCACCTCGCCCAGGTTGAAGGCCGACACGCCGGCGTACTTGTGCAGCTCGACCCGCTGCACGTCGTTGAAGTTGGCGATCTCCATCGCGTTGCGCGCCCGGTTCAGCGCTTCGCGGTAGTTGCCGGCGTCGAAGTTCTGGCGAACGATCTCGAGCTCGCGATCGGGGACGATCGCCTGCGCCAGCGCTGCGGACGCGAAGAGCCAGACAATCAACGCCCCCCCCCAACCCCTCATTGCGTTCTTGCCTTCCTTTCGATCACCAGCGCTTTGCCTGCGATCACGGGCACAGTGTCTCGCTGCACGGCCTGCCCGTCCTGGGTCACTTCGTAGGTGACGAGGTGCCGCTGTTCTCTTGACCCTTCGGGCGGCGACTGGATGTGGAAGGGATTCGCGCGAGCCTGGCCGACGGTGCGCTGCTCGGCGCCGATGCGGACGATCGCCTCTTCCGGAAAACCATCGAAGGTGACCAGCGACGGCTTCAGCGGCGGGTTCACCCACAGCTCGTTGGCCACGCCCTGCTGCGCGGTGAACTGGGTCGAACGCCCGGCTGGCTCGCAGTGCTCTTCGCAGGTGACGGTGAAGGTGTGCTTCCCCACCGGCAGGTTGAGCTCGAACATCGTCAGCTGTTCTCGCGACCGGGCCGCTCCGTCGACGGACAGGTAGCCGAAGGGGCGCACCTTCACGGTGACCCTCACCAGCTCGGGCCCAGCAGGCAGCACCTTCTTCTCTGGCTTCCCCAGGTTCAGCGGCTTCGGGAGGTCGGTCTTCGCCTCGAGGTCCGGCACCGGCATCATCGCCAGCGGCTCGACCTTCACCGGCAAAGCCGGGGGCGGCGGGAAGACAGACGCCGCCAGCACCACGTCGGTCGGCAGCTGCAGCAGCGGCGGCCGGAAGTCGTCGACCTGCCGCGCCACCGCGACGCCCTTCCACACGCCCATCGCGATCACGAACACCGAGCCCGTCGCGAACACGCCGCGCATCAGGCCCTTCTGCCGCTGCGCCCGCGCCTTCGTCGCCTTCAGCTGGGTGAGCAGCGCCAGCGCCTGCGCGTTGCCCGGGTCGAGGGCGAGCACGTGGTTGAGCGACGCCAGCGCCTTGGCCGAACGCTTGTCGGCGATCAGCTGCTCGCTGCGCTTGAGCAACGCGCCCGTCATTCGAGGCGTCAGCTCTTTGCGGTAGCCGCCGGGGTTCGAGAAGAACCGCGGCAGCTCTTCGTGCACGCGGGTGAGCCCCAGGTCCGACAGGTACGCGGCCAGCTTGTCCTTCAACTTCCCGGCGTTCGTCAGGCGCTGGCTCGGCTGGCGCACGAGGCACATCGCGATGATGTCGGCCAGCTCGTCACTGACGGTCGGCACCACCTGGCGGGGATCTTCGTAGGCACAGTCGAGGATCTTCTTCAGCGTCGCGGTGGTGTTGGCGGCGGTGAAGGGCAGGCGGCCGGTGGCGAAGAGGTACAGCATCGTGCCCAGCGAGAAGACGTCGGCCTCGGGGCCCGCCTCCTCGCCCTCGATGATCTCGGGCGCCATGTGCGCGGGCGAGCCGACCAGGGCGCCCGTCATCGTCATCTTCTCGTCGCGGTCGAGGATCTTCGCGATCCCGAAGTCCATCAGCTTCAGCACGCCGTCGTCGCGAAGCATCACGTTCTCGGGCTTGAGATCGCGGTGAATCACGCCGCTGTCGTGCGCGTGGGCCAGCGCAGAGGCGATCTCGTGGACCACCATCGCCGCGACCTCCGGCGGATCCAGCGACTCTTCACTGAGGAACTGCCGCAGCGTCTTCCCGCGGATGTACTCGGTGACGATGTACGCGTCTTGATCGTCGGCGCTGGCGAAGTCGAACACCTCGAGGATGTTCGGGTGGTGAAGCCGGGCCACCGCTTTGGCTTCGCGCGCGAGCCGCTTTCGCGACTCATCGCGGCCGGCCAGATGCGGGTGCAGCACCTTGACCGCGACCTCGCGATCGAGCGCGGTGTCGAGGCCCTTGTAGACGACGGACATGCCGCCCTGGCCCAGCTGTTCCAGGATCCGGTACCGACCAATCTGGCGGCCGACCAGTGACATCAGTCGCCGAAGCTCACGCCCATGCTCTTGGCGAAGATGACGGTCTCGCCCATCGGGTCGACGCGGCGCTCCTTCTTCGACTCGGAAAGCGGCACGCTGATGATCCGCGAGTTGCGCAGCGCGACCATGTGGTCCCACTGGCCGTCGCGCACCAAGTCGAGCACCTTGCAGCCGTACTGGGTGGCGAGCAGGCGATCGGCCGCCGTGGGGCCGCCGCCGCGCTGCAGGTGGCCGAGCACGGTGACGCGAATCTCGGCCTCGATGTGGTGGGCGAGATCATCGGCGAGGATTTTTCCCGCGCCGCCGAGCCGGACGACGCCGCGGCCCGGCACGTCTTCTGCCTTCTGGACGACCGATTCGCTGCCACCCTTCGGGTACGCGCCTTCGCTGATCGCGATGATCGTGAAGCTGCGCTTGCGGCTGCCGCGCCGCCTGATCTTCGCGACCACCGAATCGAGCGAATACGGGATCTCGGGAATCAGGATCACGTCTGCGCCACCAGCGATGCCGCCGTCGAGGGTGAGGAAGCCGGCGTGGCGGCCCATGATCTCGACCACCATCACGCGGTCGTGCGACTCGGCGGTGGTGTGCAGGCGGTCGATCGCCTCGGTGACGATCATCCGGGCGGTGTCGAAGCCGAACGTCTGGTCGGTGCCGCTCAAGTCGTTGTCGATCGTCTTCGGGCAGCCGACGACGTTCATCCCGAGGGTGCCCAAGCGGTGCGCGATCGACAGCGTGCCGTCGCCGCCAATCGCCACCAGCCCGTCGAGCTTCAGTTCCTGGTACCGGGCGAGCGCCTGCGCCGAACAATCGCGCTCGACCCACTTCCCGTGCTCTTTGCGCGCGTACTGGAAAGGGTTCGCTTTGTTCGAGGTGCCCAGAATGGTGCCGCCTTTCCCCAGAATTCCCCGGGTGTGATCCATGGTCAGCGGCGACGCCATCTCGGGCTCCATCAGGCCCTCGTAGCCATTCTCGATGCCGACGAACTCGTGCTTGAACTCGAGCACGCCGCGCCTCACCACGGCGCGAATCAACGGGTTCAAGCCCGGGCAATCGCCACCGCCGGTCAGCACTCCAAGTCGCATGGTTGGGGTTCCGTTCGAAGTCGAGAGAGGTAAGGCGCAGCCGTCACAGCGCGACCCAAGGCTATGACATTGGCGTCAATGAAAAAAGGGTTTCCCCGACAGGGTCGTCTGGATTTGTTCATGTCCCCATTTCGAGGTCGGTTTCGGTCGTACCTTGGTTAGTTTGTGGCCTATGCGCGTGATTTTGATCGGACTGTTCGCATTGGGCTTGTTCGGCTGTGCTTCGACGCCGAAGCGACAGCTGGCGGCGGGAGCGCGCGCGGCGCTGGAAGCGCCTGCGGCCGACTACGACAGCCACGCGCCCGAGTCGGGCGACGCGGACGCGGCGGCGATGCGCGCGACGTACGAGGCAGCGCTGATTCCGGCCCTGCGCGAGCGGCTCACGCACGACCCGCGGCTCGACCGCGCGGCGCAGGTGCAGGTCGAGCAGTACACGGCGAAGCGAGAGGTGGTGCCAGCCAACCGGATGCAGTGGGTGCTGTGGCGGGTCGGCGTGCCGGGAAGACTGGAGCACGCGCGCGTCTGGGAGCAGACCGCGCACCGCAACGCGAAGGAGCTCGACAATGATCTGACGCTCGAGGCGAAGGCGGCTGAGCTCACGCTGCAGAAGCTCACCGGGCCGCTGTCCTATGGGATTTTTCGCGGGGACACGTCGGTGGGCAGCCTCGGCCAGGCCGTGGTGATCGCGAGCCGGCGCGTCGAGCTCACGGCGATGCCCCGCCGCGTTGCCGCCGGGTCGATGGTGCCGATCAATGGGCGTGTCACGGTGCCCGCGAAGACGCTGCGCCTCGCCTACTTCGCGGCCGGAGCCGACCACCACGTCGATGTTCCGCTCGGGCCTGACGGTGGGTTCTCTTTCGAGCTGACCGCGCCGACCGAACCGGGCCGGTACCACCTCGACTTCAGCGAGCCGTCGACGAAGAAGACGCTGACGACCGTTAACCTCTTCGTCGACACGACAGAAGGGGCCGAGCCCGAAGGGTTCAGCTCCGAGGTTCAAACCGCGAAGCTGAAAGCGCGCCTCGCCGAGGTGCGGGCCGAGCAGGGGAAGCAGCCGAACGCCGACTTCGAACTCGAAGCGCTGGCGCGGGCGAAGGCGACCCGCGTCTGCACGATGGGCGATGATCCCGACGACCGCGCGGATCTCGTCGTCGCGATGACGGGGCTCGGGCACGGCAACTCGGTGATCTCGTCGACCCTGGCCATCGGCGCGCCTTTCGCGCTGCTTCGCGATCCCACCGGCGACGATCCGACGTGGGTCACCGCGGTCGCGACGTGTGAGATCGAGAAGGGGCCGGGCGATGGGAAGCAGTACGTGCTCTTCCTCTCGGCCAGCCCGGGGCTCTGACCGCTACCGCTTTCGCCGCGCGGCGATGCGTTCGAGCCACTGTTCCATCAAGGACTCGGCGGTGCGCAGCGGCGCCTTTCGGGGCGGCTGCGACTGCATCAGGTTGAAGAGCTCGGCGAGGCGCTCTTTCAAGAGCTGGCTGTCGGGCTTCGCGGCCAGCGCCTGCCGGTATGCCGCGATCGCGCCGGCATAGTCGCCGCGCGCCGCGAGAGCTTCGGCCGCATCGAGCGGCGACGACGTGCCGGGCCGCGGCGCCGAAGGATCCGGCACGAAGCGGCTCTTCGCCGAGGTGAGCTCCATCGGCTGCAGGTTCTCGCGCAGGTTCGACAGCTTCTCGGCCAGCGTGCGGTCGTTGGGGAAAGCGACGACGAGCTGCTGGAAGTAGCCCAGCGCCGCCGACAGCTCGCCGCGGCGCATCGCCCGATCGCCTTTTGCCTCCAGCGTGTCGCGTTCGTCCGCAGTCATCTAACCTTCGGCGCCGATGCTTCGCGCGTGGATGGTGGTGGTGCTGCTGCTGGCCGATGGCCCGGCGAAGCCGCTGGAACCCGCGCTGGGGGCTGCGCTGAAGCAGGGCGGGTTCACGATTCGCCCGCCGCGCGGCTTCCGCATGGCCCGAATGGATCTCTTCAATGGCAGCCGCGTCGGCGCGATCGCCACCTCGCCTAATGCCCCGCGCTGGCTCGCCGCCGCGCTCGTCGATTCCGACAGCGAAGAGGCGGCCTCGATGCTCGTCGGCGTCGTCGAGGCGCCCTTCGCTGTGGGCCCCGGCGCGCGCGACGAGCTGTCGGCCGCCGCGGTGCACCACTTCAACAACGAGCTGGGGTTGAAGCTGGCGATGGAAAGGGCCGAGCTTGCGGGCGCTGCTGCTCCCCACGTGCGGGTGTTGGGCTCCGTACGGCAGGGAAGCCAGCTGCGCAAGGTGCTGGTGGCTGCTTTCCCGGGGGAAGGCCGCCACCTCGTCGTCACCTTCACGGCGCCCAGCGGCCGGTTCGAGTCGCTGGAAAAAGTGTTCGCCGAGAGCCTCGACAGCTTTCGCAGCGAAGCCCCTTCGAGCGCCGCCGGCAGGACGCTGGCCTGGGCTGCGCTCGCGCTGGTTGGCTCGCTGCTGGCCGCGTCGATCGGGCTGTGGCGACGGCGGGCGATCACTCGACGGTGACGGTGGTCGTCCCCAGCACCGCGGCGCCGCGCATCACGGTGATCGTCCACTTGCCCTTCTTCGTCAGGGCCTGCTGCCGCCAGGTGCGGGCCCGCATTTCCTGATCGAGCTTCACGTCGATCGTGCTGCGCACCGTGCCTTCGTGCGCGAACTGCATCGTGACGTCTTCGTACAGCGAGCCCTTGGGCAGGAACCACGTCATCCAGCCGTGCACGGTGGTGTTCACCTTCACCGGGCCCTTCACCTCTTCGAGGCACTCGAACTTCGTCGCGCTGTCTTTCGTCTGGTCGACCTTGAGGCACGCCTTCAGCTCGACGAGCACGGGGCCGCGATCCTTGCCGTTGAAATAGAAGTCGAGCACGCGGCGCACCTCGTCGGCGGGCGGCGGAGGCAGGGGCGCAGCAGCGCCCGCGTCCTGGGCAACAGCAACGGCAGAAGCCAGCAGGCAAGCAGCGACGGTGAAGCGAAGCATGGGTTCCCCCTCGGGAGTGATCGGTGTTCGCCGAGGGTAGCGGGGTAAAGGGGTTAATGCTACGAGCCCGCGACTTCATGCCGGCCGAGAACGCGCACATCCGTAATTTTTCGATCATCGCCCACATCGATCATGGCAAGTCGACCCTTGCCGATCGCTTGCTCGAGAAGACAGGCACCCTTCACGCCCGCGACAAGCAGGCCCAGTTCCTCGACAACATGGATCTCGAGCGCGAGCGCGGGATCACGATCAAAGCGCAGACCGTGCGGATGAACTTCACTGCCAAAGACGGCAAGAAGTACATCTACAACCTGATCGACACGCCCGGACACGTCGACTTCGCGTACGAGGTCAGCCGATCGCTTGCCGCCTGTGAAGGCGCGCTGCTGGTGATCGATGCGACCCAGGGCGTCGAGGCCCAGACGCTGGCCAACGTGTACATGGCGGTCGAGCACGACCTCGCGATCATCCCCGTGATCAACAAAATCGACCTGCCGTCGGCCGACGTCGAACGCACCCGCGCCGAGATCGAAGACGTGATCGGCATCAGCGGCAGCAACGCCGTGCCCGCATCCGCCAAAGAAGGCACGGGCGTGATGGAGATCCTCGAGGCGATCGCGACCCAGATTCCGGCGCCCACGGGCGACCCGGCTGGCCCCCTGAAGGCCCTGGTGTTCGACAGCTGGTACGACAATTACCGCGGCGTCGTGATGCTCGTGCGCGTCTTCGAAGGCACGCTGAGCCTCACCCAGAGCATTCGCCTCTGGCACAGCCAGAAGAAGTTCGAAGTGCAGGAACTGGGCGTCTTCGCGCCGTGGACGCAGCCGGTGAAGTCGCTGATGGCCGGCGAAGTGGGAATTCTGGTCGCGAACGTGAAGGAGCTCGTCGACGCGAAGGTCGGCGACACCATCACCGAAGAGCTGCGCCCGTGCGCGTCGCCGTTTCCGGGCTTCAAGGAAGTCAAGCCGATGGTCTTCTCGGGCATCTTCCCGGTCGACGCGGCGGACTACGAGAACCTGCGCGACGCCCTGGCGAAGCTGCAGCTCAACGACTCGGCCTTCACCTACGAGCCCGAGAGCTCGACCGCGCTCGGCTTCGGCTACCGCTGCGGCTACCTCGGCCTGCTGCACATGGAAATCGTTCAGGAGCGCCTCGAGCGCGAGTACAACCTGAACCTCATCACCACGGCGCCGTCGGTGGTCTACCGGGTCTTCCCGCACTCGGGCGAGTGGTTCGCGATCGACAACCCCGCGAAGATGCCGCCGGTTCAGAACATCGAGCACCTCGAAGAGCCCTTCCTCACCTGCAACATCCACGTGCCCAACGAGTACCTGGGGGCGATGTTGAAGCTCTGCCAGGAACGCCGCGGCGTGCAGAAGGGCATCGAGTACCTGGGCAGCTCGGGCACGCGCGTGAAGCTCGTCTACGAAATGCCGATGGCCGAAGTGGTGTTCGACTTCTTCGACAAGATGAAGAGCCTTTCGCGCGGCTACGCCTCGCTGGACTACGAGCTGGCCGGCTTCCAGGAGTCTGACCTGGTGAAGCTCGACATCCTTCTCAACGGGGAATCCGTCGACGCGCTCGCGATCGTCGTCCACCGCGATCGTGCGTATCAGCGTGGCAAAGACGTCTGCACCCGGCTCAAGAGCGTGATCGAGAAGCAGATGTTCGAGGTCGCGATTCAGGCCGCCATCGGCTCGAAGGTGATCAGCCGCGAGACCGTGTCGGCGATGCGGAAGAACGTGCTCGCCAAGTGCTACGGCGGCGACATCAGCCGCAAGCGCAAGCTCCTCGAGAAGCAGAAAGAGGGCAAGAAGCGGATGAAGACGGTCGGCACGGTCGAGCTCCCGCAGGAAGCCTTCCTCGCGGTGCTGAAGTCGGACGAGTAGATGGCCGCCACTGCGCAGCAGCTGAAGAAGGTGAGGTGGGTCGAGCGCGCCTACAGCCTCTGGGCGCCCGTCACCGTCTTCGGCCTCGCGTTCGCCGTCTACCTGCTGATCGAAGAGAACTCGGTGTGCAGCTACCTGTGGCTGCAGCCGCTGCTCAAAGGGTTCGGGTTCATCTGCCTCGTTGCGTGGGCGGTGCTCGTCGGCATGCGCACGGTGTGGAAGCCCTTCAAAGAGCTTCGCGGAGCCCGGCACGTGGCCGAAGAGCTGACGGACGAGCTCGACGGGCTGAAGAAGAAATACCCGCCGCGAGACAAGGCGAAGGAAGAGCTCGACGGCTTGCAGAGCCAGCTTCACGACGCGATGGTCGGCAGCGACGCGGGCGCGCTTCGCAACGCCACCGATCTGCTCGACGCGGCGGTCGACAAGCACTTCAAGACGCAGCGCAAGGGCGGGGTGTTCGACTTCGGCTCGGGCTTCGTGAAGGCGCTGATGGTCGCGCTGCTGATTCGCAGCGTGCTGCTCGAGCCTTTCAAGATTCCGTCTGGCTCGATGATCCCCACGCTGGAGATCGGCGATCAGATCTTCGTGAACAAGTTCATCTACGGCGTCCGCATTCCGTTCACGAACTTCGTGCCGTTTCAGATCGTGCGCGCCCCGCGCCGCGGTGACGTGATCGTCTTCAACAACCCGGTGCAGCCCGACAAGGACTTCGTGAAGCGCATCGTCGGCATCCCTGGCGATCACATCGAGATCGAAGGCCGGTCGGTGAAGATCAACGGCGTCGAGTTGCCGCGCACCATCGAGGCCGAGAGCTACGAGAGCTGGGATCAGGGCCCGAGCACCAACTGGAACCCGAACTACTCGGTGCTGGCCCGCGAGACCCTCGACGGCGTGCCGCACTACACGCTTCACCACGAAGCCTCGCGCGTCTTTGGCGGCAACCCGATCACCGTGCCCGAGAAGGCCGTGTTCGTGATGGGCGACAACCGCGACAACAGCGAAGACAGCCGCTACGGCCTCGGCATGAGCAGCCAGGTCGAGTTCGTTCCGTACGGCTCGATCAAGGGCAAGGCGATGGTGATCTGGCTCGCGCTCGGCCACGGCGGCCTGTTCTCGAGCGTCTTCGGCGGCACCGGCCTTCGCACCGATCGCTTCTTCCTGCCGGTGACGATGTGCGGCACCGAGCCTCTGCGCTAATGGGCCGTCGGCTCGCCCGCGTGCCCCATGCGGGGAATCCTTGACGCTCGGGCGAAGCAGTTGGTAGCTCAGCGCCTCGTGCGACCCAGCGGAAAAGTGAACCTGATCGGGGTCGTGATCCTCGGTGCCATCGCGTACGGCATCTGGTGGGTCGTCACCTTCTCGGGCGTCTACCTCGACAACATCGACGTTCGGGACGCGGTCGAAGGCGCTTACAACGAGTCGGGCCGCAAGGACGACGCGACCCTGATCAGCATCATGAAGAACCAGCTCAACCTCTCGACGCTGGGCAAGCACGAAGAGACCGATGAGTTCGGCGTCACCAGCGAAAAGGGCGGCCTCGGGCTCACCGACGAAAACTTCACCATCTCGCGCGACGACGTGACGAAGCGGATCACGATCACCATTCAGTACCAGCGCAAAGTGTCGTTGAAGCCGCTGAAGAAGATCAAGATGGTGCCCTTCCGGGTGATGAAGGAAGGTCCGGTTCCCCTCCAGTCGTCCTGATGCGCCACCTGCTCGCAATCGAAGGGATGCCTCGCGCCGAGATCGAGGCGATCCTTTCGCGAGCAGAAGCCTTTCGTGACGGCCGCGCCAGCGAACGCCGCCTCTCGGGCAAGGTCGTCGGCAACCTGTTCTTCGAGCCGTCGACGCGCACGCGCAGCTCTTTCGAGATCGCCGCTGCCGCCCTGGGGGCCCACGTCCTCAACTGGACGGTGGCGGGCTCGTCGGCGTCGAAGGGCGAGTCGCTGCTCGACACGGTTCGCAACCTCGCCGCGATGGGGCCGGCCGTGCTCGTCGTTCGCCACCCCAGCAGCGGCGCCGCCGAGCTCGTCGCGCGCGCGGTGAAGTGCGCCGTGATCAACGCCGGCGATGGCCAGCACGAGCACCCGTCGCAGGGGCTGTTGGACGCGTTCACGCTGCGCCGCCGGTGGGGCGGATCACTGTCGGGGAAGAAGGTCGCGATCGTCGGCGACGTGCTTCACAGCCGCGTCGCGCGCAGCAACCTCTACTGTCTGCGGACGCTGGGCGCCCAGGTCGTGCTCTGCGGCCCCGCCACGCTGCTTCCCGCAGAAGTCGGCCGGTTGGGAGCGAAGGTCACCACCTCCCTCGACGAAGCGATCGACGGGTGCGACGCGGTGATGATGCTTCGCGTCCAGCGCGAGCGGCAGACCGAGGCCCTGTTTCCCTCTGAGCGCGAGTACCACCGCCGCTGGGGCCTGACCAGTGAACGTGCCGCGGGCCTCAAGGCCGGAGCGCTGGTGCTTCACCCGGGGCCCGTCAATCGTGGGCTCGAGCTGGCGCCTGAAGTGGCCGATGGGCTGCAGAGCGTGATCCTCGAGCAGGTCGAGAACGGCGTCGCGGTGCGCAAAGCGATTCTCGAGACGGTGTCATGACGACGCTGGTGCTGCGCGGCGGGCGCGTCATCGACCCGAAGCAGAAGATCGATCGCCCGGCCGACCTGGTGATTCGCGAAGGGCGGGTGGCGGAAGTGATCGCCCCGGGGCAGCCGGCCGGCAACGTCGAGGCGCTGGACGTGAAGGGCCTGTGGGTGCTGCCGGGCTTCATCGATCTGCGCTGCGTGGTGCGCGACCAGGCGGATCTGCAGGACGCGCTCGAGGGTGGCTACACGACGCTGGTTTCCTCACCCGATTCGGAGGCCCTCGTGAGCCCGCACGTGCGCGTGCTTCGCGCCGGGGCCCTGACGAAGAATGTCGAAGGCGAAGAGCTCGGCGAGGTCGCGGCCGACACCGTCTGCCTGTCGAACGGCAGCCGGCCGATTGTTCGCGGCGGGCTGATGCGGCGCGCGCTGCAGTACTCGCGGCCGCTGAAGATCCCGGTGATGGTGCACGCGGAAGACCCTTCGCTGTCGGGCCGCGGCGTGCTGGGCGAAGGCTTCGTCGCCACCTGGCTCGGGCTGCCCTCGGTTCCTCCTTCGGCCGAAGTCAGCGTCGTCGCGCGCGACCTCGCGTTGCTGGAAGAGCAGGGCGGCCGCCTTCACTTCTCGCACCTCACCTGCGCCGGAAGCGTGCGGCTGGTGAAGGACGCCCAGGCCCGTGGGCTCGCCGTCACCGCTGACGCCACGCCGCACCACCTGACCCTCACCGACGAAGCGGCCCGCGGCTATGCGATGGAAGCGCGCGTCTGGCCTCCGCTTCGCCCCGCCGCCGACGTCGCCGCCCTCGTCGCCGCCGTTCGCGATGGCACCATCGGGGCGATCGCCAGCGACCACCAGCGGGTCGACCCGGTCGATCGCGAGCACCCCTTCGACCAGAGCGCCCCCGGCATCGAGAGCCTGGCGCACGCCTTCCAGCGCGTCGCGGCCCTGAAGCTCGAGCCGTCGTTGCTCGTGCGGCTCTTCTCCACCGGCCCGGCAGAGATCCTCGATCTCGAGGGCGGCACGCTGGCCACCAACACCCGCGCCGACCTGACGATCGTCGACCCCGCTTACGCCCGGGTGCGTTACACCTTGATCGGCGGTGAAGTCCGCTTTACCGGAGCCACACGATGAAAGACGCGATCCTCGCCCTCGCAGACGGCACGGTCTTCAAGGGCCAGGCCTTCGGTGCCGCGAAAGAGACGACCGGCGAAGTGGTGTTCAACACCTCGATGTACGGCTACCAGGAGATCATCACCGACCCTTCGTACGTCGGTCAGATCCTCACCTTCTCGTATCCGCACATCGGCAACGTCGGCACGAACGCCGACGATCAGGAATCTTCGAAGCCCCACGCGGTCGGCCTCGTCGTTCGCGCGCTGTCCGAGGCGTCGAACTGGCGGTCTCAAGAGTCGCTGGATCAGTACCTGGTGCGCTGGGGGATTCCCGGCATCCAGGGCCTCGATACGCGGCAGCTGGTTCGCCACCTGCGCACGCACGGCTCGCAGATGGGCATCATCTCGACCGACGGCACCTCGGAAAAGGCGCTGGTCGAGAAGGCGGCGAAGGCGCCCGGCATGGAAGGCCTGGATCTGGCGACCGGGATCTCGATCAAAGCGCCGCAAGAATGGACGCGCTGCACGCCGGATCCCCTCACCGGCACGCCGGGCGGGCAGACCACCGGGAAGTACAGGGTGGTGGCGATCGACTACGGCCTCAAGTCGGCGATGCTCCAGTTCCTCTGCGACGTCGGCTGCCACGTGACGGTCGTGCCCGCGCAGACGACGGCGGCGCAGATCCTCGCGCGCAAGCCCGACGGCGTGTTCCTGACCAACGGCCCCGGAGACCCCGCGGCGGTCGTCGGCGCCGACAAGACGGTCGCCGAGCTGCTGGGCAAGGTGCCTGTGTTCGGCATCTGCCTGGGTCACCAGATCCTCGCGCTCGCTCTGGGCGCGAAGACCTACAAGATGAAGTTCGGCCACCGCGGCGGCAACCAGCCGGTGAAGGATCTCGCCACGGGCAAGGTCGAGATCACTGCCCAGAACCACGGCTTTGCGGTCGACGACAAGACGCTGGGCAAGAAGGCGATCGTCACCCACATCAACTTGAATGATCAGACGGTCGAAGGGCTCGCAGTGCCTGACGCGCGCGCCTTCTCGGTGCAGTACCACCCCGAGTCGTCGCCCGGCCCCCACGATGCGCGCTACCTGTTCCAGCGGTTTGCCGATCTGATGGCGAAGTCGGCATGACCGAAGCGGCTTCGTTTCAGCCGTACCTCGACGAGCTCGTCGCCTTCGCCACGCCCGAAGCGCGCAAAGACGAGCTGGTCGTCGCGCGCAAAGAGTTCTTCGAGCGCACCGGCGAGATCTTCGAGGACGACAAGCAGTTCGAGGCGCGCATGTCGGCGCTGCTCGAGTTCTTTCTCTTCGATCGTCCGCGCGAAGCGGGGCTGACTCCCGCGGCCGAGCTCTACGGCAAGGTGCTGCAGGAAGGCCCTCCCGAACGCGCCGCCGCTTTCCGCGCTTTCACTGAGACTGTGCACGGCCTCTTCGAAGTGCGGAAGCTGGCGAAGGGCTCGGTGATGTTGCGAGAGCTCTTCACCGGCCTCGACTTCCAGGTCACCGAACGCCGCCAGCTGGCGGGCCTGACGAAGGGCGACGTGCTCGAGGCGCGGCTGATTCCGTTCGGCGGGCATTTCTGGTTCTCGGCCGCCTTCACCTGGCACCCGCGCAACGCAGTGCCGTCGATCTTGAAGGAAGTGAAGCGCCGCAAGAAGAAGGGCCTTGCCGACCCGGCCGGGTTTCTCGCCGACTGCGCCCGACGCGCGCTGAAGGCCGACCGCTACCGGAACATCGCGATCGAGAAGATCTACGAGTTTGCTTAGCGCTGGTCGACGAGCTCTAAAAAGTCTCTCAGCTGTTCCAGCGACTCGTCATCGAGGCCTTCGAACTCGAGCCCGAAGCCTTCGCGCATCACCGTGACGTGCACGGCCTTCGGGCGCTTGAGCTCGAGCAGGCTGTTGCCCAGGCGGGTCACCCGCGCCTTCGCGCGCCACTTGCCGATGCCGGGGAAGGCGAGGGTGAGCGTGACGGCGTCGCCCTCTTGCGGCTCGTCGTCCGGCTCGGGCAGCACCGGCCTCTCGATGAAGGCGCCCGTCTCGGACAAGTCGAGCACGCGCACCTTCGTGCCTTCGGCGTCGCCCAGCTTCAGCAGGCCGAAGAGCTCGACGCGGTACCGAACGGGGCGGACCTCGGTGGGCATCAGAGCCGGATCACCGTGATCAGGTTGGTGAAGCCCGGTTGGTTCAAGGGGACGCCGGCGACGATCACGATCGGGGCTCCGGGTTTGGCGAGCTTCTCTGCGAGCAGCAGCCTTCGCACCTGCTTCACCATCGCCTCGGTGGACGCCAGCCGGGCCGTCTTCCGCGCGGTGACTCCCCAGTACAGCGCCATGCGCCGCACGATGTGCAGGTGCGGGGTCAGCGCCAGCAGCTTCACCGTCGGCCGCAGCTCGCTGATCAGCTTCGCCGTGTAGCCGGACTCGGTGAAGGCGACGATCACCGCGTCCTTCAGCCGATCGGCCGCTTCCACCGCCGCCACCGCCACGCCCGTCGAGATGTCGTCGGTGGACGTGAAGGGGCTCGGCCGCGGCACCAGGCCCTTCTCGGTCTCTCTGACGATCGTCGCCATCGTCCGCACCGCTTCCAGCGGATACTTGCCGGCCGCCGTCTCGCCCGAGAGCATCACCGCGTCGGCGCCATCGAGAATCGCGTTCGCCACGTCCGACACCTCGGCGCGGGTGGGGCGGATGTTCGTCACCATGCTCTCGAGCATCTCGGTGGCGACGATCACGATGCCCCCGCGCTCGTTGGTGCGCTTCACCATCCACTTCTGCAGCGCCGGCAGCTTCTCCAGCGGCATCTCGACCCCCAGGTCGCCGCGCGCGACCATGATCCCGTCGGCGGCTTCGGCGATCTCTTCCAGCGCGTCGACCGCCTGCGGCTTCTCGATCTTCGCGATCAGCGGCGTCTTCAGCTTCGCCACGTAGGCGCGCGCGCGGTGAATGTCCGCCGCGGTGCGCACGAAAGACAGCGCGACGTAGTCGACCCCGGCGTCCTGCCCGAACTTGAGGTCCTCGAGGTCTTTGCGCGTGATCGTCGGCACCGACACTGCGCAGCCCGGCAGGTTGAGGCCCTTGTGGTCCTTCAGCTTGCCGCCCACCTCGACGTCGCACAGCACGTCTTGCCCCTTCACCTTCAGCACCCGCAGCCGCACCCGGCCGTCGTCGAGAAGAATCGGATCGCCCGCCTTCACGTCTTTGGGCAGGCTCGGCACTGGCGTCGGAATCAGGATCTGCGTCCCCAGCACCTTGCGGGTCGTCACCGTCACGCGCGCGCCGTCGGCGACCACCGCCTGCCCACCCAGAAACTGCCCGAGGCGAATCTTCGGCCCCTGGATGTCTTGCAAAATCGCCACCTGCCGTCCGGTGCGGTTCGCCACTTTTCGAAGCCGGGCGATCCGCGCCCCATGCTCTGCGTGCGTTCCGTGCGAAAAGTTGAGTCGCGCGACGTCCATGCCGCCCAGCACCAGGCCTTCGATCATCGCTTCGGAGTCCGACGAGGGGCCCAACGTGCAGATGATCCGCGCCTTTCGCATGGGCCGGCCACAGTAGCCCGCTTACGCCGTCACCGCATGTAGACGAACTGCGCCTCAGGCTCACCTTGACGGGGTGCGTCTGGGCTCTCTACGATTTTGAGCGTTTTCGACGGTTTGCTTCGAATTGTTTTGGTGCCACCCGGGGGGATCTCGCAGGTGATCGACTTGCGGACCGGAGGGCAGGGCTTGGGTGAAGACAACAGAAGATTCGGGCGGGTGCCCTCGCGGTTGCGCTGCTGGTGTGAGGGCGAGAACGTGACGGTCTACGCCCGCATTGGAAACCTCAGCGAGGGCGGTTTGTTCCTCCGAACCAGCACGCCGCTCGAGCGGGGCTCGCGAACGATGGTTCGTTTCGGCGACACCAACATTCAGGCGTCTGCCGAAGTGGTATGGGCCCGCAGCGACGAAGGCTCGGAAGGCCCGCCGGGGATGGGGCTGATGTTCGTCGACGTCGACGACGGCCGCGCCCAGCAGATTCGGAAGCTTGTAGAAGTCGAGCAGAGCGCAGCCAGGAACGGCAAGAACGGGAGCTGACTTTGCGGATCGCGATCATTTCCGACATCCACTCGAACGTCGAAGCCCTCACCGAGGTGATGAAGGTCATCGATCACCAGAAGGTCGATCGCCTCGTCTCACTGGGCGACATCGTCGGCTACGGCGCCTCGCCCAACCCCTGCTGCGAGATGGTGCGCCAGAGCGCCGAGGTCACGCTGCTGGGCAACCATGACGCCGCCGTCGCCGGCCGAATGGACTACTCGTTCTACTACGACGCTGCCCGCCACGCGCTCGACTGGTCGGCCAACGTGATCACCGACGAGAACCTCGGCTGGCTGCGCAGCCTGCCGTACACCTACCGCATCGGCGACGTCGGCTTCAGCCACGGTTCGCCCATCGAGCCGCGATCATACGAGTACATCTTCGCGCTCGAGCAGGCCCGCGAGCTGATGCCCCACGCCGTCGACCTGCCCGAGGTCACGTTCATCGGGCACAGCCACCTCTGCAAAGCCTTCGCGATCGGCAACGGCGAGGTGAACGACGTCGTCGCCCAGAAGTTCGGCATTCGCAAAGGCTACAAGTACATCATCTCGGTCGGCTCGGTCGGCCAGCCCCGCGACTACGACAACCGCGCGTGCTTCGTGATCTGCGACACCGACGCCCGCACCGTCGAGTACCTGCGGGTCGAGTACGACATCGAGGCCTCGGCCCAGCGCATCTTCGACGCCGATCTCGCGCTGAACTTCGGCAAGCGGCTCTTCCTCGGCGTTTGATGGCAAACGGGGCTAAGGAGCTGGGGAAATGGCCCGATCCCTTCTTCTTTCGTTCGCGCTCCTGACCCTGAGCAGTGGCTGCCGCAAGCCGCTGCCGTCGCCAGACTACGCCGAAGCCTCCAACCGCTACTCCACGCTGCTCGCCGTGCACGGCGACGACGCCTTTGCCCGCCCCGAGATGGACGCGCTCGTCGCGCAGCTGGGCCGCGTGCCTGAGAAGAGCCGCGACTTCGCCGCTGCCCAGGCGCTCACCGCGAAGATCGCCGCCGAACGCGCGCGCGTCGCTGCGAACAACAAGGTCGACCCGGCCAGGCCAGCGGCCCCCGTCGTGTTCCCCGCCTTCAACACCCCGCCTCCCGTCGAGCAGCGGCCCGCGCTGGAAGTCGCAGCGCCCGACGCTGCAGCCAACGAGCTGCGCCAGGGCGCCGACTTCTCCGCGCTGCAGGTGAAGTTCCCCGGGTGCATGACTTCGCGCGGCCAGGTGACGATGTTCGGGCCCGACGGCGGCACCACCGAAACCGAGGGCTTCGAGCTCAACGAGAGCCTCTCGTGCAAGAGCCGCCTGCCCACTTTCACCCCCAGCAACGTGCTCCTCATCGCGTCCGGAAAGGTTCTCTTCCAGATGCCGAAGGCGGCCCTCAACACGATCACCACCCTCGTCGATGGTGGTCCGGTACCCTGATGGAACCGCAGACCTTCATGACCCTGATGCGGCTGGTGCCGAAGTCGGCGCTGTCGAACGTGGTGGGGATGGCGACCCGCCTGCCCGTGCCCGCCTCGATGCACCACGCCGCGATTCGCGTCTTCGCCGAGCGCTACCGCATCAACCTCGACGAAGCCGAAGGGAAGATCGAGGACTACGCGACGCTGGGGCAGTTCTTCACCCGGCGCCTGAAGCCCGGCGCGCGCACCATCGACGCGAGCAAGGACGCCATCGTCTCGCCTGTCGACGGCGCGATCTCCCAGCTTGGTGACGTCTTCGTCGGCGAATGCCTGCAGGCGAAAGGCATCACGTGGCCCGTCGGCAAGCTGCTGGGCGACGAGAAGGAAGCGAAGACCTTCGAAGACGGCTCGTTCGCGACCATCTACCTGGCGCCGAAGGACTACCACCGGATCCACACGCCGATCGCGGGCGAGATCACCGGCTACACGTACCTGCCCGGCGAGTTCTGGCCCGTGAACCCGGCCTCGGTGAACTCAACCGACGCGCTCTTCGCGATCAACGAACGCCTGGTCACCTACCTGCAGACCGCGCTGGGCCGTGTCGCCGTCGTCGCCGTCGGAGCGACCTGCGTGTCTCGCATCCACGCCACCTACGACGCGATTCTCACCCACACCGGCGAGCCCGCGCGGTCGCACAGGTACGAGCGCCCGATTCCGGTCGCCCGCGGTGGCGAGCTCGGCATGTTCGAGATGGGCTCGACCGTGATCCTCCTCTTCGAGAAGGGGAAGATCGCGTGGGACAAGAAGCTGTCGCCTGACGTCGTCGTCAAGCTCGGTGAACGCATCGGGCGGGTGCTGTGAGCAGCAAGTACAGCAGCGTGAAGGGCATGCACGACCTGCTGCCCCCGGCGATCGACACCTGGCACTACCTCGAGAAGATCGCACACGAGACGATGGCGCGGTACGGGTACGCCGAGCTCCGCACGCCGATTGTCGAAGACACCGACCTGTTCAAGCGCAGCGTCGGCGAGACCTCAGAGATCGTCGGGAAAGAGATGTACAACTTCCTCGACAAGGGCAGCCGCGACATCGCGATGCGGCCCGAAGGCACGGCCCCGGCGGCGCGCGCGTACCTCGAGCACTCGCTGCACCAGAAAGAGCCCGTCACCCGCTGGTATTACCTGGGTCAGATGTTCCGGTACGAGCGGATGAAGACGGGCCGCACCCGGCAGTTCTGGCAGCTGGGCGTCGAGGTCTACGGGCCACCGCAGGCCGCCCAGGACGCCGAGGTGATGGAGCTCGCCGTTCATTTCATCGAGCGCCTCGGACTCACCGACGTGCGGCTCGAGATCAACTCGCTGGGCGACGAGACGACGCGTCCGGCGTACCTCGAGAAGCTGAAGGCCCACTTCGCCCCGCACGCCGACAAGATGTCGGAAGACGCGAAGTCGACGCTGGCGCTGAACCCGATTCGCCTGCTCGACAGCAAGGAAGAGGCGCTGAAGGATCTGATCTCTCAGGCGCCGGTGATGCTCGACGTGCTCGACGACGCCAGCAAGGCGCACTTCGACGAGGTGCAGCGGCTGCTCACGCTGCTGGGCGTGCCCTTCACCATCAACCCGCGGCTCGTGCGCGGGCTCGACTACTACACCCGCACGGCCTTCGAGCTGATCGCCAGGTCCGACAAGCTCGGCACCGCGAGCACCGTGGGTGGTGGCGGCCGGTACGATCGTCTGATTGAGCAGCTGGGCGGCCCGAAGATCCCGGCGGTCGGCTGGGCGATGGGGCTCGATCGCCTGGTGATCTGCCTGGGTGAGAAGGGCGCCGCGGAAGGTCCAGTGCTCTTCATCTTGCCGATGGACGCGGCAGCAAGAGACGAGGCGCTGAAGCTCGCCACGAAGCTTCGCCACGACGGGCTGCGGGTCGACATCGACGCCCGCGCGGGCTCGATGCAGGCGCAGTTCAAGCGGGCCGAGCACGTCAAGGCGCAGCACGTGCTGGTGCTGGGCGCGCGCGAGCTTTCCGAACGGAAGGCGAAGCTCAAGCGCCTGTCTGACCGCGTCGAGAAAGAAGTCTCGCTGGACGAGCTCGCCGCGCACCTGACGCAGCCGTCGTGAGGAACCCCATGATCCGGACCCTGATTGCAGTGTCGCTGCTGGTCGCTGCCCCTGCGCTCGCGGAAGACGAGCTGGCCGCGAAGGGCAAGCCCGCGCCCGCCTTCCGCTTACCTGTCTACAACTCGAAGGCCGTTGGAGCGACCGTCGTCGGCCTCGACAAGTACCTGGGCGCCGAGGCTCCGGACAAAGAGGCGAAGGTGGTGCTGCTGTCGTTCATGGCCAGCTTCTGCGCGCCCTGCAAGAAAGAGATGCCGGTGCTGCAGGCGCTTCACGAGAAGTACGCGGCGCAAGGGCTGCGGGTGATGATGGTCAGCATCGACACCGAGCCCGCGGGCCAGAAGATCATCGACGAGCTGATCGCCACCAACAAGGTCACCTTCCCGGTGCTGAAAGATCGCTTCAACCTGGTCGCGCGCCGCTGGCTGGGCACGCAGAGCCCGCTGCCTTCGCTGTTCATGGTTCGCAGCGACGGCACAGTGCTCTCGGTGCACCGCGGCTACAGCGACGAGTCAGGAGCGCTGCTCGACACCGAAGTGAAGGAAGCGCTGAAGATCAAGTGACGCTGACGGTCATCGCCGGGCCCACCGCGTCGGGGAAGTCGGGCCTCGCGCTCGCGCTGGCAAAGCAGTGGGGCGCCGAGATCGTCGGGGCCGACTCGCAGCAGGTCTACCGGCACTTCGACGTCGGCACCGCCAAGCCCAGCGCGGCCGAGCTCGCCGAGGTTCCGCACCACCTCATTTCCGTCGTCGACCCCCACGAGGCGTTCTCTGCCGCGCGGTACCAGTCGATGGCCGACGCCGCGATTTCTGACATCCACGCGCGGGGGAAGCGCGCGATCGTGGTTGGCGGCACCGGGCTCTACCTGCGCATTCTTCTTCACGGCGTCGTCGCGGCGGTCGCCACCGATGCTGCGCTGCGCGCACGGCTCGAGGTCGATGACGACGCCACGCTGCACGCGAGGTTGGCCCAGGTCGACGCCGCCAGCGCCGCGAAGCTTCCGGTGAGAGACCGGGTGCGCATCATCCGCGCGCTCGAGATCCACCAGCTGTCGGGCAAGGCCGCGTCGCTTCACCGCGCCGAGCACGCGTTCGCGGCCGATCGATACCCGTTCAAGCTGTGGGTGTTGTCGCCGCCGCGCGAGTCGCTGTACGCGGCGATCAACGCGCGAACGAAGGCGATGTTCGACGGCGGGCTGCTGGACGAAGTGAAGGCGCTGGTCGGGCAGGGGTATCGCGAGGCGGCGGCGATGCGCAGCGTGGGCTACGTCGAGGCGCTTGCGGTGGTCGAAGGCCGCCTGGCGATCGACGAGGCGATTGCCACCGCGGCCCAGCGCACCCGCCACTACGCGAAGCGGCAGCTGACCTGGTTCCGGAAAGAGGCGGGGGCGGTGTTTCTCGAGCCGCCGTGGAACCTCGGCGCCGCCTACTGAAGGAAGCGCCAGGCCACCGCGGCCAGGCCGAAGCCGACCAGAATCGCGAGCAGGAACCACTTGAGCCGGCTGGGCGCCTTCTGAATCGGGTCGCGGTGGGTGAGCTCTGTGTGCGCGAAGATCGACGGGTCGGCTGCCTGGCGGCCGAAGGGCTTCGGGCTGTTCAGTGGCTTCGGCACCAGGCCGGGAGGGTTGACCACCGTCTTCGCCACGTTTTCCCATGCGCCCGGGTTCCAGAACTGCGAGCTGGGAAGCGAGCCACTGGACGAGGGCGGGTCGACCGCTGGCTTCGGGTCGAACCCTTCGCGGCGAAGGCCGGGTACCTGCTCGGTGGCGGCGACGGCGTTGCGGGTCGGAATCGTCGGGGCGTTCGCGCTGTGCCTTTCGTTCACGACGATCGGCGCCTGGCTGCCGGAGTCTTTCGTGAGGCCCGGCTCGGGAGGGATCAGCTTCGCCAGCTCGGCGCCCGACAGCTTCGGCATGCGCGGAGCGATGAACGCCTCGAGTTCGGCCGCCATCTCGTCGGCAGTTTCGTACCGACGGGCGCGGTCTTTCGCGAGGGCGCGGCCGAGAATCGCCTTCAGCGCTCCAGGCAGGTCGGGGCGCTTCTGCTCGATGGGCGGGAAGCGCATCGTCAGCGCGTTCTGGGCAATCTCTGCTTCGGTCGACCCGGGCACGGCGCGTTCGGCGGCGAGCAGCTCGTACATGACGAGGCCGAGGCCGAAGATGTCGCTGCGGCCGTCCAGCGGGCTGCCGCGCAGCTGCTCGGGCGACATGTACGCGAACTTGCCTTTGATCATTCCGACTTCGGTGTGCTGCGTGGCCGAGGTGGCCTTCGCGACGCCGAAGTCGATCAGCTTCACCTGGCCCTTGTGGCCGAGCAGGATGTTCTGCGGGCTGACATCGCGGTGGATGATCTTCAGCGGCTTGTCGTCGATGCCCGAGGCACGGTGCGCGTAGCCGAGGGCCAGCGCGGCCTGCGAGACGAGCCGGGCGCAGTACTCGACGGGGATCTTGATGTTGCGCCGTGCGAAGTCCTTCACGATGGCGCGAAGGTTGGTGCCGTCGACCCACTCCATCGCCAGGTACAGCACGCCCTTGTCCTCGCCGAAGTCGTAGACCTGCGCGATCTGCGGGTGGTTGAGCTGAACGACGAGCTTGGCCTCGTCGAGGAACATGCGGGCGAACTGTGAGTCGACCTGCAGGTTCGGCAGCATGCGCTTGATCACGCATTGCCGGCCGAGGTCGTCGGTGGCGAGAAAGATCTCGGCCATTCCTCCGTACGCGATTCGCCGATCGAGGGTGTACTTCCCCAGCTGCTCGGAGGGCGTCTCGTCCATCGTCGATCAGCGGCGAAATCGCATCTGCCGGCCGCCGCCCGCGAAGACGGGCTGCTGCATCGGAGGCGCTTCGAGGCCCAGCTGCCACCACCCGGGCTCCCACGCCTTCATCTTGAGCTTCTTGTCGTTCTGCAGCGCGGTGAGCGCGCCCTTGAGCTTCTCGTCGGAAGGGTTCTGCGCGACGGCGCGGGCGAAGACTTTGATCGCCTTGTCCTTCTCTTTGATCTGCAGCAGGCACCACGCGTACGCGGCCCACATCAGGCCTTCCTTCTTCCCGTGGCTGACAGCGTTCTCGAACCGCTTTTCCATCGCGGGGTAGTCCTTTCGCTGAAAGGCGAGGGCGCCGAGCATCGCCTGGGCGAGGTAGTTGCGCGGGTTCGCCTTCGCGAGCTCGGGCAGGGCGCCCTCGGTGTCCTTCACCATGTACTTGATGATGCCGATCTGGCCGTGAATCTCGGCGCCGACGAGGAACTGCCACCGCTCGAAGGCGAGAGCGGTCTGGAGCAGCTTCACCGCCTTTTCGATCTTGAGCTTCTGCTCGCGCGGGTTGGGCGGCATCGCTTGCAGCTCTTTCTGCACTTCGCTGTTGATCGCCTGGATCTTCACGAAGATCCGGCGGCCGAGGAGGATGAAGGCGGCAATGAAGCCGATGGTGCCGGGGATGATGGCGGCAACCCACGGGAAGTCGAAGCCGAGCCGAATCAACAGCGCGATGCCGAGGCCGATGGTGAGTGAGAGCACGAGGTTGATCATGGCCGCGCGGCTTTACCAACAAAGTCAGACGACGTGCATCTTCGTCGTCCTCCCCCCGCTGACCTGTTGTATAGCCGACCCTCAAGGCGCTCTGTCGAAACTGGTAGACGAGGCGGACTCAAAATCCGCTGCGGCTGACCCCGCGTCCCGGTTCGAGTCCGGGGAGCGCCACTGAATAGCCGAAGAATCGCGGCCTGCAGCGGCTGGCCCCGAGCGCCGCAACGCCCACCACTGGGCGCGGTGTTCGCCGCTCAGGAAGTTGCGCAGCTCACCGGTTGCCCTGCCAACGACACGCAGGGTCTCGCGGTCGGGCAAAGAGCTTCGCGATGAGATGACCGCTGTCAACGGGGGGCGATCGTTCGTTTGCACTCCAACGATCGACAGCGTGAGGCGGGACCTGACGATCGTCGGCGCGAAGTGTGCCGAGACCAAAGACTCAGGAGAGCGTGCGCTGCTCCAGGTCGTGGTGACGCGCCTTGCTCTCGAAACCAACTGCCCCGCCTCCGAAGTTGTTGCCAACAGCACCGCAGCCTGGAACCACGGCTCCGACCGCGCCTTTCGACTGACTCGTACTCACTGCAAAGCAGCGCTCGACCAGGGGGCCTCGCCGCCGCCTCCTCCTCAACCGCTGCCGACCACCCTTTAGACCCCGGGGAGCGCCGCTGATGACAGCAGCGCCGGCCCGGAGTCGTAGACCTTTCTCGCTATTTGATGCGCGCCGGCACGACGCGCTTCTTCGAGGCCGTGGCCTTCCGGGCCAGGAACAGCGCGGCGGCGAAGAGCAGCATCCAGTTCGGCCCGTTCGTCGGCGCCGCAGAGCAGCCGCCGCCTGAGAACGAGGATCCGGTGAGCACCTTGGTGGCCGAGGGCTGCGACTCGCTCTTGAAGCCCTTGAAGGTCGAGGTGGCGGTGAGCGTGCGTTGTCCTCCTGACGTCGTCCCGGTGCACTCGAAGTGTCCGGTCTGATCTGCGGTCGCCGTGCAGACTTCGACGCCGTTGTCGTCGCGAATCACCACCACGCTGCCTGCCTGTGCCGTACCAGCGACGGTGATCTGGGGACCATTCGCCTCGGTGGTTCCGTTGGCGGGCGAGGTGATCGCCGGGGCCACAATCGCGATCATCTGGTTGTAGAGCACCGGCGCGGAGTTGCTCGAGGCGTTGCTCGCCAGGTCGACCGCGATGGCAGTCACCGACTGGCTTCCCGAGCTGAGCGTCGCGGTGCAGGTCCACCGGCCCTGCGCGTCGGACACTGCGCTGCAGGCCGTGTTCCCATTGACAGTGACCGTCACCGTGCTGCCCGGCTCAGCGCTGCCCGCGAACACCGTGCTCGAGTCGAAGTTCTGCGCTGCGCTGGCTGGCGAGCTGACCACCGGGGTAGCGGGGGCCAGGGTGTCGACCGTGAAGCTGCGCGCCGCGCTGGCCGCGCTGAGGTTGCCCGCGACATCCGTCTGCTTCGCGATCACCGTGTGTTTGCCCTGGCTCAGCAAGGCTGAGCAGCTGAACACCCCGTTCACGCAGGTCGTCACGCAGAGCCCCGTCGTCCCTTCGAAGACGCGCACCGAGGCGCCCGTCTCGCAAGTGCCCGAGATGCTCGGCTGTGCGTCCGACAGCTGGGCGCCTTCCACCGGCGCCAGGACCATCGGCGCGCCCGGAGCCCCGGTGTCGACCCTGAACGTCCGCGGAGCAGTGTCGGGGCTCGCGTTGCCCGCCGCATCCGTCTGCTGGGCCACCAGCACATGGGTGCCGTCCGTCAGCGGCTCGGTGTCGCAGCTGAACTGGCCTGCGACGCACGCGCTCTCGCACCGCAGCGCTGCGCCTTCGTGGACACTGACCATCGCCTGGCTCTCGCAGCTGCCCGACACGGTCACCACCGACGCGTTGATCACTGCCGCCTGCGCCGGGGTGGCGATCACCACCGCCTCAGGAGCCACGGTGTCGATCACGAACGACCGGCTCGCCGTGCTGGTGCTCGCGTTGCCCGCCGAGTCCACCTGCTTGACTGTGACCGTGTGGATGCCATCGGCCAGGGTCAGGCTGGTGCAGACGTACGCGCCCGCTGAGCACAGCGCTTCGCAAAGCCGCGTGGTGCCTTCGTACACGCTCACCATCGCGCCGGTCTCGCAGCTGCCGGAGAAGGCCGGGGTCGACGACTTCAAGGACGCACCGGCCCTCGGCGACATCATGCTCGCCGCACCCGGAGACGCAGTGTCGATAGAGAAGCTGCGCGGCTGGCTTGCCGGGGCCGTATTGTTGGCCTGGTCAGTCTGCTGCACGACCATCGTGTGCGGGCCGTCGGCGAGCACCGGCAGATCGCAGATGAACAAGCCGCTTGCCTGGCAGGTGAGGTCGCAGAGCACGGAGACCCCTTCCATCACCTTCACGTTCGCGAAGGGCTCGCAGCGGCCGGCCAACGACGGCGCAGTCTCAGCGGTCGACGCGCCTTCCAGCGGCGAGAGAATCACTGCCGCCGTGGGGGCGGTGTGGTCGACGGTGAACAGCTTCGCGTTGCTGTTGCTCGACGGGTTGCCGGCGACGTCGCTCTGGCGGGCCACCAGGGTGTGGACCCCTTCCGACAGCGTCGTAACGACGCAGCTGAAGGCGCCTGCGACGCAGGGGGTGGTGCAGACTGCCGTTGCGGAGTCGTAGACCTTGACCGTCGCGCCCGTCTCGCAGCTGCCCGACACCGTCGGGGCCGCGTCAGAGGTGAAGGCAAAGGTCGGCGAGAGGATCACCGGAGCGTCGGGCAGAGTGCTGTCGACGATGAAGGTGTGCCCTGCGCTGATCGGGCTGACGTTGCTCGCGGGGTCCGTTTGCCGGGCGACGAGGGTGTGGCTTGCGTCGCTGAGCAGCGCGCTGTCGCAGCTGAAGATGCCACCCGTGCAGACCGTCGTGCACAGCAGGGTGACGCCCTCGTAGACCTTCACCGTCGCGTTGGTCTCGCAGGTGCCGGCCACCGCGGGGGTGGTGTCCGACGTGGACGAACCGGCAACAGGCGCGGTGACCGCGGGATCGAGCGGGGCGAGGGTGTCGATGGTGAGGTTGACCGCGTCGGTCGCGACGCTGACGTTGCCAGCGGCGTCGATCTGGCGAACCACCAGCGCGTGCGGGCCGTCGGTCAGGGTCGACGCAGTACAGACGAAAGCGCCGCCGGCGCAAGGCGCCGAGCAGAGCACCACCGCGCCTTCGTAGACCTTCACCGTCGTTCCGGTCTCACACGTGCCCGAGACGTCGGGGGTCGCATCCTGGGTGACGAGGCCGTCAACCGGAGCTGAGATCACGGGCACCACCGGCGCGGTGACGTCGATGCTGAAAGTGACCGCAGCGGCGCTGGCGCTGGCGTTGAGCGCAGCGTCCGTCTGCTGCGTGGCGAGGGTGTGGCTGCCTTCGGTGAGGGCAGGGGTGGTGCAGCTGAAGCTGCTCGCGAGGCAGGTGGCCGTACAGAGCACGGTGGCTCCTTCGGACACGGTCACCGCGGCGTCGGTCTCACAGCCACCGGTGACGGTCACAGCCGCAGTGCTGACGGACGAACCTGAGCCCGGCCTCGTGACGGTTGGCACTGCGGGAGCGATCGAGTCGATCGTGAAGGACGCTGGCGCGGAGTCGACGCTGTTGTTCCCGGCGACGTCGGCCTGCCAGGCGGTGAGGGCGTGGGAGCCCTGGGCGAGCCCGAGGCTCGGGCAGCTGAACGCCGCCGCGACGCAGGCAGTGGTGCAGATCGCCGTCGGGCCTTCGACGACGTGAACGGTGGCGCCAGTCTCGCAGCTGCCGCTGATCGTCGGGTTGGTGATTGCCAGCAGCGCTCCGGCCACCGGTGCGGCGATGCTCGGCGCCAGCGGTGCCACGCTGTCGATCGAGAAGCTGCGGGTGACATCGGGGCTGGTGCCGTGGATGTCGGTCTGGTGAACGGCAAGGGTGTGGGCCCCTTCACCGAGGGTTGCGCTCACACAGCTGAAGCTGGAAGCGACGCAGACCGCGCTGCACAGCACGTTGCCCGCCTCGACGACCTCAACGGTCGCTCCGGTGAGGCAGGTGCCCTGCACCGTCGGAGTCGCGGTCGTCAGCAACGCCGCCGCGGCGGGAGCCGAGACGGTGGGCGCGAGCGGGACCAGCGAAGTGACCACCACCCGTACTGATCCTGGAGCGATCCGCAGCACGTCGACCTGGCCAGAAGTCACAACTCCGGCGGCCGCGTTCGTGGTGCCCGAGCCTCCACTGGTCACGGTCATCGAGGTCGCGTCGTAGGCGGCGGCGCTCGCGATCTGAAGCCGATAGCTCGCTGCCCACACGCTGAAAGTGGCGGTGCCATTGGCCGCAGTTACCGCGGTGACCGGCAGGCCACCGACGAGAATCGGGCTTCCCGCGCCATCGAGAAGCGAGACGACCACGCCACCAACCGGTGCGTTGCTCGCGGTCTGGACAAGCGCAGAGAGACCGCCACCGCAGTTGGTGGCGTTCGGGGGGTCGGTGCTCACCGACGGCGTCAGCGTCTGGTCGGTCAGCTGGCTCACCGAGCCGCCAGCGAGGGTGAAAGAGCCCTTCGCCACCACGGGGGTGGCGGCAGCGACGCCGATCGCATTCCCCGCCACTCCGGCGGTCGAAGGACAGACAGGCGAGGGCGGCGCGAGGCTCCAGCACAGCTGGGGGGTCGAGCCGGTGGTGATCCGGAACTCGCCGACCGGGTCGATCGCGGTGTTGACGAAGCCGGGCGCCACGATCTCGAAGCTCGGGCTGCTGCCAGCCGTGGCGACCGTGAGCGTAGACAGGTCGATGGTCTGGGTGGCGCTGGGAATCGGCAGGTTGATGAAGCCCGGAATCGGGATCCCGACCGAGTTCTTCACCGTCAGCGACGCCGAGGTGTAGTCAGACGGCGAGGGCGCGACGAGCTTGAACGACTTGTACTGGTAGACGCGAGAGGTGGGGTCGCAGCCCAGGCGCGGGATGGCGATCGAGGCCTTGAAGGTGATCTTGGCCGGCCCACCTCCGCAGCCCAGCGCGCCGGTGCTCATCTTGAAATTGCGGATCACGCCGTCGTCACCGTTGGTCCACAAGCAGTCGGAGTCCTCGGGGTCCAGCGTCGGCGCGTACATGCTCTGCACCCCGACCGGGAAGGCGGGCGCACACTTGGCGTCGGTTGCGAGGTCCCAGCAGGCGACGCGGTTGGCGTTGATCACCCACGCCGCCTTGGTGTTCAGCGAGGTCGCCTTGCCGTACTGAATTCCGGTGTACGAGAGCGCGATCACCTTGTTGCTGGCGAGGTAGGCGATGAAGTTGGGCGGCAGGGTGTGCGCGGTGCCGTCGAGCGAGTAGCAAAGTGAATCGACGCACACGTTCCGCATGATGCCGTCGGCGCTGGGCACGCCCCACGCCGGGCCGCGAAGCCCGGTGACCGGCCAGGTGCCGGCGCAGCGGGTCATCGTCGAGCTCTCGTAGCAGTCGAGCCCGGTGTTGGCGCCCGCGATGGTGAAGAGCCTGGCGCCAACGGCGGTCAAGCTGGCCTGCTCGAACGAACCCGCCGACGGCAGCTGCACGCCCTGACACTCAGCGCCCGTCGCCATGTCGAGACAGGTGATGCGCGAGACGCCCGGGCCGCGCCCGAGCGAATAGAGCTTGCGGCCAATGATCGCCGGGTCGGCGTGGTTGTCGTAGCCGGTGTCGCGCTGCGGGTAGATCGACAGCACCACCGGGGTCGCACAGCGGCTCCAGGTGCTCAGGTCCGTGCAGTCCCAGGCGAGCTTGCCGCCGCTGCTGGTCGGGTTCCAGACCTTGTTGCTGATCTCGTCGACCCGGGCCGTCGCGCGGCTGGGGGTGCGCGAGAGGGTGATCGGCCAGGCGTTCGAGCACTTCAGCGAGTCGCTGAGGTTGCGGCACATCATCGTCGCCGGCCCGTCGTGGTGATGGACGTTGAAGACATGCTTGTACTGGGGGTCGAAGAAGACGTCCCAGCCGTCGCCCGCGGAACCGCCCGAGAACGAAGAGGCGAGGACCACTTTCGGAGCGACGATGGTCGAGATCATCGCCTGCCGTTCGCCGTCGAGGCCTTCAATGTTCGTCGCCCCTGAGGCGACCAGCCGCGAGACGGCGGCAAAGCCTGCAGCGGTGTTCGGCGGGCTCGAGAGCTTCGTCGCGCCCACGTAGTAGTCGAGTGTCCACCCCTGCGGGTAGACGGGAGGCTCGCTGATGAAGTGGGCCGCGGGGTCCCAGCTCGCCTCGAGGGTCTGGGCAACGACGCCGACCGTCGTCTCCGGCGGAAGGGTCGACCGATAGTAGTTCACGCCGGCGTCAAAGGTGCCCTCGGTGACGAGGTCCGTCGCGATCACCGCCTGTGCGGCGCGTCCCGAAGGGTCGCTCGCGGTGGACTTCGGGTCGGACGTCGAACAGCCGAGCTGAAGGAGTGGGACCACGCCGACCAGGACCAGCAGTGCTTTCTTGAGAAGAGTCATGTCATCCGCTTCAGCTTTCGCTGAGTGTTCGTGAATGGAAGGGGAAGAAGGAAGGGGGCTAACGGATGGTCGGAGGCTCAGCGTCGGCGGGCTGCGCGGCGAAGTCGGGCGTCCAGGCGAAGCCTGCGAGCGCGCGGAAGTTCGGGATTCCCGGCATCCGGCCGAACCCGGGACCTGCGGTGATGAAGATCTCGAAGCGGTGCTGGGCCAGCGGGTAGCGGGCGCCCGCGAGGAGCTCGAGGCCCGGCTGGGTGCGAGAGAGCGGGACCAGGCCCCGCACCGTCAGCTCGCCGCGGAGCCCGTTGCCCAGCGTGCTGACGACGGCCCCGAGGGTGACGAGGCTGCCGACTTCATCCGAAGGGTTCCGCGCATAGGTCGAGAGCAGGTCGGTCTCTCGAATCACTGCGCCGAGCTCGCCGCCAAGGCGAAGGGTCGAGCCGAAGGAGTGACCGACGCCGACGGTGGGGAGCACCGAGAAGCCGGCGCCGGGATCCTTCGAGAGGCCTGAGGCGCTGCCGATGGGCAGGGTGACTCCCAACGCCAGCCCGAGATCGACGGGAGCGCCGCGGCTCTGGTGCAGAATCGAGAACTGGGCCCTCACCAGTGGGGCGCCCATCACCGTCCCCGTCACCTTCGCGATGCCCGCCGCGCTGAGGTCTTCGCCGGTCTGCGACAAGACAACCGGCAGCTGCAGCCCAAGCTCGAGCCAGCGGGCGACCCCCACCGCAAACCCGAGGTGCGCGCTGAAGCGGGATTCGACGACCGAGCCGACGCGTTTGCCGTCGACGAAATAGACGAGAGGGTCGTGCTGATACTGCGCGGCGAGCGAGAGCCGAAGGCTGCCCTTGCTCAGGGCCTTGCCGGTGTCGAGCAGCAGCGATTGTTGAGCGCCCGGGCTGAACGAGAGCCGCTCGAGATCGAACGAATGAACCGCGGTCTGACCAAAAGAGAGAGTCGAAAAAAGGCAAAGCAGCAGCGGTGGACGCACGGTCGAAGACCTCGAGCAAAAGCGAGTGGGATGAAGCGGGCGGAGCTCTCCAAGAGAGGTCCTTTCCCGGCCGCCCTCTTGTGCACGCAGTGGTCCAACCTCGATCTGCCTGCAGCCGGATCCACGGCACAGCAATTACGGGACTCTGCCTGCGCGCATCAGGGCCTCGAGCACCCCTTCGATAGGTCAGCCGTGACGTCGCGTCGGAAATGACCTGACCCGGCCCGACGCCGTTCTTGATCCTCGTGATTCGCGATGGTGCTCGCCATCGGCCTGCTGGTCGACGACGCGATCGTCGTGGTCGAGAACGTCGAACGCTTGATGGCAGAAGAAGGCCTGTCGCCGCTGGAAGCGACGCGCAAGTCGATGGATCAGATCACCGGAGCGCTCGTCGGCATCGGCCTCGTCCTCTCGGCCGTCTTCATCCCGATGGCCTTCCTCGACGGAGCGACCGGCTTCATCTACCGCCAATTCTCGGCCACCATCGTCGCGTCGATGGCGCTCTCGGTGCTGGTCGCCGTGATCCTCACGCCCGCGCTCTGCGCGACGATGCTGAAGCCAATTCCGAAAGGCCACCACGCGAAAGAGACAGGCTTCTTCGGCTGGTTCAACCGCAAGTTCGATCAGGGCAACAGCGGCTACCAGAAGGCGGTGCGTGGAATTCTTTCGCGCCGCATGCGCTTCATGGGTGCCCGAGCTCGGCAACTCGACGGGCTTCGTCTTCTATTTGAAGGACATCCGCGGGCAGGGCCCGAGGCGCTCACCGCCGCGCGCGATCAGTTCCTCGGTGAGGCCGCGCAGAGCAAGCTCCTCGCGAACGTCCGCTCCAACGGGCAGGAAGACACGCCGCAGTTCCGCATCGACATCGACGCCGCAAGGGCGGGTGCCTTCGGGCTGTCATCCGCCGACATCAACGCCGCGCTCTCGACCGCGTGGGGCGGGCAGTACATCGACGACTTCATCGACCGTGGCCGGGTGAAGACTTCAACCGCTGGTCGGTGCGCAACCGCGAAGGCGAGATGGTTCCGTTCAGCAGCTTCGCCAGCTCGCGTTGGGGCTCTGGCTCGCCGCGGCTCGAGCGCTACGACGGCGTGCCCGCGATGGAGATCAACGGCCAGCGGGCGCCCGGCGTCAGCTCGGGTGACGCGCTGATGGAGGTCGAGAGGCTGGTGGCGAAGCTGCCCGGCAGCATGAACCTGGAGTGGACAGGGCAGTCTTTTCAAGAGCGTGCGGCCGGTGCGCAGACGCCGCTGCTCTACACGCTGTCGCTGCTGATCGTCTTTCTGTGTCTGGCCGCGATTTACGAGAGCTGGTCGATTCCGACGTCGGTGCTCCTCGTCGCTCCGCTGGGGATCCTGGGCACCGTGCTGGCGAGCATGCTTCGCGGCATGGAGCGCGCGACGTGTATTTCCAGGTCGCCATGCTCACGACGGTCGGGCTCTCGAGCAAGAACGCGATTCTGATCGTCGAGTTCGCGAAATAGAACGTCGAGAAGGGCATGGAGCTGATCGACGGCACGCTCGCCGCCGTCCGTTCGCGCCTTCGCCCGATTCTGATGACGTCGCTGGCGTTCGGCCTCGGCGTGTTGCCCCTGGCGATCGCCACCGGCGCCGGCTCAGGGGCCCAGCGCGCGATCGGCACCGGCGTGCTGGGTGGCATGATCCTCGGCACGCTGCTGGGGCTCTTCTTCGTGCCGCTGTTCTTCGTCGTCGTGCAGCGGCTCTTCAAGAAGTCCTGAACCTTGGCGCTACTTCGGGATCCCGAAGTTGTGGCAGGTGTTGCAGGTCGAGGGCTTGGTCATCGGTGCACCCTCCGAGTGCTTGAACCTCCACACCGCGGTGTACGCGGCGCCCGTCGTCACCAGTGCGTTGCCCGTGGTGGGCGCGCGGTGGCACTCGTAGCAATTGATGGGGAAGAAGTGCTTGTTGTTGGCCAGCGACTTGTTGTTGTTCTTGAAAGTCGGAACCAGCGAGTTGATCGTGTACGGCCGGGTGTCGCCCGCCCCGCCCGCGGTGGTGGTCGAGTTGTTCCACGGGGTGCCGATCAGGTTGCTCCCCGTCTCGTGACACGAGTTGCAGTTGGCGTTGATCAGCGTCGACTTGTGGTCGTAGCCAATCGCGTTCTTCCCGCCCGCCGCTGTGGTGTGACACGCCGTGCAGGCCTGCACTCCGACGGTGGGGTGGGGCAGGTTCGCGATCCCCGACTGCACGGTCGCGGTGGTGGCCGGCGGCACGGGGATCGTGAAGCCGCCCACAGGGATGAACGTCGGCACGCCCCCCACCGCGCCGAGCCAGTTGCCCGCGGCGACGGTGCCAGTCCCCGGATACGAATGGCACGCGCTGCAGTCGGTGGTGCCCGAGGCCGCGGTGTAGGCGCTGTGGTTCTGCAGTGTGTAGCCTGCGCCCGGCTTCACATTGAGGTGGCAGGTGCTGCACCGCGCGGTCGTGCCGTTCGAGATCAGTGGCGTCGTGCCGTTGAAGTTCACGTGGAACTTCGCCTGCGCCCATTCTTTGCCCTGCAGACCCGCGGCAGACGACGGCCCTTTCTGCGTGTGGCATGCCGCGCAGTCGCGGCCGCTGACGTTGAGGTCCGCGTGGCTTATCTGATCGCGCACGCCCGACACGCCGGTGGCCGCGCTCGCGGTGGTCACGGTCGTGGTGGTGGTCAGCCCCAGCGGCAGGTTGTTGTTGGTGCCGATCACCGCGCCGCCGCCGTTCGTCGTGCCGTGGCACTCACGGCAGGTCGCCGGGTTCGTCACCGCGGCGTGGAATGAGGTGGCCTTGCTCCACGCCGCGCCCACCTTCTTCGCGTCGCTTGCGTGGCACGTCACACAGTCCTTGCCCGCCACGGCGCCCGACGCGTGGTTCATGTACTGCTGCTTGTTCGTCGCGGTGGCTCCGGCGAGCAGCGGGTACTGCACGCTGCTGGCAGTGAAGGTCGTCGGATCCGAGATGGCATGACAGTCGACACACGCGGCGGGCTGCGCCGTGAGCGCCGGGTGGTAGTTGCCCGTCTTCCACAGCGGCGCCGCGAGGGGCGCCGTCGTTGCCTTCGCCAACGCCGCAGAATGGCAGTTCTGGCAAGCCTGGAAGGTGATCTGCGGCGATCGGTGCTTCATCGAGAACGTCGTCGCCACCGCCACGTCCGCCTTCGGTGCGTCTGCCATCAACGGGTAGTGACACACCGTGCAGTCGGCCGGGGCGGCCGCCCCGAGGTTCGGGTGGTAGGCGCCGTCGGCCCAGCTCGTGCCCGGGCTGCGGTGGCACGTCGCGCACTCGATCTGCGCCAGCGCCTGTCCGTGATCCATCGGCTGGAGCGTCGACGCCGCCTTCTCGACGATGCCCGGGGGGCGCATCTGCGCGTGGCAGTCGAGGCACTGGTTCGTGGGCTGCCCGAAGGGAACCACGGCGCCGGTGGGCGTCGCGCGGTAGTTGGTCAGCGACGCGTGGTACTTGCCGTTGCTGTACGCCGTCACCACGCCGTTCGTGTTGGTGTGGCAGTGCCAACACTTCGTGTACTCGGGCGCATTGCTCGGGCCGGCGTTGAGCGCCGCTGGCAGCACCGACGACGTATGCAGCATCGCGTTGAACAGCGTCACGTTGCTCGAGGTGAGGCCGGTGATCATCGACCCCGACTTCGTCAGCGCGTAGCTCGTCACCTGAATCTTCTGCGCCGGCGAGCTCGCGAGCACCGAGCCCGGGTACAGCTGCCCGCCCTTCCAGTCGCCGTTCGGCAGCTTGCCGGTCGCCGGGTTGTAGAGGTTGACGTAGGCGTTGGCGGTGACCGTCGCCTGATGGCAGCCGAAGCAATCGCCCGTGCCGTTTGCGGCGTGGTCGAAGCCGATCAGCGTGGCGGCTGTGCCCGCGTCCAGCCCAGGCAGCAGATCCGGCCGCTGCGTCGTGTGGCACTGGCTGCAGGTGCTCGCCGACAGCGTGGCCGGCCCGTGCGTGAAGGCGCCTCCTGCCCAGTTCTGCGTCCCGCCCCAGGCGCCGGTGCCGGGGTTCGCATGACACGTCGCACAATCGAGGCCGGCGCCGTGCTCGATGCCCGCGCTGTTGGTGCCGTAGTCGAAAGGCGAAGCGCTGAAGTTGGGCTTGATCCACCCGGCCGTCGTCGCCGGGCGTTCGGCCGCGTGGCAGGGCAGGCAAGTTGCCGGTGCAGCCGAGCCTGCCGGGTGGAACACGCCGCCCGCCCACGAGGCGTTCGTGGCTGCGCTCGCCGCATGGCAGCTCTGGCAATCGCCCTGCGCCGTCGGGTCGTCGTGGTCGAACGCGATGTTCAGCGGCGCAACCGTGACCACGCCGTTGGGCCGGGTGTTCGCGTGGCAGTCGATGCACGAGCCCACCGGCGGCTTGCCCGCGGTGCGCAGCGCAGCGTGGAACTTCGCCGGCGCGCCAGCTCGGGTGCGGTCGTTGGCCCACGTCGACGCGGTCAGCTCGTCGGGGGGCGCGTGGCACACCGCGCAGTCGAACGCAGCGAGCTTCGCGGCGCCAGGGGCGCCATTGAGCCACGCGACCGCTTCATGCCTCATCTCGCCGCTGGCCGGAGTACGCGCGGGTGCGGTGGCGGTAGGCCCGATGAAGCCCGTGGGCATCGAAGGCTTGTGACACTCGTTGCACTGGGACGGCTGAACGCCGCCATCGAGGTTGGCGAGCGCCGAGTGCAGCGAACCCGGGTAGTACGCGCCTTCGCCAGCGCCCTGATGGCAATTGCCGCAGGCCGAAAGCGTCGCCGCCGGCACCTGAAGCGTCGAGTGGTTCATCATCATCGGCAGCACCTGTGTCTGCGGCGTGACGCGGGTGATCGACGTGCCGGCCCACGTCGGCTGCAGGGCGGTGACCGTCACGTCACGCGCCGGATCGTGCGCGTCGTTTGGCGCCAGACCCGCGTCCAGCCAGGTCGTGGTGACGTGGCAGCCGCCGCAGTCGGACGCGCCGACGTTCGGGTGGGTGAAGTTCGGCTTCGGCAACGCCGCGAACGCGGTGCCGATGTCGTGGCACTCGGCGCACTGGTTGGTGATGCCGAAGTGGTCGTACGCCATCGCCTCACCTGCCGGGTGGCAGTTCAGACAGCCCTTCTGCGGGCTGCCTGCGCCCGGCGCCCGGGTGTTGAACGAATACAGGGGCTCGCGCTGGTGCAGGCGATCAGTGATCGGCTTCTCGTGGGTGTGGCAGTTGATGCACTGGGGCTGATCGAACCCGACTCCCGCGTCCGCCTCTCCGCCCGGCAGCGTCGTCGGGTGGCAGCTCTCGCAGGTCATCGGCCCATCGATGGCGAGGCCCTGCCGGTCGAGCGCATGGGTGCTGCCCGGAGTGATCGGGAAGAAGGTGTGGTTCTTGTCCGTGATCGGCGTCGGGGGCCGGTTGCCCCCGCTGTTCGAAGAGCACGACGCCGCCAGGAAGACGCACAACAGCCACAATGTGGGTTTCCGGATCATGGGCATCCTGATGAGGTCGGTGGGCCGCCCTGAAAGCAGGCAGCTCACAGCTGCCCGCCTGCCTGAATCATCGCGTTGAGGTTCGCCGGAGCGCCATCCCCCCGGTCGGCGCTGCCCAGCTGGCCGCGGCCGGCCACCGTGCCACGCAGCCAAAGCCACCGCGTGATCGAGAGGTCCACCATCAGCGCTCCGCTGACCTCGTGGCCGGCGAGCCCTTCGTCGCCGGGCTCGCTCTGCTGCTGGAACCAGCCGCCGCGCAGCAGCACCCGCAACCTTGACCCGGGCGTCACCGTCGCCTGCGCCCACCCGCTGCGTCCGCGCAGCCAGCCGAGCTCCTCGCGGTAGCCCAGCGTCAGCGCCGTCGCGGGCAGCAGCCGCGGCAGGGTCAGCTCCGGGCCGAACGAGGCCTGCAAGAGGCCGGTCGACAGGTCGTCGGCGAGGCCGCCGCTGACGGCGAGCCACAGGGGGGGCGCCAACTCGACCGTCGCCCCCGCCTCACCGCGCACGGCCCGGTGGCCGCCAGGTGCGGCGACGCCGAGCTCGAGCACGTCAGACGCAACCGTGCCCTGGTACCGGCCAGACGCGAAGACCCGTACCCGCTCGCTCGGGCGCCACCCAAAGTCGAGCCGCGCGGCGTCGACGAAGCCCACTGCCGTCGCCGCGAGCAGGCCGAGCTCGAACGAGAGGTGCGCGTCGAAGGTGCGGGTGAGCCAGGCGTCCACGGCGCCTGCAAGCTCGAGGCGACCTGGAACGCTCGCCGCCGACGCCCAGCCCGCGCGCCCCTCGAGCTGCACCACGGATGAGCCCGAGGTGATCCGCCCATAGGCATAGGCCCCGGCTCCCCAACGCCGCGTCGTCACTCCCAGCCCCACGGGCTCGGGCAGCAGGCCCCCGTACGCGCCGACCTCGAGCGAGCTGTTTGCGTTGCGCCACGCAGCCTGCGCGCCGTCGACCATCAACAGCCCTGGCGTGTGCCGGGTCCACGTGCGGCCCACCTGGGCGATCCAGGGCACGGATGGGGTGTGAAACGAGAGCTCCAGCTGCCGCACGAGCAGCACCGTGCCGCCCTGCACCGTGCGGTGGTCTCCCGGACGCCGGCTGTAGTTGAGCACCGTCAGATCCGCCGAAGCGTGAAGCCCTCGCCAGATCTGCACGTCGTAGACGCCGACGTCGACGCGCTGCACGTCGAACGGGCGCCGGGCCGCGGTGAAGTCGAACCAGCTGGTGTGCGAGATCGCGACCGCCGCCAAACGGCGATCGGCGCTGAGCAGGCCGCCCGCGCCGCGCCCGAACTCAACCACCGCCAGAGGCTGGGCCTCGAGCGCTTCCCGCTGCGCCCGCAGCGCCTCGGCGTCGGGCACCGCAGCCAGAACTGCCGCAGGCTTCTCGGCGACGCGGTCGATCGCGACCTTGTCGCCGGCCTTCATGCCTTCGACCGCGCAGGTCGCCCAGCGATCCGAGGCGGCGGTGATCGTGCAACGCCCCACCAACCGCCCTGCGCGCGTCACGGTGAGCCCGGCGCCGATCTTCACGCCGTCTGCGGTTCCGCGATCGACGTACGCCGTGGTCGCGGTGGCAAACGTCACCCGCCCCGGGCCCTGCGGGCTCGCCACCACGGGGTCGGGCTTCACGCTGGTCGTCCGCGCACGGGGAACCCTGGCGGCAGGCCTTGGCTTTGCCAGCCCCGCCGAAGCGATCAGCACCGCGATCAGCGCCGCGGCTCTCAAGGCCCCGTCACCTCTTTGTGGCACCCGTAGCAACGCCGCTCGGCGCACGCGTACCCGGGCACCGCCGCGAGCGTCGCGGGCGGGGCGTGGCGGGCGTCGGTGGCCGTTGCCCCGCCGGGCCCAGTGCACGAATGGCAGGCGGTGCAGGCAATGGTGCGCGTGCTGCAGGTGCCCGCTGGAGCAGGCGTCGGGGGAAACCCATCGTGGCACCCGAGGCAGGGAATACCCGCGTGCGCGCCCACCGAGACGAGGTAGCAGCGCCGGTCGTGATCGGGGAACAGCGCCGGCTTGAAGCGATAGGCCTGGTGGCAGCTGCGGCAGCTGTCGGTGAACCCGAGCGCCGCATGGTCGATGGCCGTGCCCCGCGTTCGATCGACGTCGGCCTGGTGGCACGCGATGCACTCGACCGCCGCCCGCGAGAACTTCCGCGCCGACGCCTGCCCGTGGCACTCGGTGCACGGCAGGGCGGCGTGCGCGCCCACCAGCGGAAACGCGGTGCGCCGGTGCGCGTCGGCCTCGAACTTCGAGGCCCACGAGGCCGAGTCGTGGCACCCCTCGCAGCGCATCCCCAGGTCGCCTGCGTGCACGTCGCGGTGGCAGCCGCTGCAGGTCGTCGGCAATGGCCGCTGAAAGTCGTCGCCATGGCAGCCCTTGCACGCGGTCGCGGTGTGCGCCCCCAGCAGGGGGAAGCCCGTGCGGTCGTGGTTGAAGCGGACGTCCGTCCACGCTGCGGTGATGTGACACGCGCCGCACTTCGTGCCCGCCATCGCGCCGTGGCTTTGGGGCGAAGGTTTCAACGCCGCCGCTCGTGGCGCATCGGGCGCCGCCACGCCCGCGTCGGCCGCCGCCCGCCTCGGAGCGGGCCTGGGCGCCTTCGCGGGCGCCGCGGTCAACAGCGCGAGCAGCAGCAGCGCCCTCAAGGCTCGAACCCCTCGAACGCGCCCTGGTGAAAGTCCGAGTGGCAGCCCTCGCAGGTCGAAGGCAGCGGCACGTAGCGCACGGCAGTGAGGCCCTGCCCGACAGCCACCTTCTTGTGGCAGCCCTCACACGACACCTGGGCGTGCTTTCCGTCGAGCAGGTACTCGGTGAACGGCGGCGCGTGCACGAACTTCGTCTGCTTCCATTCCTTCGTGTCGTGGCACTGCTCGCAGTCGGTGGGCGTGCCCGGCTTCTGGGCCAGCTGACCCACATGCACATCGGCGTGGCAGCCTGCGCAGGTCATCGCCAGCGGCCGGTACTGCACGGGCTTGTCGGGCGAAGGTGCGCCGTGGCACTTCGTGCACGCGAGCGCGGCGTGCTTCCCCGTCAGCGGGTACCGGGTGTCGCGATCGTGGTTGAGCGCCACCTTCTTGAACGAGGCCGGCTGGTGGCAGCTGTGGCAGGGCTTCGCGTCGAGCTGGCCCTGGTGCACGTCGGCGTGGCAGCTGTCGCAGCGGTCGAGCGCAACCTTCGTCTCGAACGCGATCGAGCTGAAGAGCTCGGGCCGCTTCTTCTTCTTGAGCTCCTGCCGCAGCGCCTTCGGCACGCGGTCGAGCAGGGCGGGGGTCTTCAGGTGGCACAGGTTGCACGGGGCCACCTGGTGCGCCCCTTCGAGCGGGAAGCGCGTTTTCTGGTGCTCGATCGTCGTGTACCGCGCAGGCTTGAACCCGTCGACCGAATGGCAGCCCTCACAGTCGGGAAGGGCCCTGGTCCTGGGGTCGGCCAGCTGGCCTTCGTGTGCGTCGGCGTGGCAGGCGGTGCACTGATCGAACTTCAGGCCCTTGAACTTCGCCCGCTGGCCGGGAAACGGGCCGTGGCACGACTTGCAATCGACGTCCAGGTGCTCGCCCTTCAGCGGGTAGCGCGTCTTGTCGTGGAAGGCGCGCTCGGCGCCAGCGTTGCGGATGATCTTCCAGCCCTCGACGGTGTGGCAGGTCTGGCACCGCGGCCCCAGCTTCCCGTCGTGGAAGTCTTTGTGGCAGTCCGTACAGGTGCGGCTGTCGATGGGGCTGAATTTGAGAAACGTTTCAGACACCGGCGCCGGGAACGCGGACTTCGGCGTGCCGTCGTCCTTGAGGGTCGGGTGGCAGCCGCCGCACTTCACCTTCACGTGCTTGCCCTTCAGCGGGTAGTCCGTCTCGGCGTGATCGAAGTCGGGCGCGGGCTTCCACGCCTTGGCGTCGTGGCAGGCCGCGCAGTCTTCGCCGACCTGGGCCCGGTGGTCGTCGAAGTGGCAGCCGCGGCATTCCTTGCTCACCCCGAGCTGGGTTCTCCGGTCGGGGTTCTTCTCGAGCAGCTTCAAGATGGTGGCGCTCAGGATGCGGCGGCGCTGGTGGCAATCGTCGCACGCGAGCGGCGCATGCTTCCCTTCCAGCGGCCACGCCGTGCGCTTGTGGTCGAAGCCCTTCTTTCCGCCTGTGCCCCAGTCGATCATCTCGAAAGCCCGGCCGCGGTGATCCGCGTGGCACGTCTCGCAGGCGCGCTTGTCGCTGGCGATGTGGCCGTGGAAACCGAGCCCCTTCTCGACCCGGGGCTTCAGCTCGAGGTGGCAGTCGAGGCAGCGCTCTTGCGACAGCTGGCCTCCGGGCGGGTGGCACTTGGTGCACTGCGAGATGCCCTCGAGGCTCGAGTGGGCCTTCGCGAGGTCGCCGGGCGAGAAGATGTCGGCGGCGGCCGCGCTGGCGGTCAGTGCGAGCGCGACCGCTGCGAACCTCACTTCGCGATCCACGTGTAGCCGAGGTACAGCGAGACGCCGATGTGGGCCGTGATCATCACCACCAGCAGAATGGCGAGGACGACGTGGAACACCCGCCACGCCGACATCAGCTTTCGCAGCGCCGAGTAGAACGTGGCCTGGCTCTGTAGCTCGCGCAGCTCTGCGAACGAGTGCTTGAACTCGCGGTAGTGCGCGCTCGACGGGAACTCGACTGCCAGCGCACCGAGCGCGAAGCGATCGCGCGCCTGTCGAAAAGGCATCGTCACCAGGAACTTGAGCAGCGACGTGCCGACGGCGTCGGTGGCGCGCGACAGCACGTCCTTCACCTTCCGAACGTCGGTGATCTCGGTCTTGTCTTCGATCTTTTCTGACATCCGCGCCTTCATCTTTTCCCAGCGGGCGATCACCTCGCCCTTCGAGCTGGTCTTTCCTTCGACCGTCGGGATCAGCCTGAGAAAGAAGCGGCCGACCACGCCAGTGGCGACCACGACCGCCAGCGAGAGCGTGGTCGCCGACGCGAGGGCGTTGTTGCTCTTGAAGGTCGCGTGAAACGCGATCACCAGCGGGCTCATGAAGCCGACGAACTGGTGGAAAGTTAGCCACTTGCGGATGTCGCCCACGGAGGTCAGCGACTGCCAGCGCTTGCGCGCGGCGTAGAGGAAGTTCGACATCATGAAGAGGGTCGCGACGATGCCGACGCCGTGGCCCCAGACGCCGGACGGCCTCAGGGCAGCGTGCGCCACATCCTTCACGCGGTCTGCTGCGGGCAGCCGGTAGTAGGTCCACCCCTTCAGCGTCAACAGCAGGACGATGGTGGCGCCGATCACGAAGAGGACCTGGGCGAAGCGGCGCTGCGACTTCTCGAGCTCGGTGCGCTTGGCGCTGCCGCGGCCGGCGCGCGCCACGAGCTCTTCGCCGTGCAGCCGCCGCATCGTCACGCCGCTGTTCTTCAGGAACTCGGCCGGCAGCTCGCCACCGAGGCAGGCGATGACGAAGTCGTTCGACATCTTCCCGGTGCGGCCCTGGTACTCGAGCTTCACCCACGTCGGGCTCACTTCCAGCACCTTCGACTGCATCAGCGCGCGAATCTTGCCTGCCTCGACCAGCTCCTTGAACTTGCGCTTGTTGGCTTCGCGTCCGCGGCCAAACGCTTCCTGCCGATAGCTCAAGGTCACCTTGGCGTCGGTCTCTTCGGCGATCATCATCGCCGCCTCGAGCGCCGAGTCGCTGCCGCCGACGATCAGCACCTTCGACCCTTCGTACTGTTGGGGGTCGATCAGCCGGTAGGTGACGTTGGGCAGATCTTCGCCGGGGACGCCGAGCTTCCGGGGCGTGCCGCGCCGCCCAATCGCCAGCACGACCTTCTTCGCGCTGACGATGCCCTTGTTGGTGGTGACGAGAAACCCACCGTCTTGCCCCGACACCCCCGTCACCGCGACGCCTTCTTCGATCTTCAGCTTGGCGGTCGCGATGGCGTGCTTCCACCCGGCGATCAGCTGTTCCTTCGAGATCAGCTCGCGCCCGAACTTGCCGACGAAGGGCAGCACCACCTTCTCGGTCATCACCACTTTCTGCCGCGGGTAGTGGGCGACCGTGCCGCCCACCGTGTCCTGCTCGAGCACGCGGAAGGCGATGCCTTCCTTCTTGAGGCCGAGCGCCGTGGCGAGCCCGGCGGGGCCGGCGCCGACGATGGCGACGTCGACCTGACCCTTCAGCGTCTTCGTCCCCTGCAGGGCGCCCTTCAGGTGCGTCGCGACCTGCAGGCCCTGGGTGAGCGCGTTCTTGATGAGGCCCATGCCGCCCAGCTCTCCGACGATGTGCAGGCCGGGGCGGTTCGTCTGAAAGTACTCGTCGACCTCGGGCAGGTCTTGCCCGCGCTCGCTGGTGCCGAAGACGAGCTTGATCGCGTCGACTGGACACTCGCTGGCGCACTTGCCGTGGCCGATGCACGCAGACGCGTCGATCAGCGCTGCCTTGCCGTCGATGACGCCCAGAATGTCGCCCTCGGGGCAGACCTTCAGGCACGAGAGGCTGCCCATGCAGATGTCTGGATCGATGACGGGGTGAAGGGTCGACGGGAGGTGCCGATTTTCAGCCTTTGCCTGGGCCAGCGTCGCCGCGTCGCGTTCTTCCCGCTTCGCGCGCGAGCGCAGAAATAGCAACGCCAGGATGAGGCCGGCCGCGAACAGGGCCGTCAGTCCAATGAGTTCGATGTTCACGTCAGAGAAGTCGGCGCGCGCCGCTGGTGCGGTAACTGGGTCGAATCAGGGACCCAGAACCATGCATTTGTTGTGAAAAATCGGCCGCGCACGATGGGATGTCGGTTGTCGGCTCGACCCGACAAGGGCGCAGCCTACGGCCGGTGGGCAACCGCGCACAATCGCTGTGGACGTCGGCGGGCCTGCGCCTTGCTCAATGAGGGAGCATGACAACCACGATCACTCCCGGCGCCACAGACGCGGCAAGAGTCCGCCAGTGGTGACTGGGACGATCGCAAGGTCCTCGGGCAGATTCACTTTCAGGACGAAATCGGAATCTCGAGCGAATGCCTGATCGACGAACACCTGCTCGACTGAAAGCCGGCTGCTTCGGCAGCTTTCCTTCTCGCTGCGACAGTCGCGCCGATTCCGAGGCGACCTCAGATCGCTGCGCGTGCGCGGGCCCAGTACAGCTCGCGATCCGCCAGGCCGTTGTAGCCCCCGTTGATGCGGCGGGTGACTTCGCGGAAGTTGCCCTGGTCGGCCAGCGCGTTCAGGCCGCGCGACTTCCAGAAGTACGCCGCGATGCGGAAGCCGACTTCGGGGCGCGCCGCGATCTCCGGGTGCCGTTCGAGATCCAGCCCCAGCGCCTTGCCCACCTCGCGGTAGTTCGCGCGGCCGGTCAGCTGAATCGGACCCCGGCCCTTGTAGCGGCGGCCGTCGCCCGGCTGCGTGTTGCCCAGGTCCTTGCGGCCCTCGTACGCCGCGCCCGACGCGATCTCTTCCATGTAGCGAAGGCCGCCCGACTCGTGCGCGAGCTGCGCGAGGAACATCTCCTTTCGCGGCTCGGTGGTGATGCCCTGTTCGGCCATCGCCTGGTTCAAGAAGGGCAGGTACTGGCGCGCCTTCTCCGAGCCGAGGTTCGGCATGATCCTGAGCAGCTGGGCTTCCGTCACGCCCGCGCCCTTGCCCGTCGGAGCCGGCCCCGAAGGCCCCTGCGTCTGGCCTGTCGGAGCGGGGCTCGAACCGCCGCCGCTCGACGACGGCTTCCCGCCCTTGCTCGGACGATCGAACCCGTCGGGGATCCGCAGCTGCGCGCCCGCGTAGATCAGGTCGACGTTCTTGATCCCGTTGAGGTTCGCCAGCGCCTTCACCGTCGTGTGGAACCGGGCGGCCAGCTGGCCAAGGGTGTCTCCACGGCGAATTTGGTAGGACATGCTGGATTGTCGGTGAGGCTTCGCCGGCCGCCTCTGCTGCAATTGGCAAGGCGCTGGACGATTCCTCGGGAATTACCCCAGCATTTCCGGGCCACGCGGCCTGGTTTTTTACCGGCAGGCGCGCGGCGTGGCGAACACCGTCGACCAGTCGGTGGCCAGATCCGAAATCAAAGCCTCGGCCGAACAGCGGGTCACCGCCGGCGTCAGCTGGTAGTCCGAAGATCTCGGCGGAGCGATGCCGTAGTCCAGCTCGATCGCCGGCCCGGTAATCTGCCCGCCCGCGCTCAGCTGCACCACGCCCGTCGTGTCGGCCTTCCACGTCGTGCCGCCCAGGGTGGTGCCGAGGTTGGTCAAGGTCGTCCCCGCCGACGACGAATAGAAGAGCACGCGCGCCTTCGGAGACCCCTTGTCGGGGAACTCGAAGAAGAGCTCGGCGAAAGCAGAGCCCGTCGAGACCCGGCCGATGCCGCTGTAGACGACGCCCGTGTCGCTCTTGGCGAGGTACTCGGTGCGCGCCGCGAGAAACGCGCGCGACAGCGGGCCGTCGAACACCATGCTCGCGATCCCGGAAGAGATGACCTCGTACGCGAACGTCCTGCCCCCGCGAGACAGCGCGATAAGCCCGGACTCGTGAACGTCGCCGCTGACGAGGATCACCCGGTCGTCCGGGCAGCGGCCCGAGTGCTCGATGATCGCCGTCTCCAACCGTTCGCGCGTCGCGATCGCCGGCCCCGTCGCCCACCAGCCGTCGTTGATGTCGTCGTCCAGCTCGGACGCCAGCGTCTTGCCCGCGGTGCTGATCACGTTCTCGTGATCCACCGACAGCGGCACGGGGATGCCCAGCAGAAACACGCTGGGCTGAACACCGCACGGCAGAAGCCACGCGTTGACCCGCTGCAGCTGCGCGTCCGACATCACGCGTCCTTCGGGCCGGCCCCGCGCGGTTCGCGTGTCGAGCAGGAACACCTGCAGGCGATCGCCCCAGGAGAAAGACGTGTCGAGCTCGCGGTCAAGGCTCGGGTCGAAAGCCGTCACCGCCGCGCCGCCGGCGTTGGGGTTGCGCGCCACCTCGAAGGCCCACGTCGCTTCACGCGCCGCAGAGAAGTAGTCGAGCCACGGGTCGCCGCTGTTCGGCAGGAAGCCTTGTTCGTCGCGCTGGCTGCCCCACCCATCGCGGATCTCGTGATCGTCCCAGACCATTGCCGACGGCAGGCTCGACAGCGTCCGGTGAAAGCTTGGGACGAGGAAGTGCATCCGGTAGATGCGCCGCAGCGCCTCGGCCCACTTCGTACTTGCCTCGACGCGCAGCGCGTCAGAGCGCGGCCCTCCGAAGAGCGCCAGCGAGCCCGGTTCAAGCGGCTCGGCATCGACGTAGGCCTGGTCACCCAGCGCGAGAAGAAACGAGGGGCGATCGAACTTCAAGCTCTCGCCGGTGCGGCTCAGCTCGACGGGCATCAGGCCACGGGCCCGCAGGTCGAGGTTGCGAAGCGCAGTCACGGGCGACGCGGCGACACCGGCGGTGACCTTGTCGGGCCGCGCGTGGCTCCAGGGCTCGTTGCAGCTGGCCAGCAGCACGCTGGTCGCCTCTGACTTCTCGGGAGCCGTGCGCGATTCCGCGATCATTTCTTCGTCGCCCGCCTTGAAGGTGGCGCGGTACCGCGAGTTGGGCTGCAGCCCACCCAGCTCGAGCCGGCGCGTGTCGCCGACGCGCTGCTCGTTCGCCGTGTACGCCGCCGCAGCGACCCGGCCGTCGTCGATCGACTCCAGCTTCAAGAGCGTCGGTACCGCTCCCGACACGCCCGGCACCACCACGAAGACGATCGACTTCGACGTGCCCATGCCGGCCTGCACGAAGGGCCTGTCGATTGACGGCACCGGCTGGCCGTCGTCCTTCATCGCCGTCCACGCCGACTCGCTGCGCGCCATCCACAGCTCGAACCTCTCGGGCGGGATCCGTTTCACGCAGGACATGGCGAACAGAAGGGCGAGCAGGGCGAAGTGGCGCATTGCACCGTGCCGATAGCGCACAACCTGCTCGGCGTGGGCCGTTATTCGAGGCGTGTTCGCCGCCCTCGCGGGCTCCCTGCGTCACAGTGGCCGAACACGCTTCTTCGCGAACTCGGCGATGATCCTCGCCTCGGGGCCACCAGGAGCGGGACGTGGAATTGATTCTTGCCGTCACGGTCTCGCTCTCTTGCCCTGCCTTCGCCGAAATGAGACCCCAGGCGCCAGCGCCGCGCGCCCAGCAATAAGCAAGCGCCGAAGAGGGAGCAGGCCGCTGGAGAAGCCAGAGGATGAAGGCAAACGACGATGAAGACCGCGTTCAGTCGCCGATGTCGTCGAGCGCCTTGAAGCGCGCCGGGTACTTCGCTCGGGCCGCCGCTTCGTCGGGCGTGCCCTTCACCCGCTTGTAGAGCGCGTACGTCTCGGAGAAATCCTCGTCGGGGTTGGCGCGCGCGTAGCGCGACGGCGGCAGACCATCGTCGGCAATCGCTTTCTCCCAGGTCTTCCACTTCGGATCGCCGTCCGGCCCGAAAGCCTCGTTCGATTTGAGATGGCCGACCTCGTGCTGCAAGGTCGAAGCGAGCGTGTCGGGGTTGTGGTTCGCAGGGTTGTTGAAGAAGGTGACGTTGCCCGTCTTCGTATTTGCCACGGCGAGGGTATCGGCGCCTTTGTTGTGGTTTTGGTCGGTGATCATCACCGACTTGATTCGGTCTCGGTCGGCTTTGGGCAGCGACGCGATCGCCTTTGCGGCTTCTTCCACGGACGTCGCCCCGTTCTTTCCGGTGCTCTCGAGGTTGATTGGGATCTTCCGGTTGTCGATTGTGAGCTCGTGCACCTGCCACCCCTTTCCCAGGTCATCCTTGAGCGCGACGCTGTGCGGCACGGCCCGGTTCGCGTACGTCCCGTCTGGAGCCAGGCTATTTCCAGGCACGTGACCGCCGCGGGTCACGAAGTCCTTCAGCGATGCGGCCTGCGCGTCGGGCGTTTCCGTCTGGTAGCCCTTGTCGAGCACCAGCCGGTGCACCTCGCTGCGCGCGAGGGCTCCCTCAGCGTCCCGACTGCTCAGCGTCTTCAGCAGCTGTTCCCTTTCCGAGTTGTTCAGCTTGTTGAAGCCAGGGCTCCGCGCGACGTCGACCACCGTCTTGCGATCGGGCCCTGACGGCTGCGCTGCGGCCGCCGCCCGTCGTGCCGCCATGTCTGTCTCGAGCGTGTTCAGCGTCTTCGGGTCGACCCAGCCCGCCGGGTGGTTGAAGTCGGGCTTGAGGCCGTGCGCCGCCTGGTAATCGCGCACTGCCGCCTTCGTCTTGTCGTCGAACTTCCCGTCGCTCGGCACGTCGTAGCCAGCCATCGCCAGCTCGTCCTGCACCTTCTTTACCGCGGGGCCTTGCGTGCCGGGCTGAATCGCCGACTTGCCGGACTTCACGTCTTCGTAGCGCGGTGCATACGGCATCTCGGCCTTCTTCGCGTCGGCGGTGGGGCTTGCCCCTGCGTTCGCCAGTGTCCGCTGGGAAGCCACCAGATCCTTTAGATCCGTTCGATCGGACATCACGGCAGGCGGAGCGGCATACCGGCCACTGACCGAGATCGGCTTCTTTTTCGGCGCGTCGAAGCCTTCCGACGCAGGCTTGGCGACGATTGGCTCCGCAACGACCGGAGCTGGAGGCGCTGTCACGGGCGGTGCGGTTGTCACGGGCGGAGGAGGAGCCTTCGGTGCGCTGCCAGAGACAGAGTCGATTCCCATGGTGGGTGGCTGGTGCACCCTTGTTGCCAACGCCTCGCCCCAGCGGTGACCAGCGATTGCGGGGCAGCGCGGTGAACGCGCAGTTCACCCCCGTGAATCGATGGGCTACGAGCCATGGCATGGAGCCAGCCGGGTTCGGCGACGTCGAAGGCCGCCCGTCCCGGCCCGCAGCTGCCACTGCGATCAAGGCGCACAGAGAAGTCATCGACGGCCGCCCGCTGCGCGCCGCGATCAGCGAAGCGCTGGCAAACGAAAAAAAGCTGGGCGGCAAAGAACGCCGGTTCGCCGCCTGGGCCGCCCGCGAGCTCTCGCGCCACCAGCGCCTGATCGACCTGCTCGCCAAGGCGCACGGCCACGCGCCCTCGGGCTTCAAGCTCGAAGGCGACCTGGCGATCCTTCGCTACACGCTCTGGCGCCGGCACCTCACCAAGGCCTCGGCCGAGCGCACGCTGTTCGAGGTCGCGCTGCCCGGGCCACTTCGTCCGCGCTCGATTCCCGACGCGCTGTTGTCCGGCGTGCTCGAGACCCTCGAGCCGCCGCTGCCTTCCGACCCGCTGGAAAGGTCGGCGACGCTTCACTCGTTTCCCAACTGGCTCGCCCAGGCGATCGCGCGGTCGGCTCCCGAAGGCGACCTCGACGCCGTCCTCGCTTCGCTCAACCGGGATCCGATCATCTGGCTCCGCGCGCGCCCGCCCGGCACGCGGGAAGAGATCCTCGGCAAGCTGAAGGCCGAAGGCATCGAGGTCGAGGCGGGCCCGGTGGACGACTCGATTCGGCTCACCGACGACGGCCGCGCGATCTTCGAGTCGAAGCCGATGAAGTCGCGCCGGCTGCAGGTGATGGAGCTCGGCAGCCAGCAGCTGGCCCGGCTCTGCGCCCCTCGCGTGGGGGCCACCGTCATCGACTGGTGCGCCGGCGCGGGCGGCAAGAGCTTCGCCTTGGCAGATCTGGTCGGGCCGACGGGCAGGGTGATCGCCACCGACGCAAAGCGATCGCGCCTCGAAGAAGGCCGCCGCCGCGCGAGAGAGCTGGGGGTGAAGAACTTAAGCTTCCCCGACACGGTGCGTCTCAAGGACGCCGACGTGGTGCTGATCGACGCCCCATGCAGTGGCAGTGGGACGCTGGGCCGGGAGCCTGATCAGAAGTGGAAGCTGCAGTGGAAGAAGGTCGAAGAGCTGGTCGCGACCCAGTCGAAGATCCTCGACGAGGTGGTCAAGGGCGTTCGCGACGACTGCGTGATCGTCTACGGCACCTGCTCGGTGCTCAACGAAGAGAACGAGGCGGTGGTCGCGGCCTTCATCAAGCGCCACCCGTCATGGCAGGTCGACGGCGAGCTGTTGCGCGTCTGGCCGCACCAGGTGGATGGCGGCGGGTTCTTCGGCGCGCGGTTGACGAAGCGGCAGTGACTTAGTACTCGCGTGCGGCCAATGACGCCCAACCCGCAAGCCGACAAGATTCGAGAGATTCAGGCCGCCTGGGAAGCCGCCCAGGGCCAGGTGACGGACCTGCGCCGCCAGGTCGAGCACATGGCGAGCCTCGCCCAGGCCAAGGTCTCCCAGAACATGCTCGATCGGGATCTCGATCGCGCCTTCCGCGACCTCGGCGAAGCCGTCTGGGCCCAGGTGTCGAAGGGCAAGCTGCAGCTGAACTCTTCTTTCGGCCAGGTGATGAAGTCGCTGGAAACCGTGACCCAGAAGATTCAGGAGCAGAACGCGAGCATCAATGATCTGCTCGCCGAGGGTAACGAGATCGCCAACCGCCTCAAGAAGTCGACGGCGGCCAAATCGGCAGTGGCGTCACAACCGAAGAAACGATAATAACTGCAGCGCCGTAGCACCCGGGGTCATAGCTCAGCTGGGAGAGCGCCTGAATGGCATTCAGGAGGTCGTCGGTTCGATCCCGACTGGCTCCACTGGTTTCAAACTGAAGGGCCTCGGTCAGTCGCCGAGGCCCTTCGTCTTTTCGGTTGCACCCCCGGAATGCCGACCACCGGCTCGCACCGCTCGTTCGACGGGTCGAGCTACCTGGCGCTTGGAGGGACTCCGCATGGAACCGTGATGGCCGCTCGAGTCGCTGTAGCCGACGGCGCGGCAAACAAAAACGCCCCCCGGACGCGAAGCCTGGGAGGCGTTGAATCATCCCAACGAAACTTCTCTTACTTGCCCATCGGCGGCGGAGGCGTCGCTTCCTTCGCCTTGATCGCGAGGAGCTCGACCTCGAAGGTCAGCACCGAGTTCGGGGGGATGACGGGGGGCGACCCGCGCTCGCCGTACGCGATGTCGCTGGGGCACACGAGCTTCGCCTTGCCGCCGACCTTCATCTTGGCGACGCCTTCCGTCCAGCACTTGATGACGCCGTTCAAGGGGAAGTCGATCGGCGCGTTGCGCTTGTAGCTGCTGTCGAACTCGGTGCCGTCGGTGAGCGTGCCCTTGTAGTGCACGGTGACCGTGTCAGTCGCCAGCGGGGCCGCGCCCGTGCCAGCCTTCGTCGACGTGTAGATCAGGCCGCTCGCCGTCTTCTCGGCGCCCTTTTCCTTCGCGGCCTTGACGAGGAACTCGTCGCCCTTCGTCTTCTCGATCTTGCCGCGGGCCTCGCGGCGGGCCGTCACCAGTTGCTGAATCTTCGGCATCATCTCTTCCGGCTTCACGGCCGGCGGCTTGCCCTGCGCCGCGTCCTTCAGGCCCTTCATCAGCTCGTCCATCTCGGCCGCAGACGGCGAGAAGTCGTTGGCGAGGCTCTTACCGATCGACGCGCCCACCGCGTACATCACCTTCTTGGTGTCGTCGGCGCTCAGCGGAGCGGCGGCAGGTGGCGCTGCCGGAGCTCCCGGCTTGGTCGGGGCATCCGCAGGAGCTGCGGCGAAAGCGCTCACGCAGAGAAGCGCGGCGATTGAAACGATGGTCCGGTGCATGGAGTTTAATTTCCTTGAAAAAAGAAGAACTGCGGGTGGGTTCATCGAAGACGGCTACGACTTGAAAACGTTCATCACGTCTTTGAGCAACTTGATCGCTTCGTCGCGCGGACGCTGGAAGGCGTTGCGGCCCATGATCGAGCCCATGCCGCCACCGTCCTTGATGCCCTTGATCTCTTCCAGCAGCGCGGCCGTTTCCTTCGCCTCGCCACCCGAGAAGATCACGATGCGCTTGCCGTTGAACGCGCTCTGCATCACGTGCTGAACGCGCTCGGCCATCGTCTTGATCGGAATGTTGAACTTCTCGAACACCTTCTTCGCCTCGGCCTGCTCGAGGTGCCCGTTCGGGGGCTTCACCTTGATCACGTGCGCACCCAGCTGCGCCGAGATCTGCGCGGCGTAGGCGATCACGTCGATCGCCTGCTCGCCTTCCTTCGACATCCCGCTGCCGCGCGGGTACGCCCACAGCACGGTCGGCAAGCTGTACGTCTTCGCCTCGGCGATCAGATCGCGAAGATCCTGGTACATCTGGTTCCGCTGCGACGACCCCGGGTAGATCGTGTAGCCAATCGCCACGCAGCCCAACCGCACCGCGTCCTTCACGCTGCCGGTGAGCGCGGAGCACGGGTCGCCGACCTTCGCCAGCGAGTCCGAGTTGTTCAGCTTCAGGATCAGCGGAATCTCGCCCTGCAGCTTGCCCGCGACAGCCTCGAGGAAGCCCAGCGGGGCCGCGTACGCGTTACAGCCCGAGTCGATCGCCAACTGCGCGTGGTAGTCGGGGTCGTAGCCGGCCGGGTTCGGCGCGAAGCTGCGCGCGGGGCCATGCTCGAAGCCCTGGTCGACCGGCAGAATCACCAGCTTGCCAGTGCCCGCGAGGGTGCCGCTGTTCAACAGGCGCGCGAGGTTGGTCTTGGTGCCGGGGCTGTCTGACGGGTACCACGAAAGGATCTGTTTGACGCGTTCGGTGTAGGCCATGGGCGGCCTCTTACTTCACTTCTTCGCAGGTGGCTCTGCGATCTTGAGTGGGAAAGTGCCCAGCGGCGCCCCCGCAACCCGCACCAGCACCTGGTACGCGCCGGCCCCTCGCGGAAGCTGCGTGCGCTCCCAATCGACCGTGTAGTCGACCTCCATTTCCTTCTGGCCGCGGAAGTAGATCTCGCCCGACGCTTCCATCAGCGTGTCGTTGCGCGGGTCGAGGATCACCACGTCGATCGGCGCGTTCGTCTTCTGCGTGCACCGCACCCGGATCACCGTCGAGAACTTCTCGGTCATCGGCGGGTTGCCTTCCGTCGGCACCGCGACGAAGGGCGCCGACGGCTTCGCGCCCTCGGGCGACCGCACGAAAGTCTTCCCGTGAATCACGCGCACCACCGCGTACTCGGCGCTCGCCGAAGTGGTGGTGGGCACCTGCTGCGCCGACTTCTCCTTCGGCTTTTCCATATTCTCGCCCGTCGGAAGGGCGTTGAAGGTCTTCGGCAGACCCAGGTCGAGCTTCTCGCCCTTCACCTTCTTCGGTTCAGCTGCCAGCACGCTGCCGCCACACAACACCGCCACTGCCAGGAGTAGTCGCACGCGCATGCGACGCACCCTACCGCAAGAGATTCAGCCGGCCACTTCACCGGTTCGTCATCGGCGGTCTCAGGCGGTTCGAAAATTTCCCACCTTGGTTGAACTTCGGCAGGAGGCTGTGCGTTAAGGCGCCTCATGATTGCCCACTTGCTCGCACTGACGATCATCGCCTCGTCGACGCCGCTGGAAGTGGTCAAGAACGGAAACGCGGAAGCTCAGAAGATCGCCGCGGCGCCCGATGCGCAGGAAAAGCTGGCCGCCCGCGCCGACGACTTCCTCGACTTCGGCGAGCTCGCCCGCCGCGCCCTCGGCAAAGATTGGGAAAGGCTGAAGCCCGCCCAGCAGGCCGACTTCGCGCAGACGATGAAGGTCCTGCTCCGCGCCTCCTACGCCTCGAAGGCCCAGACGGAAGGGAAGGGCAAGCTGGTCACCGAGTACGGCAAAGAGAAGGTCGACGGCAATGAAGCCGTCGTCGGCACCACGCTGGTGATGAACAACGACCGCTTCCCCGTCGACTACAAGCTCTACCGCCGCGACGAGAAGAGCCCCTGGAAGATCTACGACGTCGTCACCGACACCGTCTCTCTGGTCGAGGCCTACCAGGATCAGTTCAAGGTCCTCATCAACAACAAGGGCATCGACGGGCTGCTCAGCACCCTCAAAGCCAAGCGCGAGAAGCTCGAGAAGAAGTTAGCCGACGCGAAGCAGGCCGACGTCGCCATTGTCGGCGTGAAGTAGTCAGCGCTGGAACAGGCCGCGCAGCGACTTTCGCCGCTGCCACAGGTTCCTCAAGTCCCGGCTGCCCAGGTTGGCGGCCCGCCAGGTCAACCGCTCGACCGTGTCGAAGAAGTTCCCCGACATCGCCCGCGACGGCAGCTGCGCCAGGTTCGAGAGCACCGACGCTTCCTGAGGCACCGGCGCGACGGGCGCCTCGTCCCAGTGCGCCCCGCACACCGACCGCGTCACGAAGTTGCCCGGCCGGGCCAGGTGCACCGCTTCCGCATCCACGCGCCGCGGCCCATCGAGCACGCCGATGCGCCGGCCATGCTTCTCGAGCAGCTCGAGCAGTTGGTCGACCTGCGCGTCCGTGTGCGTCGCCTGCAGGGTGAGCAGCAGCCGCGCGCGGCCACGAAGGGGCACGGCGCGGACCCTCGCTCCCGTCTCGAGCAGCACACGCGCGAGCCGTTCGCACCGCACTTCGTCGCCAATCCACACCGGGATCCGCGCCGTCACCGAGGGCCCGGTGTCGAAGCCGAGCTGGCGCAGCCCCGTGTGAAGCCGAAAGGCGAGCTCCCACGCGCGGGTGCGGCGCTGCGGCTCGCTCTGCAGAATCTCGAGCGCCTTCAGCGCCGCCGCAGCAGCAGGTGGCGAGATGCAGGCGTTCTCGTCGAGGTGATCGCGCACGAAGTCGATCACCGCGCGCGGGCCGGCGATCATCCAGCCTCGCGAGCCCAGGGCTCCGCCCAGCGAGGCCAACGTCAGCGTGATCTGATCCGTCAGCCCGAAGTGCTCCACCGCTCCGGCGCCTGAGCTGCCCATCAGCCCCAGCGACAGCGACTCGTCGACCACCAGGCCGGCCTTCGATTTCGCGGCGAGCTCGGCGATGCGGGGCAGGGCGGCCAGGTCGCCTTCGTACGGGTGCACGGCTCCGACGGCGATCAGGGTCGGCGTCTGAAGCTCGGCATTGAGCAGGGCTTCGAGATCTTCCGTGTCGCGAAACCGCGAGCTGCGCGCGGCGATCGCATGAAGGAACTCGCGCTCGGCAAAGTCGCTGCGCGCATCCGTGAGCACGTGGTCCGCGCCTTCGACGACCGGGAACAGCGCCGACTCGAAGCCGGGCGTCACGACGGCCGACTCGCGGCCGAGGAAAGAAGCGAGCCTTTCTTCGAGCTCGTGCAACGGCTTCATGCGCGGAGTGCCCTGCGCTCCAAACTTCCGCGTCGCCGCCTGCGCCGCTTCCTTCACGCGCGGGTCGGCGCTCAAGCCCAGCAGGTCCGTGCTGTCGGCGTTGAGCACGCGGCGCCCACCCAGCTCGAGCTCGCCCTGGCCGGGCAGCCCATCCACCGACTCGTGCGGCTCTGCCTGGGCGACGCGCTCGTTGGCCCAGCTGACGAATGACTCGAGAAATCCCGGCATGCCCTCGAGGTTGTACAGCATTTGAACCGAACGTCGAACGGGGCTACGAGAACCGACCGTGACGACGGCGCTCACCTGGATCCTCCAGGCCTTCATTCTCTACCTGGGCGCCACCTTCGTCTTCGACGCGATTCACTGGGCGCTTCACGCGGCCTACCGTTCGTCCGTACCCGCGCTGCGCTTCCTCGGCGCGTTTCACCAGACGCACCACGCCTTCCTTGATCGCTCACTCACCTTCGACGATCGCCTCATTGGCCCCAACTTCTGGCGCCACCGCGCTGGCGAGCTGTTGGCCCAGCTGGCCGGCACCTGCGCAGGCTTCTTCTTTCTTCCGCCTGAGGCCGTCTTCGCGACGCTCGCGATCTTCACCTTCGTCTTCGCGGTCGGCGTCGTGCTCAAAGGAAAAGACAGCAACCACCGCGCGCAGACGTCGCTCTCTGCGCCGCTGGGCTCCGTCTTCGTCGGCTTGCCGTACCACTCGCTGCACCACGTCTTCCCTGAACGCTATTTCGGTTCCGTCACCACCGCCTTCGATCGCCTCTTCGGCACCGGCTGCCAGATCGCCGGCCGCCACGTCGTGCTCACAGGAGCGTCAGGCGCTTTCGGCGCGCCGCTCAAAGCCCTGCTCGAGCAAGAAGGCGCCACGGTCACCGCGCTCGCGCGCGTAGCCTTCGCGACCGCCGATCTTTCCACCGCCGATATCCTGATTCTCGCGCACGGCAGCAAGGTCACGGGGGCGATGGAAGCCAACTGCGACTCCTTCGTCGGCTTGATCGAACGCTTCCGCGCGCACCGAAAGGGCCTGGTGCCTCCCGAGGTCTGGGCGGTGGGCAGCGAGATCGAGTGCCACCCCGCGTTCAGCGAAGACCTGAAGCTCTACTCGGCCAGCAAGCGCGCCTTCGCCCGCCACGCGCACCGCTACTTCCACGCCCCAGATCTCCTCTACCGCCACATCGTGCCGTCGGCCTTCACCTCAGCCATGGGCCCGGGCCTGATGTCCGGCGGCTTCGCTGCTGCCTGCGCGTGGTTCCTGATCAAGCGCGGCTTCCGCTACGTGCCCGTCAGCTACACGGGCATTGCGTGGGTCAACTACCTGAAGTTCGCTGTCATACCCAAACGCGAGAGCCCATGCTGACGACCCTGCTGACCGCCGCCGTCTTCTCTGCTGTGCCGACTGCGCAGGAACTAATCGACGGCGCTGAAATCGGAAACGCCGACGGCTACGTCGCCTTCGAGAGCCACGGGAAGTACCACGCCGAAAAGATCGACAAGGCGAAGGGCAACACCGTGCTGAAGGGAACCTGGGGCCTGACCGATGACGCGGTCGAAGTGAAGATCGCCAGCTGCAAGGGCCCCGCGTGCAAGGAACTGAACAAGCCGTACAAAGCAACCGTCACCGCCGCCGCTGAACGATCGCTGCTGGTGAAGGCGCCCGCCGACTCGATGCTGCCCAGCGGCAGCTACTACTGCCACTACCTCGGCTGTGAGAAGCGCATCGGCGTCGAGCTGCTCTCGAAGAACGCCAAGGCCAACAGCGTCGGCTTCGTGCTCGACACCCTGATCGACAAGAACAAGGGCCGCAACAGCACCATCGTCTGGTGGGGCAGCAAGCTCGCCGACGACGTGAAGACCACCCGCCTCGAGTACTGCACCCGCGAAGAAGCCCGCGCGCAGAAGGGCGCCGAAGAGGCTGCGGCCGATCTGTCGGGCCTCGCCTGGGTCGGGAAGCTCGAGCCCGTCGCCAGCGCGGAGAAAGATTGTCTGTGGGACGTGCGGCTGGTGCTGGCCGACGGCTTGATGCCTCCTGCCCGCGTTCGTTGACTTCGGGGGCAGGGCGCTGCTACGAGCCGCGCCCCTCCGGATCACCCGGGCCGCACCGCTGGCAAACGCCAAGTGCGAGAGACACAAGGAAGCCACATGAAAGGCGTTATCGGTATCAAGGTTGGCATGACGTCGGTGTTCAACGAGGAAGGCATGGCCGTCCCCGTCACCGTGATCGACGTGAACAGCTGCATCGTCGTCGGCAAGCGCACCCTCGAGAAAGACAAGTACTCGGCGATCACCCTCGGCTGGGGCGAAGTGAAAGAGAAGCGCCTCAGCAAGGCGCAGATTGGCCACTTCAAGAAGGCGGGCGCTGCGCCCCGTAAGTTCCAGAAGGAATTCCGCGTCGACGCCGAAGAGGCCGCCAAGTTCAACCTGGGCGACGCAGTGAAGTCTGACCTGTTCACCAAGGGCGAGCTGGTCGACGTCACGGGCGTGACCAAGGGCCGCGGCACCCAGGGCGTGATGAAGCGCTGGAACTTCCGCGGCTTCGGCCAGACCCACGGTACGCACGAGTACCGCCGTCACCCGGGCGCGATCGGACAGCGCAAGACGCCGGGTCGCGTCTACCCGAACAAGAAGCTGCCGGGTCACTACGGCGTCGAGAACAACACCACCCAGAACCTGGAAGTCGTCGACGTGATCGCCGACAAGGGTCTGCTGCTGGTGAAGGGCGGCGTCGCCGGCCACAACAACGGCATGCTGATCGTGCGCCCGTCGGTGAAGGTCGCGACCCGCGCCGCCCACAAGGCCGGCAAGAAGTAAGTCGCCCCCGTGCGCAGAAGCCTTTGGGCAGCGTTGGTTGTGGCGTTCACCTGCGGATGCGGGTCGAGCGGCCCCCAGCCGTTGCCCATCGGCAGCAACTGCGATCCCACCGGAGCCACCGGCAGCGCGCTCTGCGCCGACGGCCTCTGCGTGGGGCTCGACTCGAAGTCCGGGTTCTGCACCAGCACCTGCGCCAACGACAGCGAGTGCCCGACGGACTTCCTCTGCCAGGCCGCTGGCCGCTTCGGCAAGGTCTGCAAGCCGCTGGATGGCTGCAAGCTCGACGTCGACTGCCCGGCCGGCCACAGCTGCAACGCGGCCACTGGGAATTGCTACATCAAGGTCAGCCGCACGCTCTGCTCGCCCTGCCAGGACGCGCTGCAGTGCCCCTTAGGCGGCGCCTGCTTCTCGGCGATCGGCTCGGGTGAACAGTTCTGCACCGGCCCCTGCGGTGCGGCCGACGCGTGCCCCCAGGGCTTCAACTGCAAAGAGATTCCCGCCGGCAAGGACATGGCCACGGTTCGGCAGTGCGTGCCTGTCACCGAGTCGTGCAACTTCGGCAAGGAGCTCTGCGCCGCGTGCAACGGCGACGCGGAGTGCGGTGGCGCCTTCGACGTCTGCGTCCGCAACGTCGTCTCGGGCGAGACCTTCTGCGGCCGTGACTGCAACCCGGCCAAGAACCTCTGCCCGACCCCCGGCTGCGAGCCAGAGAAGCTTCAGAGCGCCCAGAACCCCGAGTGCCCCACCGGCTTCTCGTGCACCAACCTGGGCCAGAGCACCAACCCCGACGTGAAGGGGCCGTTTCAGTGTGTCCCGAACTCCAACACCTGCGCCAACTACTGCAACGCAGCCCCGACCGACGAGATCACCCAGCTTCGGCAGTGCGGTCTGGGCAAGACGTGCGCGTCGCAGACCTGCCAGGGCGCCACCGACGGCCGCGAGTGCGCGCCGTGCATCGACAACGACGACTGCCGCAAGGGCTCGCACCCCGAGAACCGCTGCATCGTGAACAACTGCCCCAGCTGCCCCTTCAAGGGCGAGGCCTTCTGCGCGTCGCCGTGCGCCGATGACGCGGCCTGCGTGCGCAGCTTCGGCCCTGGTTTCGTCTGCAACAAGGTCGCTGACACCGGCGGCGAGATGAAGAGCTACTGCCTGCCCCAGCGCGGCACCTGCAAGTCGGGCCTCGGCCGGCTCGGCGACAACTGCCTCAAGAATGGAGCGGCCGATTGCGTCGCCGGCGTCTGCCTCAAGGCCGGCAACACCTCGCTTTGCAGCCTGCCCTGCACCACCGACAGCCAGTGCGGCGACACCCGGTACCGCTGCTGCGAGTCGGGCACCGAAGGCTACGACTGCTCAGACGACAAGCGCACCGCGACGGGGCCGAAGTCGGGGGCCGGGGTCTGCGCTCCGCTGGGTGGGCTGTTCGGTGATGACTGCACCCCCGGCCGATCGCCCTGCCAGACGGGCACCTGCCTCGACCTCGGCACCGCCCGGGTCTGCAGCGTCACCTGCGCGAACCTTGCGGCCTGCCCGTCGGGCTTCACCTGCCGCAAGGCGTCGTTGCCGAATGCATCAGGCGTCGTCGATGTCTGCTTCCCCGAAGGTGGGGGCGAAGCCGGCGCCGACTGCGCGTTTGGGCCGGCAGCCTGCGCAAGCGGGCTGTGTATCCGCAAAGACTCAGGGCCGATTTGTACGTTGAGCTGCATGACCGACGGTGAATGCCCGGCTGAATGGGCGTGCGAGACGGTTCGCGATGTCACTGAACAGTCGGTGCGGGTCTGCGTGCCGAACTCTCTGAGATAGGCGACAAAAGCGTTGTCCGCACGGCCGGTTGCTGTGTTAGGCACGCGCGGCTCAAAATGGCGAGACGGGCTCTTTTTCTCATTCTGACACTGAGCACGCTTCCCGCGTGTCAGGACCGCACGCGCACACGCGCCGTCGTCGAGCCTTTCGTCGTCGTCCCGGGCACCGCGCAGGTCGACACCGGCGCTCCCAAGGTGCTGGTCGACCCGACCAAAGACAACACCAACTTCGCGATCAACACCCCCCGCCAGTGCGACGTGTTTCAGCAGCTGTCCGTGCGCAAGGTCGACATCTTGTGGGTCGTCGACAGCTCGGGCTCGATGGCCCCCAAGCAGGCGCGGCTGGCCGCGAGCTTCCAGGGCTTCATCAACCAGCTCGTCACCGCGAACCCGCCGATCGACTTCCACATCGCCGTCGCCACCACCGACACCGATGATCCCGCGACGCGCGGCGCGCTGCGGCCGTGGACGCTGGGCGCATTGACGGCCGATCACATCGCCTGTGTTCCCCAGCTCGCCGGCGGCACGCTGTGCAACACCAGCCCGATGGTCTCCGGGGCGACCACCAGCGCCATCCAGGCCTTCGGCCAGATGTCCCTGGTCGGCACCACCGGCAGCGCGCAGGAACGCGGCCTGCTCGCCACCTACCTGGCGCTCACCAACCCTTTGAACCTGTCGACCTCGACGGCCGAGAAGTTCATTCGTTCGGACGCGGCGCTCTACGTGATCGTCGTCAGCGACGAAGACGATTCCTCGTGCAACCCCCTCGTCAGCCAGATCGTGTGTACGGCTGACCCGGGCTGTCGCTGCGCCGCCGACAACGCGCTGGGCGGGGCGAGCGCGTATGGCTCGACCGCGTACTTCACGCGCTTCCTCGAGACGTACAAGGGCTACGGCAACCAGGATCTCGTCGCGCTCGCCGCGGTCGTCGCCGTCGATGGCGATGCCGACGCGGGCGTGCCGGCGCAGTTCGGCGATCTCGTGCAGCACATCGGCTGCTGCCGTTCGACCTCGGGTGCGCCTTGCCCCAAGTCGGGCACCAACGCCGCGCTGCCGGGCAGTGGCATCGAGGTCGGCTACTTCGGCTCGCGCTACCTGAAGGTCGCGGCCGACACGGGCGGCGTCGCGGTCAGCATCTGCGAGTCGGACTCGACCGACGGCGGCACGTCTTTCAGCGGCGCGCTCGCTTCACTCGGCTACGCCGCGTCGGGCCTTCGCAAGGAGTTCCGGATGCTGCGCGGGCCGGATCTGCGGCCGATGCAGGGCAGGGCGACGGGCGTCGAGCTCTACGTCTCGACTTCGACCGCGGCCACCTGCCAGGTCGACGGCAACTGCCCGATGGGCCAGCTGTGCCGGTCGGGCCGCTGCGCCAGGAAGCTCGACGTGAATCTGAACCAGACCGCCAACCAGCCGCAGTACGTGAAGTGCGACGGCACCTCGCTTCGCAACGTGATCCGCTTTGACGGCACCTCGGTGCCGGAGTCCTTGAGTGCTGTCGAGATTTGCTACGACGTTCAGGCCACCTTCCAGAACAGCTGTCCGTGACGACTCCTATGAAGACCCTTCGGAATTTTGGTTTGCTTCTTCTCGCGGTGACCGCGCCAGCTTCCTGGGCGCAGCAGGCGTCTGGCGAGGAGCTCGTCGAGAAGGTGGTGGTTCGTAATCGCCTCTACAACGTCCAGGGCCGCTTCGAGTTCGGCGCAAACCTCGGCTTCTCGATGCTCTCGCGCCTCACCGACCACACGAACCTCAATGTGTCGGCCGGCTACAACTTCCTCGACAGCCTCGCCGTCGAGCTCCGCGTCGGCTACGCGATCTCGGGGCACACGAGCCTTGCCACCGACGTCGGCAACAAGTTCTTCGCTCAGTCGAAGACCGCGATTCAGAACGCCACCGACCTGTCGGACATGTGGGAAATGAAGTTCAACGCGATCGTTGGCCTTCGCTGGCAGCCGATCTACGGAAAGCTGGGCCTGCTCGCCGAGCTGCCCGTTCACTTTCAGTTCTACCTGTGGGTCGGCGGCGGCGTCGCGATGATGGATCGCAGCTCAGTGATGGTCTGCAACAAGGAAGGCCCGGTGAGAGACCCCAACACGGGCACCACGAAGAACGGCTGCCAGCAGTTCCTCAGCGAGAGCAAGGCGAGCCCGCTGGTCTCTTTGGCCGCAGGCTTTCGCTTCTTCGTCACCAACAACCACGCGGTTCGCCTCGAGTTCCGCGACTGGAGCTGGATCGATTCGTACCTGAAGAACTTCAACCGCGCGGCAGCGTTGATCCCGAGCAACCCGACGGGCAACGGCACCGAGGTCTCACCCGGCATCACGAACCTCGTCCAGATCGACATTGGCTACACGTTCATCTTCTGAACCGGAAAACGCACCCATGAGAACGATGATCCTGTTTGCAGCCCTGCTCTGGTCGACCGTCGCGGTGGCGTACGAAGCGCCGCTGATGATGCCCTCGGACGCGCCGATCGCACAGACGACCCCGAAGGACGACGACGAGGAAGAAGACCCGACGCCTGGCGCGACGCCCAGCGCGACGCCTGCTCCGGCCGCCAAGCCTGATGAGAAGAAAGAGCCGGCCCCCGCGGCGATGGGCGCCGTCAGCGCCACCCCCACCGCCAGCAACGCCGACGCGCAGAAGCTTGTCTCGGGCGCTCCGCTCTACAACCCGAACGTCGCCGTTCACATCGTCGAAGAGAAGACCCACGCCGACGCCTACCGGCACGAGATCATCCTCTTCCCGGTGCAGCTGCAGATTAACGGCAAGTTCACTCTGCACTATGGGGTGGGCGCCGCGTACGTCTTCCACCTGCAGGAAAACTTCGGCTTTCAGATTTCGGGCTACTACAACGCGTACGCCGAAGAGTCGGCGTTCAACGGCGAGCTGATCGAGAAGGTGCGGTCGGAAGCACAGGCCGCGACCTCGCTGCTCAACACCTGGGGCGCGATGGCGGGCGTCGAAGTGACCCCGTTCTACGGCAAGTTCGCCATCTTCTCTGAGACCCTGGCCCACTTCTCGGTCGTACTCAACGGCAGCCTCGGCGTCGGTGGCACCCGCCACCAACTCAAGCCCTCGAACACGGCGGGTCCGGCGACCTACGGTGACACGGGTCTTCGCTTCCTCGGTGGCCTCGGCGGTGGTTTTCGCCTGCAGATCGGCAAGCACTTCGCGGTGCGCCTCGAGTTCCGCGATGTCGTCTACACCGCGCGCGCCGACAGCGTGAACGGCTGCAACAGCAGCGACCTGCGCGCGATGAACGCGAAGCTCGACATGGGCATGAAGCCGAGCTCGGCGAACGTGTCGTCGAGCTGCAACGTGTCGACCTTCGAAGGCAAGAACCCCCAGACGGGCGTCGACCGCTCGCTCGATGTTCCGCTGGCCAACAACCTCGTCAAGCCGCCGATTTCGTCCGACGTGCTCAACAACCTCGGCCTGTACCTCGGCTTTTCCTTCATCTTCTAAAGAGCCCACCCACCCATGCTCCGCTCTATTGCTCTGACTCTCGCGCTGCTGGTGCCGGTGGCCAGCTTCGCCCAGGACGCCGCGCTCTATACGAAGGCCCTCTCGGCCTACAACAACAGCGACTTCGACGCGTCGGCCCAGCTGTTCTACGAGGTCAACAACTCGGCCACCGACCCCGACGTCCGGGCGAAGTCCGAGTACTACCTCGCTGCCTCCTTCGCGAAGAAGGGCCTGCCCGTCACCGCCTTCGTCTACTACGCGGCGATTTTGAAGGCCGGCAAGACCCACCCCTTCTACCTGAAGAGCGTCGAAGGCCTCGTCAACGTGCAGGAGGTGCTGGGTGATCAGTACCTGATCCCCAACCTGCTCAACATCAACTACTCGGATGAGTGGGCGACGCTGCCGCTCGAGGTGCTCTCGCGCATCAACTACCTCATCGGCACCATCTCCTTCCGCCGCAGCAAGTACGACGAGGCGAAGAACTTCCTCGAGGCGGTGCCGCCCGAGAGCGCGGTGTACGCGAAGAGCCAGTACATGCTCGGCATCACGCTGGTCGACCCGCGCTACCCGGGTGGCTCGCAGACGGCGCCGGCGGTCGAGGCGTTCGAGAAGGTGATCGCGCTCAAGGACGGCAAGCAGAAGGATCTCGTGATCACCCAGCAGCTCTCGCTGCTCGGCCTCGGCCGCACGTACTACGGCGCCGGCGAGTACCAGAAGGCCGTCGACGCGTACGAGAAGATCCCGCGCTTCTCGATCTACTGGGACCAGGCGCTGTTCGAGAACGGCTTTGCCCGTTTTCAGAATGACGATCTCGGCGGGGCCCTCGGCTCGCTGCAGGCCCTTCACGCGCCGCAGTTCTCAGGCGCCTTCCAGCCCGAGTCGTGGATCTTGAAGAGCACCACCTACTACTTCAGCTGCCTCTACGAAGAGTCGAAGACGGCGCTCGCCGCCTACGACGAGCTCTACGCCCCGATGGCCGAGCAGCTGCGGCCGCTGGTCGAGAACACGGAAACGGATCCGAACGTCTACTTCAAGATGATCGACGCCCGCGACGCGAAGATCCCCGTCCCCGTCTTGAACTGGGTGAGATCAAACGAGCGCATGCTCGGCGTGTTCACGATGCTCCGGCAGATCGACGCCGAGAAGAAGAAGATCGAGGACAACCAGGGCTGGCGCGCGGCCAAGCTGTCGAACGAGCTCGTCACCTACCTTGACCAGAACCGTGGCCTGCTCGAGCAGGTCGCCGGCCAGTTCTCGAAGAACCGCCTCGCTGAGGCCTACCGCAACGTGAAGGGCTTCGGCGACCAGGCGGAAATCATCCGCTTCGAAGTGTCGAAGGCCGAGAAGGAGCTGGCCGAGGCTGGCGTCGACCAGGCCCGCATGCTCCGCAGCCAGACCCTGTACCGCCCGAAGATGCCCGCCGAGAACTGGAACTATTGGAAGTTCCAGGGCGAGTTCTGGCGCGACGAGATCGGCTTCTACCAGTACACCCTGAAGCGCGGCTGCCCCGGTGTGAAGGAGTGAAGCAGCTGCTCGCCGCCTTGCTGGTGACCGGGCTCGCCCACGCGGCGGCCCCCGTCAACCACGAGGAACACCACGCGTTTGCGTCGATGCCCGTGGGTAAGCTGCTCGTGATCGAGACCCGCGGCGAGCTGGCGGTGGTCGAGGGCGAGAAGGGCGAGATCGTGCTCGTCCATGTCGACGATCGCCTCGGCCTCGAGGGGGTTCGGGTTCAGAGAATAAGCCGGGGGTGCCTGGTGTTGTCGGGCGACGGCGGGCCGTTTTCGCTCTGTGCCGAAGCTCCCGCGACCCCGCGGAGCTGAGAGGCGGCCAGACTTTTCTTCGCTCGGACCTCTGTTGTAGGGTCCGCGCGATTTTTCCTTGAAGCGGAGTCGATCAATGAAGGTGCGGATTCTTTCCGTGGTGTTCGCGCTGTTGCTCTCGGGCAACGCGTTTGCTCAGGCTGCAGCCAAGAAGAAGGACGCCAAGAAGGGCGCCCCCGGAGCAGCCGCTGCTGCACCGATGTCGACAGCCGACAAGAAGGCCGAAGAGCGCAAGAAAGAGCGCCGTGGCCCTGCCGCGCTCAAAGACTCGCTGCCCAAGCTCGAAGACGCCGAGAAGGACGCGATCGTCGACCAGAAGCGCGAATCGCAGATCGATTCTCTGAAGCGCATCATCCCGAAGATCGAGGAAGGCTCGCCGCAGAAGGCCGACCTGCTCTTCCAGCTCTCTGAGCTCTACTGGGAAAAGTCCAAGTTCCTCTACGTGAAGGAAATGAGGAAGTACCAGGACGACGAGAAGAAGGTCGACGACTCGCGCAACAAGGGCGAAAAGATCGCCGACGCGAAGGAAGACCACCGTGAGTCCGAGCTCTACCGGTCGGAAACGATGCGTCTGTACGAGACCATTCTTCGCGAGTACCCCGCGTACGAGCGCAAAGACGAGGTGCTCTTCTCGCTGGGCTACAACCAGTACGAGATCGGCAAGAAGGATCTCGCGGTCAAGCGCTACGAAGAGCTGATCAAGAACTACCCGGGCAGCAAGTTCGTGCCCGACACCTACGTTCAGCTCGGCAACCACTACTTCGACGTCGCCAACAACCTGACGAAGGCGAAAGAGATGTACGAGCGCGCGTACGCGTCGTCAAACCCGAAGATCAAGTCGTACGCCCTCTACAAGCTGGCCTGGTGCGACTTCAATACGGGCGATCACGAGAAGGCGCTGAAGAAGCTGCAGGAAGTGATCGACTACGCCGAGAAGCAGGGCAAGCAGTTCACCGACCTGAAGAACGAAGCGCTGAACGACTCGGTGCTGATGTTCGTGCAGCTGAACCGAGCCGACGACGCGATCGCCTACTACAAGGCGCACGCCGGCAAGAAGAAGCAGATCAGCCTGACCAGCCGCCTCGCTTTCCAGCTGGCCGACGCAGGCCACCACGACAACGCGATCAAGACCTTCCGGCTGCTGCTGAACGACAACCCGGTGGCCGAAGCGGCTCCCGACTTTCAGCAGGCGGTGATCAAGAGCTACGAGGGGCTGCGTCAGCGTGAGAACGTCAAGGCCGAGACGAAGAAGATGGCTGAGCTCTACCGCCCGGGCAGCACCTGGTGGAAGGCGAACGAGTCAAAGAAGGAAGTGCTCCGCAACGGCTTCAACGTCGCCGAAGAAGGCATGCGCACGACGGTCACCGAGTACCACCAGGAAGCGCAGAAGACGAAGCAGGTCGAGACCTACAAGCTCGCGCGCGACATCTACAAGCAGTATGTCGACGCGTTCGCCAGCGCAGATGACGAGAACTTCGTCTCTGACCAGGCCTTCAACCTGAAGTTCTTCTACGCGGAGATTCTCTGGGCGCTGGAAGAGTGGGAGCCCGCGGCGAAGCAGTACCAGGAGCTCGCCAACTTCAAGATTCCGAACCGCGAAGAGGCCAAGGCGGTCTCGAACGAGAAGTACCGCCAGAGCTCGTCGTACAACGCGATCCTCGCCTACACGAAGCTCATCAACATCGAGCGCGGCGTGACGCAGAAGACCGAGCTGAAGGACGGCCAGAAGATCGATGAGAAGCAGAAGAAAGAGAACATCAACAAGGTGGCGAAGGTCGAGAAGCGCCGCGACGCAAAGGAGCTCGTCGAGAAGCCGCTGACCAACTTCGAGAAGCAGCTGATCGCCGCTTGCGACACCTACAACTCGCTGTACCCGAAGAACCAGGACGAGATCGAGGTCGGCTACACGGCCGCCGTTCTCTACTACGACAAGAACCAGTTCCTCGAAGCCGCCAAGCGCTTCGGCGAGATGATCTTGAAGTACCCGGAAGAGAAGCGCTCGCTCGACGCGGCCGACCTCTCGATGTCGGTGCTCGACGAGAAGAGCGAGTGGTTCGAGCTCAACAAGCTGAGCCGCCAGTTCGTCGGCAACAAGAAGCTCGCCAAGCCGGGCACTGACTTCACCAAGCGGGCGATGGGCGTCGTCGAAGGCAGCCAGTACAAGTACGTCGACGAAGTCATCTTCAAGAAAGAGAAGAACCCGAAGAAGGCCGCGGAAGAGTTCCTCAAGTTCGTCGCCGAGTTCCCGAAGTCCGAGAACGCCGACCGCGCGCTGACCTACTCGATGATCATCTTCCAGGACGCGAACGAGATCGATCGCGGCATCGAGTCGGGCGAGCGCGTCTTGAAGGAGTACCCGGCGACGATCTTTGACCTCAAGGTCAAGTACGCGCTGGCCTACTTCTACGAGAAGACGGCGAACTTCGAGAAGTCGGCGGCGATGTACGAAGACTTCATCGAGACCTACGACACCGCCGCGGGTCCGAAGGCGATCAACATCGACAACATCAAGGACCTGCTGAAGAAGGAAAAAGAGGCCAAGGAAAAGGAAGCCAAGGCCAACAAGGGCAAGCCGCTGGCGAAGGGCGAGAAGGCCGTCGTCGCCGCCAAGCCTGCCGCGCCCGTGAAGCTCACGCCCGAGAAGCAGAAGGAGCGTGACGCCCAGGTGAAGGAAGCCGAAACCCACATCGCCGACTCGCAGTTCAACGCGGGCCTCTGGTGGGAAGGCGTGGGCAAGTCGGACAAGGCGATCAACGCCTACAACCGCTACATCGCGCGCTTCAAGGACAAGGAAGACGTTCCGAAGATCTCGTACAACCTCGCGCTCATCTACGAGAAGGACAAGAAGCTTCCGGACGCGCTGAAGGCGTACGACAACTTCCTCGTCACCTACGCGAAGGACAAGCGGGTCACCGAGACCACGCGTCTCGATGCGAAGTACCGCCAGTTCCTCATCTACCGCACGCTGAAGAACCCGGTCGAAATGGACAAGCTGGCGAAGGAAATCACCGCCGCCTACCCGAAGCTCACCGCGGAAGAGAAGAAGAACGACCGTGCGATGGCCGCCTACGCGCACACCCGGTTCTACCTGCTCGAGCCGATGTGGAAGGCGTACACCGACATCAAGTTCAACAAGCTGGCGACCCTGAAGAACGACCTGGTCGCCAAGACGAAGAAGATCGTCGAAGTCGAGAAGGCGTACACGGAAGTGCTGGCGATCGGCTCGGGCGAGTACGGCATCGCTTCGCTGACCCGCATCGGCCTCGCGTACGGCGACCTGGCGCAGAACTTCCTCGACTCTCCGGATCCGAAGGGCCTCGATGAAGACCAGCTGTCGATGTACCGCGGCGAGCTCGAGAACAAGGCCTTCCCCCTTGAAGAGAAGGCGATCGAAGGCCTCGAGAAGGCGCTGGTGAAGAGCTACGAGCTGTCGATTTACAACGAGTGGACGATCATGGCGCAGGACAAGATCAACAAGTATCGGCCGGGCCTCTACGCGAAGGTGCGTGAGGTTCCCTTCCGCGCCGCCGAGTTCTTCGCCACTGCGGCGATGGAAAAGTCGGCGGGGATCCAGGAAGCCGCTGCTCCCACGCCTGAGCCCAAGACTGCGCCCCCCACCAAGGAAGTCGGCAAGCCTGTGACGCCGACCAACGCGACCGCGCCTGCGCCGGGAGCAGGGTAACCCACCATGAAGATCCTCAAAGCCGCCCTCGTTGCCCTCGCCCTCGGCACGCTCGCCGCCTGCACGACGACCCAGGAAGTCGTCAAGCCGGTCGAAGACGTGAACAAGCCGCCGCCTCCTCCGAAAGAGAAGACGGCGCAGGAGCTGTTCGACCAGGGCCTCGCCGAGTTCGACGCGAACAAGCTCGACGAGGCGAAGGCCACCTTCGGCAAGCTCGCCGAGAAGCAGCCGACGCTGGTCTCGGCGCACTACAACTCAGGCGTCGTCGCCGAACGGCAGAGCAACCTCGCCGAGGCCGAGAAACACTACGAGGCGGCGTACAAGCTCGACCCAAACCACCGGAAGACGCTGCTCAACCTGGGCCGCATCTACCGCCTGCAGGACAAGTTCGAGAAGGCGATCACCCTGTACGAAGAGGCGCTGAAGGCCCCGGGCGCCGAGTTCGACGTGGCGCTGTTGAACAACCTCACCGTCGCGTACCGGCTGGCGAAGAAGTTCGACAAGGCCGAGCTGACCGCCCGCCGCGTGCTCGCCCGCACCAAGGACAACGCTGACGCGTACAAGAACCTGTCGCTCATCTACTTCGACCAGGGCAACTACAAGCTCGCCGAGTTCATCAGCGCGAACGCCAAGAAGCTCGATGACAAGGATCCGGGCGTCTACAACAACCTCGGCATGATCTATTTGAAGATCGACGAACGCCGCCTCGCGCTCGGCCAGTTCCAGAAGTCGGTGCAGCTGAACGACAAGTTCGCCCCTGGCCACGTGAACATCGGCGCGATGGCGCTGTCGTACCGCGACTACGAGAATGCCGAACGTTCGTTCGCGAAGGCGACCTCGCTGGATCCGACGTCGTACGACGGCTTCCTCGCCTACGCCTGGGCGCTCGACGGGCAGAAGGGCCGCGACCCGAAGAAGGGCGTGCTCGCCGGCCAGGCGTTCGAGAAGGTCCTCGCGCTCAAGGCCGACCAGCCCGATGCGATCTGCGGCGCCGGCTGGGCGTACGCGGTCGAGAAGTCGGGGTTCGACAAGGCGGTTCCCTTCCTCGAGAAGTGCAAGGGTCTGCCCGGCACCTCGACGCAGGATCAGCAGCTGATCGACGCCAAGCTCAAGGGCATCGCCGCGATGCAGAAGTCGGGTGCCCCCGCGCCGGCCCCCGCCGACAAGCCCAAAGAGAAGCCGAAGGCCAACACCGGCCCTTCGATGCTCGACAAGGTGACTGACGAGGCAGCGAAGGAAGAAGGTGCCGCCCCGGCCCCTGAAGGTGCGGCGGCTCCGGCCCCTGCGCCCGCCCCGGCTCCCGCGCCCAAGAAGTAGAGGTCGTTAGAGGTGTAGGAAATCACCCAGGGTGGGAGTGACAACGACCTTGAGATGCGTCTAGTTTCCGCCCACTTTTTACCCGGAACCTCGAGTTGTTCCGGGGTGTCAGTGAATCCATGGAGGTGTCGTTCATGAAACGCCTGGTCATCCTCGTTGCTTTCGCGGTCGCTGCCCCGGTGTTTGCCCAGGGCAAGACCACCGTGGTTCAGGAAGCGGACAAGACGGTCTTCCGCAAGAAGACGGTCATCGACTTCACCGACGTCGCCGTCGAAGGCGATCTCACCAAGCCAGAAGGCAGCTACGCAATCTCGAAGAAGAAGACGAGCTTCAAGAGCCTGATCAAGGTGCGCGACAACTTCGTGCCCGAGCTGCAGAAGTCGGTCGACAACCTCTAAGAGCACCGCGAAACCCATGGCAAAAAAGACCTCGATCACCCTGCAGATCACCAGCCCTGACGGGACGGTGTCCGAATCCACCTCCGATCTTGAGAGCGTCATCGTCGGCTCGGGCGCTGGCGCCGCGGTCAAGATCACCGACCCGCGCGTCTCGAACCTTCACTTCATGCTCAAGGTCGAGAAGTCGGGCATCGTGACGGCCATCGATCTCGGCAGCGAGCACGGCACCAGGTTCAAGGATCAGGCGATCAAGGATCCGGTCACCCTGAGCTCGGGCGATCAGCTGATGGTCGGCGGCTCACAGGTGAAGGTGGTCTTCAACAACGAGGTCAACGGCTCAAGCCCGGCCCCGTCGGCGCCTGCCCCGGTTGCTCCCGTCGCCGTCGTGGCGAAGGAAGAAGTGAAGGTCGAGAAGAAGGCCGCTCCGGTTCCTCCGCGCGCGCTCGCAGGCACGGGCCGCAACGCTGCCGTGCTCTTCACCGAGCCGCTGCCGGCCGACGCGACGCCTGCCGAAGACTCGAAGGTCCTTCAGGTCGCGCTGCTGTGGGGCGACACCCTGATCAACGTTCAGCACTTCGCCGACGGCGTCCCGGTGACGATCGGTGAGGGCGCGGGCGCGAAGTTCAACGTGTTCTCGGGCGGCGTGGGCCAGCTGTTCAACCTCGCCACTGCGAAGGGCTCGACCACCGTCATCAACGTTCCGGCCGATGCGGGGCTGGTGCTCTCTACGAATAACGACTCGCACAAGACGAAGGAGCAGCTGAAGAGCGAAGGCAAGCTGCGCGGCGCCGAAGGTGGCGTTCGGGCCGATGCGATCGAGCTCGGGCTTCATGACCGTGCGCAGGTCAGCTTCGAGAGCGTCGCCTTCATTCTTCGCTACGTGCGGCCGAGCTCGGCGCTCAGCGTCAACACGCTCGAAGACTCTGACTTCACCTTCTTCAAGATCGCGTCGGTCTGCATCATGGCGTTCGTCGCCCTGGTCGCGGCGATGATCCTGAACCCGCTGGGTGACGGCAGCGCGTCCGACGACATCTTCGCGAACCCCGGCAAGTACGTGAAGATGCTGGTGCGCGCCGAGAAGAAGGTCGAGATCAAGAAGCTGAAAGATCTCTCGGGCATCAAGGAAGGCGCGAAGCCGAAGGACGACGAAGGGAAGTTCGGCAAGAAAGACGAGAAGAAGAAGGACGCCGACCCCTCGAAGAAGGGCGCTCCGGTCGTCGACGCGAACAAGCGCGAAGAAGACCGCAAGAAGATCCAGACGGCGGGCCTCCTGGGCGCGCTCGCCGGCAACGGCGCGGCGTCGAACGTCTTCGGCCCCGGCGGCCTCGGCACTGGCATCAACAACGCCCTCGGCGGTCTGCAGGGTGGGGCGGGCCTCGGCGATGCGCACGGCGTCGGCGGCCTCGGCTCGCGTGGCAGCGGCTCGGGCGGTGGCGGCACGGGGCTCGGCCTCGGCGGCCTCGGCACCAAGGGCGGCGGTCGCGGAAGCGGCGGCAACGGCTCGATCGACCTCGGCGGTCGAGGCAAAGACACGACGCGCATCATCCCGGGCAAGACGACGGTCGTCGGCGGGCTCTCGAAGGACGTGATCGCCAAGGTGATCAAGCGTCACCAGAACGAGATCAAGTTCTGCTTCGAGCAGGAGCTGCAGAAGAACGCGGATCTGTCGGGCAAGGTTGCCGTCGCCTTCACCATCGACCCCGCCGGCGCAGTGGCCGACGCGAGCGTCGCTGAGACCTCGCTCAACAACAGCAACGCCGAGAACTGCATGCTCTCGCGCATCCGCCGGTGGAAGTTCCCCGAGCCCCAGGGCGGCGGCGTCGTCTCGGTCACCTTCCCCTGGATCTTCAAGCCGGCCGGCAGCGACGAGGGCGGCGAAGAGTAGCGCCCCGAACCGAAGACGGCGTAATCAGCGAAGCGGCGCGGCCCTCTTAAAGGTCCGCGCCGTTTGTGTTTTTGGAGTTGAGTTCGGCAGTTCCCTGAGTAAGGTGCCGCGCCTTTCGGCCGCCGTACAGGAGTGAAACTTGCGGAAGCTTCTCGTCGTTCTGAGTCTGGTGTTGGCCCCCGTCCTTGCGCACGCGGCGACGCCGCCTGAAGGCGTGCCGCTGAAGGTTCGCCGCGGCTTCTTCACCGACGTCGGCATCGGTGGCCTCTTCACCGTCGGCGGCGACAATGGCTACAGCAACCTCCAGACCTTTCTTCAGTTGGGCGCCGGCTATCAGTTTGCGTTCGGTGAGAACGAGAAGTTCGCGCTTCCGATTCAGCTGTCGGTCGGCATCGGCGCCAATGCGGCCAACTGCCACGCGGGCCTCACGAAAGCGGGCGAGTGTCTGCAGTCGGACAACTTCACGATGACCTTCCTCGGCGGCAGCGCCGGCCTGCTGGTCAGCCTGTTCGAGCGCTTCTACGTCGGCGGCAAGCTGCTCTTCGGCTACACGCTGCTGGATCCTCCTCCGCAGGCCGACTTCAACGGTGGCGCGCACGTCGGCGTCGCGGCCAGCGTCGAGTACGCGACCAACATGGACCACTTCACCATCGGCCTCGATGCCGGCTACCGGATGATCATCGGCGGCGCGAACCTGATGCACCCGCTGCACTTCGTTCTGCGCGTCAAGTACACGTTCTGACCGAAGCACCCGCGACCGTCTGCGAGAACATCGGCCCGGTCGAGCGCAAGAAGCGCACCCAGGTCGGTGTCGTCTGCTCCGCCCTCACGCTGCTCGCTGCAGCGGCCCTGCTCGAGACGCACGCAGCGTGGCCGTGGCGGCTGCTGGTGGCGATCCCCGCCCTCTTCGCCGCGATGGGCTTTCTTCAGGCCCGCGCCCACACCTGCGTCGCCTTCGTCGCCTCGAACGTGAAGGTGATGGGCGATACCGGCGCGTCGGGCGTGCCAGTGACGGATCCCGCCGAGCGTGCCGCTTTCCGGAAGAAGGCCCGCGGCATCTACCTGCGGGCCTTGGGGGCCACGGCGGTGGTGGTCGGGCTGTTTCTCCTCCTGCCGTAGCTGTAGAAGCCGCCCATGGATGCCTATGGACTGCACCGGGTGGTGGGCGAGAAGGGCGTGCTTCCTCAGCGCGCGAAGAAGCTCGACCCGTCGCTGCCCCTGCGCGACGGCGAAGTGCTGATCGACGTCGAGAGCCTCAACGTCGACGCCGCGTCCTTCAAGCAGCTCAAAGAGGCTGCGGGCGGCGACGTCGAGAAGATTTCTCAGGCGATCACCGGCATCGTGCTCGAGCGCGGGAAGATGGTGAACCCCGTCACCGGCTCGGGCGGGATGCTGATCGGCCGCGTGCGCGAAGTCTCGCCGCTGCACCCCGACGCGGCGAGCTTGAAGGCCGGCGACCGCATCGCGACGCTGGTGAGCCTCACCCTTACGCCGCTGATCATCACCAAGGTGAAGGCCGTGCGCGCCGAGATCGATCGGGTCGACATCGAAGGCACCGCGATTCTCTTCGCCAGCGGCATCTACGCGAAGCTGCCGTCGGATCTTCCCGACACGCTCAGCCTCGCCGCGCTCGACGTCGCCGGAGCGCCCGCGCTGATCGCCCGCCACGTGAAGCCAGGCATGACGGTCGCGATGCTCGGCGCCGGAAAGAGCGGCGCGCTGTGCCTCGCCCAGGCCCGCCGGAATTTGAGAGGCACTGGCCGGCTGTTGGCGATCGACATCTCAGCCAAAGCGCTCGACGCGCTCAAAGCCCTGGGCCTCTGTGACGAGACGATCGTCGTCGACGCCACGAAGGGCCTCGAAGTGATGGAGCTGGTGGCGAAGGCCACGAACGGAAGGCTTGCCGACCTCGTCGTCAACGTCGCCTCCGTGCCCAACACCGAGATGGCGAGCATCCTGAGCGTCGCGCAGGGCGGCACCGTGATCCTCTTCTCGATGGCGACCAGCTTCACCACCGCCGCGTTGGGCGCCGAGGGCGTCGGCAAAGACGTGACGATGATCATCGGCAACGGCTACGTGCCGGGCCACGCCGACCTGACCCTCGAGCTGTTGCGCAGTGAGCCGAAGCTCAAGAAGCTCTTCGAAGAGAAGTACGTCTAGAGCGTCTGAAGGTACGCGACGAGCGCGTCGAGCTCTTCGTTCGCGAGGTGGCTGACGTCGCCGTGTGCCTTGCCGCCGCACTCCGAGAACCTGTCTTTCAACGTCTTCGCGCAGCCGTCGTGCATCCAGGGGCCGCGCAGCGAGACGCCGCGCAGCGAGGGCACCTGGAACTCGCCGCCTGTGCCGACGTCGACGGTCAAGTTGTTGGTGAAGCGTTCCCCTGAGTGACAGCTGCTGCAGCCGACCTTCGCGTCGGTGAAGAGGTGCAGGCCCAGCTCGAGGCTCGCCTGCGGGGCCGACGCCACCACCTTCCGCTGCGGAATGCCGCCCATCCAGTCGGACAACGCGGCGACGACTTCGGCCGTCGGGGCCGAGCCGCCCATGCGCCCGACGAAAGTCTCGGTCACCACGTCCTGCACCGACGCCAGCTGCCCATTCCAGTGGAAGGGCGCCGTCTCGACCACGCCGCCCGCGAGGCTCTGCGTGCGCACGTCCTTGTGGAGCAGCCGCCAGACGTGGCCGTCGTCGCCGCCTTCGGGGTGGCACGACGCGCAGGAAATCGCCTGCGACGTGCCCGCCGCCTGGTGGAAGAGGGTGTGCCCTTCGGAATTCACCGAGTCGCCCGTGAGCAGAATCTGCTGCTGTGTCGGCGCGCCGTCGTTGCGGCCGAGCACCCAGACCGCCATCGGGGTGCGGGTATGAACGATCAGGTCGCTCTGCGGCGTGTAGGCGACGCCCGTCACCTCGCCCAGCTGAGAGACGTCGCGGCTCGACGGTGCGCACAGGCCTCCGCCAGAGACGCCCACCGTGTTGGCGCCCAGCTGGATCCGCTGCACGAAGCCCGAGCCCGGCTGCGCGACAGCGAGCTCGGTGCCGTCGGGCGACACAGCGACGTCAATCGGCAACACGCCCGCGATGTCGAACGAGCCTGTGACCTTGCCTTCGTCGGTGAGGCTGACGGTGCTGCGCACGATGCCCGAGTTGCAGACGTTCGCGTAGTACGCCCGCGCGGGCGGAGCGTTCGGCACCTGAATCGCCCCGATGTCCCCCTCGACTTCACGCTGGTGCACCGTCACCACCTGGCCGCCTGGGGTGACGACCGTGCGCCACGCCACCGCGGGCACGAAAGCGGCCGGCTTTCCATCGGCCGACGGCAGCGCGACCGAGGGAAGGGTGACGGTCGCGTCGACAGTGCCGGTCGCCGACACCTGCATCAGCTGGGCAGCGCGGAAGGTCGACACCCACGTCTTGCCCTTCGCCTGGACGACGTCGCGCAGGTCGGCTGCCGGCTTGAGCACACTGCGAATGCTGCCCTTCAGCGTGACGAGCTCCCCGCCCGCGCAGGCAACCTGCAGCGCCTGCATTTCTTTGTTCCAGGTGAGGCCGCGAACTTCGGGGCACGCGTCGGCCACGTCGAGCACCGAGAGCTGGCTGGGTGAGACGGTCGCGACCTGGCCAAGGCCGCGCAACGCGACCCGAAGCTTGCCGGCGCCGTCTTCGACGATGCGCTGGGGCTGGCTCCCTTCGGGCAGCTGAACTTTGCCGTGCAGTGCGCCGCTGCTGAGGTCGACGATCCAGAGGCGATCGTGCTCGGGGTCGGACACGGCGGCGAAGCGGCCACCGCTGGCGATGGCGAGGGTGCCGCCCGACAGCTCGACGGCGCGCAGGGGCGCGGTGCTCGCCTTCGGGGGCGGCTGTCTCGGCGGCCCGGCCACGATGTCGCCACAGCCCGTGAGCACCAACGCGACGGCCACCAGAAGTAGACGCATGGCGCGCACACTACCCGTAAAGAGACAGCTGCCGAGACAGGCGGGGTCGACGGCAAACTCCCAGCCGCGCCCGGCCGGGGGTATACGTGGGCGATGCCAGGCCCGTTCATCTCAGACGAGCAGATCGCCCGCGCCCGCAAGTTGGCGCAAGACATCACCGACCCGATCTTCTCACTCATCGACCGCAACACCACCGTCAGCGTCGAACGCACCGTGCTGAGGTGGTTCGGGGTCGACGGCGTCGGGTCGATGGGCGCTCCGCTGGTGAACCTGATGGTCGACCGCCTTCATGCGGCAAAGGTGCTCGATAAGGGCGCTGCCTATTGGTACGGCCGCGCGCTTCACATGGGGGCGCAGAGCCCGCTGGACGCGGTGGAAAGGCTGACGGCCGCTCCGCTGGAAAAGCTGCAGCCCCTGCCGGCGGCCGACGAGGCGCGGCTCAAGGACGAAGTGCGGGCCGAGGCGCGGCACGCGATGGAAGAGTTGAAGCGCCGAGTCGAGCAGCGCCAGTCGCTGCGCGAAGAGTTTCCGATGTCGCCGACGCCGCACAAGTACGTGATCGTCGCGACTGGCAACATCTTCGACGACGTCGAGCAGGCACGCGCCGCAGCCCAGGCGGGCGCCGACGTGATCGCGGTCATCCGTTCGACCGCACAGTCGCTGCTGGACTTCGTGCCCCACGGCGCCACCACCGAAGGCTACGGCGGCACCTACGCCACCCAGGAAAACTTCAGAATCATGCGCGAGGCGCTGGACGAAGAGTCCCGCAAGCTGAAGCGCTACATTCAGCTCACCAACTATTCGTCGGGCCTCTGCATGGCCGAGATCGCCTTCGCCGCCGCGTGGGAAAGGCTCGACATGCTTCTCAACGACGCGATGTACGGGATCCTCTTCCGCGACATCAACATGCGCCGCACCTTCATCGATCAGTACTTCTCGCGGCGCATCTGCGCGATGGCCGGCATCATCATCAACACCGGCGAAGACAACTACATCACCACCGCCGACGCGTACGACGCCGCGCACACCGTCATCGCGAGCCAGTTCATCAACGAGTGCTTCGCCCGCCGCGCTGGCTTGAAAGACGCGCAGCTCGGCCTCGGCCACAGCTACGAAATCGACCCGTACCGCGAAGAGACGCTTCTGCTCGAGCTCTCGCAGGCGATGCTCGTGCGCCGCTGCTTCCCCGACGCGCCGCTGAAGTACATGCCGCCGACCAAGCACAAAGAGACCGACATCTTCTTCAGCCACGCGTACGACGTGATGGCCGACCTCGTCGCGGTGTGGACGAACCAGGGCATTCAGCTGCTGGGGATGATGACCGAGGCGATGCACACGCCGCTGCTGGCCGACCGGTACGTCGCGCTGAAGTCGGCCGCGTACATTCATCGCGCGGCGCGCGGCATCGACGACGAGTTTGTGGTGCGAGAAGACGGCAAGATCGCCAACCGCGCCCGCTTCGTCTTTGGCGAGGCGCTGAACCTGCTGGAAGAGTGTCAGCGCGACGGCATGGTCGCGGCGATCGGCAAGGGCCGGTTCGGCGACGTGAAGCGCACCGAGACGGGTGGCAAAGGCCTCGAGGGCGTGATCGAAAAGGCGCCCGACTACTTCAACCCGTTTCTCGAGATGCTGGAGGCCAGATGAACGCCTTGATCCTCACCACTGCGCTGCTGCTGTCAGGCTCGGACGCGTTGAAGTCCACCAAGATCAATGGCCTTACGTTGAAGGCCCCGATGGAATGGCAGGCGGCCCCCACCGATGTCGGCCGCAAGTGGAGCCCCGGCAGCGAAGCTGATCTCGAGATCTCGGTGTGGCCCGTGGACCCGAAGCGCACGCCGCAGGAATGCATCGACCAGCTGGTCGAGAAGCTTCACGAGAGCATGGGAAAAGAGGGGTGGGAACGCACGGTCGTCGGCGCCCAGCCTGCCGTGCGCAAGGTCACCACCGACTACCTCGGCAGCCAAGCCGACGCCGAGAAGACGGACGCCAACAAGGTCACCACGGTCACCACTGTCGGCTGCAACGGGATCACGAAGTGGGTGTTGACGATGACCTCGGTCAGCTCGAAGTCGGGCCGGTACGGGCCGGTGCTCAAGGCGGTCGTCAGCTCGATCGCCTACGGGAAGTGATGCCATGAGCCGCCAACTCATTCGCCCCTACGGTGACCGCCGCGACGACGGCGTGATTCAGATCTCTTTCACGCTGCCGGTGCCGCTGTCGGAAAAGGCAAAGGAAGCGGCCCAGGTCTTCTGCACGAAGATGGGCTTCACCGACGTGAAGGTCGCCGCCGCCGAACGCGCGTCCGAGAACTTCACGTTCTTCATCGCCTACGTGCACACCGCGATCGCCATCGACTACGCCGAGATCGACGTCCCCGAGCTCGTGATCAAGAAGCTCGGCTACACCGAGCTCAACAAGCTGATCGAAGACCAGGTGGCCCGCCGCGTCGTCGTCTTTGGCGCCTGCACCGGCACCGACACGCACACCGTCGGCATCGACGCGATCCTCAACATGAAGGGCTTCGCCGGCGACTACGGCCTCGAGCGCTACCCGTGGTTCGAGGCGTTCAACCTCGGCAGCCAGGTGCCCAACGCCGAGCTGATTCGCCGCGCGAAGGAAAAGAACGCCGACGCGATTCTGGTGAGCCAGGTCGTCACCCAGCGCGACGTGCACAAGGACAACTCGCGCGCCTTCATCGAGGAAGCGAAGAAGGCAGGCATTCACAAGAAGATGACGCTGCTGCTGGGCGGACCCCGCGTGGATCATAAGCTGGCGATCGAGCTCGGCTTCGACGCGGGCTTCGGCCCTGGCACCAGGCCGTCGGACGTGGCGAACTTCGTCGTGCACCAGGTGCTGCAGCGCATGGGCAAGGAAGATCGCGGAACCCACTGGGAAGGAGAGCCCACTTGAGTGACGAGCAGCCCGTAACGCAGCCCCCGGTGTTGAAGGCGACCCTGCGCGTGCGCATGGGAAACCACGACGCGCACTACGGCGGGAACCTGGTTGACGGCGCGCGGATGCTCGGCCTCTTCGGTGACGTGGCCACCGAGCTCTTGATCCGCCTGGACGGTGACGAAGGCCTCTTCCGCGCGTACGACCTGGTCGAGTTCATGGCCCCTGTCTATGCGGGCGACTACATCGAGGCCGAAGGCGAGATCGTGAAGGTCGGCAAGACGAGCCGGCAGATGCGCTTCGAGGCGCGGAAGGTGATCAGGGCTGCTCCGCAGATCAATGACTCGGCGTGCGAGGTCCTCGAGCCGCCGATTCTGGTCTGCCGGGCGAAGGGCACCTGCGTGACGCCCCTGGAAAAACAGCGGGGGTCCAAGGCGTGAGTGCGCATTCGCCGATGGTGATCACCGCCGCGATGGTCGGCGCAGAGACGACCCGCGAGCAGACGCCCGCGCTGCCCATCACCGCCGAAGAGATCGCCGAGGACGCCGCGAAGTGCCGCGAAGCCGGGGCCGCGATGGTTCACATTCACGTCCGCACCCCCGACGGCAAGCCCAGCCAGGACACCGAGCTCTTCCGCGCCGCGATTCGGGCGATTCGAAAGAAGTGCGACGTCCTCATCCAGGTGTCCACCGGCGGCGCGGTGGGCATGAACGTCGATGAACGCTGCGGCGGCCTCGCTCTGACCGGCGCTGATCGCCCCGACATGGCCACGCTGTCGACCGGCACCGTGAACTTCGGCAACGACGTGTTCTGGAACCCGCGCCCGCTGATTCGCGACATCGCGACCCGCATCAAGGCTTTGAGGATCAAGCCCGAGCTCGAGTGCTTCGACGCGGGCATGGTCGACGAGGCCTTCGCGCTTGAGAAAGAAGGCTTCATCGGCTTCCCCGCGCACTTCGACTTCGTGCTCGGCGTCGGCGGCGCGATGGCGGCCCGGCCCGAGGCCCTCGATTTCCTGCGCGGCTACGTGCCCCCGGGCTCGACGTGGACGTGCGCCGCGATGGGCCGGCACCAGCTACCCTTCGTCGAGCTCTCGGCCGAGCGTGGCGGCAACGCGCGCGTGGGTCTCGAAGACAACATCTACCTGTCGAAGGGTGTGCTCGCGAAAGGCAACTACGAGCTGGTGGCCGAGGCCGCGAAGCGCGCTAAGGCGAAGGGGCGGGTGCTCGCTTCTCCGCAAGAGGCGCGCGTCCTGCTGCGGCTCACGTGATACACGGGCCGGCCCATGGCCCACCATTGGCGGTTCTTCCGTGCAGGCGGCTTCGACCAGGTTCGACTCGACACCGGCGAAGACTTCAAACACCTCGGTGAGCTCGACCCGAAGCTCTGGGTGGCGCTGAGCTGCCCGACCCGCGGCCTCGAGTTCGACCCCCACACCCTCGACCTGCTCGACCAGGACAAAGATGGCCGCATCCGGGTGCCCGAGGTGATCGCGGCGTCCGTCTGGGCGGCGAAGATGCTGAAGAACGCCGACGATCTCGCGAATGGGCACGCCTCGCTGCCCCTGAATGCGATCAACGTCGCCATCGACGAAGGGAGGCTGCTGTTCGACTCGGCGAAGCAGCTGCTGATGAACCTCGGCAAGGCAGACGCGACCCACATCACGCCCGCCGACATCAGCGACACGGTGAAGATCTTCGGGAAGACGCTCTTCAACGGTGACGGGGTGATTCCGCCCGAGGCCGCTGAAGGTGACATCGCCACCGCCCAGGCGCTGCGCGACATCATGACCGCGGTGGGCTCGGTGAAAGATCTGTCAGGCCTCGACGGCGTCAGCCGCGCCAAGCTCGACGGGTTCTACAAGGACGCGGGCCTCTTTCTCGATTGGGCCAACAGCGCCACTGCGAACTCTGACGCCGCCGGCTTCGACGCGTACAAAGCGGTGAAGGCGAAGGTCGACGACTTCTTCGCGCGTGGTGCGCTGGCCGCGATGGATCCGAACGCCGCGAAGTCGCTGAACGCGTCGGACGGCGAGTACCTGGCGCTGGCCGCCAAGGATCTTTCGCCCGCGAGCAAAGAGGTCGCCGGGCTGCCGATCGCCCGCATCGACGCCACCCGCATTCTTCCGCTGAACGAAGGCCTCAACCCTGCCTGGGCGGGTCGCATCGCGAAGTTCCGCGATGCCTGCGTGAAGCCGATGCTCGGCGCGAAGGCCTCGCTGATCTTCGCCGAGTGGGAAACGATCGGGCAGAAGCTGGCGGCGCAGGAGGCGTGGAACTCGACCCGGCCCGAAGGTTCGGTGCACGCGCTGGGGGTCCTGAGGCTCAAAGAGCTGACCACCCCGGCGATGCGCGCCGGCATCGAAGCACTGATAAAGAAAGACATGGTGCTCGAGCCGCAGCTGCTGGCGATCACTTCGGTCGACAAGCTCACCCACTACTACCGGGACCTCGCGACCTTCCTGAACAACTTCGTCGCCTTCCGCGACTTCTACACCCACAAAGCAAAGGCGACCTTCCAGGCCGGCACGCTGTACCTCGACGCGCGCAGCTGCGACCTGTGCCTGCAGGTCGAGGACACCGGGAAGCACGCCGTTCACGCTGCCGCGTCGATGGCGTACCTCGCGTACTGCGACCTGACCCGCAAGGGCAGCCCCGAGAAGATGACGATCGTCGCCGCCTTCACCAACGGCGACAGCGACTACCTGCTGGTGGGCCGAAACGGCGTCTTCTACGACCGCCGGGGCCGCGATTGGGACGCGACGATCACCAAGATCATCGACAACCCGATCTCAGTCCTCCAGGCGTTCTGGTCACCGTACAAACGCATCGCGAAGTTCGTCGAAGATCAGATCAACGGCTTCGCCGCTGCGAAAGACAAAGAGAGTCACGACGTCGCGACGGGCACTGCCGCGACGGCGCTGAAGAAGGAAGCCACGCCGTTCGATGTCGCGAAGTTCGCCGGCGTGTTCGCTGCCGTGGGCCTCGCGGTCGGCCTGATCGGCTCTGCGATCGCTGCCGTGCTCACCGGCTTCCTGGGCCTCAAGTTCTGGCAGATGCCCCTGGCCATCGCCGGCGCGATGCTGCTCGTCTCGGGGCCCTCGATGCTGCTCGCGGCGATGAAGCTGCGGAAGCGCGTGGTCGGCCCGATGCTCGAAGGCAGCGGCTGGGCGGTGAACGGGCGCGCGGCGCTGAACATCCCCTTCGGCAAATCGCTGACGCAGCTGGCGATGCTCCCGCCGGGCAGCCGGCGCGAGCTCGTCGACAAGTACGCCGCCCCGAAGCGGCCGTGGGGCCTGCTGGTCGGAGTCCTCGTCGGCCTCGCCGTGCTGGCCCTCGCCGTGGCGACGGGCCTCTTCGACGTCTTCTTCCGCGCGCTAAACCGGTGAGATCTCGCGGCGGCGGTGGGGGCGCTCGACCCGCTTGTTCCGCGTGCGCTTCAGGGCCCGGGCCAGGCTTCGCCGGGTGTCCCGCGGGTCGATGACGTCGTCGATCATGCCCATCGCGGCCGTGCGGTAGATGCTGATGTGCGCCCGCAGCTGCGCCGACATTTCCTTCTTCATCGCCTCGCGCGCGGCCGGATCTTCCACGCCTTGCAGCAGCTTTCGCGCGGCGATCGAGACCATGCCTTCCGGGCCCATCACGCCGATCTCTGCCTGGGGCCACGCGACCAGCAGGTCGGGCTCGAACGCACGCCCGTTCATCACGTAGTAGCCGGCGCCGTAGCCTTTGCGGATCACGACGGTGAACTTCGGCACCGTCGCCGAGCTCACCGCGTAGAGCATCTTCGCGCCGTGGCGAATGATGCCCGCCTGTTCGACCTTCGTGCCGACCATGAAGCCAGGCACGTCTTGCAGGAAGAGCAGGGGGATGTTGAAGGCGTCGCAGAGGTTGATGAAGCGCGCCGCCTTGTCCGACGTGTTCACGTCGAGAATGCCGCCGTAGAACATCGAGTTGTTGGCGACGATGCCAATCGGGTAGCCGTCGATGCGCGCGAGGCCGGTGATCAGGTTGCGCGCCCAGCGGGGCTTCATCGGGAAGAACTTCCGATCATCGACGAGGCTCGAGATCACCTTGTGCATGTCGAAGGCCTGCCGCGGATTCTCGGGCACGATCTTCAGCAGCTCTTCATCGCGGCGGTCGGCCGGGTCGGTGCACACCTTTCGCGGCGGTAGGTCGTCGCAGCTCGAAGGAAAGAACGACAGGTACTCGCGAATCGCCGCGATGCAGGTGGCGTCGTCCACATACTCGGCGTCGGCGACGCCCGAGATCTCGTTGTGCACCTTGCTGCCGCCCAGCTCTTCTTCGGTGACCTTTTCGCCGACGACGGACTCCACCAGGTAAGGGCCGCCAATCGCAATCGAGCTCGTGCCCTTCACCATCGGGACGAAGTCGGCGAGGCCGGGGATGTAGGCGGTGCCGGCTGCTCCGGGGCCGACCATGGCCGCGACCTGGGGCACGACGCCCGACAACGTCACCTGCTCGCGAAAGAGGTAGCCCGTGTCGGCGAAGCCTGCGATGCGCCGAGGATCCACGCCCGAGCCTGCGTCGAGCCGCGCCCCGCCCGAGTCGATCAGCCACACCAGCGGCAGCCGGTTCTTCAGCGCCAGGTCACGAAGCCGCGTCACCTTGCGCTCGCCCACCTCGCCGATGCTGCCCCCATAGACGGTGAAGTCGTAGACGACCGCCGCCACCGGCCGGCCATCGATCTCTCCGATGCCCGTCAGCACGCCGTCGGCCGGGGTCGGCTTGGTCGGATCTTCTTCCTCCAGCGTTTCGCCGTTGTGCGACGCCAGCGCGCCAAACTCTTCGAAGGTGTTGGGGTCGAACAGCGCCGCCACCCGCGCGCGGGCGTCGAGCTTGTTTCGCGACCGCTGGCGATCGACGCGGTCTTTGCCGCCCATCGCTTCAGCGCGCGCCTTCCGTTTGGCCAGCTCTTCGACGGCTTCGGACATCTTCATGGCGTTGACTCCCGTGTCAATCGCGCGGGTCAATAGCGTCAGCGGGGCCGTAAACCAAGGGTAGAGTGCGTCGTCGATGAAGTGGCTCACACTCGGGTTGATGGTTTTCACCGGATGCGCCGGGGTCGACGAGGCGCCGCCGTTGAAGAAGGCCGCCGTGGTGCGCGGGGCAGTGCAGGGCGCGCCGGGCGATGCGTGGCTGTTTCTCTACCCGCCAGGGCAGGGGTTCCCGGGCGCTCCCGCGGTGCCCGCGTATGTGAGCGCGGTCAGCGCGGGGCGGCGAGCAGAAGGCGACGAATCCTTCGTGTTCGCGCAGGTGGCGCCCAACCCGTACCGCCTCTGGGCTTTCGTCGACGCGAACGGGAACTTCGACCCGAACATCGATGTGCTCGCCCAGCCGGGCGCCGGCGATCGCGTCGCGGCCGGCAGCGAAGTGAACCTGCAGCCGGGAAAGACGCTGGAGACAGCGATGGCGATCAGCGGCCTGGTCGCCCGCGAGCCTCCTGCTTTTCGCCTGGAAGGCGCCGAGACGGACCTCGCGCTGGACGCCCAGCCGAACGCGCCCGTCGCGCTGACGCTGCTCGCCGACGACATGGGCAAGCGACTCGACGCGAAGAAGGTGGGGTTCGCGATTGGGCTCGCTGACGCCGATCACGATGGGCGGCCGGACGACGCGAACAAGGACTCGGTGCCCGACCTGTCGCTGCAGCTGGTGCTGCGCTTCATCCCCCGGCCCGGGCAGGTGAAGGAGGGCTCGACGGTGGTGGTGCCGGTGATCCTCAACCCGGCCCCCTTCCTGACTGCGCTGGGCGGCTCGGTGACCACTGAGGTGGTGGTCGATCGCCTGCAGGGCTACGTACTGCCCCAGGCGCAGGAGCTGATCTCGGCCCCAGGGAAACCCGATCAGATCGTGCCCATCGGCCAGCCCCCCGCCGGCGAGTACGAGCTGGTCGCGCTGACCGCCACCGGGCAGTACTGGCGCCTGCCCAACGGCCTCAAGGGTGTGCTGCCCGGGCAGGGTGTGCGCTTTCATTTCGATCGTTCGGCGCCGTGACGGGTTAACCTGCGGCCCCAAGTGGGGATGCCTGTCGCAGGTGAATCCGACGCGGTGATCGCGAACCCGCTGCGGGCCAGCGGGTTGATCGATTCTGCCGCCCTCGAGGTGGGGCGCACCTACCAGCGCACGCACGGCGGTCTGCTCTCGAACGCGCTGCTGCATCTGGCTTCGGTGAAAGAAGGCGACTTCCTTCGTGTCTTCGCCGAGCTCTACAGCACCCGTTTCGTCAAGTCGGACAAGCTGAGGACGCTGAAGCTCGATCAGGCCCTGGTCGATCGCATCGGGGTTCGCCTCGCCGAACGTCTTCGCATGTGCCCGATTCGATGGGACGAAGCGCGCGGCGATCTGCACGTCGTCGCCGCCGTGCCCCTGGCGACCAACCTGGACGCCGAACTGAAGAAGGTCACCGGGGCGAAGACCGTGTCCGTCTACGTCGCGACGGCGGCCTCGGTGCACGCGCTGATTCGCCGCTGGTACTACGGCGAGAACGCGGCGTTCGATGTCGTCAGCAGCAACGGCGCGGGCCCGCACGAGACGGCAAAGGGCGAGGTCAGCGATCCCCACGAGCCGCCCGAACCGACCCAGTCGGCGAAGACGGTGATGGTGAAGATCGACGACACCCTCACCATCGCGACGCTGCGCCGCGAGAACGCGCGCTACCGGGTGGCGCAGGAATTCCACCGCCGCGTCACGCTTGAACGTTCGACCGAAGAGATGGTCGACCGGATCCTCTCGGTGATGTTCGAGCTGCTGCCCGCCGAAGGGGCCGGCATCTGGCTCACCTCGGGCAACTTCGCGACGAAGTCGGTTCGCACCGGCGACAAAGACAAGGCGATGGAGATCCCGCGCGCGGTGATCGACCAGACGTTGATCTCGAAGGGCGGAGTGCTGGTGAACAACGCGCTCATCGACGAGAGGTTCGATCGATCGCAGTCGGTGATGCTGCGCGGCGTGCAGAGCGTGATGGCGGTGCCGCTGCGCGCGCGAAACCAGACACTGGGCGTGCTGTACGTCGACTCGATCTCGCAGAGCGCTGCCTTCTCGGACGATGATCTGCCACTGCTCGAGTCCATCGGGGCGCAGGCCGCGATCCTCCTCGACAACGCCGAGCTGCTGGCCAAGGTGAAGCAAGAGGTCGAGAACCGCGCCAACCTGTCGCGCTTCCTCTCGCCCGCCGCCGTCGAAGAGGTGCTGTCGGGCCGCATGGCGCTGAAGCTCGATGGCCAGTCGGCAGTGGTGACCACGCTGTTCGCCGACATTCGCGGGTTCACCACGATGTCGTCGCAGCTGCCTCCGGACGAGGTGGTGCGGATCCTGAACCGCTTCTTCGAAGACTGCGTCGATGCGGTCGAGCAGAACCACGGCACGGTCGACAAGTTCATCGGCGATTGCGTGATGGGGCTGTGGGGCGCTCCGGTGGCGCGGCCGGACGATGCGCGAAACGCGATGGCGGCGGCGCTGCAAATGGTCGAGCGCTCGAAGCGCACGCTGATCAACGGCACTCCCCTGGAAATGGGAGTCGGCATCAACACCGGCGAAGTCGTGCTCGGCGCCGTCGGCTCGAAGAAGCGGCTCGACTACACGGCGATTGGCAGCGCGGTGAACCTGGCGGCGCGGCTGTGCGGCATCGCGCACGCGGGCGAGGTGCTGGTGACCATTGAGACGTTGCAGGCCGGGGGCAAGGGCATCACCGCCGACGCAGGCGATGAGGTGCTCTTGAAGGGCATCGACGTGCCGATCACCCCGTACTCGGTGAAGGCCGTCGCCACGCCCAGGGCCGAGCCGATTCGCCTCTACAACGTGGCGACGCAGCTGGCCGCCGGCAGCCAGCCGCGAACGAAGTCGTACCCGAAAGCGCCGACGGAAGTGGCGAAGCGTCCCGATGACGAGACGCTGCCGCCGACGCCTTCTCCGAAGAAGAAGCGCCGGTAGTCCCCTGGAATCACGGTTCCAGGCGACAAGAGGCACCGCTACATCCGTTCGGGAGTCGCCACGCCCAGCAGGTGCAGCCCGTTGTGGAGCGTCACCCGCACCGTGTCGGTGAGCGCCAGCCGGGCCGCCCGTAGCGGAACGTTGTCCTCGATCAACACCCGCGCCTCTCGCTGCTGGTTGCCCATCGTGTACCAGCGGCTGAACGCGGCAGCGAGGTCGAGCAGGTAGCGCGACACGATCGACGGCTCGTTCGCCTCGGCCGCCTCGAAGGTGACCAGCGGGAAGCGGGCCACTTCGCGAACCAGGGCCTGTTCTTCCGGCAGGGTCAGCAGCGCCGCATCGAACGAAGCCGGCACGCCCTCGCCCTTGCGGATGATGTTGCAGGCGCGCGCGTGGGCGTACTGCAGGTAAGGGCCGGTGTGGCCCTCGAACTTCAGCACCTGTTCCCAGTCGAACTCGTAGTCGGTGACGCGGCGGTTCTTGAGATCGCCAAAGATGACCGCGCCTACGCCGATCTGCTCGGCCAGCGCGTCCGCGTCGGTGGTCTCGATGCGGCCTTCGGCGATGTTCGCCTGCACGACCTCGGCGGCCCGCGCGTGCGCCTCGTCGAGCACTCCGCTGAGCATCTCGAGGTTTCCTCGTCGGGTGCTCATGCCCTTCACGCGCCCGAAGGCGACGTGGGTCAGCTTGTCAGCCCAGGGCTTCCCCATCTTCGCGAGCACCGCGAAGAACTGCCGGAAGTGCAGCGACTGGTCGGCCGCGACGACGTACAGCGATCGGGTGAACTTGAAGCGCTCGTAGCGATCGATGGCCGCGGCGAGATCGCGCGTGGCGTACAGCGTCGACCCGTCGTTCTTCTTCAGCAACACGGGCGGCTCGCCTTCGGCGTAGGGCATGTCGACGATCAGCGCTCCGTCGGACAAGCGGGTGCCGACGGTCTTCGTGATCTCGTCGATCACCGCGTCCATCTTCCCCTGGTACCTGCTCTCGCCCTCGTAGTGCTCGAAGGCGATGCCGAGGCGGCCGTAGACCTTCTGGAAGTCTTGAAGCGATGTCTGGCGGAACTGCTGCCACGTCGCGAGCGCGGCGGCGTCGCCGGCTTCCATGCGGCGGAAGAAGTCGCGCGCCTTCTCGTCGAAAGCCGGCTCGGCCTCGGCGCGCTTGCTTGCCTTCACGTAGACCTCGACCAGGTGGCCGACGTCGTTCGCCTTGGCCAGGTCGCCGTATTCCGCGAAGCCCACCGCGACGAGGCCGAACTGCTTGCCCCAGTCGCCGAGGTAGTTGATGCCTTCGACCTTCCACCCCTGCGATCGATAGAGGTTCGCGATCGCGTGGCCGATGGCGGTCGAACGGATGTGGTGGAAGGCGATCGGCTTCGCGATGTTCGGCGACGAGTAGTCGATGACCACCGTGTGGCCCGCCCCGGTGGTGCCTTCGCCGTACGACGGGCCTGCCTTGCGCACGCCGTCGAGCACCTGCTGGGTGAACGGCATCGCGAGGATGCGCGCGTTCACGTACGGCCCGGTGGCCTTCACCTCGAGGCCGGGCAAGGCGATGCCCTTCGCGGTCTCGGCGGCGATCGCGGGCGGCGCCTTCTTCAGCGCCTTGGCGAGCGCAAAGGTTGCGAAGCTGAAGTCTCCATGCGCGGGGTCGGCGGCGGGCTTCACCTGCAGGTCGACTTCTTCCGGGCGCTGGCCAAGCGCGGCGGCGATCGCCTGGACGAATGCATCTCGGTACTGCGTCAGTGCGCTGCTCACGTTGCCTCTCTTTCGTTGCGTTAGAGCCCGGCGACCTTCGAGCCCGCCTGCAGCTCCCAGACGAACTTCGCTTCCTGTTGCGAGTTGGCAGCGAGGTCAAGCTCGATGCGAACCAGCCCGTCTTTGCTGGCCGCGGCGGGCCACCCGGGCGACGACTCCTTCTGCAGCACCTGGATCTCGACCTCCTTCACTTCGCTGACCGGAATCCGTTCTTCCAGCACCACCTTCGCGGCCTCCGCGCTGGCGTTCGAGACGAACAGCGTCACGGTTTTCGTGGTCGTCTTTCGGCCGGTGATTCGCGCCTCTTCGCGCTTCTCGTCGACCTTTCGCACCACGCGCAGGCCGTCTTCGCTTCCGAAAGACAGAACGACGGTCTCATTCTGGCCAGCGAACTTCAGCTGGGCGCGGCCGACGAAGCCGCTTTGACGAAGCAGGTCGACCGGGCCCGCCAGCAGCACGTTGGGGCCGGCGTTCGGGAACTTCGCCACCATCGAGATCAGCGGCGACAGCTCGGGGGTGCACAGCCGCTCGAGCTTTGCCTTCGCATCGAAGGAAGACAGCGGCACCCGGTGGGGCTGGCCATCGGAAGGAATCGACACCTTCGCCAGCGCCTTGAGCAGCCGCGTCTCGCCGCCATCGTCGAGCCCCGGCATCGAGGCGGCCGCCGCGACGCCGCCTTCTCCGGACGACTGAATCACTTCTTCGCGCACCGCCACGTCGACGACCTTCTTCTCTTCGGCGCGCTTGGGCCGGCTGCCGATCAGATCTGGCGTCAGTACGGGCGGCGTGGTGCCCAGCGTCGGGCGCGCGGTCGAGCACAGCAGCTCGATGTCAGTCCACGCCTCGCCGGTGCTCTGCCAGACGATGGCTTCGCTCTCGAGCTTCACGGTGTCGGCGCTCAAGCTCGCGCGGTACGCCGGGCGCCAGACGGCGCACGGCGCCAGGTACGTCGCGCGAATCGCTGCCTTGCCGCCCGGGCTTTCTACGGTGAGCTCGAGCGCGCACTTCAGCGACGTGGGCCGCTGCTCGCTGATCGCCAGCGCCTGGCTCGCCTCGCGCACCCTGTGCTGCAGCCAGACCTGGTGGAGGCCGAGGGTGCGCAGCGTCTCTTCGACGGTCTGAAGCTGCGCGCCCACCTGGGCCAGCCGCTGGCTCCACGCCGCGGGGTCCGTCTGTCCGGCGCCCGCCGATTCCTGGATCTCGCGGTAGATCTCGGCCCGGGCCTTCGACACCAGCTCGCGGCGCACGGTCAGCCGCGCGAGGTCGTCGGCACAGGCGCGAAGCTCGAGCTCCAGCGTGTGGGCCTTCTTCTTCAGCCCGCTCGCGTCCGCGGCGACTCCGCCTTTCGGCGCTTCGTGCCAGCGGCGCACCAGCTTCGCGTCGATCAGCCGTCCACCGGTGACCTCCACTCTCAAGGAGCGCTCGACCGCCAGCGGCGAGACGTCGTGGACCTTGAGCTGGTGCGTGCCAGCCGGTAGCTGAGGCTCGCCGCGCCTCTCGATCTGGGCGCGGTCTTCCATGCAGGTGACCTTCGTGACGGGCAAGGGAATCAGCATCGCTCACACCCTCCGGTTGCCGCCGATGAGCATCTTGTCGGAAGGCATCTTGATGTTGAACTGCGCCACCACCGTCGCCTTCTCGCCAGCGCCCACCGTCACCAGCCAGCGGCGCGCGCCATCGGTCTGAACCCCGTCGCGGATCTTCTCGTCCTTTTCCCAGGGCGGCTTCACCGACGCCTCTTCGACCTTCACGTCGTCGTCGCGCGACACGGGGACCCTTTCGCGAATCTCGATCGCCGCGGGGTGGGACAGCCGGTTGCTGACCTCGATCTCGATCTCGTGTGGCAATACGGTCGAACCACCCAGCAGGCCTCCCGTCGTCTCCTTGAACTGCGTCTTCCGCGCGACCTTCAGCGCCTCTTCGACCCCAAGGCCCAGCCGCGCCTCTTCGCCTCTCGGAGCGATCGTCGGCAGCTGCGTCGTCATCAGAAACTCGTCGCCCACCGACACGTCGACGGGGCCCTGCAGCAGCGCGTGCGGAGACTTGTTCGCGACCTTCAGCACCCGGTACACCTTCGGCTCGACGGAAGGCACGCAGGTGTACCCCGCGTTCAAACCGACCTGCGCCGTCATCACCGGCACCAGCGACCACCGGCCCGTCGAAGGCACTTCGACCTTCGACTCGCACTCGAAGCGGTAATCGAAGGCCGCCGCCGACGCGCGCACGGCTGACGCGTGGTGCGGCAACGTCAGGTTCTCGACCTCGCCTGCCTCGCGCTGCGCCTTCATCAATACTGCGGTGACGATGTCGACCTGCACCGACACCGACGAGACGAAGGCGAACTGCCAGTCGGAGCCGCGCTTCAGCCGGCCGCGCGGACCACCGCCGTCGGTCGAAGGCTGCATCTGCAGACGGTCGTAGTCCATCAACGCGTGGTCCGGCACGAGCTCGGGCGCGGGCGCTTCCGCAGGCATCGCCATCGCGCCCGAGGGCGCCTCGCCGACCTCGTCGTCCATCGCCATGTCGGCCTCCGGCATGGCCGCTTCTTCGCGTCGGGCGTCGTGGCTGCGTGCCCCACCGCGGCCGCCCACCATGTTGCCGATCGCGCCGAACACACCGCCTCCTCCCTTTGCAGCGGCCACCGGCATTGCCATCGGCGCCATCACCGACATCCGCGCCATCGACGGAGCCGGCGCCGGAGCACTCTGCGGCATTCCGGGCGGCGGCGTGCTCCTGGCCGCTCGCTTCTTCATCGATCGTTCGGGCGCGGCCCCATCAGCAAAGTCGCGGGGCGCAGCCGCTTTGGGAGGCGGCGGGGGCATGCCCACCGGCGGACGCCCGCCCATCGCCTCGTCGTAGCCTTCAAAGAGCTCGTCGAGCCCCGGCGGAGGCTCCCGCCAGCCCGGCCGCGGAGGGGGAGGCTGGCTGCGCCCGATCTTCATCGCCCGTAGCTCGGGCAGGTCGGTGCGGCGGTCGAGCTGCGCGGTCGACAGCGACAGCGCGACGTTGATCCAGTCTTCACCGGTGTGCTGCGCGACCGACGCCCTCATCTTCAAGCCGCCGCCATTCATCGACTTGTCGAGGCGCAGCTCGTAGTTCGGCACCCAGCGCGCGCCGGGCACCTGGTATTCGACCGCGAGCTCCAACGCCTGCGAGTGCTCGGCCGACAGCATCACCACCGCGCTGCGGCTCAGGCGCGCCCGTTCGGTGCGGTTCGTCGTCGACGCCTCGTGCAGCCGCCGGCGGCGAAGCTGTGCCTCGTTGCGCGCGTCAGTCAGCTCCTGCTCGAGCTTCCGCAGCCGACCATTGCGGGTCTCCAGCTCGCGATCGACGAAGTCCGCCAACCCCAGCATCGCGTCGACGGGAGCCGTGCGCGGCGGTTCCCCTTTTTTCTGAACCGGAAACGACGGCCGCAGCGCGCCCAGCTCTTGCGCTTCTTTCACCAGCCGCGCCTGCACCTGCTCGAGCCGCGAGACCTCGGCCTCGGCGGCCTCGAGCGCCTTTTGTTCGACCGGCACATCGACCTCTTCGGCCAGCTGCACCTCGAAGCCCGCGCGAACGTCGAGCACGCGAAGGCCCTCGCCGCCCGAGAGAACCCGCGCCCGCAGCGATGTGGCCCGCAACGACAGCGGCAAGCCTGTGATTCGAATCTGCCGCGTGGGTTCGGGCGGCGCGTCGACCTTCGCGCGGCGGGTGCATACGGCGCCACTGGCATACACGGTCACGGCCTCGAGCTGCGACGTCACGGTCATCGGCTTCCCCTGGTGGACTAGTTGCACGCCTGCGCGCAGCGCAGCGAACGGTCTTGTTGAACGGCGCACCGGCCTGACTGACACTCGCCGTTCTGCTCGCACAGACTCCCGTTCGCCTTCACGGGCGGCTGGCAGCTGAACGTGCTGACGGTGTCGCAGTAGCCCGTCGCGCACGGCACCGAGACGCGGCGGGTGGCGTCGATCTCGAAAGCGCAGCGATCGCCGTTGCCGACGGGGCCAGTGCAGAGGCCGGTGTCTCCCGAGCCGCTGGGCTTGCAGTAGATGCCGACGCCCGCGCACGACTGGGTCGACGGCGTGCACGCCTCGCTCTTCTTCGGCAGCGCCGTGCATTTGCGAAGGTCGTTGCTGCACACCGTGCCTGCTCCACATTGATCTCCCACGAACGTCTGGTACGTCGTCGCCGGGCAATTGGTTCCGGGCTCGCCCGGCAAACGGCAGAAGCCAGGTGTCGGGGCGTTGCTGGGAAAACCGGTGAAGTCGAGATCCGCGCAGACGAGCCCAGACGCGCATGACCAGTGAAACTGGCAGCGGCCGTTGAGCGGCTGGGGGACGACGCACTTGCCGAAGACTCCCATCACGAAGGGCGTGACGTCGCAGGCGAGGCCGGGGTCGCAGGTCGACAGCCGGTTCGCGTCGAACGCGCACGCCTCGCCCGCCTTCGAGCGCGCGCGGCAGGTGCCGTTGCAGATCAGGTCGGGCGCGCACTCGCGACTGCTGGCGCACGTCTGGCCCGTGGTCCGCGCGGCGGCGCAGCGATCGTTGTCGCAGATCAGGCCCGGCTCGCAACCGAAGCTGCACGCCTCGCCCACCTGCGGCCACTTCGAGCACGTGCCCTTGCAGACGCCGCCCGGCTTGATGCACACGCTGCCCGGCTCGCACTCGACGGCGGTCGCGCAGGTCTGGCCGCTGACGACCTTTCCGGTCAGCAGGCCCGTCTCGAGGTCGCAGTCGGAAAACGGGTGTGCGGCGATCGCCGAGTACGACGGCGGAAAGGTCGGAGGGCAGCTGCTGCTCTTCATTCGTGCTTCGCACCCACCCAGCCGCGCGCCGTCGATCGCCACGCGCTTGCCTTCGAAAGCCGGACGCAGCGCCTCGTACCCAGCCAGGCACGTCTCGCGCTCGACGTCCGAGCAGCCGGCGAAACCCCGCTGCGCGAAAGCGGCGTAGCAACGCGACAAGAGCCCGCAGCGCGCGATCGCCAACCGATTGCAGAGCTCGACGGGCGTCACTTCGGGCTCGCCCGCGTCCAGCCCCGCATCGACGGAAGACGGCACGGAAGAGCAACCCAGCAGCAGACAGCCGATCAACAGGGCAGGGCGCATGGGCGCGCGCATCCTAGGCTTTGAGAGACGCGAACAGCCGGTTGATCTGCGTCGCTGCGTTTGCCAGGTGCGGCTCGCGGGTCATCGCGAAGAGCTTCGCCTGCGCGTAGGTGCGATCGAACTGCAGGTGCCGGTTCAGAAACTCCCTTTCTTCGGGCGTCAGCGTGAAGTCCTCCGACAGCGCCTGCCCGAAGTCAGTGAGGTACAGCGCCTTCCCGTCGGTGACGAGGTTCTGGAAGTGCGCGTCGAAGTGCACGAAGCCCTTGCTCGAAAGGAACGCGGTGACGTCGAGCAGCGCGGGCTCGACCCAGTCAGGCGTGCCCTCGATCAGCAGGCTGCGAAGGTCCTGCGGAAACCGTTCGAGGAAGAGCACCACGCTCTGCGTCGCCGCTTCCATCGCTGCGAGCCGGTTGCGGATCTTCAGGTCGCCTCCCCATGCGATCACTTGCCTTTCGAGCGCGGGGTTTTCCTCGGGCTCGCGCGGCAACACGCGCCAGTGGTGCAGCAAAGGAAAGGCCGGGTGCGCGCCCGACGTGACCCACCCGGTGGTCAGTTGGTGCGCCGCGAGCTCGCGCCACGCGCCAAAGCCAGCCGAGCTCAGGCCGTACTGGTAGCGCAGCGGCAGCCCGAAGAGGTTCGCCGTCGACTGCGGGTTCGCCTGTTCCAGCGCAGTGAGCCGCACCGTCTTGACGAACACCTCGCCGCCTTCGACCGGCATCGCGCAGACCGTGCCGCCGATGCCCCGCCCCAGCGGCGCCGCCCGCGCGACCGCGGCGATCAACGCCGAATCCGACAACGCCTCGAGCGCACGCTTGCACTTCGCGTGGGACTCGAGCCGCTTCACCCGCGCTTCTTCAACGCTCCGGACTTGTCGAGGTGCCAGCCTTCGCCAAGGCGCTTCTCAGCCTTCTCGCGGAAGCCCTGCACCGTAAACTCGCTGGCCGCAATCGCTTCGATCGCCGCCACCTGCACGCGCTTGCCCGTCTCTTCAGCGACCAGCAGCTCGAGCATCTTCTCGCGCGCCGGCCCATACTTCCGCGACGCCAGGTTGTTGAGCGCCGCCATCTTCACGTCGTCGGACATGTCGTGCAGCAGCGGCACGATGACGTCGGCGATGCGGGGGTCGGTCTTCCCGTCGAGGTAGTGAATCAGCACCACCTTCTTCTCGGGGTCGCGCGTGTACTCGGCGCCCAGGCGCTTGAGCTCGTCGCACGCGACGCCGATCACGTCTTCGGGCTTCAGAATCTCTTCCAGCACCTTCAGCGCCCACGAGCTCGCGGTGTCGGTGCGCTTCAAGAAGTCCTTCACCGGCTGCACGGCGTCGCCTTCGAGCCCGCAGATGATCTCGAAGACGTGGCCCTTCTCGTCGGCGTCGGTGGTGTGAGGATCAACGGTGAGCGTAAACCTGTGCATCAGCACCGCGACGGCCTCGGGCGTCTTCAGCTCGCCCAGCTGGCTGATCGCCTTCTGCCGCGTCGCCGGGTCGCCGTACTTCTGCGTCACCTTCGCCTTGAGCTTCGAGGCCTTGTCGGCCGCTGTGCCCCCACCTAGAAAATCCAGTAATCCCATTCGGTCGCTCTCTAGCAGAAGTCGTCAGAGCTTCAGGTTCTTCCGCACGGGCTCGAGGTACCCCTTCTCGAGCTCGGCCGCGGCCTTCTTCACTGCCGCGTCGGCGCCCTCGGGAATCTTCACCTGAATGACGAGATACATGTCGCCCGCCGGCCCGCCTTCCAGCGACGGCACGCCCTTGCCCTTGAGCCGCATGTTCAGGCCCGACTGCGTGCCTGGCTTGATCGTCACCTGGCCATTGCCTCCAAAGGTCGGCACCGTCACCTCGGCCCCATTCATCGCCTCGGCCACCGTCACCGGCACGTCGAGGTACAGGTCGTTCGCCTCGCGGCGGATGAGCGGGTGGGGGAAGACCTCGATCTCGAGGAACAGGTCGCCCGCCGAGCCACCCTTGCTGCCCACACCGCCCTGACCCAGCACCCGAACCTGCGAACCGGTATGCACGCCCTTCGGGATCTTCACCGTGAGCCGCTTTCCGTTCACCTGCACGTTGCGCTCGGCGCCCTGCACCGCTTCGTTGAGCGCGACCTGCACCTTCATCGTGAAGTCGTCGCCTCGGGTGGGGCGGTTGCGGGCCGCTCCGAACATCTGGCCGAGAATCGACTCGAAGTCGGCGCCGCCAGCCTCGGGGTCGAAGTCGAAGCCCATCCCAGGAACGCCGCCGCGCCGGCCGCCCGACTGCTGGGCCGCCTTGTACTGGCGAAACGCGTCGGCCTTCTTCTCGTCGAAGCCGATCTTCTCGGCGTCCTCTCCGAGCTCGTCGTACATGGCGCGCTTCTTCTTGTCGCCCAGCACCTCGTACGCGGAGTTGAGCCCCTTGAAGGTCTCTTCGGCGCCCTTGGCCTTGTTGATGTCGGGGTGGAACTTCTTGGCCTGCCGGCGGTAGGCCTTCTTGATCTCTTCCTCTGAGGCTTGGCGCGACACGCCCAGCCGCTGGTAGTAATCCTCCGCCATGGTCAGCCGAGAAGCTAACCAGCCCCGCGCCTTCCGCCAGTGGTTACTGGCTTTTCTGCTCATTCCTTTCGTCGCGCTCGGGCAGGACGAAGCGGCGCCGCCGAAGCGTTTGCTCGACCGCAGCGTCGCCCTGATCGACGGCCACGTCCTCACCCTCACCGAGCTGCAGTTCGAGGCCCGGGTGATGCTGATCCACGCGGGCGGCGTCGAGGCTGCCTTCAGCGAGCTCGATCACGGTACCCTGCGCAGCGTGCTCGACTCGGTCATCGGCCAGCGCCTCGAGATCGCCGAAGCCGACAAGCTCAAGGCCTACCCGCTGGAAGAGGGCGAGCTCGAGCGCGTCATCGATCGCTTCACTAAGCTGCTCGGCGGGCCCCAGGCCCTCGCAACTTTTCTCGCCGCCAACGACACCGACCTGTCGACCCTGGCCGTCGTCCTCTCGCGCATGCTCCGCACCGAACGCGTCTTCGAAGGGAAGCTGAAGCTTCGGGCCCAGGTGTCGGAGGTCGAAGCGAAGAACCTGCAGGCCGAGCGCTCGGATCTCAAAGGCCTCGCGATGCCCGTGCTGCGCCAGAAGCTCTTCAACGAGAGATTCAAGTCGCTGGCCGCCGCCGAGCTCGCCCAGGTTCGCAAGGCCGCTTCCGTGCGCTTGCTGGGTCCGTTCGCCGAGCGCGTCCGCGTCGATGGAGGCGCCCGATGAGGCAGCTCGCCCCCGACCCCTGGCGCATTCGCCGGATGACGATCGACGATCTTCCCGGAGTGATGGAAATCGAGAAGGTCGCGTTCTCGAACCCGTGGACGCTCGAGATGGTGAAGAAAGAGCTGACCCAGGACTGGTCGACCGTGCTCCTCGCCGAAGAGCAGGTGAGCAACGGGTGGACGGTGCTCGGCTTCTCGATTTTCTGGCTCGTCGCCGACGAGATCCACGTGCTCAACGTCGCCACTGCCCAAAAGCAGCGCCGCCGGGGAATCGGCCGCGCGGTGATGGAAGCGACCCTGGACTACGGCCGCACCCACCGCTGCCGCATCGCGTCTCTCGAAGTGCGCCGCGGAAACGAAGCGGCGATCGGCATGTACAAGGCGCTCGGCTTCAAGGCCGTCGGCATGCGCCCGAACTACTACACCGACGATCGCGAAGACGCGGTCGTGATGGTCACCGACCTGTAGGCGGGGAAGGGCGTGGCAATTCTGTGCTGAGGCGCATTTGCGCCACAGGCTTCGCGGCGGCTTCCCTCTCACTGGGCTTCGGCCTCTCCATTGCAATTGGCGCCCTGCGAGAGGGAGCACCTTTTTGAACACGAACCGTTGGGTGGTGGGCACGATCTGTCTGGCTGCGGCGGCCTCGCTGGCCGAGCCGCGCGTGGCAGTTCACCCCCTCGATATCGGCAGCGTCACCAACCCCCAGCGCGAACGGCTGCGCGCCCAGTTTGACGTCATGCTCGCCAAGACCTCGAGCGTTCGTTTTGCCGGCAGCTCGCGGCTCGATGAAGCGATGGGGAAGAGCGCTGCCGCCGGCTGCGAGGTTCGCGACAGCTGCCTGCGTTTTCTCGCTGAGTCCACCGAGTCGCTCTACGGCGTCTATATTCGCGCCGACGTGCAGCCCGACCAGGTGGTCACCAACGCCCGCGTCGTTCGCATCGACGGCCTCGTCGTGCGGCGGTCGTCGATCGCGCTGCCGCTTCCGGGCGCGAAACAGACAGTCGAGACCGTTCGCCAGGCGCTCGCGAAGACCCTGGCCGACCTCAAGCTGGGTGAGCTCGCCTCGACGATGCCCGATGAAGCGCGCGTCGCGGCCGAGCTGCCCGCGCCTCCTTCGGTGCCAGCGCCCGAGCCCACCGCGAGCAACGCGGGCCCGTTTCAGCCCCCCGTCGCCACCTTTCGCGAACCCTCGTCTCCGGGCCGCCGTTCGCTGGGGCTCACGCTGGTCGCCACCGGTGGGGCAGCGATGGTGCTCGGCGGAATCTTCGCGGGGCTCGCCGCTTCCGGGATGTCGTCGAATCCTCCCGACGCAGCGGGTCTCGTCGCTCCCGAGCGGGCGGGGGGGGTGTCCGACGCCCTTCGCAATTCTCAAGTAGGCGCCGTGCTGATTCCCGTCGGAGCGGCCGTCGCGATTGCCGGTGCGCTGGTGGCTTTCCTTCCTGGCCGTTCGTCTTCGCCCGTTGCGCTGTCTGCGGCTCCGGCGCGCGATGGAGTCCGCATCTCCTTGTCCGGAACCCTTCCTTGATCCGTCTTGCATTCGCTGCCACCGCTCTTCTCTTCGTGCTCGAGGGCTGTAGCTGCGGCTACTCACGCTGCACCTCAGACGCGCAGTGCCCCACTGAGGGCCGCTGCGATCTCGCCCATCAGCTCTGCGTCAGTTCGGGGCCGGGCACGGGCGGCGGCGGAGCTGGAACCGGCGGTGGAGTCGGAACCGGCGGTGGAGTCGGAATCGGCGGTGGAGTCGGAACCGGCGGTGGAGTCGGAACCGGCGGTGGAGTCGGAACCGGCGGCGGCGCGGGCTGCGATCAAGCAAGCTGCCTCAACGGCTGCTGCGCTGGCGACGTTTGTCAGACCCCGTCGGCGATCACCTGCGGAGCGCACGGCTCGGCGTGCATCGCGTGCAGCGCCACCTCGGCCGACAGCTGCAGCGCCACCGGCTTCTGCCAGTGTGGATCCTCCGCCGCCTGTGGAGCCGGCCAGCGGTGCATGAACGGCACCTGCACGTGCGACGTCACCTCGTGCCCCAACGGCTGCTGCGCTGGCCTCACCTGCAATGCGATGGCGATCGCCAGCTGCGGCCCAGCCGGCGGCGCCTGCTCGACCTGCGATCTCACCCGAGCCGACACCTGCGCTGGCGACGGCTGTCGCTGCGGATCCGACATGGCCTGCGTCGGAGGCCAGCGCTGCGTCGGCAGCCAGTGCGTCTGCGACGGCACCAGCTGCCCCAGTGGTTGCTGCGTCGGCAGTGTTTGCCAAGCGCGAAGCCTCAGCACCTGCGGCGCCGGTGGCGACACCTGCGCCACCTGCAACCCCGTCAGCGCGAACACCTGCGCGAGCAATGGCACCTGCCGCTGCGGCGCCGGCCCGGCGTGCGGCATCGGCCAGACGTGCTCCAGCGGCATCTGCACCGGCGGCGCCTGCAACGGCACCAACTGCCCCAATGGTTGCTGCAACGGCGCCACTTGTACCACGCCGTCGATTGGCGCCTGCGGCACGGGCGGCTCGACGTGCCTTACCTGCGACGCGATGATCGCCGACTCCTGCAACGCTACCGGGAGCTGCGGCTGCGGAACCCTGGCAGCCTGCGCGGCCGGCCAGACCTGCAGCAGCGGCCAATGCATCTGTGACGCCTCTTCCTGCGCCAGCGGCTGTTGCGCGGGAACTGTCTGCACCGCCCAGTCGCTATCCAGCTGCGCCGACCCCGGGGCCGCGTGCGTGGCCTGCAGCGCGACGACCGCCAGCAGCTGCACCTCGGGAACGTGCACCTGCGGCTCCGGCCCCGCATGCGGTCCCGGCACGCGCTGCCTCAACAACCAGTGCGTCTGTGACGCGACGTCGTGCGCCAGCGGCTGCTGCGCCGGAAACGTCTGCCAGACGAGCACGTCATCGACCTGCGGAACCCTGGGAGCGGCCTGCGTCGCATGCAACCCGAACGCGTCGAGCAGCTGCACTACGGGCGCTTGCAAGTGCGGCACGGGTCCGGCGTGCGGCGCCAACCAGCAGTGCATCAACAACACCTGCGTCAACAACCCGTGCACCGCCGCCAACTGCCCGAACGGTTGCTGCACCGGCTCGACGTGCACCACCGCACGAACCGCCACCGCTTGCGGTGCAGCGGGCGCTGCCTGCGCTTCCTGCGATCCCCTGATCGCCGATTCGTGCTCGGCCGCCGGCGCATGCCAATGCGGCGCCAACCCCGCCTGCGCTGCCGGAAACAAGTGCATGGGTGGCAGCTGCATGCCGATCGCCTGCAACGCCACGACGTGCCCCAACGGCTGCTGTGCGATGGGCGTCTGCAGGGTGGCGGCAGTCGGCTTCTGCGGCACCGGCGGCGGCGTCTGCACCGCTTGCAACCCAGCCAAGGCCGACAACTGCTCTCCCGCGGGCAACTGCCGCTGCGGCGCAACGCCCGCCTGCGGCAACAGCACCACCTGCACCGCCGGCGCCTGCACCGCGGCCGGCACCGCCTGTGATGCCGCCAACTGCGCCGGCTGTTGCCGGGACGCAACCCACTGCGAGGCGATCACCGACAACAAATGCGGCGCCAGCGGCTCGGCGTGCGTTGATTGCGGAAAGCAGGGCGACGGCTGCGGCCCCGATGGGCTATGTCGCTGCGGATCCAACCCGGTTTGCGCTGCCCCCAAGCAATGCAAAGCGGGCGGAACCTGCATGTGAAACGCAGGTCGCTTGACACTCCACGTTTGGGCCTGTAAGCGGGGCCCCCTTTTTTCATCACACCAAATTCGTTCCAGGAATTCATGCCGACGATCAACCAGCTGATCCGCAAAGGCCGTGAAGCATTGCGGTTCAAGGGCAAGAGCCCCGCGCTCAAAGAGTGCCCCCAGAAGCGCGGCGTCTGCACCCGCGTTTATACGACCACCCCCAAGAAGCCGAACTCGGCGCTCCGCAAGGTTGCCCGCGTTCGCCTCACCAACGGCATCGAAGTGACGTCGTACATTCCGGGCGTCGGCCACAACCTCCAGGAGCACTCGGTGGTGATGATTCGCGGCGGCCGCGTCAAGGATCTCCCGGGCGTTCGCTACCACATCATCCGCGGCACTCTCGACTCGGTCGGCGTTCAGGGCCGCAAGCAGAGCCGCTCCAAGTACGGCGCCAAGCGCCCCAGCTGAACAAAAGGAACTGATCCATGCCCCGTCGCCGAGTACCGAATAAGCGCAAGATTCTTCCGGATCCGAAGTTCCTGGATCGCGTCGTGACGAAGTTCGTCAACGACCTGATGCGCAAAGGCAAGAAGTCGATCGCCGAACGCGTCACCTACGGTGCCTTCTCGCTGATCGAAGAGCGCGCCAAGGAAGAGCCCCTGAAGACGTTCAAGAAGGCGCTCGACAACGTCAAGCCGGTGCTCGAAGTGAAGAGCCGCCGCGTCGGTGGTGCGACCTACCAGGTCCCCGTCGAGGTCCGTCAGGATCGCCGCGTTGCCCTCGGCATGCGCTGGTTGATCAGCTACGCCAAGCAGCGCGGCGAGAAGACGATGGAAGAGAAGCTGGCCGGCGAGATCATGGACGCTGCCAACAACCGCGGCAACGCCGTGAAGAAGCGCGAAGACACGCACAAGATGGCGGAAGCCAACAAGGCGTTCGCGCACTACCGCTGGTAGGTCTCGCGTTCGTAGGCCCGCGGGGACGCTGCAAGCGTCCCGAATAGGGCGAAGCCAGGGAGTCAGTAACCAGGCGCTTGCTTCCTCCGAAAATTTCGGGCGAAAGCGGCGCCTGTTTTCTTTTGCGTCGAGAGCCTTCATGCCCCGCGAATCTCCCCTCGAGCGGTACCGCAACATCGGGATCATGGCCCACATCGATGCGGGCAAGACCACCACGACCGAGCGGATCCTTTTCTACACTGGCGCCATCCACAAGATGGGCGAGGTCCACTCGGGCACCACCACCACCGACTGGATGGTGCAGGAACGCGAGCGCGGCATCACCATCACGTCCGCCGCGATCAGCGCCTTCTGGACCCGCGCTGATCAGAAATACCGCATCAACATCATCGACACCCCCGGCCACGTCGACTTCACCATCGAGGTCGAACGCTCGCTGCGCGTGCTCGACGGCGCGGTGGCGCTTTTCGATGGCGTGAACGGCGTCGAGCCCCAAAGCGAGACCGTCTGGCGCCAGGCCGACAAGTACAAGGTTCCCCGCATCTGCTTCGTCAACAAGATGGATCGCATCGGGGCCGACTTCGAGATGTCGGTGAAGAGCATCAGCGAACGCCTGGGCGCGACCCCCCTCGTCATCCAGCTTCCCCTCGGCGCCGAAGAGAACCACCGCGGCGTCATCGACCTCGTCCGGATGAAGGCGCTCGTCTTTCAGGACGACGTGCAGGGCAGCAAGTACGAGATCATCGACATCCCCGCCGAGCACGCAGACAACGCGAAGGCCTGGCGCACCAAGATGCTCGAGCAGGTCTGCGAGCTCGACGACGCGCTGATGGGGCAGTACCTCGAGAACGAGGGCGTCGACATCACCGAGGCCCAGATTCGCGGCGGCATTCGCAAGGGCTGCATCGCGCTCAAGGTGTTCCCCGTGCTCTGCGGCTCGGCCTACAAGCACAAGGGCGTTCAGCCGTTGCTCGATGCCGTCGTCGACTTCCTGCCCTCGCCGATGGACGTCCCGCCCGTCGAGGGCATCGACTCCAAAGGCAACGTGATCACCCGCGAGACAAAAGACGACGCCCCCTTCTCGGCCCTCGCCTTCAAGATCATGAGCGAGGCCTTCGGCACGCTCACCTTTATCCGCGTCTACTCGGGCACGCTGCGCACCGGCAGCGCCGTGTGGAACACCGCCAAGGGCAAGCGCGAGCGGGTGGGGCGGCTGGTGCAGATGCGCGCCGACAAGCGCGACGAGCTTCAAGAATGTCTGGCTGGCGACATCTGCGCGATCGTCGGCCTGAAGAACGTCGTCACCGGCGAGACGCTGTGCGACGAGAAGCATCCGATTCTACTCGCCAGCATGGAGTTTCCCGAGCCCGTCATCGACCTGGCCCTCGAGCCGAAGAGCGTCGAGGACCAAGAGAAGCTCGCCGGCGGGCTGCAGAAGCTCGCCATCGAAGACCCCAGCTTCCGCGTCCGCCTCGACCCCGAAACCGGCCAGACGATCATCGCCGGCATGGGCGAGCTGCACCTCGAGATCATCGTCGACCGCTTGCTGCGCGAGCACAAAGTCGGCGCCAACGTCGGCAAGCCCCAGGTCGCCTACCGCGAGACGGTGAGCACCACCGCCGAAGCCGCCGGCGAATACATCAAGCAGTCGGGCGGCAAGGGCCAGTTCGCAAAGGTGAAGCTGCGCGTCTCGCCGCAGCCGCCCGGCAAGGGCTTCCTCTTCGTCGACGGAATCACCGCCGGAAAGATCCCCAAAGAGTTCGTCTCGCCCGTCGAGCGCGGCGTCTTCGAGAGCCTCTCGAACGGCGTGCTCGCCGGCTACCCGATGGTCGACGTGAAGGTCGAGCTCTTCGACGGCGAGTTCCACGAGACGGACTCCGACGAGGTGAGCTTCAAGATCGCCGGGTCGATGGCTTTCAAGGACGCCTGCAACAAGGCGCGCCCGGTGCTGCTCGAGCCGATGATGAAGTGCGAGGTCGTCACCCCTTCCGAGTTCATGGGCAACGTCGTGGGTGACCTCAATGCGCGCCGCGGGAAGATCAACGGCATGAACGCCCGCGGCAACCTGCAGGTGATCGACGCCGAGGTCCCGCTGGGGATGATGTTCGGCTATTCCACCGACCTCCGGTCGAGGACGCAGGGCCGGGCGATGTACACGATGCAGTTTTCCCACTATGCAGCGCCCCCTGACACGGTGGCGCAGGCGCTGGTCACCAAACTCCGCGGTTACTGACGACACACGAGGGGCACACCACAATGAGCAAAGAGAAATTCGACCGCAGCAAGCCGCACGTCAACATCGGCACCATCGGCCACGTCGACCACGGCAAGACGACGCTCACCGCGGCGATCACCAAGGTGCTCGCGAAGTCGGGTGGCGCGACCTTTCTCGCGTACGACCAGATCGACAAGGCGCCGGAAGAACGCGCCCGCGGCATCACGATCTCGACCGCGCACGTCGAGTACCAGACGAAGAACCGCCACTACGCCCACGTCGACTGTCCGGGACACGCGGACTACGTGAAGAACATGATCACGGGCGCGGCGCAGATGGACGGCGCGATTCTGGTCGTCTCGGCGGCGGACGGCCCGATGCCGCAGACCCGTGAGCACATCCTGCTCGCGCGCCAGGTCGGCGTTCCGTACATCGTCGTCTTCCTGAACAAGGTCGACATGCTCGACGACCCCGAGCTGCGCGAGCTCGTCGAGATGGAAGTGCGCGACCTGCTGAAGAAGTACGACTTCCCGGGGGACAAGACCCCGATCATCCCCGGCAGCGCGCTGAAGGCGCTCGAAGGCGACACCTCTGACATCGGCGAAGGCTCGATTCTGAAGCTGATGGAGGCGGTCGACTCGTACATCCCGACCCCCATCCGGATGACCGAGAAGCCCTTCTTGATGCCGGTGGAAGACGTGTTCTCGATCGAAGGCCGTGGCACGGTCGCGACGGGCCGCGTCGAGCGCGGAATCATCAAGGTGGGTGAGGAAGTCGAGATCATCGGCATTCGCCCGACGGCGAAGACGGTGGTCACCGGCGTCGAGATGTTCCGCAAGCTGCTGGACGAAGGGCGCGCGGGCGACAACATCGGCGCGCTGGTGCGCGGCCTGAAGCGGGAAGACATCGAGCGCGGCCAGGTGATGGCGAAGCCGGGCAGCGTGACGCCGCACACGAAGTTCAAGGGCCAGATTTACGTGCTCACGAAGGAAGAAGGCGGCCGCCACACGCCGTTCTTCAAGGGCTAC